>JAXLTU010000014.1:0-82018 GCA_046329885.1 Bacteroidales bacterium
TTTTATTGAAGTCCTTGTCGAAAGTCGTGATATTAACTCTCCTGAACTTGTTGGTGTCGAGGTAACTGTGAAACCAGGTGCTGAACTGGTCTATCCCCGCGTGCTTCCTGAGCAGGTTGAAGAACACATCCCCTTTGACAGTCAGGATGGTCCTGACAGTATCATCTCCAGGATTCATTGCCATTATATCCCTGAAGCTTTTATCTCTCATAATCAGGTTAGCCTTGTCATTTTCGCTTAATGATTCACCGAAGAACATCATTTGCCCTCCTTGTCGGCCAGGGGTGTTAACCTTCTGCAAGTGAGATTCAAACGCGGCGTTTATAACCGGGTAACTTTCAGAAAAGAAGTTATTAATGAAGAAGTAGAAGCTGGGTCCCAACCTGTACCTTGTTGGTTCATTCATCGCTACCCCGTTTCTGAACCTGAAGTTTTCACCGCTGATGAAGGCGTTTCTCACGAAGTTGTTGAAGATCCTTACCTGCAATTCCTTCGGGGTAATAACCTGGTTGTTCCTCTGCATGTTTTTCTTCTGCCGCATGAACCTCTTGGCAAACCCCGCGTTTTCCATCGTTGACAGCTTCTCGGGAATAATTACCATCGAGGGCTGAACCTCCGACCTGGTCTGCGTGTTCTGACGCGGATATGAATAATACTGGATTGGAGCTTCAACAAGTGACAGGGTGCTGAACGGGTACTTTGTCGAGAAGTTCGTCTCGAGTTCTGTCATTATACCCGAGACCAGCAGTTTGATGGTGTCCTTAAGTTCAGAAAGGTCCTTCTTGTAATAATCATTACCGGGATAGTGCCAGGCGAGGTACTCTATCTTGCCAACCTTCATGGTGTCGGCTATATAATTGCCTATGGCGAGCGTCAGGCCAGTAAGTGGAGTGCCGGGTTTATAAACCTGAACATCATTGTTTTTTCCCGGTAGACCCTGTGATACTGCAACCAGATCTTCCCTGGTTTTCACGTTCAGCGTGAATCTGGTAAAGTCTACCTTTATCCTTGCAGGGTTTGACGGGTAATAATTCAGCCCGAATGTAGGGTACCAGTGTGTTTCAGGCGTGAGAAGAGCATAATCGCCAGTCAGGAATGCCTGCCTCTTCCTCACGTTAACCATGGCAATCCTGTATGGGTAATCCTTTATATTATCGTCAAAATTCGGATAACAGAATGCCTCGGTTATGGTTCCTGAATAATCAACCTCCAGGCTGTCTGTCTCACCGGCCGGCAACTGAATGCCAGGGGTGGCTATGATGATGTGCCCGTCATTTCTGAACCCGGTCTCCTTACCGCTCCTTGTTATCCTGTTAACTTTCAGACCCGGATTCAGTGAAAAACAATACTCGTCAAGTGGCTTCTCCGTGTCATTGAATATTTTGAGAAAAGCTTTTACCGCGATCCCATCAGCGGTATGTTCAACCTCCAGCCTGGCGTCAGTGAGACTCGGGAAGCTGACAGACTCATACTGACGGTTTATTCTGATGACATCATTCTTGGTAACCTTCGCAGAATTGTAGAATTGAATAGTGTTGAAAGTGCAGAATGCAGCCCCTGCAGTGAAAGCGACAAGTAACACTGATGAAAGTACCATGTGAGGCTTCGATTGGGGTAACCTCTTGAAGATTAATATCGTGCTCATCACGAGTGCCAGGCCGGCGAATAAGTACATCAGCCTCTGGTTAAGTATTAGACTGAAATTGTCAAAACCCAGGATCCCTGATTTGTACAGAGGAAGGCCGAAAGCCATGTAGTCAAACACAGAACCTGCCCTGTAATACAACCAGAACATATCGAGGGCTGCATAACCCAGAAGGACAAGGAAGGTGAGAGCCTGGTTCCTGATTATTGACATAAGCATGAATGCCAGGCCAAGACTGAATATTATTGTTGGTACTGAAATAATAAGAAGATACTGCAGGTAAGCGATGAAATCGATCTTCATCTGTTTCGAGATGAGGTTTACTATCATTGCTATACCAAGGATTACAAGATCGAGGGTGAGGAATAACCGCAGGATACCCCAGGTTTTACCGATGATGTACTCGAAGTTGGACATCGACCTGGTATAAAGAACCTCGTTAGTATCTACTTTTTTATCACGTTTAAGGAAGTCGGCAGCCAGGAATATAACCACAATTGCCTGTCCAATATTAAGGAGGTAAAGATTAACGAGCGGAACCGAGGCGGGGATTGATACCATGTTCCACTGCTCATCGCCAATAGGAGAGAAGAGCCCGATATTCATGAAGGTGAAAATGAAAAGCGATCCTATCATGAAGAGGCGGAAGAACCAGCTTCTACTAAGCGTCCTGGCTTCATAGTGCGCCACAGTACTTATGTTATGCAGAAATGTCATTTTTGTCGTTATTTCTTTTACTCGATGATTTGCTCGTGAAGCTTATGTTCCATGTAGTAGACATAGGCATCTTCAATATTCGGTTGTATCGCTACTGAGCCGTAACCCGGGTCATCATCCGCGACTACCTGTACTTCCCATCCGCTTTCGACGGGAATGGTGGATATTACATTAAGTTTTTCCTTGATATTCTCGTATTCATAAGGTGACAGGCTGAGCTTGAAGACATGGCCTTCAGCCTGTTTTACAAGACTTTCTGGAGAGCCAGCGAATACAAGTTCACCTCGGTTAAGCAGGGCCATGCCCTGGCAGGTTGATGATATATCGCCGACAATATGCGTGGACAATATTATTGTAACATCATTCTGTGACAGTTGCGAAAGGATATTTCTGAATCGTATCCTTTCATCGGGATCCAGTCCTGTAGTTGGTTCATCAACGATTATAAGCCTCGGGCTTCCTATCAGAGCCTGTGCGATACCAAGCCTGCGTTTCATCCCGCCCGACAACTTGTTGGCTCTCCTGTCGCGAACCTCGAGAAGACCAACCTGGTCAAGCAGCCTGTCAACCTCTTTTATCCTCTCTTTCCTGTTTTTCAGACCCGCGAGCGACCCAGAATAATCAAGAAATTCCCAGGTTTTGAGCGAGGTGAAAAACCTGAAATCCTGAGGCAGGTAGCCAAGCATGCTCCTTAGTTCCTTGCGGTTCTTCTGAAGATCCATCCCGTCAAAAGTCACTTCGCCTGACGAAGGTTTCATCAGGGTGACCAGAATTCTCATAAGGGTTGACTTGCCGGCACCGTTCGGTCCAAGCAGACCGAACATGCCATTCCCGAATTCCAGGTTAATATTTTTCAGAGCCTGGTTGCCATTTGGATATACCTTGTTTAATCCCTTGATTTCTATTTTCATAGAGGAAGTTAGCTCGTTAGTGTCAGGAAATCACGAAAAATAACAATCTAAAGACGTGAAAAATCTCAGTTGTTGTATGTTTAAAATGTGTTATAAAACATTCATGGCAAAATTACAGACAAGTCCGGAAAAAGGTCATCCTTTCTGTAATGTAAAACTAATTCCTATTTTTGTAGATCAAAAATCCCCGTGTGGTTTATTTGCCAAATAAGAGGAAAATAATTAACGATCCCGTTTACGGGTTCATAGGAGTCCCGAGCGATTTCTTGTATGACCTCATAGAACACCCATGGTTTCAGCGTTTGAGGAATATCAGGCAGCTTGGTCTCACCAGTTTTGTTTACCCCGGGGCAGTTCATACAAGGTTCCAGCATGCTCTCGGGGCGATGTACCTGATGCAGATGGCTATAGAAACACTGAGGATAAAGGGAGTTGAGATCAGCCCGGAAGAGGAAGAAGGCACCCTGGCAGCCATCCTGCTTCATGATGCCGGACATGGCCCTTTTTCCCATGCCCTCGAGCATTCAATAATTGAAGGTATTACACACGAAGAACTGTCAATGCTTCTCATGAACCTCATAAACAGATCGACCGGTGGAAGACTTGATCTCGCTATTGAAATATTTTCCGATCGATACCACCGCAGGTTCTTTCACGAGCTTATAGCCGGGCAGGTTGATATGGACAGGCTCGATTACCTGCGGCGTGATAGCTTTTTTACAGGTGTTATAGAAGGGGCAGTCGGCTCTGACAGGATAATCAGAATGCTTAATGTTGTTGATGACAGGCTGGTAATTGATGAAAAGGGCATTTATTCTCTCGAGAAGTTTCTCATTGCCAGGAGGCTCATGTACTGGCAGGTCTACATGCACAAAACCGTTCTATCGGCTGAAAGCCTCCTCGTGAATATTCTCCGCAGGGCGAGAGAACTGGCTTCAAGGGGTGAGGACCTGTACGCCACACCGTCTTTGCGTTTCTTTTTATATAACACGATTGGAAAGGCCGACCTGGGTGTGAATGGACTCTTTACACCAGGGCAGGTTGCCACCAATTTCGCCAGACTCGACGACAGTGATATCCTCGTTTCAGCCAAATACTGGGCTGACAGTTCTGATGAAGTACTTGCTGACCTGTCTTCACGCCTGCTGGGGAGGAACCTTCTAGCAATAGAACTCCAGAATGAACCTTTCGACGAGGCCAGGATCAAATCATTAACCTCGCGTGTGATGAGCGACAGGAAGCTGTCACGTGATGATGCTTCATATTTCGTCTTCTCCGGGACAATCTCGAACCTTGCTTACGCTCCTGACGATCCGGATGTTCTAATATTAACCAAGTCAGGCAGTTGTGAGGATTTCAAAAAGGTTTCTGATATGTTCGATCATAGATTCCTTTCGGAAAAATCGGTCAAGTATTTTCTTTGTTACCCAAAGGAATGCAGGAATTAATTCATCAATAGGTTAAAGCGGATAAACAAAAAATATTAAACAAATGGAATTTACTGCAGCAGCAATCGCGGGCTTTCTTAAAGGAAAGGTTGAGGGTGATCCAGGGATAAAGGTCAATACTATCGCGAAAATTGAAGAAGGGCACGCCGGGGCTCTCTCTTTTCTGGCCAATCCTAAATATGAGCAATACCTGTATACAACTGCTTCGTCAATAGTGCTTGTTAACAATGATCTGAAGCTTACCGGACCTGTTTCGGCAACACTTATAAGGGTCAGTAATTCATACGAGGCTTTCGCTTCACTTTTACGACTTGTCGATCAGGCGAGACCCAGGAAGACAGGTGTCCATGCCACTGCTGTAATTGAGCCGACAGCCACGACAGGCAAGGATCTGTACATCGGCGCCTACGCCTACATAGGTGATAATTGTGTTATTGGCGATGGTTGCCGGATCTACCCTCACGTTTACATAGGAGATAACACCGTTCTGGGTAAAAACTGTATAATATACGCGGGCGTTAAAATCTATCATGAATGCAATATTGGTAGCGGATGTACCATACATGCCGGCAGTGTTATTGGCAGCGATGGTTTCGGCTTCGCACCCCAGTCGGAGAGTGAATTCATGAAAATACCCCAGCTCGGCAATGTCATACTCGAGGATAACGTTGAAATAGGAGCTAACGTGGCAATCGACAGGGCAACGATGGGATCAACAATTATCAGGAGGGGTGTCAAGATAGATAACCTTATTCAGATAGGTCATAATGTCGAGATCGGTGAAAACACGGTGATGGCCGGACAAACAGGTGTTGCAGGATCGACGAAGATAGGTCGCAATTGCATGTTCGCCGGGCAGGTTGGTGTGGCAGGTCATATTAAAGTTGCTGACGGGACCAAGGTAGGTGCACAGGCCGGCATTGCCGGGGATGTGAAGGAAGAGAATTCTGTCCTGCTTGGTTCTCCGGCTATCGAATACCGCCAGTTCCAGAGATCATCAATCCTGTTCAAGAGACTTCCGGATATCAAGACGAAAGTTGATCAGCTCGAGAGAGATGTGGATTCACTTAAGAAGGGTTAAAAAAATAATATTCTAAAACAAATTGATAGGTAAATAAGGTGTCTGCGCATATTTGTTTTGTGTTGTTCGAAAAATTTTTGCTTCATTTGTACCCTGAAATTTTCAACTATTTTTAGTAATGAGTGAAAAACAAAGGACACTTGCCAGAGAGATCAGTCTGACAGGGAAAGGTCTCCACACAGGTATTAATGTTACCATGACTTTCAAGCCGGCACCGGCAAACCATGGCTACAAGTTTTGCAGGATCGACCTGCCGGGTAAACCTGTTATTGATGCACTAGCAGAACATGTTACCGAGACTTCAAGGGGGACAACTCTCGTTCAGAACAACGCTTCTGTTTCAACGGTTGAGCATGTACTTGCGGCTTTCCATGGTATGAGAGTCGATAACGTGCTTGTCGAACTTGACGGTCCAGAAGCTCCCATAATGGGTGGATCATCTGAAAAGTTCGTGAGTGCCATTAAAGAAGCCGGTGTTGTAGATCTGAAGGAGGAAAGGAATTATTTTGTTGTCAAACAGAAGATTACATTCTCTGACGAAGAACATGGTGTCGACCTGATCGTTTACCCCGACGATCATTTCAGCATAAACGTCCTTATTGATTATAACTCGAAAATACTCGGCAACCAGTACGCGATCATAGACAAGCTCGATGATTTTGAAAACGAGATAAGCAAGAGCCGTACTTTTGTCTTTTTTCACGAGCTTGAACCTCTTTTTAAGGCTGGCCTTATTAAAGGAGGAGACCTCGATAACGCTATCGTGATACTTGAAAGAGAAGCTCCACAGGAGGATCTTGACAGGATAGCGAAAATGTTTAACAGACCAGGTATAAACAGTCACAAGGCAGGTGTACTTAACAATACAGATCTCAAGTATCCAAACGAACCTGCACGCCACAAACTGCTTGATATAGTAGGGGACCTTGCCCTTGTTGGAGTTCCTATCAAGGGTAAAGTTGTTGCCACGCGCCCCGGCCATTATGCCAATACCCGCCTCGCGAAAATAATAAGGCAGGAGATAAAGAAGTCACAGTCGAAGAAAAACATACCTGTTTACGATCCCACTGTACCACCTGTATATACTGTTGAGGAAGTAAAAAGAAGATTGCCACACCGTTACCCCTTCCTGCTTGTCGACAAGGTTATCAGCATTGATGAGAATTCGGTAGTTGGAATAAAGAATGTTACTAATAACGAGGCTTTCTTCCAGGGTCATTTCCCCGATGAGCCTGTTATGCCCGGGGTGTTACTTGTTGAGGCTCTTGCGCAAACAGGTGGTCTGCTTGTGTTGAGCACGGTTGATGAGCCCGAGAGGTACTCGACCTATTTCCTGAAAATAGACAAGCTGAAATTCAAACATAAGGTTGTTCCAGGCGATACGGTCATAATTAAGATGGAGCTGACAGAACCGCCGAGACGAGGAATAGTTTCCATGTTTGGTCAGGCTTTCGTTGGCAATACCCTCGTAGTTGAAGGAGAGATGGTTGCCCAGGTCATTAAAAATAAATAGTTATGATTTCAAATCTGGCTTTTATACATCCCGACGCCAGGATAGGTGAAAATGTAACCATTGAACCGTTCGCGTACATCGCCGGGAATGTCATTATTGGAGACAATACATGGGTTGGGCCCAACGCGGTTGTACTCGATGGTGCCAGGATAGGAAAAAGTTGCAAGATCTTCCCATCAGCTGTCGTATCCGGTATTCCCCAGGATCTCAAGTTTAACGGCGAGGAGACTACCGCTGAACTGGGCGATAATACAACTGTAAGAGAAGGAGTGACAGTCAACAGGGGAACAGCAGCCGTTGGTAAGACAGTCGTGGGATCGAACACGCTTCTCATGGCCTACGTCCATATCGGTCACGATTGCAGGGTAGGTGATTATGTTATTATTGGAAATACTACCGGGTTAGCCGGTGAGGTAAAGGTTGATGATCATGCGATAATAAGCGGGGGAACACTCGTTCACCAGTTCTCGAGAATCGGGGCTCATGTCATAATCGGCGGCGGTGGCAGGGTGAGAATAGATGTTCCACCTTATATCAAGGCCGACAGGGAACCACTTGCCTACCTGGGTCTGAATACTATTGGTCTTACCAGGAGAGGTTTCAGCAAAGAAAAAATAGACGAGATACACGAGATTTACCGCGCTATCTACCAGAGCGGGATGAACACGGGGCAGGCCCTGGATCACGTCGAAAAGAGTTTTAACCCTTCACCTGAAAGAGATTACATTCTCGATTTTTTCAGGAAATCGGAAAGAGGAGTAATAAGGGGGCCAAGATGAGGCCCTTTTTTATTTTTCTTCAGCAGGTGTTCCCCAGGCTCTTGAAGTGATTTCTGTTTCACTCCCGTCGGGAAGAACAATGAACGAGCCATATTCTGCTTGTGTCATGTGCCCGATAACCCTGATACCTCTTATCCTGCTGATCCTGTCAAAACTGTCAAGGGGCAGCGTGAAAAGCAATTCATAATCATCCCCCCCGTTGATGGCTGCCATAAGGGGGTTGATCCCCATCTCGTCTGCCATCGAAGCGGTCTCCGTGTCAACAGGAATTTTTTCGGAATAAATCCTGCAACCGGTACCCGAATTCTTGCAAAGCAGCAGGATGTCAGTAGCCAGACTGTCTGTAATGTCAATCATGGAGGTAGGTAGCAGTTCAGAACTTTCCAGTTCCTTCAAAACAGCTACTGGCAGTTCTGGTTTCAGCTGCCTCTCGATAATATATTCCTTCCCTGCCAGATCGGGTTGACTGCCATTTCCTCCTTCGAAGAGCTTTCGTTCCCGTTCCAGGAGCTGAAGACCCATGTAAGCTGCTCCAAGATCACCCGTGACACATATGAGTTCGTTAGGCTTGGCACCATCACGCCCTACCAGTCTTTCGGGATTGACATGACCAATGGCAGTTACCCCGATTGTTAATCCAGTGACTGAGCTTGTCGTGTCACCACCGGCAAGATCGACACTGTACTTGCGACACGCTAGGTAAATACCTTCATATAGTTCAGAAATATCCCCGGTTGTGAACCTCGTGCTTAACCCAAGCGAGATCATTATCTGCCCAGGGGTTCCATTCATGGCGTATATGTCTGAAATGCCTCTTGAGACAGCCTTGTAACCAAGGTGCTTGAGAGGTGTGTAGACCAGATTGAAATGGATTCCCTCGAGCAGCAGATCGGTGGTTACAAGCGTGAGCCTGTCGCGATAATCAATTACCGCGCTGTCGTCACCTATTCTCGATTTCGTCGATTCGTTAATCGATCCGGCTTTTTCAGTCAGATGGGTGATAAGACCGAATTTGCCCAATTCAGATATTGTTTTTTCTTTCAATTCCAGGTTTATAAAATGAAATTCATAATTTAATTAAAACGTTCATCTGCTCATCATCATTTCAATGACAGGCCATCTAAAAATCACGATCGCGTGTTATTGCCCGGGCTTCCTATTTACTAATTATATCTCTTCCAAATGGACTCAGAGCAATTGCTGTCAGTTTGAAATGCTGCATCCCAAATGGTATCCCTATGATGGTGATGCACAGGAAAAGGCCGAAAAAAGCATGGGATACGGCTATCCATATACCTCCGGTTAAAAGCCAGATAATGTTCATAAGGATGTACAGGCATCCTGAAGATCTCTCGTGTACCCTTGTATCGCGTCCGAAAGGCCATAATGCCAGGGATGCCATCTTGAGTGTCTGGATTCCAAAAGGTATCCCGATTATCGTGATGAAAAGGACAATACTCCCGATGAAATACTCAATGGCGATCAGTATGCCACCAAAAAGAAGCCAGATAATGTTTCCAAGTAATTTCATATGTTTTTTATTCAAGAATGACAGTCATGTTTTTCGGGTATTTCACTGAATATGTGAGTACCAGTTCCTTTTTCTCCTGTGGTTTGAGCTCGAGATCCCATGAGATCTTTCCTGTCTGAACCTCCAGTTTGCCTCCGCTAAGCTCGGATGGCTCTACAGTTATGGAACTGTTCGACGATACAGGTATCTGGTCGTTTACCTTGATCTTAACGGCATTGGTTTTATTGTTTCTTATGGTAAGGAGAAATGAGTAAGTCTCAGTCTTGTTCGCCCCGATTGTTTTCTTCGATGTAAAATCCTTCCTTTTCTCCCTCTTGACAAGTATAGAATTGTCTACACCCAGCGACAAGGTAAGTGTATCGGTCAGCTGGTTCACATTAATTCCGGATTTGCCAACAAAGGTGTTCTCGAAATACAGGTTTGCCTCGCCCGACATCAGATTCTGACTGGCCCAGTCGGTGATATTCCCGGTCAAATATGCCTTGTCATTCGATTTAGGAACGGTTACATACCTGTAATCGGCAGGGGTGACACTTCTCTGGATCTCGACTGTCTGAACCTTACCGTCGGATAAAATAGTGTATGGAAGGGCAGCATCGAAGGTAACACTCATCTCTCCAACCTTCTTTTCAACAGTAGCCATGAGAGCCTGAGGTTCTCTCATGATGGTGTTCCTGTCGGCAAGAACTTCTTTTTCCATGGCTACCATCGGCATCTCCTCGCTCTTTTTCGAGGCGGCACTTCTGGTCCTTGGAGGCGCGGGGTAATAAAAATCTATGAACCATGGATCAAGTACCGGAACATCACCGGCCAGCCATGGCGTTGCCGTGGAAAAACTGAGTTTCACATTTTTCCATTCAACACCGGTGTTCTGAAAAACATTTGCCTTGTAAACAATTGTTACAGGTTTGCTAATCTCGTCAACCCTTATGTCGTATGACGGGTACCAGCCGGCATTCATAACTACATATGTGCACGAAAGCTTCCCTGTAACCGGTTTGTCTGAAGAAACTGTAACAGCAATCTCGCCAGATGGTAATTGTTCCTTCACCGATATACCTGCTATCTGTTGCTGAAGAGCGGCAATCTGCTTCTCGTATTCTTTCACAAGCCTTTGTTTTTTTAGCCTGAGAACAGTGATCTGCTCGGAGTTAGTAGTATAGATTTCAAGCAACTGTTTGTACTGATCCCCGGTGATGCCAGCATCTTTAGGTGTGATTACAATGTTGGCGTCGAGAAAACCTTCTTTCTTCTCCAAAACGGATATTGATGCTTTTTCATCTTCAACCTTTGCCTGGAGACTTTCTATCTGTGCTCTTATATCCTTGATATCCTGCCTTTCTTCCAGGTTCTTAAGGAAATTATTCTGGTGGTTAACCGATAAGATCGTGAATTCACCCGTTCCTTTCACCTGTATGCTTTGCGCATCAACATAGGGAGAGAGGTTCCTGAGCACGAGAGTCGTTTTGCCCTGCTGAATCTCGATTGGAGCTTCCTGGATAAATTGCGCCCTGTCGGGATACACGGTCACCCTTGTGAGGGGACCCTTTACTTCTTTTTCTGATTGCGCCCTCGACAGAGGTGCAATGACTGACACTATAAATAAAATGACGATTGCCTTTTTCATAAAACAGTGGTTTAATTAAAAGTAAAATTAATCTTTTTAAGCGAGTTTTTAATATTAAGAAGAAGCACAGGGCACCGGGGAATAAAGCACAGGGCTCAGGGCACAGGGCACAGGGGAAGAAAGCACAGAGCACAGAGCACGGGGGGAGAAAGCACAGAGCACAGAGCACGGGGGAAGAAAGCACAGGGCTCAGGGCGCAGGGCACGGGGGAAGAAGGTGCTCGGTCCTTGTTTCTCGGTGCTGGGTCTTTTACAACTCTCTTTTACAACCCTTCAACCCTACAACTTTAAAACCCTACAACTTTACAACCCTACAACTTTACAACCCTACAACTTTACAACATATTAACTATACCGCCCTTTACAGCCCTTAAAGCATCTACAGCTTTCTTCAAGGAGCACGGGGGATTTTCCTTCTTCATCTTGCAACTTCTTTTATAAAACGGGAATATTTTGTATTTTTGCGTGTTTATTTAGATTAAATACAAGTAAGGACCCTAACAAAGCCTGCACATGTTTGTTAAATAAACAGGGTATTCAACGAGTTTCATAATGGCAAAGAAGGACGATAATAACATAATAAACGAGGTCACTTCAGGTGATTACAAGTATGGCTTTTACACGGATATCGAGACCGAGCATATACCAAAGGGTCTGAATGAAGATATCGTGAGGCTCATCTCGTCGAAGAAGGATGAACCCGAGTGGTTACTCGAGTTCAGGCTAAAGGCTTTCAAGCACTGGAAAACGATGAAGATGCCTGCATGGGCTCACCTCAAGATACCGGAAATAGACTACCAGGATATCATTTATTACGCTGCTCCAAAGCAAAAGATATCTCCGGAAAGTCTCGATGATGTTGATCCCGAGCTCAGGAAGACATTCGATAAACTCGGTATTCCGCTCGAGGAACAGAAGAGACTTACGGGAGTTGCCGTTGATGCGGTTATGGACAGTGTTTCGGTGAAAACCACTTTCAAGGAAACGCTGGCAGAGATGGGCATCATCTTTTGTTCGTTCAGCGAGGCGGTAAAGGAATACCCTGAACTAGTGAGAAGATACATGGGAAGTGTAGTCCCATATACTGATAATTTTTTCGCCACTCTTAATTCTGCTGTCTTCAGCGACGGGTCATTCTGTTACATCCCGAAAGGAGTGAGGTGCCCGATGGAACTTTCCACGTATTTCAGGATAAATGCCTCGAACACGGGACAATTTGAAAGAACCCTTCTTGTTGCTGATGAGGAAGCTTACGTGAGTTACCTCGAAGGCTGCACTGCTCCGATGAGAGACGAGAATCAGCTCCATGCAGCCGTGGTAGAAATAATAGCGGAGAAAAATGCAGAGGTGAAATATTCCACTGTCCAGAACTGGTACCCCGGTGATAAGCAAGGCAAAGGAGGGATCTTCAACTTTGTAACAAAACGCGGGATGTGCCGTGGAGATAACTCGAAGATATCATGGACCCAGATAGAGACAGGGTCTGCTATAACATGGAAATACCCCTCGTGTATACTTAAAGGAGATAATTCCATCGGCGAGTTTTATTCTGTTGCCGTTGCAAATAATTATCAGCAGGCTGATACTGGTACGAAGATGATTCATATTGGTAAGAACAGCAGGAGCACAATAGTATCGAAGGGAATCTCTGCCGGTCATGGTCAAAACAGTTACAGGGGACTTGTGAAGGTACTGAAGAATGCCTCGAATTGCAGGAATTTTTCACAATGCGACTCGCTGCTTCTTGGTGACAAATGTGGCGCCCATACATTCCCATACATAGAGGTTGCTAACCGTTCGTCGGTGGTGGAGCATGAGGCAACAACATCAAAAATTGGAGAAGACCAGATATTCTACTGTAACCAGCGTGGCATTTCGACAGAGGATGCAGTTGGACTTATCGTTAATGGTTACGCCCGCGAGGTAATAAACAAGCTCCCCATGGAGTTCGCGGTGGAAGCACAGAAGCTTCTCCAGATCAGTCTTGAAGGTAGTGTTGGTTAAAAATAATTATATATATGCTTAGTGTTAAGAATCTTAGAGCTGTTATAGATGGGAAAGAAATCCTGAAGGGGATTAGCCTTGATGTCAGGGAAGGAGAGGTACATGCAATAATGGGACCGAACGGGTCAGGTAAAAGCACCTTTGCTGCTATTCTCGCGGGCAGGGATTTTGCCGAGGTGACAGATGGTACAGTTACATTTTACGGGAAGGATCTTCTTGCAATGGAACCGGAGGAAAGATCGAGGGAAGGTATTTTCCTCGGATTCCAGTACCCGATAGAAATACCGGGAGTCAGCATGGTTAACTTCATGAAGACAGCTGTAAATGAGCACAGGAAGCACAAGGGACTCGAACCATTGTCGGCATCCGATTTCCTGAGGATGATGCGTGAGAAAAAGGAACTCGTGGAGATTGATTCCAAGCTGGCTAACAGGTCAGTAAACGAGGGGTTCTCTGGTGGAGAAAAAAAGAAGAACGAGATCTTCCAGATGGCCATGCTGGAACCCAGGCTTGCAATACTTGATGAAACGGATTCCGGGCTTGACATTGATGCTCTAAGGATTGTAGCTAATGGAGTTAACAAGCTTAAAAGGCCGGAGAATTCTACAATAGTTATAACTCATTACCAGAGACTTTTGGACTATATAGTACCTGACGTTGTTCATGTACTTTACGACGGGAGGATAGTCAAAACCGCTGGTAAGGAACTGGCCCTTGAACTCGAAGCAAAGGGGTATGACTGGATCAAGAAAGAGGTAGATAATAACATACCGGCATGGACACCAGATCAGAAGTAAGTGGCACTTATGCGGACCTGTATTCCAGGCATATAAGTGAGATTCTTTCAGGATCTTCACCGCATATTAATTCGTTCAGGGAGGAAGCGTTCAGGAATTATACCAGACTTGGAATCCCCTCGAGGAAGAACGAGGCATACAAGTACACGAATCTTGATATATTCTTCAAGCACGATTATAGCACTTATTTCATGCCAAAGCCTGATGACTTTGCCAGCGCGGAGCAGTTCAGGTGTGATGTCGAGAATCTTGACACGCATGGTTTGGTGCTTCTGAATGGTTTCTACCCGACTCTTAACAGCAGGCTTAGAAAATTGCCTGAAGGGGCATGGGTGGGTAGCCTTAATGAGGCCGCCGTGCAGTTCGGTGATCTCGTTAAACAACATTACGGGAAATACGCGAAAAGTGAAACGGACGGACTCGTGCATCTCAATACCGCCATGGCATCTGACGGTGTTTTCGTGTACGTACCAAAGGGTGTCATCATTAAAAAGCCGGTTCAGATCGTCAATCTCGTTGAATCGTCATCCGACATGTTTAACCAGCACAGGAACCTCATAATTGTCGAGGAAGGTGCCGAGATTACCTTGATAATCTGCGATCATACTCTTTCGCCGGTACGTTTTCTTACAAACGCCGTGACCGAGGTTCATGTTGGAGAGAATGCACATTTCGATATCATAAGGGTACAGAACGAACATAACAATGCCTGCAAGATCACTAATACCTTTATTCACCAGGAAAGGAATTCAGTAGCATCGTCTAACAACCTTACGCTTCACGGCGGACTTATCAGGAACAGCACTTACCACACCTTAGCTGGTGAAGGGGCAGAAAGTCACTCGCTAGGATTGTTTCTCGCGGATAAGTGGCAGCACGTAGATAACTTCGTGAATGTTGAACACCTTGCACCCGACTGCACAAGTAACCAGTTATTCAAGGGCGTTCTCGACGAGATGGCAACCGGGGCCTTTAACGGTAGAATCTATGTCGACCCCAGGGCCCAGGGTACTGCAGCTTATCAGAAGAACAACAATATCCTGATGACTGATGATGCCAGGATGGATACCAAACCACAACTGGAGATATATGCCGACAATGTTAAGTGCAGCCATGGGGCCACTGTTGGACAGATTGACCAGAATGCCTTATTTTACCTCAGATCGAGAGGGATAGAGAGCAGGGAAGCCCAGCTGATGCTCATGTTCGGCTTCGCTCACGAGGTAATCCAGGAAATCAGGATCGAGGCCTTGCGCGACAGGATAGATAATCTGGTTATGCAGAGGCTCAAAGGCGAATTGTCTCGCTGCGCCAGTTGTATGGTAAAGTGCGGCTAAGATTTAAGACATGATAGACATTAATAAGATACGGTCCGATTTCCCCCTCCTGTCAAGGCAGGTGTACGGCAAGCCTCTTGTGTATTTTGATAACGGGGCAACAACACAAAAGCCGCGGGTCGTAATCGACGCCATCGACGAGGTATACCTTAATTACAACGCTAATGTTCACAGGGGCGTTCACGCTATGAGTGACCAGGCTTCAGAAGCATACGAATCGGCAAGGGACTCCGTGAGGTCTTTCATAAACGCGGGAAAAAAAGAAGAGATAATTTTCACGGCAGGTACAACTGCTTCAATTAATACTGTTGCCTTCTCGTTCAGCGAGGCGTTTATAAGCAAGGGCGACGAGATAATTGTTTCGGAACTGGAACATCATGCCAACATAGTACCCTGGCAGATGATGTGCGAGAGAAAAGGGGCTGTCCTGAAGGTTATTCCTTTTGATGATTCAGGCCAGCTGATTTATGATGAATATCTTAAGCTTCTTAATAAAAGGACCAAACTGGTGGCTGTCGCCCAGGTATCTAATGCTCTGGGAACCATATTGCCAGTGAAAAGGATAATAGCCGATGCACACCAGGCCGGTGCGAAGGTATTGGTTGACGGAGCCCAGGGTGTTCAGCACGGGATGACGGACGTGCACGACATGGATTGCGATTTCTATGTTTTCTCGGGCCACAAGATTTACGGACCCACCGGGATAGGGGTACTTTACGGGAAGGAAGAGCTCCTTGATAAGATGCCTCCATACCAGGGTGGAGGTGATATGGTCGAAAGAGTGACCTTTGCCCGTACAACATATAACAAACTGCCTTTCAGGTTCGAAGCAGGCACCATGAACTACCCGGGGGCAATCGGTTTGGCTAAAGCCCTCGACTACGTGAGCGGAATTGGACGCGATGAAATTGTTGCTGCAGAAAAGGAACTGCTCGACTATGCCACGGAAACACTTGGAGCAATACCCGGGATCAGAATTTTCGGAACCTCGCGGCAAAAGGTCTCAACTATTTCTTTTCTTGTCGGTGAGATCCATCAATATGACACGGGTATGATACTCGACAAGATGGGCGTCGCGGTAAGGACCGGTACACATTGCGCGCAGCCGGTAATGGATCATTTTGGTATTGACGGTACAGTTAGGGCATCGATGTGTTTCTATAACACGAAGAATGAAGTAGATCTTCTCGCGAGAGGTATAGAAAAAGTAATTGAAATGTTTTCATAGAAATGAGTATCACGGAGATTCAGGATAAAATAATCGAGGAGTTTTCAGTTTTCGAGGATTGGATGGACAAGTATAATTATCTCATCGACCTCGGCAGGGAAGTTCCTGTTATTGACCCTCGGTACAAGGTAAAAGATTATCTCATTGAAGGTTGCCAGTCGAAGGTCTGGCTTTATCCCGAATTTGATGGTACCAGGGTGAGTTTCTCGGCAGACAGTGATGCAATTATAACCAAGGGGATCATATCCTTGCTAATTAAAGTATTGTCCGGCAGGACTCCCGGTGAAATAATTGAATCTGACCTGTATTTTATCGACCGGATAGGGCTCAGGCAAAACCTTTCCCCCACCCGTTCGAATGGACTGTTGGCCATGGTGAGGCAGATGAAGTTGTACGCTATGGCCTACAAGGTAACGAGTTCCAGTCACAATTAAATATCATGTAAATGGAATTTTCTGAAAAGGTTGAAATAGAAACAAGAATAGTTGGCGTTCTGAAATCGATATACGACCCCGAGATCCCGGTTAATATTTATGACCTGGGACTCATTTACGAGATTAACCTCGATGACGATAACGTGGCACATGTCACCATGACTCTCACGGCACCTAACTGCCCGATGGCCGAGGACCTTGTTGAAGAGGTTAAATACAAGGTCGGGGGAACCAGGGGTGTGAGAGAGTGTGATTTAAAACTCACTTTTACCCCGCCATGGGATAAAAGCATGCTTTCGGAAGAAGCGAAACTTGAACTGGGATTCCTGTAACATTAATAACCGGAAAGTGGATATCAAGGAGTTGACAATACTTGTTAAAGAGAAATCAGCTTCACTGGGGTTCGACATGACAGGGATAGCCAGGACGAGAAGACTCACTCTCCACGAGGAGAAACACAAGCAATGGATTGACTCGGGCAATAATGCCGGAATGGGATACCTCGCGAGAAACATTTCAGGGAGATATGACCCTTCATCACTTCTTCCGGAGGCTAAATCGATAATCGTTACCGCTATAAGCTATAATACCGAGAATGACCAGGAAGGTGAAGATGTCCCGGTAATCTCAAGGTATGCCCGCGGGGAAGATTATCACGATGTCATAAAACCAAAGCTTGAAAAACTCCTTGATCTTATACGGGACTATTGCCCGGAGGTAAAATCAAAAATATGTGTCGATTCTTCACCGATTGCTGAAAAAGCCTGGGCCGTTGAGGCGGGACTTGGATGGAGAGGTCGTAATTCGCTGGTGATAAACGATAAACTGGGTTCTTTCTTCTTTATCGGGTTGTTGCTTGTTGATATCGATCTCGGGGAAGATGACCAACCCGTCGAGGATTTATGCGGTAGTTGTTCAGCATGTATTGAGGGCTGCCCAACCGGGGCAATCAACGACAACAGGACAATCGATGCCAGAAGGTGCATTTCCAATCTTACAATTGAGAACAGGGGTCCTATACCTCAGGAGTTAATACCATTATTAAACAGGAGGGTTTATGGTTGCGACATATGCCAGGATGTTTGTCCATGGAACAGGAAGGCAATAAAACCAGGGCACCCGTTTTTCCGGATGAGCCCGTCTCTTGAAAATATGACACGGCATGACTGGCTTGATCTTTCCAGTGACCAGTTTCAAACACTCTTTTCAAAATCGCCTGTCGGGAGGGTTGGTTACGAGAGGTTCAAGGCAAATATCGCGGCAGTTCTGAAAGAGAACTAGCCGCGGTCATTTATTACAGTAACAACAACTTCCCTTTTTTCCCTTGGTCCGTCAAAATCGCAAAGGAAAATATTCTGCCAGGTGGATAATCCCGGTTTCCCGTCAGTAACAGGAATGGTTTCAGAAGCGCCAACAATCCCGGCCTTGAGATGAGAATCACCATTGTTGTCCTGGCGATCGTGCTCCCAAACACCATGAGGAATGAGCTTCGCGAGAAGATTCACAACATCATTCTGAACTGATTCATCCCAGTTCTCCTGTATCATTATACCTGCTGTTGAACCCCGCGCATACACTGAAACAAGACCCGTCTTCACTCCACTGATCGCGACAACTTCAGAAACTTCTTTAGTAATATCGTACAGACCGTTCTTCCTGTCCGTCCTGATAGTGAGTATCTTCTGCATCGTTTTAGAATTTTCTCCCGATAAAATTACATTTAGTTTTTTACCTTGCTTAATTATTGTCGTCTTATTGTCATAAACCCGGAACAATATTGGTTGAAAAGGAAATAATAGAGCAATGCAGGAAGGGTGATCTGCAAAACTTCAGGCTTCTTGTCGAGAGATTAACACCCATGGCTTTCTCCCTGGCTTTCAGGATACTGGGTGACGAAGCGGAAGCCACGGATATTGTCCAGGAGAGCATGATAACATTATGGGAAAAGATAAAGAGCCTGAGATCGGACGATTCTTTGAAACCCTGGGTCAGCAGGATAGTTGTGAATAAATGCCGCGATGAACTGCGAAGGAAGAAGAGAGCACCTTTTATTAATACTGATGACAAGGCGTGGGAATTATTATCGGGCAGGAAAGCAGTGGCAGATAAAGATGCACTTGAGAATGAGGAGCTGGGGAAGATTATTGTTACGCTTACCGGGGAACTGAGCCCGAAACAGAAAACGGTATTCGTGCTCGCTGAACTGGAAGAAATGAGTCATGACGAGATTCAAGAGACCACGGGCATGTCAAAAACAGCAATTAAAGCCAACCTGTGGAGTGCCAAAGAAAAAATGAAAGAGTTGTTGAAAAAATATATCTGAGATGAAAACCGAAGATGAGAGACTGGAAGCAATTATAAAGCTTCTAAGGGATTCGAAACCTGAACCTCCTGATGCGTCAAGAATGGCATCAGATGTGATCAGGATGATAAGAAGAAAGGAGGAGAGGTACGGCGCTGGAAGGACCATGTTGAACCTTCTTTTCGGCTGGACAGAGATAGTGTGGGTCAGGAGTTCCCTTGCTCTTGCATCAGTCATGTTGCTGCTTTTCTTCAGCTTTGAACAGCTGCAACTAATGAAAAGGATTGATAACCTGGAGGTGAGAAAATATGGTGAGATTAACCAGTTCACCGGAGGCAACTCGCCGACAAGCCGTGATGGGGTGGGACTCTATCGGTTCATGACAGGCGGTACTGGTGCAGGTGCGAACAAGATCAGCGAAAAGGATATTGATGAATTCGTGAAATCTGTCGACAGGCTTCAGACAGATTACAAGGACATTCTTGTCCTGATAGAAAGAGATCCAAGGATGAAGAAATATGTTGAAGACCGACTGGAAGAAATAAGAAAGAAAAGTTCAAAACTATAAAGCCATGAAAAGTAGAATTTTAAAATCAGTTTTTGTAATGTTCATCTTGCTCGTGTACTCGTGCAATGAACCGGAGACTATCGTAACTGACATTGTTCACCCCGACGGGTCGGTAACCAGGATCATCGAATCGAGGAGCGGGGAGGATAACATAATTTTTGATACTTCGCCTGTTCCTATCGATAGCACATGGACCATAAAGGATACGATTGAAATTAGCAATGGGAAGGATACAACGTGGATTAGGAGAGCCGAAAAATTATTTAAGGATGTTAACGAGCTGAATGCCAGTTATTCTGAATGGAAGGGACTTGATAATGAAGTCGAGCGCAGCGCCTCTTTCGAAAAGAAATTCCGCTGGTTTCATACCGTTTATGTCTTCTCAGAGAATTTCAGCAGGGCTTTGGAGCATGGATACCCTATGGATAAATTCATGAACAAGGAGGAGATAAGCTTTTATTACCTGCCCGATCAGGTTTACAAGCAGATGGAGGCAGGTAAGGACAGCCTGGCTTACGGTGCAATGAAGGATACCATTTCGAAACGCGAGGATGCCTGGATATGGAGGTCATTGATCTCCGAATGGATAGAGAATTACACGGCGCTAACCAGTTCAATAGGAGGCGCCGGTCAGGATAGCTCCACCCTCAGGTCGAGGGAAGAAATGGCGGCACACCTTATGACGGGCAAGGGTGATTCAGCAGCAATAGCCTACCTCGTCGGACCGGGGAACTTCGAAAAGTATAAGAAGGAGATTGATAGCACGAACAAGATTGTGGAAAAGAGGTTTAATGTTGCCATGGAATTCTCGAAATACACTGTCAGGATGAAAATGCCAGGGGAAATAATAAGCACCAATGGTTACCCGGCTGAAACGGGTGAACTTGTCTGGCCGGCTCGTTCAGAATTCTTCCTCACCACCGATCATTCCATGGTTGCCGAGTCGAAGGTCGTAAATTACTGGGCCTGGGTTATATCCGGCATATTCATAGTCTTCGTCGTAACCGGCATATTGTTGAGGATATTCAGGAAATGAAAAGAGGGTGCCACCAGTGGCACCCTCTTTCAGTTCTGGCAATTTATATGGCAATTAATTGTCATAATCCTTAAGCATCAGCATTAGTTTCTGTCTCGTGAAGAAAATCCTGCTTTTCACAGTACCGATCTTGAGGTTCAACTCGTCGGCGATCTCCTTGTACTTGTACCCGTTAAGGTGCATCCTGAAAGGCACGCGGAATTCATCCTCTAACGAATCAATGGCCTTCTCGATCTCGTCGTGAGCGTAAGACGATTCAGGTGAAATGAAGCCCTTGTCGTGCGGCATGTTCAGGTAATAAAGATCCTGGGTCCCGTCGATGAGGGTGTTCTCCTTTACATTCCGCCTGTAATTATTAATAAAGGTATTCTTCATGATGGTGAAGACCCATGCCTTGAGGTTCGTGTAATCAACAAACTTGTCCTTGTAAGTTATCGCTTTCAGATAAGTGTCCTGGACAAGATCCAGCGCGCTGTCGCGGTCGGAAGTGAGACTCATTGCAAACCTCTGGAGGTTGCTTCTCATTCCTATTAGGTTGCTGTTAAATTCCTGAGCTGTCATTTTTCAATTGGTTTTTGCTTGTTGTTGAAGCAAATTTATACAGATAATAAAGGATAACCAAATCTTAATATCTTAAAATCTCTATAAATTAAACGTATTCTAAATATTAAAGTTTGTTATGTCTCACGTTAACAATAATATATGAGCTGTCATTATAAATTACATCTAAATAGAAATATTTTCCTTGACGGCTGCAATGTGTTTTTTGAAGACAGCTCGACGCTAAATCGAGGGCTCTGTTTTGCTGGATTTTGAATCAAATTGCTTACTTTTAAGAAAAAAAAGATGGATATCAGCATACAACTATCGGGGGGGCAGTACCTGCGCGGTTTCATCAATAGCCCGGGTGACGATATGAAAGCCATTATTCTCCTGGTTCACGGTCTCGGGGAACAGGTCGGGAGATACACTAACTGGATGAAGATGTTCTCGTCAAGAAAGATCGGCATGATCGCACTTGACCTGCCGGGACACGGTAAGTCTGACGGGAAAAGGGGGCACATTAAAAGCTATGCCGTAACATCTGAAATGCTCGACATATTGATCAGCCAGTACAAGAAAACCTTCCCTGGCGTGCCTCTCTTTATATATGGACATAGCCTCGGGGGCGGAATAGTGCTCGAGTACCTCCTGAAGAGAAAACCTGCAGTGAAGGGTGCCATAATAACTTCGCCGTGGCTCAGGCTGGCCTTCGAACCTGCCCCGGGCAAAGTGAAACTGGCCTCGATGATGAAAAGTATTCTTCCATCTCTTACCCAGCCATCAGGACTAGTGGTTGATCATATCTCGCACGACCAGGCAGTTGTTGAAGCGTACAGGAAGGATCCGCTCGTGCACGACAAGATTTCTGTCAGTCTCTTCCACAGCGCCGTGAGCGCGGCAACATTCAGCCTCGCTAATGCTTCATCGCTGAACGTACCTGCACTCCTGCTTCATGGTTCCGACGACATGATAACCTCCCCTGCCGGAACCAAAGCTTTCGCTTCAGCTTCAAAACTGGCTGAATTTGTTGCCTGGGAAGGCGGTTTCCATGAACTGCATAACGAGACATTCAACGGTCAGGTATTCGAGACCATTTGCAACTGGATCAACAAGCATATCTGATATTATCCCAACTGATGGAGTTTCGCACAACCTTCGAGATTAAACAACCGGGCAGTACAATAACCTATAAAACACCTGTCCTTTTTCTCGGTTCATGTTTCGCCTCCGAGATTGGGAAGATAATGCTCGAGGGAAAGATGAATGTTTTGATAAACCCCCCGGGAACACTTTTTAACCCTTCATCCATTTCCGCTCACCTGAGGGATCTGTTAAACAATACCGTTTACAAAACCAGCGATCTGATCCTTCATGACGGACATTACCTTAGCCTGAACCATTACACCAGCTTCACGTCTGACGATAGCGAAGATCTTCTTGCCCGTATAAATTCAACTACCGTCCGGGCAAGATCCTTTTTACAAAACGCCTCGTTCCTTTTCATTACTTTTGGTACAGCCAGGGCGTACAGGTATAATGACACGGGTTCCATCGTATCTAATTGTCACAGGATACCGGCTTCAAAGTTCAGTAATGAGTTACTCGATGTTGAAGCTATTGTGTCCGACTGGAAAGACCTTCTCGAAAAGCTCGCGCTACAATATCCCTCTCTTGACGTGATTTTCACGGTGAGCCCCGTCCGGCACCTGCGCGATGGTGTCCATGCCAACCAGGTAAGCAAATCAATTCTCTTCCTCGCCATAGAAAAACTTCTTGAACTCTTCCCTCGATCAAGATATTTCCCCGCTTATGAGCTTTTGATGGATGACCTGCGCGATTACAGGTTTTACGGAGACGATCTTGTTCACCCTTCAGACAAAGCTGTTGAATACATCTGGGATGCCTTCTCCTCCGCCTATCTCGATAAGCAGACTCTGAACCTCTGGAAGGAGGTAAGAAAAGTAAAGCTGGCCACCAGGCACAGGCCGATAGGTGGCTCAGTTTCCGCTGTTAAATCTTTCGCGTCATCCATGCTTAAAACAATCGACGACCTTGGCTCCAGGAATCCAGGTATTGATCTCGGGGAAGAGAGATCGGTATTCGAATCGATGATCTAGTTTCTCGCTGGTTTTTGACAAGTGTTTGAACAAACATTTTTGTTTTAGCGTTTATCTGCCAAACTGAACAAAAATGAAAAGAGTCTTATATTTCCTTATTTTATTTGTTTTACCCCTGACTATTATCTCCGCTCAGCAGAATAGTGGTGTTATTAAAGGAAGGGTTTTGAATTCCAAAACCAACGAGGGTGTTCCTTTCGCCAGCGTGGTCGTGTGGGGAACCACGATCGGGGCCATGACTGATTATGACGGGAATTTCACTTTCACGGGAGTTAAGCCAGGTTTCACTGAACTAAGGGCTTCATCTATCGGTTTCAAGCCATATATTTCCGAAGCTATAATGGTTACAAACAGCCAGCCGGTATATGTCGAGTTATCCATGGAAGAGACCGGGCTTGAAATAAGCGAGGTCGTTGTCAAGGCCTCTCCATTCAGGAAAAAGATTGAAAGTCCGGTTTCAGCAAGGATCATAGGTATCGACGAGATTGAACGCAATCCTGGTGGAAACAGGGATATTTCAAGGGTTATACAGTCTTTCCCGGGTGTGGCTTCGACACCAGCCTACAGGAACGATGTTATTGTGAGGGGAGGCGGACCAAACGAGAGCCGGTTCTATATTGATAACGTCGAGATACCTTATCTGAATCATTTTTCAACACAGGGCGCCTCAGGCGGTCCGGTAGGAATAATAAATATCGATTTCGTCAGATCTCTTGATTTCATATCCGGGGCGTTCCCTGCATCGAAAGGCAACGCGCTCAGTTCGGTGCTCAACTTCACACTCGCCGATGGCAACAAGGAGAAGACAAAGTACAGGGCGATTGTTGGAGCATCCGACCTGGGGCTTACTCTCGATGGTCCGACAGGGAAGAACAGTTCTCTTATAATGTCAGTAAGAAGATCATACCTGCAGTTTCTCTTCAGCGCTCTGAAGCTGCCTTTCCTGCCCAATTACACCGATTTCCAGTTCAAGTACAAGACAAGGCTTGATGATAAAAACGAACTTACAGTGCTTGGACTTGGTGCTAAAGATGACTTCAAACTTAATACCAGCGCGAACGAAACTGACTACCAGCGTTACATACTCGATTATATACCCGTGCAGGAACAGTACAGTTATGTTTTCGGGGCAGTTCTCAAGCATTTTACCGATAACGGTTTCGATACTTGGGTGCTAAGCAGAAATTACCTGAATAATTCTCAGTACAAGTACAGGCAGAATATTGAGGCCGACACGAACAGGTTGCTTGACTACCTCTCCGATGAAGGTGAAATCAAGACTCGTTATGAGAAAACCATCCTGGGCGACAATGGCTTCAGGTTGAATTATGGAGGCGGTTACGAGTATGCACACTATAGGAACTCTACCTACAAGAAAATTTTCGTTTCCGGTAATCCGCTTGAGATTGATTACAATACTAATCTGAAATTCAGCAAATTCAGTCTTTTCGGTCAGGTCAGCCGTTCTTTTATAGACGAGCGCCTGGGTCTGTCTCTTGGCCTGAGAACTGATTTCAATTCATGGTCAGGCTCCATGAGTAATCCGCTCAAACAGTTTTCCCCGAGGTTTTCCGCCACCTATGCTTTGACTGACAAGCTGAACCTGAACATGAATGTCGGCAGGTATTTCCAGCTACCCCCGTACACAGCCCTGGGTTATACAAATAGCGCGGGGGAGTACGTAAACCGCGATAATAACCTGAAATACATAATGTCTGACCATATTGTTGCAGGTGTTGAGTTGCTTCCGGGTGAGAACATCCAGGTAACAATTGAAGGGTTTTATAAAAAGTACATGAATTACCCTTACTCTGTCAGGGATTCGGTACCCATCTCGAGCAAGAGCGCTGATTATGGAATATTTGGAGATGAGGAATTGCTTTCCAAATCAAAGGGTAGGGCTTACGGTATTGAACTTCTTGGCCGGCTAAAGGAGTTTAAAGGTCTCAACCTTGTTCTTTCTTATACTTTCGTGAGGAGCGAGTTTATTGGTAATAGTGGTCTTTACATCCCTACTTCATGGGATAACAGGCATCTATTTAATCTAACTGCAACATCACGCCTTAAAGGCAACTGGGATCTTGGTTTCAAATTCAGGTTCATCGGGGGAGCACCTTTCACACCCTATGATATTGAAAAATCATCGCTCAAGACAGCCTGGGACTTGCAGGGAGAGGGCTATCTCGATTATTCCTCTTATAATTCCGGCAGGCTCAATGCCTTTCACCAGCTCGATATTAGGGTCGATAAACGATTCTTTTTCAAGGGATGGTCCCTCATGCTCTACATGGATGTACAGAATGTCTATAATTTCAAGGCCGATCAGCCCCCACTGCTTGTCAGGGAGAGTGACGCTGCTGGTAAGCCAGTGACTGACCCTGCCGACCCTGCCCGCTACAAGCTAAAATATATAAACGCTGAAGCCGGAACAGTTTTGCCCACTATTGGAATAATCTTTGAATTTTAAAAAAGCAGTTCATGAATAAATTAATATACATTTCATTGGCTTTCATTCTGGTATCCTGTGGCCATGGATCCAGGCTAAAGGAGGTAGTCACGAATGATATCAGGGAAGAAATAATCACGAATACATCGGGATCGGGAGATCAGGTTATACTCGAGGCTTACAGGGGCAAATCGTTTTATTATCCCCTAATGGCAGTATGGATTGAAGATCAGGATGGTAATTATATCCAGACCCTGTTCGTTGCGAAATCGGTGGCAAAAGGTATTTTCAGGTACGGGAAACAGGAAGGTGGTAAATGGGTTGAAGCTCCCAAGAGGGCCCCGCAGA
The DNA here is from genome assembly GCA_046329885.1 of Bacteroidales bacterium. Taxonomy (GTDB): domain Bacteria; phylum Bacteroidota; class Bacteroidia; order Bacteroidales; family VadinHA17; genus LD21. Next base: position 26,412 of record JAXLTU010000014.1, read on the forward strand.
CACTTCCATACTGGGCACATAAAAGAGGAGTCCAGGCTTCCGACGGTTTATATATGCCTGAACCTTCCAACCCGGTCGCTGATGCCTATTCCGGGGCAACACCCGTAACAGGTTTCGTTCTTAAATCGAGAACGGATAAACCTCTTCCACAGGTTTTTAATGTACTGATGGAGATTAACCAGAATTGGGACTGGAACGAATACTGGACGAATGACAAGTATCCTGGTGACGAGAACTACAAGATGTCGTGTCAACCAGCTCTTGTTTACAAGGCTGAAATCAAAAACCCCGGACCTGGAAAAACATACAGGCTCAGCCCGGTTGGTCATAGTCATTATTCGGGAAAGACAGGAGAGCTGTTCCCGGATCTAGGAACATTGACAACAGCGATGCACATTGTCGATTCTGTTGTCGTGAGGGTGGAAAGGTAATAAAAAGGCCGGGGTATATTTTCATGGCAGAATTACCCCGGCCTTGCAGTTGAAAAGGAAAACTATTTCATTATCTCGCACTTGGCAAGGAAATCGGCAGGATCTTTCGTGATTAGTATCCTCTCGTTCTTCCTTGCACCTGAGCTTCCGGGGTAATCGCAGAAAACTACTTTCCTGAGATTAAGTGATCGCGATATCTTGGTGAAGTATTCAATTTTCCTGTTGGCGAAATCGAAGGTTCCACAGTTTACCAGAAGGAAAGTAAATGGTTTAACCTTGTGTATTTCAAGAACCTCTGATGGTGGCAGAAGACCCCCCGTGAATATAACATCGTACCCTCTTCTCTTGAGGGCATATTTGTAAAACAGGAAATTACAATCGTTAAAGCTATCGGAAGTATTGATCATGGCCACGCACTTGTCGCTTGAATAGATGACCGGTCTCAGTTTCGACTCTTCAATAACCAGCAACTGGCGAATCGTGTTTCTCACGAATTGTTCCTGGGCCCGCGAGAGACTGCCAGTCTGCCAGAGTATTGCAGCTTTGACAAGAAGCGGGTTGAGGTACCGGGTATAAGCCGCCTCTATACCGTTCCGGCTTATATACGGTCCCAGAGCCTCCCTGAATTGTTCCTCGCTGAATTTGAGGGCAGCCATCAGTATTTTACCAGGCTGAAAAGTCTGGTCCTTTTCATCATGCCGGCTGCTAACCTCCATCACGCGAGATGTTAATTCATCCTCCTCAAGAACGGCTATCCTCGATATCTTCAAACCATTCCTGTTCAGATAAGCAACATTTAATATCTTCTTTAATTCATTCTCGCTGTAGGTTCGGATGTTGGTGTCTGTCCTGTCAGGAATAAGAATGTTATACCTCTTTTCCCAGATCCGTATCGTGTGCGCCTTGATGCCCGAGAAATTCTCGAGATCCTTAATCGAGTATAGATTTAAACCCTCCATATGCTAGTCCTTTCACGAAAGATTCGTACCCTCATTTTATTAAGGATAACAATTGAAGAGTTTTTTTGTTTCCGGGCTGGCTAAACTTGTGGGAAGCTTACAGACTTCCTTCTACCAGGATCTTCTTGACACTTCTTGTCTGGTCCTTGTAATATACTGTAACTATGTACATTCCCTTCTTGATATTGTCTATAGACACCCTCTGGGTCTGGAGAGGATCACTGAATTGAATCCTGAGTATATCCTGGCCAATCACATTAGTAATTCTTGCCGAAATAATTTCTTTGTCGGAGGTTATTGTGAATGCCCCATCCCTGACCGGAACAGGGTAGATATTAATAACTGTTTCCCCGGACCGGGAACGTTGAATATTGTTCAGGGATGAAGCGGTACTTGCTGTATCTCTTTGTGATACAGCTGTTAATGAAATAAGAGAAATAAAGATACAGAGTAAAAAATGTTTCATCAGCACTTTATTTGCTTTTACACCGCAAAAACTGTGCTAAAACTAAATATCCCCGTGTCTTTTCAGGAATTCATTAGCTTTTTCAAGATCGTCCGGGGTATCAATCCCTATGCTTTCCCATTCAGTTACAGCAGTTCTGATCCTGTAGCCGTTCTCGAGCCACCTGTTCTGTTCCAGCGATTCGGCATTCTCGAGTTGGCCTGGTCCGAGTTTAGTAAGTTCAAAGAGAACATCTTTTCTGTAACCGTAGATGCCAAGGTGTTTAAAATACCTGTGATGTTCCAGCCAATGTTCCTTCTCTATGCCTCTCTGGAAGGGGATAGTTGCCCTGCTGAAATACAGAGCGTCACCATTCGAAGCTATAACTACCTTGGGATGGTTAATATTAAAAAGATCCTCATCCTTCCTGACTTCCCTTACCAGGGTAGCGATCTTAACCCCCGTTTCATTGAAGCATGATACCAGTAATGAGATCTGACCAGGCTTTATGAATGGCTCATCACCCTGTATGTTTATTACAATATCTATCGTGGAATTAGTCTCGGTTTCTATTTTACTGGCAGCTTCAGCACACCTGTCAGTGCCACTGCGATGTTCAGCTGACGTCATCACTACCCTGCCGCCGAATTTTTCAACAGCTTGTTTTATTCTCTCGTCGTCTGTTGCAACCCATACCGAGGATACTGCTTTTGATGCCTGTTCGTAGACCCTGTGGATCATCTGTTTCCCGCCAATTAGTTCCAATGGTTTTCCAGGGAACCTCGTTGAGGCAAACCTGGCAGGTATAATGGCTGTAATTGCTGTACTATTGTCGTGTTTCATACCGCTAATTTACTAAAATAGGTATTCCCAATGTTTCAAAAAAATCGTAAATTCGCACGTTATTTTAAAGTTAGTCATGGACCTACAGAGTATCAAGCAGCGATTTGGCATAATTGGGAATTACGCGGGGCTGAACAGGGCGCTTGATATAGCCGTGCAGGTGGCCCCGACTGACCTTTCGGTTCTTATAACTGGCGAAAGCGGTACCGGTAAGGAAGTGTTTCCCCAGGTAATTCACAGTTATAGCGCGAGGAAACACGGTCCTTATATCGCCGTAAACTGTGGCGCGATCCCCGAAGGAACAATTGATTCAGAACTTTTCGGTCATGAAAAAGGATCTTTCACCGGGGCAACAGACAGCAGGAAAGGATATTTTGAGGTAGCTGACTCCGGCACCATCTTCCTCGACGAGGTCGCGGAACTACCGCTCTCCACACAGGTGCGCCTCCTGAGGGTTCTCGAAACCGGCGAATTCATAAGAGTCGGCTCATCAAAAGTTCAGAAGACTAACGTGAGAGTCATTGCTGCAAGTAATGTCGACATACCCACGGCTATTGAAAACGGTAAGTTCAGGGAAGATCTTTTTTACAGGCTGAACACGGTCCCGATAAGAATACCACCCCTCCGCGAGCGAGGTGAAGATATAATACTATTATTCCGAAAATTCGCTGTCGATTTTGCCGAGAAGTACAGGATGCCGGCCATCAGGTTAAACAGGGATGCCCAGACTATCCTTCTTAACTACAACTGGCCCGGCAACGTGAGACAATTGAAGAACATCACGGAACAGATCTCAATTATTGAAAGTGAAAGGGATATCAGCCCGGAGACATTGAAGAATTATCTGCCCGATTACCAGGGCGTTAAGCTTCCTGCCGTGTTCCGGGGCCAGGAGGAAAAATCCTTTTCTTCAGAAAGGGAGATTCTATACAAGATACTCTTCGACATGAAGAGTGATATGAATGATCTCAAGAAGCTCGTTCTCGACATGATCCAGAGAGGTGGAAGCGACCTTTCCTTTCACGAGGATAATTCAGCTGTTATCAAAAACCTCTTTGGCGACACCAAGGCTGAACCAGTGGTCAGAACTGCAAGTCCAGAGCCGGTTGTTGAATTCCAGCCAAGGACCGTCAGGACAGATATACAGGATACTGAGGCAATTATAGAAGAATCACTGTCACTTTCTGACAAGGAGATGGAGCTGATTGTCAAAGCCCTTGAGAAACATAACAGGAAGCGCAAGCTGGCAGCCCGTGAACTCGGGATTTCTGAACGAACACTTTACAGGAAAATAAAAGAGTATGGAATTGAAATGTAAGGCCGGCAGGACTCATCCTGGATTAATTATCTCAGGTGCAATCCTGATAGCTGCTGCCATTGTTACTTCTTGCTCTATCAAGTATTCCTTCAGTGGCGTGAGTATCTCGCCAAACGTCAAGACAATAAGCATACAGTATTTCCAGAACAGGGCAAGCCTGGTACAGCCCGGTTTAAGCCAGTATATTACTGATGCACTAATGGATAAGTGCAAGGCCCAGACCAAGCTCAAGTTTATTAACGGCATGGGCGACGTCAATTTCGAGGGAGAAATAACCGATTATAGCACCAAGCCAATGACTGTTGCAGCTGACTCCAGGGCCGCGACCAACAGGTTCACCATATCGGTGAAAGTAAAGTTCACAAATGCTGTCCAACCCGAGTATAATTTTGAAAACACGTTTTCGAGGTACCAGGACTATGACAGTAATAATGAATTCAATAACGTGGAGAAAGAGCTTTCAGACAAGATAGTCGAGCAACTTATCGAGGATATTTTCAATCAGGCTTTCGTGAACTGGTAGACTTCATGAACAGGAATGAATTCATAAATATTATCCGTGATCCCGGACTGAATGACCGTCACATCATGGGTGAGGTCAGGGAGCTCGTGAGTCTCTTTCCATGGTTCCAGTCTGCCCATTTGCTTCTCCTTAAGAACCTGCACGATTCCGGCGATGTGAGGTTTGGAACCCAGTTAAGGCAATCGGCAATTCATGTTGCCGACAGGGAAGTTCTTTACTACCTGCTGCTGAAGAAAAACAGTATTGAAAAGGATAGCACCCAGAAAGGAGAAGGGGAAAATACCATGGTCGGGGAAAATCCCGAGGACTTAGCCACCGGACAGACAGAATACACTGGCAATACAGTTAAAACAATTAGTGAAGAGCCTTTTAATTTAACAGGGTTGCCGGTTACAGAATCATTAGCAGGCAAGGTTGTTCCTGAAGCACGGATGGACGATACCGACCAGACTCCAACGGTTATTGATGAGGCTCGGAATAGCCAGGATATGATTACCGGGCTGGAGAATGAGCGCACAGTTACTGAACCAGGTTCTCCACCTGCCAGAAATGAGGATTTCAGGGTTGAAGTTGCGGCCCAGTCATCAACCGATGAATCGGCCAGTGTCGTGCTTGTTATAGATACAGACGGGAATCACATTGAGGAAACGTTCACTTACATGGATCCTTCTATATCTCTTGAGGATGAGCAGTTTGATTTGCTGGAATTAGATGAAAATGAAGATTTTGAATCGATTGATATTAAAGGAGATGTTACTGCAACGCCTGTTAATCAGGGCAAGGACAGGAAGAAAATACAATCAGAGCTGATTGACAAGTTTATCGAGGCTAACCCAAGGATCGAACCTGTCAGGATAAGGGAGGATGTAAAACTTCCTGACATTGCCGAGCGATTCACGGAAGAGCGTACAGGCCTTGTATCAGAGACCCTTGCAAAAATCTATATCTCCCAGGGGTATTATTCCAGGGCTATAGATATTTATGAAAAATTAAGTTTGAAATATCCGGAAAAAAGTAGTTACTTTGCGACTCAAATTGAAAAAGTAAAGGCGTTAATAAAATAGAAGCAGATGGGAATTTATATTTTTGTTTCAGTTCTGATAATAATTGCATGTATACTCCAGATACTAATAGTGCTGGTTCAGAATTCAAAGGGTGGCGGACTTGCAGCTAATTTCACCTCAGCTGGTCAGACGATGGGAGTCAGGAAGACTGCCGATTTTCTCGAGAAATCAACCTGGACAATCGCGGTTGCAATTCTTGTTCTTTCTCTTGTTGCATCAGCAGCAATACCAAGGGGTAGCGAGGGTCAGCGTTCAAGAATAGAATCGCAGATACAGAACGCGGTTGATCCAAGTGCAATCCCGACTCTGCCAACATCAAATCCTAATACCCAGGGTACCCAGAATACCAATACCCAGGGTACCGGTGAACAACCTAAAAAATAAGAAGCACTTTAATATTTTATAAAATGTCAGATTGTCATGATCTGACATTTTTATTTTTATGTCTAAAGTATTGAAAATATTATCTTTGCCCGAGTTGCCTGATTGTTCTTTGTGATCAAGGTCGGGTGGCAGGTGACAGTTTCGCGTGAAACTGACACAAAATGGCATATCATCGTGTTTGGCACAAATTGTGTTAAAACCATGGCGGAAAACAATGTTTAACTTTTAATATTTATAAAAATGACACAATTAAAAGGTAGAATACTGGCAGGCAAGGTTCTTGTTAAACCTGCTGAAGCTGAAGCAAAAACTGCCAGCGGGATAATTATTCCTGAATCAGCGAAGGAAAAACCCCGTCAGGGAACTGTTGTACTTGTAGGTGCAGCTAAGAAAGATGAAGAAATGGAAGTTAAGAAGGGTGATGTTGTTCTTTATGGTAAATATTCAGGCCAGGAACTGACAATCAACAACGAAGATTACCTTCTAATTTCCCAGACTGATATTCTATTCATTCAGTAATAAACGTGTTAACCAATTAAAAAACAGAAAATATGGCAAAAGAAATCAAGTACAATATCGATGCTCGTGCCCTCCTGAAGGAAGGTGTTGATCAGCTTGCCGATGCAGTAAAAGTGACCCTTGGTCCGAAAGGCCGCAACGTGGTTCTGGAAAAGAAATACGGTGCTCCACAGGTTACTAAAGACGGCGTTACAGTTGCCAAGGATATTGAACTCAAGGACCCTTATAAAAACATGGGTGCTCAGCTCGTGAAAGAAGTTGCTTCAAAAACCGGCGACAACGCTGGCGATGGTACAACAACGGCTACGGTTCTCGCACAGGCAATTATTAATGTTGGTCTGAAAAACGTTACAGCCGGTGCTAACCCGATGGATCTCAAGAGAGGTATCGACAAAGCAGTTGCAAGGGTAATTGAAAGCATCAAATCGCAGGCCCAGGTTGTCGGTGACGACCTAAGTAAAATTGAGCAGGTGGCAAGGATTTCAGCAAACGATGATGAAGCTATCGGTAAGCTTATTGCTGAAGCGATGGGCAAAGTTCACAAAGAAGGTGTAATAACTGTTGAAGAGGCAAAAGGTACCACCACATCAGTTGATGTTGTTGAAGGTATGCAGTTCGACCGCGGTTACATCTCGGCTTACTTCGTTACCAATGCTGAGAAAATGGAAGCTGAACTGGATAATCCTTTTATCCTCATTCACGACAAGAAGATATCAACAATGAAAGATATGCTTCCTGTTCTCGAGGCTACTGCCCAGACTGGTCATCCTCTGCTTATTATTGCTGAAGATGTTGAAGGTGAAGCTCTTGCTACTCTCGTTGTTAACCGTCTCCGCGGTTCACTGAAGGTTTGTGCCGTGAAAGCACCTGGCTTTGGCGACAGGAGAAAAGAAATGCTTGAAGACATTGCCATCCTTACAGGCGGAACTGTAATTTCAGAAGAAAAAGGCCTCAAGCTCGAGCACACGACTCTTGATATGCTTGGAAGAGCAGAAAAAGTGACTGTTGACAAGGAAGATACCACCATTGTTGACGGTGCTGGCGACAAAGACCAGATCAAAGCAAGAGTAAACCAGATCAAACAGCAGATCACCGTTACAACATCTGATTATGACAAGGAGAAGCTTCAGGAAAGACTTGCAAAACTTTCAGGTGGCGTGGCTGTAATATATATAGGTGCTGCTTCGGAAGTCGAGATGAAGGAGAAAAAAGACAGGGTCGACGATTCACTGCACGCTACCCGTGCCGCTATTGAGGAAGGTATCGTTCCCGGTGGAGGAGTAGCTTATATCCGCGCTATCGCTGCTCTCGATAAACTGAAAGGTGATAACGAGGACCAGAGCACTGGTATCGAGATTATCAAGAGGGCAATCGAGGAACCTCTTCGCCAGATCGCCGCTAACGCGGGAAAAGAGGGTGCAGTCGTCGTTCAGTCAGTCAAGGAAGGCAAAAATGACTTCGGTTACAATGCCCAGACAGATAAATACGAGCACCTGTACAAGGCTGGCGTAATTGACCCGGCTAAAGTTACCAGGATTGCACTTGAGAATGCAGCTTCTATTGCCGGCATGTTCCTTACTACCGAGGCAGTCGTTGTCGAGGAGAAAGAAGAACATCCTGCTCCTGCAGCACCACCGATGGGTGGAATGGGAGGAATGATGTAATATTCCGGAGAATATTTACAAGGCCCTTCACCATATGGCGGAGGGCTTTTTATTTTCCCTCAAATGCCGAATTTTTATATATTTGCAGCGGATCTGAGAAAAGCCACTGAATGGAGAATATCCGTAATTTTTGCATTATAGCGCACATCGACCACGGTAAGAGTACTCTTGCCGACAGGTTGCTTGAAAAAACCAACACGATAAATGACCGTGATTTTCAGGATCAGGTTCTTGACAACATGGACCTGGAAAGGGAAAGGGGTATCACTATCAAGAGTCATGCCATCCAGATGGAATTCACTTTCGAATCTAAAAAGTACTTCCTGAACCTTATTGACACCCCGGGGCATGTTGATTTTTCATATGAGGTATCGAGGTCAATTGCAGCCTGCGAGGGCGCTCTGCTGGTTGTCGATGCAACCCAGGGAATTCAGGCACAGACTATTTCCAACCTTTACATGGCCATAGACCATAACCTGGAGATTATACCTGTTCTCAACAAGATAGATATGGCAAATGCCATGCCCGAGGAAGTAAAGGACCAGATAGTTGATCTTGTTGGCTGCAAAAGGGAAGACATTATAGAGGCAAGCGCGAGAACCGGCCTTGGCGTTGACAGGATACTACATGATATAGTGAAAAGGATACCACCCCCGGTTGGTGATCCTTCAGCTCCACTCCAGGCACTCGTGTTCGATTCAATCTTCAATTCCTTCAGGGGAATCATTGCCTACTTCAAGATTGTAAACGGCACCATGAATACGGGTGACCACCTGAAATTCGTCAGCACGGGTCTTGATTACAATGCAGACGAGATAGGTGTACTGAAACTCGCGCAGTTCCCGAGGAAATCTCTCGGCGCGGGTGATGTGGGTTATATTATTTCAGGTATCAAGAATTCAGCTGAAGTAAAAGTCGGAGATACCATCACGCACGTTGACAGACCTTGCAGCCAGGCAATCTCAGGATTCGAGGATGTTAAACCGATGGTGTTCGCGGGGATTTATCCCGTTGACGCTGACGATTATGAAGATCTTAGATCATCGATTGAAAAGCTGAAGCTCAATGATGCATCCCTCTCGTTCGTCCCGGAATCGTCAGCAGCACTGGGCTTTGGTTTCCGCTGCGGCTTCCTCGGTCTGCTTCACATGGAAATTATCCAGGAACGCCTCGACAGGGAATTCGACATGGATGTAATAACCACGGTACCCAACGTTTCATACAAAGTCTATTCGACGAAAGGGGAGGAGATCGATGTTCATAACCCTTCAGGGCTGCCGGCGGTTAACTATATTGACTATATACAGGAGCCTTACATAATGGCCCAGATAATTACCCTGGCCGAATATGTTGGCGCAATAATGAACCTTTGCATCGACAAGAGAGGTGTCCTTAAAAATCAGGTCTACCTGACCCGCGACAGGGTTGAACTGACTTTCGAGATGCCATTATCTGAAATCGTTTTCGATTTCTACGATAAACTAAAGAGCATCTCAAAGGGATATGCCTCTTTTGACTACTATTACACGGGTTACCAGAAAGCTGACCTGGTAAGGCTCGATATACTTCTTAACGGCGAGATGGTTGACGCCCTTTCAACCCTGATTCACAAGGCTCATGCATACGATTTCGGTCGGAAAATGTGCGTGAAACTGAAAGAGCTTATTCCCAGGCAGCAGTTCGAGATTGCAATTCAGGCCGCGATCGGAGCCAAGATTATTGCCAGGGAAACTGTCAAACCGGTAAGGAAAGATGTTACAGCTAAATGCTACGGTGGCGATATTACCAGGAAACGTAAACTTCTTGAAAAACAGAAGAAAGGGAAGAAGAGGATGAGGCAGGTTGGTAACGTTGAGGTTCCACAGCAGGCTTTCCTCGCGGTACTCAAACTTGACTAGGGATATTTCTGGCATATGTTAAAATATGCCCTGAATCATTTGGTAATCTGGAAAAATTACTATTTTAGCTCCCGTTAAGGGGATACCACAGACACAAAATAACCTTACCCTTTAATCTAACCTGAAGTTTTAACCCTGGATTGGCTGACCCCCGGTTCAGGGTTTCTTTATTCACGACAACAGCTTGTATCCTTTACCATGAACGTTCAATATCTTGACAGTCTCGTCCTTCTTCAGGTATTTCCTGAGTTTTGTGATATAGACGTCCATGCTTCGGGCATTAAAATAATTGTCATCTATCCAGATGGCCTTCAGTGCAAAATTACGTTCCAGGACTTCGTTCCTGTGACGGCATAGCAGCTCGAGCAGCTCCGACTCCTTGGTTGTTAGTTTGACAACCTGTTCACCGTGGATGAGGTTCTGTTTCAAGGGGTCGAACTGGTACTCCCCGATAGTGTATATGTCTTCCCTTTTATGTGATGCCGGCTCAGTTACCCTCCTGAAGATAGCCTCTATCCTGTACAGGAGCTCTTCCATCGAGAACGGCTTGGTGATGTAATCATCCGCCCCTGACTTGAAACCCTCGATTACATCGTCTTTCTGGTTTTTTGCAGTAAGGAAGATGACCGGGATTGAACTGTTGTTCTTCCTTATCTCCCTTGCCAGTGTAATCCCATCAAGTTCCGGCATCATTATGTCGAAAATACATATATCGAAAGACTCGTTGTTGAAAACGTCCAGAGCTTCCTTGCCATTTACGCAGAGCCTGGAGTCAAATCCCTTGGCGGTGAGATAATTCCTCAGTAAAATCCCGAGATTTGCATCATCTTCTGCCAGTAGAATTTTCCTGTTCTTCATGGTTAATTGTTTTTTGGGATGAATATTGTAAACCTGCTGCCCTTGCCAGGCTGACTTTCGGCCTTTATACGGCCATTATGGTCATCAATAACTTTCTTCACATAACTGAGACCCAGCCCGAAACCTTTAACATTGTGAATATTGCCGGACGGGACCCTGTAGAACTTGTCAAATATTCTCTTCAAATCCTCTTTCCTTATGCCAATCCCGTTGTCTTCAACTGAAATCAGCATTCCTCTCTTGGCGTTTCTTGTCGAGATTGTTATTTCAGGTGGTTCTTTCGAGTATTTAATAGCGTTCTCGACAATGTTTGAAAGTGCATTCATGAAATGTACCTCGTCGACCATGCAGTAATGTTCTGTTGAATTCAGATCCTTTTTAATTACTCCGTTGCAACTTTTGATCTGAAGGCTGAAATTGTCAATAAGCTTGTTTATCAGGCTATGAATATCTGTTTCAACAAGTTTCAGTTTGAGCCTGGCACGTTCAGAAATTGCCATTTGTAAAACCTTTTCAACGTGGAAACGGAGTCTGGTACTCTCGTCGGAGATGACCCTTGCAAGGTTATCGGGATCCTTCATCTCGGGCGGGATTGATTTGTCACCAAGCATCTGCGACGCGAGAGAAATAGTTGAAATTGGAGTTTTCAACTCGTGAGTCATGTTGTTTATGAAATCGTTCCGTATCTCCGAAATTTTCTTTTGTCTGAAAATGACAATAAAGGTACCTGTCGATAATAAGATCAGCATTAATGTGAATGCCACCGAGAGAGAGCCGAGCACGCCTATTTTCTCGAATTTATACTGTGTTTCCTGCATGAAGTAAAGCACGATCCAGTTCTGACCGGGCACCGGATCATTCGGGAACATCTGCCTCATGAACCTGTTGGCTCGCATTATTTCGCTGTACCCCGGGGTTTTCCATATTGTGCCCGAGCGACCCGAGCGGATCGCAAATTCGTATTTGAGTCTTATCCCCACGTTTGAAAGTGCTTCCTGAATCTCGCTGTTTAGTCTTACTGGATCAATTCTATCTTTTATTTCAGGCACTTCCCTGAAAACCTTGTCAAGCAGGCCCTCGAGTGTGACAATTTTACTCGATAGCCTGTCTGAAATACCTGCCTTTATCTCTCCATCACCGGCTTCCTGCATATCCTCGTTGGAGAATCCGGTTATATCCTCCGACGATATTATAATCTTTTGTCCCGGCTTGTCAATAACGATTGGCTCACTCTGTTCAGTCAGCCCGTAGATTTGCATCAGTTCTGATCTTGGCTGGTAACCCTTGAGTTTTCTGGCAAGTGATGAGTTTGACTGGAATATGGCTGTAACAGAATCGGATGGGTTCATTTTTACTGCTTCCTCTATCTTCTTGAGGATTTCTTTTTCCTCGAGTTTGAGAACCACCGATTCAAGTGCTTTATTCACCTGGTAACGGAACTCCTGATCATGGATATCTATCGCATTCTTTATCCAGTAAAGCTGTATCAGTATCAGTCCTGATATAGCCAGGAAGAAAAATACTGCAAGCATTACGATGGCTTTCCGTTTCATACCCGCGAAAGTACTTTTAACAATCAAGAATTAACACTCTTTAACTTTCTTTAACAGCACATTAAGAGTAAATACACGTTAAAAGCTAAAAAAGGGAACGACGTAAAAGAAAATTAACAAATCATTAAAGTTATGTTAATTCTCACCTTGTTGGGTATCATGTATTTTGTAGTTTGAATTTTCTGTTTTATCTTTGAATCATGTTTGGCACGATATTTGAATCAACAGATAATAGAGGTTTTTTTCATAGGTTAGGTTAGTTTTAGGGTTATCAAAAAAGAGGGCTCCGCAGCGGCGGGGCCCTTTCGATTTTTATACCCTCATCAACCTCGATAACAGCTTGTTAAGACTTCATGTGTGACTCAGGGTATTCACTTTTTGTATGGCTATGTTTTTCTCCTTGCCAGCGTAGAAGATGTGTTTCCTTATGAAATGGGATTTTTTCTTGTCGAGCCAGTTAAGGTTCAGGACGTGCTGGGTATTGTCCTTGTAAATCAGTTTTACCTTCTTTTCCTTGTGTGGGAGGTGAATTTCGCTGACATCTTTCCAGAAGTGAGTGATCTTCACAGTCTTGAACATCCCGAAGACATATTCAACCTTTTCATCATCTATAATGAAATAGTTGTCCTTTCTTTTAGTTGTGGCGAGGATGGCAACAATTCCCACTGCCAGACCGATTCCGAATGGGGCCGCGGAATAGGAAATATGCAATGCCCTGTTGTGCAACACGACATTCATGAAAACAACAGCCACGCCCGCGAGAAGAAACAAGCCTGAAAAAATCCAGAGCAGGACCTTCTTGCTTTTAGAAAATTCCTGTTTGGAAAGATCGTAAAATAACTTTTCCATCGTTTCAAGGTATTAAGTATTGCAGATTCTTGTCCCGGATATCTGCCGGGTTCAGGTTAAAAACCGCTGTGATGCAATCAATATTCCTTAAATCTGGAGTAATTCTTTCGGCTTCAGTTTCAGCTTCGGGAGAATGAATGAGTAAGAAGTAGTCAATCTTGTTAAGCTTCCTTATGAGGAAATCGTTCCCCGTCCTGTTCGCGATAAGGCTGCAAGTCGATTCAAGTTCTTCAGAGTGCGAGGTGAATCTGCTGAATGAAAGATGCCGGCCGTCTTCAAATGCTATTTCAACCGGATTAACGTTTCGAAGTGAAAGGTTTAGTATTCTGTTAAGCAGAAGGGAGAGCTTGTAGTCGGGTTCAGTGCTGGCAATGCCCAGGAGGACGTAAGATTCTTCCCCACTAACCTGTAGCTGGACCCGGGTTATTTTAGGTTTGTTTTTCATCCCTGGGGCTTTGTATTATAAAAGTACGAAAAAAATGATAAGAAGTTACAGTGTCAGTTATCTTTCAGTTTTTCCCAGGCTTTCGCAGATGCTTCCTGTTCAGCTTCTTTTTTTGAACTTCCCTGGCCTCTTCCGTATTCTTCCCTGTCAATATAAAGGACAGTGGAGAACAGGGATTTTTTCAGGTCAGGGTCGTACTCCTCGTTATAGGTGAATGTCAGGATTGCCTTGTTTTTCTGAACCCATTCGAAAACGAGGCTTTTGAAATCGTTGTCAGTTTTAATAATAGTCCTGAGGTCAAGGTACTTTTCAAGAACTCTTCTGATGAAGAATTTTCTTGTTTTCCTGAATCCTTTATCGAGGAAAGCTGCACCGATAAGTGCCTCGAGGGCATCGCCGTAAAGATGTTTGGTGGTATGCGACGGGCTGATGTTACTTATGAGTATTTTGTTAATGCCCATCGATATGGCGAGCTGGTTAAGAACATCCCGGTTGACTATCCTCGATCTTATTTTAGTCATGAATCCTTCCGTGGCGTCGGGGTATCGTTCGAAAAGGAAACCGGACAGGATGGTATCAAGAACAGCGTCACCAAGGAACTCGAGCCGCTCGTTGTTTACTTTTTCCCCGTCTGGAAGTGTGAATGAGGCCGAACGGTGAATGAACGCGGCCTCGTAAAGACGTATATCGCCGGGTTTAAAACCCAGTATTTTCTTCAAACTGGAGTAGAACTCCCGTTTATTTAGAATGTAAGTGCCGTTTTTCCTCTTGTTGAAGAGAAACACTAAACTTCTGCTTTTTTGATAACGACAGAAGCATTATGACCACCAAATCCGAACGTGTTGCTTATTGCCACGTTAACGACCCTTTTCTGAGCCTTGTTAAGCGTGAGATTGAGGTTCTGATCAATTGCAGGGTCTGCCACCTTGAAGTTAATGGTGGGAGGTACAATATCATGAACAACAGCCATGATGGAGGCTATTGCTTCAGCTGCACCGGCTGCACCGAGAAGGTGACCCGTCATGGATTTTGTCGAGCTGATATTAAGCTTGTAGGCGTGTTCCCCGAAGACACTCTGGATGGCTTTTGATTCTGATATGTCGCCAAGAGGTGTTGATGTTCCGTGAACATTGATGTAGTCAACATCCTGTGGTTTTAATCCAGCGTCTTCTATCGCTAGTCTCATAACATTGCTCGCACCCAGGCCCTCCGGATGAGGAGCTGTAAGGTGGAAAGCATCAGCTGTCATACCGGTTCCGATAAGTTCAGCATAGATTTTGGCTCCCCTTGCTTTAGCGTGCTCGTAGTTTTCAATTATGAGGGCTCCGGCTCCTTCTCCCATGACGAAGCCATCCCTGGTCTGGTCGAAAGGACGTGAGGCGGATTTGTATTCGGCATTGTTTGTAGATAATGCCTGCATCGCGTTAAAACCTCCAATACCAGGTTCGTTTATTGCTGCTTCCGAACCTCCCGTGACAAAAATATCAGCTTTCCCCAGCCTGATGTAGTTAATGGCGTCTATTATCGCGTTGGATGATGATGCACATGCTGATACTGTTGAAAAGTTGGGCCCCCTGAAGCCGTATTTGATAGAGATAAGCCCGGAGGCAATATCACTTATCATCTTCGGTATAAAGAACGGACTGAATCGAGGGGTGCCGTCACCTTCAACATAATTTCTAATTGCATCGTAAAACGTGTCGAGACCACCAATACCAGAAGCCCAGATAACACCAATCCTGTCCTTGTTGGCTTTCTCCAGGTCAATACCGGAATCCTTGATAGCCTCTTCGGCGGCGATCTGTGCAAACTGGGAGTACATGTCCAGCTTGTTCGCCTCCTTCCTGTCAAAATAATCTGCGGAGTTGTAGCCCTTTATTTCACAGGCAAACTTGGTCTTGAATTTCTCGGTGTCAAAACGAGTGATCAATTCAGACCCGCTAACACCATTTACAAGACCTTCCCAGTATTCTTTTAAATTCTTACCGATCGGGGTTAGTGCCCCGATGCCTGTCACTACAACTCTATTCATAAAGATTTTTTTTTCGATGCAAAACTATTTTGCATTTTCCTCAATGTACTTGATAGCTTCGCCAACTGTGCCAATATTTTCAGCCTGGTCGTCGGGAATACCAATGTTGAATTCTTTTTCAAATTCCATGATCAGTTCAACTGTATCAAGTGAATCTGCACCCAGGTCATTTGTGAAACTGGCTTCAGGAGTTACCTCTGATTCATCAACTCCAAGTTTGTCAACGATAATCGCCTTAACTCTTGCTGCAATGTCTGACATAACGATAATTTTTAATTAATAATAAATTTAAGACAGTGCAAAGAAATATATTTGTAGTTAATTTTTCAAAAGTTTTACTGTTTTTTTCAGAGGCATCAAATTTAATAATCAGTAAAAGAGTATTTTACACCTGGTTTTAGAGTACTCCAGGTTTAGATATTCGCACCCCTAAGATTCACGTAATGAAGAATATAGCTATTTTCGCCTCCGGCTCGGGCACTAATGCTGAAAATGTTATTAAATACTTTTCGACCAATAATACTGCCAGGGTAGTTGTCGTATTCTCAAATAAGCGTGATGCATTTGTATTAGAGCGGGCTGCAAAACTTAATGTTCCTTCTGTTTTTTTCGACCGTGACGATTTTTACGCGTCCGGGAAGGTACTTGAAACCCTCGAAAGTCAAAACATCGATTTTATTGTCCTTGCCGGTTTCCTCTGGTTAGTACCCCGGGAAATAATAAAACATTACGCGGGCAGGATTGTAAATATACACCCTGCCTTGCTCCCTGCATACGGGGGAAAGGGAATGTACGGTGATAATGTTCACCGTGCCGTGATAGCTAACGGTGAAAAGGAGTCAGGCATTACAATTCATTATGTAAACGAGTCTTACGACGAGGGAGATATTATTTTCCAGGCTAGATGTGAAATCGAAAAATCAGACGATCATCTATCCCTGGCTTCTAAGATACATGAGCTAGAATACAGGTATTTTCCTGTAATAATAGAAAAAGTATTACTCGGTACTGCTTAATTGAAGCTGTTGAGAAGCCCAATTGTAACCTCTTTTATCTTCCCGAATTTCGCGATGTTTTCCGGTAATACCGGCTCAACAGGCGGAGCATCAATTTTCAAAGGATCAACAGGTGACCCGTTTTTATAGAATCTGAAGTCGAGGTGCGGCCCTGTTGAAAGACCCGTGCTGCCAACATATCCGATTACATCTCCCTGTTTTACATAAGCCCCGGCCCTGATGCCTTTAGCGAATCCGCTCAGATGCAGATAGGCTGTAGTGTAAACACTATTGTGTCTTAACCTGATTATTCTCCCTGATTCATTTTCAAAACCTGCTGAAATAACAGTCCCGTCACCGATCGCGAAGACAGGAGTACCGTAAGGGGCGGAATAGTCGACCCCGTAGTGAGGTCTGACTATTCTCAGGATGGGGTGCATCCTTGCTGAAGAAAACCTCGAACCTATACCTGTGAATCTCAATGGCGCTTTCAGAAATGCCTTCCTGAGACTTTTTCCATCTGAATCATAGTAACTTTCTTTGCCGTTCTGGATAACAGGAATAGCATAAATTGGGGTATCAGTCCTGTAGAAAACAGCCCCGTATATCTTCCCAATCCCTACACTCACCGTGTCAATGTATCTTTCCTCGTAAATCACTTTGAACCTGTCCCCCTTGCTCAGGCCGAAGAAATCGACCGTCCAGGCATAAATGTCAGCCATGTCGACTGCAAGTTCCGGGTTCATACCTCCTTCCATCATTGCATCCCAGAGAGAGGTCTTGATAACACCTGTTGAGAATCGTATTTCCGAGCGCACCTCTCGCGAAAATGGCGTTATCCCGAGAGAATCCCTGAAGCTGAAAATGTATGATAGCACTGGATCGTGTTCATATACAAAATAGCAAAGTTCCCTGGCCGAGTCACGCGACGAGAATACCGTGTAATTATGCCATGCTCTGAGGTCTTTTACATCGAATACGCCTGCTGAATTTTTCACCAGCTGATCAATCTGGGTCATGCTGATCCCGTATTCTCCAAGTATTTCGGAGAGGAACCTGTTTGGCCTGATATGTCCGTTAGTTATGAAAAATGAATCGGCAGGCAGCCCAAAGAGGAGATTTTCGGGAACAGTCTTTTTCGCTGAAGCTGCTTCAGACTTTTCCGTGCTGATGGATTCCCTGGGGGCAGTATTGCAAGCAATTGCAATAAATAAACAGAGTGAAAACGCGAGAATGACCAAGGTCAATCCATTGACTCTTCCGGCAGATCTTCTACGATTGTTCATTTGATGTCGGCTACCTGATAACGATGTTTATTATTCTGTTTGGTACAATAACAACATTGTCAGGATCTTTCCCTCCAAGCCATTTAGCCGATCTCTCGTCGGAAAGGACGATTTTTTTTATTTCTTCCTTGTCCATGGAGACTGGCAGTTCCAGTTTGAACCTCATTTTCCCGTTAAAAGAAACGGGGTATTCGAACATGTCTTCCTTGAGATACTCTTCATTATAAGATGGCCATGGTTCATACGTTATTGTCTTGTCGTGACCGGCGAACTGCCATAATTCCTCTGCCAGATGAGGTGCGAACGGAGATAGTATCCTTGTGAAACTTTCAGCGGTCTGTCTTGTTACTTTCCCCTTTTTAGTTACCAGGTTAAGGAATATCATCATCGCCGATATGGCAGTATTGAACCTGAGGTTGATTATGTCTGTTTCAACCTTCTTTATTGTGTGGTGAAGGCCTTTCAGAACTTCCTTGTCCTCTTCTCCATCATGGATATTTTCCGGCGTGGAGAAGAACCTGTGTGATCTTGAAAGGAATCCGAAAACACCCTTTATGCCCTTGTCATCCCATGGTTTGGTCATCTCGAGCGGGCCCATGAACATTTCATAAAGCCTCAGCGAGTCAGCACCATAACGTGACACTACATCATCGGGGTTTACAACATTTTTAAGTGTCTTCGACATCTTGGCGACTATCTGTCTCAGTTCGGCGCCTGTTTCCTTGTGGAAGAACTTACCGTCCTTTTCCTCAACAAGGTCACTTGATACTTTCCCACCCGTTTCAGTCTCGTAGGCGAAAGCAAGTATCATACCCTGGTTAAACAGTTTCTGATAAGGTTCATCGGTCGACACAATGCCAAGGTCGAATAATACCTTGTGCCAGAAACGGCTGTAGAGCAGGTGCAGTACTGCATGCTCCGCCCCTCCGATATATAAATCAACAGGCATCCAGTACTTTTCCTTTTCCCTGTCGAGAATGAGTTCACCGTTACGAGGGTCTATGAACCTGAGATAGTACCAGCATGAGCCGGCCCACTGCGGCATGGTGTTTTGTTCCCTTCTGCCTTTCCGCCCTTTGCCGTCAGTAACATTCAGCCAGTCAGTAGCGTTTGAAAAGAGGCGATTCGCCTGATTCCTCCCCACAGGAATATTTTTCCATTTCCGGCAGCCTGACAGGAAGTTCATCCTCACCAGTGAGTGTTATCTCACCATCTTCCCAATGGATAACCGGGAAAGGCTCACCCCAGTAACGTTGCCTGCTGAAGAGCCAGTCGCGAAGCTTGTAATTGACTTTAGCGGTACCAAGACCTTTGCCGCCTAACCACCTGATCATTTTTGATATGCCTGCTTCCTTGTTAGGCCATTTATAATTCCGGTCGTGTTATCTGATGAGTTTATATATCGCCCATCTTCTGTCCAGCATTCGTTTCACTGAGCAGGATCTTTTTCCTCCTGAATGATATCGGCAACATCAGGATCCTGGATGCAGAGAATAGGCAGGTTGAATTTTCGCGACTCAGAAAGTCCCTGGTGTCATGAGCGGGTACCATCATTATTAGCTCCTGTTTCCATAACCGGTCAGCATAGTCGGCAATCCATACCGGGATCTTCTTGTTGTTTACAGGATTCACGGCGGCGTAGCTTCCAGTGAAAACGCCTGTTTTCCTTGGCAAGATCAGGTTTCTGTCGAGATCGGATTTCAAAGATGCTGCTCTCAGATAATCTTCAACCGCTGGTTACGAGCGGTAATTGGTAATGGTACTTACAAACGCAGGTGGTAAAATATTTCTCGCATGCATTGCGAATAGAGTGTCAGGTCTGGTCGTGAAAACTCTTATCTTCTCATCGAACCCATCAATCTTGATATTTAGCTGTTGATCTTCCGATCCAGTTCCTCTGCATATCTTTTATGCCCTCAAGCCCAATCGAACGTGTAATTCATGAAATTCATTCAGCGTAATGAGGTATCCTCAACATCCACTGTTTCAGGTTCTTTTTCTCTACAATATTACCGCACTTCTCGTGTGAACCGTCATTCAGGACTTCCTCGTTAGCGCATACTATCCTGCAGCTTGGGCACCACCACACCTGCGTTATCGTATTAAGCAAGCCGTTTGCTGTCGATATACTCTCTGGTCTTTTCACGACCTGACAACTTTATTTCTTCAGGTATCGGCAGCTCTGACACTGGGCGTCCTTTTTCCTGTTTTCCTCATCAAACCAGGTGTTGTATATTAATTGAGATCCATTGTATGTCCATTCAAAATAACCTGGGTCTGTCGTGTTTATCTCCCTGTCTGATCGTAGCTGAAGCGGGATTCTTTTATCTGTCTCCTGAAAGTGTCACAGTTCTTCTTTGTTGTGATAGATGGATGAGTTCCGGTCTGGATGGCATGTGTGTGTTATTGTTCCTTGAGCAGACCAGGCCCATCCATCCCCATGGTGTAGGACGTTGGATCCCTTCATCCTTTTATAAAAATATATCCGTTGCAGTATATCCCTCGGGATGACCGACATGCAATCCTGCACCGGAAGGATATGGGAACATGTCGAGTATGTATGCCTTGTTCGGGTTTGTAAGATCGTCGCTCGTTCTGAAAGTTTTGTTATCCTCCCAGTATTTCTGCCATTTCTTTTCTAATTCTCTGAAGTTGTAATCCATGAACCAAGTAAGACTAATTGTTAATAATGTATCAGGACGGCAAAAGTATGAAAACTTTTGGCAAATCGTGTTCTGATCAACACTGTAATAGACTGCCGTGTAGGTGAAAAATGGGTAATAAGTTGCAAATGCTGCCTTTTGGTTATATTTTTGCACGGGCATCAGGTCCAGTTTGGTCATAGTTCAGCGGTTAGAATGACAGATTCCGGTTCTGTTGGTTGGGCGTTCGAGTCGCCCCGGGATCACATAGAAAGAGACTGTAGAAATGCGGTTTTCTTTTTTTGGCAGATAATGAATGTAAGTTAAAGGGCGACGAGCACTGAAAAGTCAGGAAAAAGCATTTCAAACCAAGTAGTAAGTTGAGCTAAAGTTCAACCGGGAACTCTCACCGGCAGCTCATTGACCTGACGTTAATCGCCCAGGATCCCATAGAAAGAGACTGGCAAAGCGTCGGGTTGCTTTTTTTGGCGAATATCCGAATGTAAGTTAAGGGCGACGAGAACGCGAAGGGTCGGGAAAGGCGTTCGAACCGAGCCGTCAGGATGAGCTAAAATTCAACCGGGAACTCTCACCGGCGAGCTCGTGAGCCTGGCGAACAATCGCCCCGGGATCACATAGAAAGAGACTGTAGAAATGCAGTTTCTTTTTTTTGGCAGGGAATGAATGTAAGTTAAGGGCGGCAAGGCTTAGCGAAGGGTCAGGAAAAGCGTTCGAACGAGCCGTAAGGTTGGGGCAAAATTCGGCCAGGAACTCTAAGCTCGTGAGCCTGGCGAACAATCGCCCAGGGATACCAAAGGAACTGTGAAAAATAGGTTTCTTTTTTTTGGCAGGAGACAGATAAAGATTTTGACGACGAGAACGCGAAGGGTCGGGAAAGGCGTTCGAACCGAGCCGTCAGGTTGAGCTAAAATTCAACCGGGAACTCTCACCGGCGAGCTCGTGAGCCTGGCGAACAGTCGCCCCGGGATCACATAGAAAGAGACTGTAGAAATGCAGTTTCTTTTTTTTTTGCAGGGAATGAATGTAAATTTTGGGCGACGAGAACGCGAAGGGTCGGGAAATAGTTTATCCCCTGATCAGGGCAATCATTTCTGTTATTGCTTCTGATTCATAAACATCCGGTAAGGGCGACAATCCTGTAATCTCCCTTGCCAGGTTGAGGTCCTCGTCTGAAACGTAATCCTTTCCTGAAAAAACAAGGTAAGCTATAGCCGTTTTCAGGGTATTGGCTTTTACCCTTATTGTATGCTGACTGTAACGCGCCGGAAATATGTGCATGTATTTATTCCCGGTGTCCTCGTACTTGAGCACCCATTCAGAATCATCAGCAATTGTTATAATTCTGTGTGATTCTCTATTTGTCCCTGCCCATTTCCTGTAAGCTGCCCGCTCATTAACACCTGCTCCGCTCAACTTGCAGAGTGCCTCGTTAAGAATAGCCTCGATAGTGAGGTCACCCGTGTACACATCCATTACAGA
This sequence comes from Bacteroidales bacterium, assembly GCA_046329885.1. GTDB lineage: Bacteria > Bacteroidota > Bacteroidia > Bacteroidales > VadinHA17 > LD21. The sequence goes on from JAXLTU010000014.1 coordinate 48,620, forward strand.
CCCTCCGGCATGCCTGATCTCCTTGATTATTGAAACCTGCTGTTTTTCATCCCTGCTAACATTCATCGAGGCTTCTATGAAATCGCGGATAAACCCCAGGTGATGCTTGATCGGGTTGAAAAGAAAATCATCATTATCAGGAACTCTATCGCTCATATCTACTATTTGTTCGTGTCAGCCAATGATGATCCTGTCAGAAGCCTCAAGTTACGAAAAAGGTGCTACAAAGTCAAATTGATTACCTGTTTGCTGATAATGTGAATGATTCTTTTTCAGGTATTCTTCTGCACCATGTTGACTATCCCTTCATTTATTAATGATAGGACAATCAGTCACAGTTATCACATGATACATGTTGATTGTCGGATTGATAATTTGAAACAATCATGTCTGGTTACTTTTAATAGTTGATAGACCAGGTGTCAATGTGTGACTGGAAATCATTTTATGGACAGGTATCCGCGGGTTTGGCATATCGCTCCGCGAAATACCTGTCTCCTGAGGTGATATTGGCATGTGCAAATCCAGGCTAATTAAATTTCATTTCAAGTGTTTCATTGTCATGTTCCTAAGGTGGTTTTGAAGATGGTTTTTTAATACAGCAAATGATTTTTTGATAATTTATAAACTAACTCAATTAACTATGAAAACAATCTTGAAAATTGCAATTGTATTCGGTCTTTTATTTGTCATTACAGATAGCTATGCACAGATGAAAATAGGTCCGAAGCTTGGTGTCAATATCTCGACAATGACGTTTTCAACATCAGGTGTCAGCATTGATCCGAAACCATTGACCGGTTTCAGCTTTGGTGTGCTTTTTGAAAACAGCGCTTCAGCAAATCTCAGCTTCCAGACCGGTATAATGTATTCAGGGAAGGGATCAACTTATAAAATAGAGGGAGATGGAGTGACTGTTGACATGAAAATTGCTCCCTGGTTCCTGCAGGTACCATATAATGTTTTATACAGTTTTGGATCCACCAAGGCTAAATTCTCCCTGCTGGGCGGACCATATCTCGCTTTTGGCATGGGTGGCACTGTTGAGGCGTTTGGAGAAACTGAAAAGATAGTTTTCGGCAGCGATGGCGATCTGAAGTCGATGGATTTCGGATTGAATATTGGGGCAGGTCTAAAGATTGATAATTTTCTTTTATCCGCCCAATATGAACTTGGATTAGTCAACATGTCGACAACAGAGGATTTGGAAAACAAACTCAAGGTCTTTTCAGTCTCGTTTTCTTACCTGTTTGGAAAGAAATAAGCAGAGCAGGAGTAACTTCCTGAATCTAGCAAAAAACCTCACAGGGTTGCTGAAGTGTATAAACCAGGACAATTAAGCGGGTTGCATCGTTATGAACCCGCTTTTTCTTTTTTATCGTGTGAGACTGGCTTAACCGGGGTCACGATTATCTCGTTGTTGCAGCGAGGGCAATAATATATCTCGCAACCGGTACAGGCAAAGCAGTTTGAACAATGCTTGTTGGAGGATGTTCGTTCGATCTCCAGGCGGCATTTGCCACATATTACTGATCCGGTATGTATTTCGTTGTTCAAGACGGGATAAAGATATTAAAATGCATTAATTAGTCGTGAACGTTGGGGTTGTGTTCCAGCGAGGTACAATGGAAGCCTCAGTGGTTACTGAAGAGCAAATAATTCCATCCTGATTTTTCAATAATCTATGTTTAATTCCTGGATATTTCTCGCCAGCAACGATCGGCTGTTCATTCGCCGCAGGCGATATAGTTTTGTAGAAGAACGGCCAACATCAGGCAATTACCGCGTAGCGGTTAAAGATTTTGAATGATGGTTTTGACCGAATAATCCGGGATGGAAAACAAATTGACGGCAGGTTAGCGTAAATTTTCCGGAATGATTTCGTGAAACCTCCACGAGGTAATTTTATCATTGGGGGATTACATTCTACAAAACTGGAAGCCCTACGGGCTATGGAATTGGATAGAGCCAATCAATCATGCTTTTTTCTATTTGATGGTTAATTAGCTGCCATTTCTCGCTATCAACGATCGGCTGTTCATTCGCCGTAGGCGATATAGTTTTGAGAAGAATGGTCAACATCAGGCAATGCCGCGTAGCGGTTAAAGATTTTGGATGATGGTTTTGACCGAATCGGTCCGGGATGAAAACAAATTGACGACAGGTTACCATGCATCGGAATGATTTGAAACCTCCAGGTAATTTTAACATTAGGGGATTACATTCTACAAACTGGAAGCCCTACGGGCTATGGAATTGAATGTTGGTTCCCCGCCCCGGGATTGCTGCCTCGCATGCTCGGCAGCGAACCCTGGTGGGATCCTTGCACCACCAAAGCAAACCGGCTCTCGCGAGATGTTTATGGATTATTATCATGTGGTTCTTACCGCACTCGCACTCACGCTCGTTCTCTCTCCCAGCCCCAGGGATTGCTGCCTCGCGATGCTCGGCAGCGAACCCTGGGGTATCCCGGCACCACCAAAGCAACGCTCATGCGGGTTGTTTACGGATTACTATCATGTGGTTCTTACCCGCACTCGCACTCACGCTCACACTTTCTTCCAGGATTACCGATTCGCGATGCTCATCGGTGATCCCGTGAGGCTCCAGCACCACCAAAGCAAACCGGCTCTCGCGAGAGCCGGTTTTGTTTTATTCCATACACTCGCTCGGGCGAGCCCGGCTCGCGATGGAATAAAACAAAACCACCCTGGCTCATCGCCAGGGTGGTTTGCTTTGGTGGTGCGGAGAGAGGGGGATTCGAACCCCCGGTTCCCTTTTGAGGAACACCCGCTTTCCAGGCGAGCCAGTTAAACCACTCCTGCATCTCTCCATTTGCTGATTTCGCACGGCGATATTTCAGCTATTTGGCGGGGCAAAATAAACAAAAAAATCTCAATAAACTGAATATCTCAACTTATTTCTCCGGCTAGCGATCTGTTAAGTCCGGATACCACCTTCTCCTTGTCTCCATACATGCCAAGCAGGAACATGAGCTTCGTGACAGAAGCCTCTGATGTTATGTCGCGCCCGCTTATTACCCCGGCTTCGAGCAATTCCCTGCTGGTCTCGTAAAGACCCATCTCAACCATACCCCCGTGACATTGCGTGACATTTAGTATCAGACCACCTTTCATAATATAGTCCTCCAACTCCTGAAGAAACCAATCGTAGGTCGGTGCATTTCCAGATCCGTAGGTCTCTATGATGAGCCCCTTCAGTCCCGGGGTAGTCAGTACAGAATGAATAAAGCTCCTGCTGATACCTGGAAACAACTTGAGAACCGCGACATTATTATCAAAATCTTTCTTGACAGTCAGTTCACCCCTGATGACAGGGTAACGTATCAGATTCCTGTTGAATCGTATATGTAGTCCGGCTTCGGCCAGGGGTGGATAGTTAGGCGATTCGAAGGCATTGAAATGCTCGGCGCTAATCTTCGTGGTCCTGTTGCCTCGCATCAGCTTGTTATCAAAGTAAATGCAAACCTCGGGTACAACGGGTAAGCCATCTGATTCAGAGGCAGCAATCTCTATTGCAGTAATCAGATTTTCCTTGCCGTCCGTCCTTAGTACTCCAATGGGAAGCTGTGAACCGGTGAGGATTACAGGCTTTTCGAGATTCCTGAGGATGAAACTGAGAGCACTGGCCGTGTAGGCCATAGTGTCTGTCCCATGAAGTATAACGAAACCATCGTACTTGTTGTAATTTTCCTCGATCAATCCGGCTATCCTTATCCACGAACCCGTGTTTATATTGGACGAGTCGACCGGTTCAAACGATTTTGCCTTCAACCTGTAGCCGAACTTCTTCAGCTCGGGTACCTGGTCTGATATGTGTTCAAAGTCAATGGGCACCAGTGAACCAGTTACAGGGTCATTCACCATCCCGATGGTGCCACCGGTATAAATAAGAAGTATTGATCTGTCAGATTTACTGTTCATTTAATCAATATTGAATAACTCGCGAGCAACTGATGTGGTCAATTCAGCGCATCTTTCAGAGCTGATGCCTTTTATCTGGGCTATTTTATCATTCACGAGACTAATATACGAACTTTCATTTCTCTTTCCCCTGTGTGGAGCGGGAGCAAGGTAAGGAGAATCAGTTTCAATGATAATATTTTCCAGGCTTATTTCTTTTACCACCCGATCAAGGCCCGAGTTCTTGAATGTCACTATCCCACCTATACCAAATTTAAATCCGAATCGTGAAATGAATTTTGCCATTTCCTGATCGCCTGTAAAAGCGTGGAATACTCCTTTTAAGCGGCTTCCCCTGAACTCCTCGAGTATTTCAAATATCTCTTTAAAAGCCTCCCTCGAATGAATGACGGCCGGCAGGTTCATGTCGATAGAAAGAGCCAGCTGTTCCCTCATGACTTCCTTCTGTTCGTTTATGAACGTCTTGTCCCAGTAAAGGTCTATACCGATTTCGCCTATCGCAATATATTTATAGTGATCGATGGTGTCGCGGATTAACCCCAGTTTCTGCCTGAAGTCTTCTTTAACCGAGGTGGGGTGCAGTCCGATCATCGGGTAACAGATCCCGTTGTACTTGGAGGCTGCTTCCATCATTGGACTGATAGAAGTTTCATCAATATTTGGCATCAGGAGTTTGACAACATTGTTTTTTGCCGCGCGGCAAATGACCTCGTCACGGTCGTTATCAAACTCCGGCAGGTAAATATGGGTATGGGTATCAATGAGGTTCACCTGGATTTTATTCAGGAAGCAAAAATATAAAAAAAGTAGGTGTACAAATACATGCACACCTACCTCATTCCTGAAACAGGCACCCTAAACTACGCCCTGCGCGAGCATGGCGTTGGCTACCTTGACGAAACCACCAATGTTGGCTCCATCGACATAATTTATGAACCCATTTTCTTTCTTACCATAAGTAACGCATGTCTTGTGGATGTTCTTCATGATCGTGTGAAGCCGGGCATCAACTTCTTCCCTTGACCATGGGAGCCTCATCGAGTTCTGGGTCATTTCAAGACCTGAAGTTGCTACACCTCCGGCGTTAGCAGCCTTCCCAGGTCCATAGAGTATTCCGGCATTCAGGAATACTTCAACAGCCTCGGGGGTGGATGGCATGTTAGCACCTTCTGAAACGCAGACACAACCATTCTTAACAAGTGTCTTGGCATCATTCTCGTCAATCTCATTCTGCGTGGCATTAGGCATCGCGACATCACATTTAACAACCCATGGACGCTTGCCCTCGAAATACTCTACTCCATATTTTTCGGCATATTCCTTGATCCTGCCTCTCTTCACGTTCTTGAGCTCCATGATGAAATCAAGTTTCGCGGCGTCAATTCCCTTTGGATCGTAAATAAATCCGTCGGAGTCTGACATAGTTACTACTTTTCCACCCATCTGGGTGACTTTTTCTGTAGCGTACTGGGCAACATTACCTGAGCCGGAAACAGCGACTATCTTACCCTTGATTGAATCACCTCTGGTCGACAGCATTTCCTCGGCAAAATATGTTGCACCATAACCGGTAGCTTCTGGTCTTATCAGCGAGCCGCCCCATTCAATGCCTTTGCCGGTGAGCACACCAGTGAATTCGTTCTTCAGTCTCTTGTACTGGCCGAACAGGTAACCTATCTCGCGACCACCAACTCCTATGTCGCCTGCAGGCACGTCTGTATCCGGGCCAATATGCCTGAACAGCTCGGTCATCATGCTTTGGCAGAACCTCATTACTTCGTTGTCTGACTTTCCTTTCGGGTCAAAATCAGATCCGCCTTTTCCACCACCCATCGGCAGTGTTGTCAGACTGTTTTTGAATACCTGCTCGAAAGCGAGGAATTTCAGAATACCAAGGTTTACAGTCGGGTGGAACCGTAACCCTCCCTTGTAGGGCCCGATTGCACTGTTCATCTCGATCCTGAATCCCCTGTTGACCTGTATCTCGCCTTTATCGTCAAGCCATGGTACCCTGAAGATTATCACTCTTTCAGGTTCGGCGATTCTTTCAAGGATCTTTGCATGTTTATACCGCCGGTTTTCTTCAATGAAAGGAATAAGTGATTCAGACACTTCCTGTACTGCCTGATGAAATTCGTTTTCACCTGGGTTTTTGGCCTTAAGCCTGGCCATAAACTGTTGAACTCTTGGATCCATAACGGGTGGAATTAGATTATGAGTTTTAAAAAGTTGATTTTTATCAATGATAAATTATGAAATATCATAGGAGTAGCAAAAAAAAAAATCATGTATGAATGAATATGATAACGATCATCCAATGGCTGAATGAAAGTAATTAAAAACCTGTTTTTCATGGAAGATTTGAAGTGCAGATCAATGTCATGCACAAATCCTAAACCGGCTTTTCAGGTTATTCTGTATATATTACCGGGATAACACCTGATAATTCCGTCGAATTCCAATTTTAGCAGTACGGCTGATAACCTGAAAACGGGTATGCCGGTCGACCTGCAAATCTGATCAAGATTCATTTCTCCCTGGGCATTTATTATTTCGAATATCTGCTTTTCGTCGGGTGATAATTCAACGAATAATACCCTTTGGACTGGAGCCTGGCTTGATGATGATTTCCAGCTTAACAGGTACTCGATATCAGCGGCATTTTCAACAAGAGCCGCTTTGTTTCTTTTGATGAGGTTATTACAACCCGCCGACCATATATCGTCGGGTCTGCCGGGAACAGCAAAAACGTCGCGGTTATAAGATCCGGCTATATCTGCTGTCACAAGTGCCCCTCCTTTTATTCCTGATTCCACTACAAGGGTGGCATCCGATATTCCTGCAATTATCCTGTTTCTTTTTATGAAGTTATTTCTCTCGGGGAGCTCGTCGGACAGGAAATCTGACAACTGACCTCCGTTAAGGAGCATTGCCTCAGCGGTATTTTTATGTACTGCCGGGTACATGGTATTGAACCCGTGACCAAGAACGCCTATGGTCTGAAGCTTGTTGGCCATGGCTGCCTTATGAGCAGCTATATCAATCCCGTAAGCCAGTCCCGAGACTATAACAAGGTCGGGAAAGTCAATGGCAAGTTGTGAAACGATCTTGTCGCATAGTTCTTTCCCTCTCTGGGTGGCATTCCTTGTACCCACTATGCTCAGGAGCTTCTGCGAATTAAGATCGGTCGTGCCCCTGTAAAAGAAAGTGACCGGCGAATCGTCACATTGTTTAAGTCTGTAGGGATAGTCCTCGTCCATGTAAAAATAGGTGCGGATGGAATGTCTGGTTACATACTCCGCTTCTTTTTCAGCTGTTTCAAGATAGCTTCTCTCGCAGATGTACCTTGCAAGGGTGGTACCGATACCTGGTATCTTCATCAGAGACTTGAAAGGTTCATCAAATACACCTTCCACGCTACCAATATGGGAAACAAGCTTCCTGGCGCTTATATCCCCGACACGGGGAATAAGGCTAAGAGCAATTTTATGCTTTAGCGATACTTCCGACATGATGAAATGCATTGAGACATATCAAATATACGCGAAAGCCACGGGTGGAATGACACTAAATCCTGAAAATCGGCATGTGTTTAAAAAGAAAATCCCGCCAACCGGCAGGATTTTCAGGTATGATCTATACAGAAACTACTATTATAATACTCCCATGTCGAGCATCGCGTTGGCGACTTTCAGGAATCCTGCAATATTTGCTCCTTTAACATAATCAATATAGCCATCAGCACGTTTACCGTGTTTCACACACTGGTTATGAATATTGCACATGATCTCGTGGAGGCGGCCATCAACTTCACTGCTGCTCCAGCTGAGCTTCATCGAGTTCTGTGACATCTCGAGACCGGATGTTGCAACACCACCGGCGTTGGCTGCTTTACCAGGTGCGAACAATAGCCCGTTCTTCTGGAGTACCTCGACTGCTTCAGGTGTGCAAGGCATATTGGCTCCCTCGCATACACAAATGCAACCGTTCTTCACCAGGTTATTAGCGTCCTCGGCATTGAGCTCGTTCTGTGTCGCGCAAGGAAGAGCTATGTCAACCTTAGCTTCCCAGGGGTGTTTTCCCTCGTGGAATTCAACACCCTCGAATTCGTACGAATATGGTTTTACTATATCCTCGTTTGATGCTCTGAGTTCAAGCATGTACTCAATCTTCTTGCCTGATATGCCTGCAGGGTCGTAAACATAGCCATCCGGACCTGAAATTGTAACTACTTTACCACCCAGTTCAGTCACTTTAAGAGCTGCACCCCATGCAACGTTGCCGAATCCTGATATTGCCACTCTTTTACCCTCGAAGCTTGTTCCCCTTGTGGCCAGCATTTCCTTGGCAAAATAAACACAACCGAAACCTGTAGCCTCGGGTCTTACAAGTGATCCACCCCAGTTAATGCCTTTGCCTGTGAGTACGCCTGTATGTTCGCCGGCGAGACGCTTGTACATGCCGTAGAGAAAACCTATTTCACGACCACCAACACCTATATCACCGGCTGGAACATCTGTTTCTGGACCAATGTACTTCCAGAGTTCAAGCATGAACGACTGGCAGAATCTCATCACTTCAGCATTGGATTTTCCTTTTGGATCGAAATCAGAACCACCTTTACCACCACCCATTGGAAGGGTTGTCAGTGAATTCTTGAAGATCTGCTCGAAACCAAGGAATTTAAGGATCGAAAGGTTTACGCTCGGGTGAAACCTGAGTCCACCTTTGTAAGGGCCAATAGCGTTATTGAACTGAACGCGGTAGCCTAGGTTTACCTTTACATTTCCTTCATCATCTACCCAGGGCACTTTGAACATAATAACCCTGTCGGGCTCCACGATCCTCTCGATAATCTGGGCTGATTCAAACTGCGGGTTCTCGTTGTAAACCTCCTCGATCGATTCAAGAACCTCCCTTACTGCCTGTAAATACTCAACCTCGCCAGGATGCTTCTTCTCGAGGTTGTTCATTATCTTATCTACGTTCATAATAATGTTTATTAAGTTACTAATTAGTTACATAGGTTGTGGATACAAAGGTGATTCCCTAAAGCCACTTTTATTATGATTTTACTCATGTCATCATTTGACCTCGGCAGCGTCGGCAGGAGAGTGCTGGTACAGGGAGTTAAGTATCTTTCCCCTTTCTGACTTTGTCAATGCCCCGATGTGCAAAGGAGGATATTTGGCAATTCCTTTAGGCACTTTCTGGAACAGGATTACCTGCCTGTCGAGCCCAAGCAATTTCTTCTCAACCTTGTAACCGGCAAAAACATCCTTCCTGATCTCTACAGAATTTTTTTTCCCGGTCGCGATACCGGTGTTATAATACCTGACTATGATCTTGTCGTCCTCGTCTGAATAAAAAATGTACTGGTAATTAAGGAACATAGGGTAAAATGCTATTATGAAATATATAATAACCAGTATGAGCGTCCAGATATTATCCTCCATTCCCAGGAGAGGAAACTTGATGGCCTTGGCAAAATATATGACTATTATCCAGGCTATTAACAGGACTGTTGCTATAAATAGTCTTATCCTTAGTTGCACTATTGTCTTGCGATTATCAACTGTCATATTTCAGTTTTTAGTATTTAATGTTCACCAGGAGTCATCTTTTTGATCTGAAAAATGAAGTCATCAGATCGCGGCAATCATTCTCCAATATTCCGCTTCTTACCTTTGTTTTCGGGTGCAGTAGTTTGGCCCCTGTCGTCGTGTAACCTTTCTTTTCGTCAGCGGTGCCGAATACAATTTCTGAAACCTGGCTCCATCCGAGAGCGGAAGCACACATGGCGCAAGGTTCAACAGTTACATAAACGGTACAACCGGTCAGGTATTTTCCTCCCAGCCAGTTGGCAGCAGCTGTTATTGCCTGCATCTCGGCATGAGCAGTAACATCGTTAAGTGTTTCTGTCAGGTTATGGGCCCTCGCGATAATAGTATCGTCGCTTACAACCACGGCCCCCACGGGGACTTCCTGTTTCGAATAAGCAACACGGGCTTCATCAAGTGCCGCCTTCATGAATTTTTCATCGCGTTGAGCCTGTGTCATCCTGAATTTGTTACTGTCACAAAAGTAAGAAGAAAATAAGAAAGGATTATTTTCTTAATTTTGTTGAAATTTTAAAAAAGGCGAAATGTACAGAACACATACTTGTGGCGAACTTACTATTATTAACCGGGGCATGGAAGTTACCCTGTCGGGTTGGGTGCACAAATCGAGGGACCTCGGTGGTATGACTTTTCTTGATATCCGCGACAGGTATGGTATAACCCAGCTCGTTTTCAACATGGAATCAAACCCGGAACTGTGCCTTCAGGCAAGAAAACTTGGCAGGGAGTACGTTATCCAGGCCGTTGGAAGAGTTGAAGAAAGAAGTAATAAGAATACCAGGATACCGACTGGCGAAATAGAGGTCATAGTATCAGCGATAAAGGTCCTGAGCCAGAGTGAACTGCCCCCATTTACAATTGAAGATGAGACTGATGGTGGCGAGGAACTCAGGATGAAATACAGATACCTTGATTTGCGCCGGCCTGTTATGAAGAAGAATCTGTACCTGCGGCATTCCGTTGCAAGGGAAACTAGAAAATACCTCGATTCGATAGGGTTCATCGAGGTTGAAACACCGGTTCTTATTAAATCAACACCCGAGGGAGCGAGGGATTTCGTGGTGCCTTCCCGCCTGAATCCCGGTACTTTCTACGCGCTGCCGCAATCGCCCCAGACTTTCAAACAACTGCTGATGGTTGCCGGGTTTGATAAATATTTCCAGATTGTAAAATGCTTCCGCGACGAGGATCTTCGCGCCGACCGTCAGCCGGAATTCACCCAGATCGACTGCGAGATGTCTTTCGTCGAGCAGGACGATATAATAAATACATTCGAGGGTCTTACGAAGCATATCTTCAGCGAAGTAAAGGGTCTGGCATTCAAGAATAGGTTCCCACGTTTATCATATCAGGAGGCGATGAACAGTTATGGTTCAGACAAGCCTGACCTGAGGTTTGATATGAAATTCACTGAATTGACAAACTCAGTCAAGGGTAAAGGGTTTGTTGTTTTTGACAGTGCGGAATATGTTGGTGGAATTTGTGTCAGCGGTTGTTCAGAATACACGCGTAAGCAGCTCGATGAACTGACAGAATTCGTCAAGAGACCACAGGTGGGAGCGAAGGGCCTGGTTTACGTGAGGTACTCACCGGATGGTACTATCAAATCGACAGTTGACAAATTCTTTAACAGTAACGATCTGGCGGGATGGGCAGAATTGATGGGAGCAAAACCCGGCGACCTCATGCTAATCCTTGCAGGTGACCGTAAGAAAACTCTGACTGCACTGTCTGAATTAAGGCTGGAGATGGGAAAGAGGCTTGGCCTCAGGAATCCTGACGTATATGTTCCTCTCTGGGTTGTGGATTTCCCGCTTCTTGAGTGGGATGATGAGACCTCGAGGTTTTACGCCATGCACCATCCATTTACTTCTCCGAAGCCTGAAGACCTGCAGTACATGGAGACAGACCCGGGTAGGGTAAGGGCTAACGCCTACGACCTTGTTATTAATGGAGTAGAGATTGGTGGAGGATCAATAAGAATTCATGATTCTTCTGTTCAGAAACTCATGTTCAAAACCCTCGGGTTCACTGATGAAGAAGCAAATGAGCAATTTGGATTCATAATCAACGCTTTCAGATATGGAGCCCCGCCCCATGGTGGAATAGCATTCGGATTTGACAGGCTGGTTGCCATCCTTGGCGGTCAGGATTCCATAAGAGATTTCATGGCTTTCCCGAAAAACAATGCCGGAAGGGATATCATGATAGAAACACCTGCCCCGATATCTCAAAAACAGCTTGATGAATTGATGATTGCTCACCGTTTGCCATCAGGCAGCTGATCATTTCTTCTTTTCAGCCCCGACGAGGGTTATCAGAATGACCCCGTTGGCTCCTCTCGATCCGTAAATTGATGCGGCTGACCCCTTCAGTATCTCAATCGATTTTACTGTCTGTGGCCTGATGTCATCAATAGAATTTACGACCATACCATCTACTACAAACAAGGGATCGGTTCCGGAATTTATTGAAGATACACCATGGATCGTGATCTTGTTATTCGAGACCTGGACCCCAGGAACTTCACCCCTTATCATGTCATAAATATTGGTATACGACGCATACTTGCTGTTCTGCCCGTCAATCTTCCCGACAGATGTAGTCAGGTCCTTTTTGTCAACGGTGCCGTAACCAACATTGATCTGGTCACCGTTTGTCTTTGCCTGTTCGCTGGTGGAACGACTGCCAGGCATTACAAGATCAATTGAAGTCCGGTTATTTATAGCTACCTCCGACATACCATTGTAAAGAGTGAAAGCAGTGATTTTTACGGCGGTTGGCTTTACTTTTATTCGATACTGACCCTGGATATCCGTCATGACATCAGTCTTCTGGTCATCAATTAAAATGAGTGCCCCGCTTACAGGTTTACCTGATGAATCAGTTACTTTCCCGGTTATCGTTATTTTTTTAGTAGCTTTCTGAGAGTATAAGCCCTCTGATAACGGAAGTAGTATTATTAACAAGAGCAGGAAACGTGTTTTCATGGCTATGATATTTTACTGCAAGTTAAGCAATAATGCTGCTAAGGCAAAATAATCAGCCCGTTACCTTTCCTATCAATGTCGCCGAAGTGCTCCTTTCAATCAGAACATCAACATAATCACCAGGTTTGATATTCCCTGCCGGGAATACAACTACCTTGTTCTGGCTGTTCCTGCCATACAAGTGATCGGCAGATCTTTTTGAAATACCTTCGGCCAGTACCTTGAATGTCTTCCCGATATCTGCTTTTTTACTCCTGGCCGAAAGCTTGTTCTGGAGTGAAATGATCTCTTCAAGTCTCCGGTTTTTTACTTCTTCCGGAACATCGTCGGGGTATTTTCTGGCGGCTTTTGTCCCGGGTCGTTCACTGTATTTAAACATGTAAGCAAAATCATAGCCTACCCATTCCATCAGAGACATGGATTCTTTATGTTCATCCTCGTTCTCCGAACAGAATCCGGCTATCATATCGGTCGAAAGTGAACAGTCTGGAATTATTGTCTTTATAGCAGATATTCTCTCCATGTACCATTCCCTGGAATAATCCCTGTTCATGAGTTTGAGGATTCTCGAGCTGCCGCTCTGGGCAGGCAGATGAATATGCCTGCAAATGTTTTCGTGCATCGCGATTGTATGCAATAGCTCGTCGGATATGTCTTTGGGGTGAGAAGTGGAGAACCTTACCCGGAGAAGAGGATTAATCAAGGCAACTTTCTCAAGAAGCCCGGGGAATGAGACCTTTTCGTTGTCTGTTTCCCATTTATACGAGTTAACATTCTGGCCTATCAGCGTGACTTCGCGGTAACCCCTGCTGAAGAGATCCATGGCTTCGTTAACAATGGAATGCGGATCCCTGCTTCTTTCAGCACCCCTCACATACGGTACCACGCAGTAGGCGCACATGTTGTTGCATCCTCTCATTATTGAAATAAATGCAGTGATACCATTATGGTCCATCCTCACGGGAGCTATGTCGGCGTATGTTTCCTCCCTCGAGAGGTGCACGTTGACAGCCTTCTGGCCTGAACCCGCCTCTTCTACAAGTGCCGGTAGCTGCCTGTAAGCATCAGGACCAACAACAAGATCCACAACCCTGTCTGTCTCTAGAAGTTTCTCCTTCAATCTCTCTGCCATGCATCCAATAATACCAACAACAGTTGACGGTTTCTTCCGTTTGATAGATTTTATTGAATCGATCCTGTTCCATACTTTCTGTTCAGCGTTCTCCCTGATGGAGCAGGTATTAATCAATATCAGTTCAGCCTCGTTGATATCTCCGGTCACTTCAAATCCGGAATCACCAAGTATTGATGCCACGACCTCGCTGTCGGCAACATTCATCTGGCATCCATAGGTCTCGATATATAGTTTTCTTGACATGCTTCTTGAATTAATCTCAACCGGCTTCATGGTTAATATTTCAGAACTTGCTTACTGTCAAATTCTTAATGAAGAATGAATCGCCGTTAGCGTGCAAAATTAGAAAAAAATGTCAACGATAAGTAAGGAAGTGATAATGTCACAATAAACCCTTGTCATTTATTGCCTCGTAGAAGGCATCCTTGTAGCTGTCGCTTATAGGTATCAGGGCGTTGCCAATCTTGATCCTGTTACGGCTTATCGATTCAATTTTATTAAGAGCGACCATGTATGATTTGTGGACCCTGATGAAATTATCTGATGGAAGTGCGGACTCGAATTTCTTGAAGTTCTGCAGGGTCATTATCCTGGCAGTTGGGGTTACAATCTTGAGGTAATCACCCTGTCCTTCTATGTAAAGGATCTCGCTGAAGGCAACTTTCTGTAACCTGTTCTCGGTTTTCACGAATATGAATTTACCAGTGGAGGCTGATCTGCTCACGGGTGCCGTTCCCTGTCCCTCTGCTTTCGACCGTTCAAGAACAATCTGGTTATAAACCCTGTCAACAGATTTCACGAACCTGTCGAAGCTGATTGGTTTAAGCAGGTAATCGGCCGCGTCGAGCTCGAATCCCTGCACCGCGTACCTGTCGAAGGCAGTCGTGAAAATTACTTCAGGCCTTTCATTCAGAGCCTGGAGAAGCTGGATGCCAGATAATGATTCCATCTGTATGTCGAGGAACATAAGGTCAACCTGGTTATGCTTGATGAAGTCGATCGATTCGATAGCGTTATCGAAGGTTCTGAGAAGGTTGAGAAACGGGACCTTCTCTATGTAGGTGGTAATTATCTCGAGGGCCAGTGGCTCGTCATCTATTGCAATACAATTAAGTTCCATACTTCTACTTTTTATTGTATATGTTTAGGTTTACCGTGTACTTTCCATCCTTGTTAATAATTGTAAGGTCGTGCGACCCCGGATAAATCAGCTCGAGTCGCCTTTTAATATTTTTAAGACCAATGCCTCCTCTTCCCTTGCTGTCGAGCGGGACATCCTCGATAATAAAATTCATAACCATGAAGTTAAAGACCCTCGGGGTAGCTTCAACCCTTATTATTATCCCGGGGTTAGTTACTCTTCTTTTCCCGTGTTTGAACGCGTTTTCGACAAATGACAACAACATCATGGGAGGCACATCATGCTCGGCGAGCTCCCCCCTTACTGAATAATCTATATAACCAGGATCAGAGAACCTGAGTTTCTGCAATTCCAGGTAATCCTCGAGGTATTCCAGTTCCTTTGACAGGGCTACTTTCTGCGTTCTTGATTCATAAAGCATGTACCTCATTATCTCCGACATTTTCATGAGGGCGGCAGGTGCCTCATCCGATTTCTTCAGAACGAGAGAGTAAATATTATTGAGAGTGTTAAAAAAGAAATGCGGATTAAGCTGGGCTTTCAGCAGTTCAAGTTCGAACTGGTTGTCGCGTATCTGTTTCTCCTCGGCAGCCTTTCTCTCGTCGTACCATTTCACGAATAGTTTCATAAGAACGGCGAAGGCTGAATAGAATATAATATATAGTATATCGCTCGCGTAGTGTCCTGTCGAATAGATACCATAATCTTTCAGGTTAAGCGAATACCTGGTGTCGATTATGGCCACCCTCCAAAGCTTTAAAAAGAAAAGGAATACAACTGAAGCACCAAAGGTTATCAGCAGCGTGGTTAACTGCCGGCTGGTCGCTATTGATTTTGGGCTCACGAAAAAATATATAAAGTAGAATACTATTATATAATATACCTGCGTGAGTGACTGGTAGATTATGAGCTCGGTCGACATGCCGGGGCTGTAGGCGAGGAGAATGATGTGAGGAATGACGCTGGCGACTATCCAGAAAATAACATGAATAAGAATTTCGGTGCCTCTTTTCATCTTTTACCCTGATTACTTTGGGATGCTCAAAGTAAATTAAAAGATGCAAACCGGACAAGAATTATCGCTGTCAGACAAGATTTTGCCGGTAATACTGCCTGTTTAGCGGCTGAAAGGCCAGGGCCGCGATCCGAAGATTTAATGACGGCCATGCGTGGAGGTCATGGTAGCGCTAATCCGTCTAATTCACACTGAATGATCATTATCAGAATTATCGTTAAAAAGAATTATATAATTTTGTACACACGAAATTTTAAAATCTGCTTTATGTCAGGTCACAATAAATGGTCAACGATCAAAAGAAAGAAGGGCGCTGCCGACGCTAAAAGGGGTAAGATCTTCACGAAGATTATAAAGGAAATAATGATAGCCGCCAAAGAGGGGGGCAGTGATCCCGAACTGAACCCCAGGCTTCGTCTTGCCGTTCAGAATGCCAAGGGCGCGAATATGCCTAAAGACAATATTGAACGTGCTATTAAGAAAGCCACGGGTTCTGATGCAGCCAGCTATACTGAAACCACCTTCGAAGGTTATGGCCCCGGCGGCATTGCTATTTTCATAGAGTGCCTGACAGATAATAATAACCGCACGGTTGCAGCAGTGAGAGCCGTGTTTAACAGGCACGGGGGAAACCTGGGAACCAACGGGTCACTCACGTTCCTGTTTGACCGGAAAGGTATTTTCACCGTCAAGAACGAAAATGTTAATCTTGAAGAGATAGAGCTTGAGCTCATAGATGCCGGCGCCGGGGATATTGACGCTGACGATGAAACGATAACAATCACCTGTGCCAAGGAGGATTTCGGGAGTGTTAATAAAAAGCTTAATGAGCTCGGTATTGAACCCGAGGAAGCAGGCCTTAAACGCATTCCCAACGACACGAAAAAGCTTGATGTCGATTCCGCTAAAAAGGTGATGCGGCTTATTGATCTGCTGGAGGACGACGACGATGTACAGAATGTTTATCATAACATGGAAATGACGGAGGAGATTGTCGCTGCCCTCGAGTAGTAAACACCCTCGTGAACATATAGTCTGACCATTCTTCAGCGTGGTAAAAAAAATATTGGCCATTGACCCATTATCACGCTCCGAAGTATTACTTTTGTCACATGATCAGGAGACTTTTTTTCTCTGTATTGCTGGGTTTTTTCATGGTTAATATCTGTGAAGCCCAGATGTTTATAAAGACCGCTGATCTTTTCCCGTCATCTAACCCCAACGGCAGTGGCGGAACACTGAGACTTCACCAGGATAACGCTCTTGACACCCTTGTATCAAGGTATATACTTGGCAACAAGATAATGGGCGGACTGGAGGGTTACAGGATACAGATTTTCAGGAGTTCGCAGAGGAATGCACGCGAGGAATCAAGCAAGGTAAGGGCAGGGTTCATGAATGATTTCCCTGATATTCCTTGTTATGCAGATTACGCTGAACCAGGATATTTTCTTGTCAGAATTGGCGATTTCAGATCAAAAACAGAAGGAACAAAGCTTCTTTATCAGATCAGAAGAAAGTACCCCAATGCCTACATGGTGGTATGTACTATTAATTTCCCCGATCAGGTTAAGAAATAATTATGAGTGACCCAGTAAAACATGAATGCGGTATCGCGCTTCTCCGATTGCGAAAACCGCTTGAATATTACATTGCAAAGTACGGGACATGGTCGTTTGGTCTCCAGAAGATGTACCTGATGATGGAGAAACAGCATAACAGGGGGCAGGACGGGGCAGGTATTGCCGGTATAAAGCTAAACCAGGCCCCTGGCAACAGGTACATTTTCAGGGAAAGATCAAACAGGTCCGATTCAATAAAGGAAATCTTCGGAAGAATTTATGACACGATCGATAAGGTAACATCTGCCAGCCCTTCAAGGATGACAGATCCTGCATTCATAATTGATAACGTTCCTTTTGCATGCGATCTTTACCTGGGGCACCTTCGTTACGGGACTTATGGTAACTATAACATCGACTATGTGCACCCGGTATCGCGTGAAAATAACTGGAAATCGAAGAACCTTGTGATGGCAGGTAATTTCAACCTGACAAATGTTAACGAGATATTCAACCATCTTGTCGACCTCGGACAGAGCCCGGTCGATTTCTCCGATACGGTAACTGTACTCGAGAACGTGGGGCACAGGCTTGACGAGGAAAATGAACGACTCTTCAGGATGTTCAAGGCAAAGGGCTTTACAAAGAAGGATATCTCTCCTCTCCTGGAGGCAAACCTTGATGTCGCCTCGATATTGAGAAAATCGAGCCGGGACTGGGATGGCGGCTATGCGATGGCTGGCATGATCGGGCATGGAGATGCCTTCGTTATAAGAGACCCCTCGGGCATCAGGCCTGCCTTCTATTATGTCGACGATGAGGTGGCAGTAGTGGCCTCAGAAAGACCGGTTATCCAGACCATATTTAACGTGAGGACAAATGGTGTTCAGGAATTGCCACCGGCTCATTCAATAATAATCAAGGCGAACGGGGATGTCAGCGTTGAAAGAACTCACGATGAACTGACTCACAAGAAATGCTCCTTCGAAAGAATATACTTTTCAAGGGGAACAGACAAGGATATCTACAAGGAAAGAAAGAAACTAGGTGAGTTGCTCACTCCCGCGGTACTCGATTCTGTTAACTTCGACCTCGAGCATACTGTTTTCTCCTATATACCCAATACAGCCGAAAGTGCTTTCTATGGCCTCGTGAAAGGCGTTGAAGGTTACCTTAACGACTACAAGCTAAAGATGATCAGGGAGAACCGCGACCTTGGAGATAATGAGCTCGAAAAAATAATTTCACTGAGGCCAAGGGTAGAAAAGATAGCAGTCAAGGACGTCAAACTGAGGACTTTTATAACTGAAGACAGGAGCCGCGATGATCTTGTCGGGCACGTTTACGACGTTACTTACGGGGTTGTTGACAGGGGAGTTGATAATCTTGTTGTCGTTGACGATTCAATAGTGAGGGGAACCACGCTTAAAAAGAGTATTATAAGGATACTTGATAAACTCGACCCGCGGAAAATAGTGATCGTCTCTTCATCACCACAGATCAGGTATCCCGATTGCTACGGCATAGATATGGCTAAGCTTGGACACTTCATCGCTTTCAAAGCCGCGATAGAACTGCTTAATGACACTGGCAGGGAATCGCTAATAAATGATATTTATCTTGAAGCGAAGGAAGAGATTAAGAAGCCCGTTGGACAGATCAGGAACCTTGTAAAGGAGATCTATAAACCCTTCACGACAACTGAAGTATCCGCTAAAATATCAGCCATGCTTAAAAACTCGAGTATCCAGGCTGATGTTGAGGTTGTATACCAGACCGTTGAAGGACTTCATAAAGCCTGCCCGGGTCATCTGGGCGACTGGTACTTTACTGGTGACTATCCCACGCCAGGGGGGAACCGCGTTGTGAACCAGTCATTTATAAACTATATTGAAGGAAGAGACCAGCGGGCCTATTGATGTTTCCTCGAGAACCACTTTAACTCGAAGTCCTTCTCGTACGAGGCAAGATGCCTGTTGACCTTGTCAATGTAGATATCCTTGAGGGTAATCATAATTCCTGTTTCCTCGACATCACCAAACTTGTGATTAATGAAGGTCCCGAAGGTTCTCATAGTCGGGGAAAGATTCATATAAGCATTGATGAGCGGAGGTATGCTCTCGTCGAGTTTCCTGACCTCCTGGGATAAAATCTTGTAGTTCTCCTTGAAATTCTTACCGGTGAAGATTGTTTTCATCGAGTCGATATGAATGTCAATGTTTGCCGGGTCCCTGACTATAGCAAGATTGTCAGGATCGCTGAAATGAGTCTTCAGGAAATACAGGATCATATCCCTGGCTTTCTGGTTGAAATGGGTGTACATCGTGACCTTGCCGAACAGGTACCTTATCTGGTGATTATCCAGGAAAATAGCACCGAGACCATCCCAGAGATTGTCGAGGGCGAAAAGACTTTTCCTGCCTTTAGTCCTGCTCTGGTAGTCGGGGTGAACGAATGATCTGCCAAGCTCCACAAGGTGAGGAAGGTACTTTGATACAAAGAGAGGAGAAAAGCTGAAATAATCTGATGAGGCAAGTGCTGACAGGTCACAAATGGTACAGGGCTTTTTGAAGAAGAAGAAACGGTATCCACCGATAATCTCCTTGTTGTCAGGATCCCAGACTATTAGCTGTTGCTGGGGGTTTACAGGGTCGGTGTCAAAACCATCTATGTCAATATCCTTGCCTGTTCCACCTCCGGCGTGCCTGAATGTCATTTCTCTGACCCTTCCAACTTCGTGCATGAGAGATGGTGAATTGTGAGCATCAAAAATGTACACCTCGTTATTCCCATTATTGGTTTTTCGCACGAGCTTGTCTTTCGTAAGCTCGGCAATAACCTGCTCTTTCGGCAGCGCCTCGACAATGGGTTTCATGTTTTTCTCCATCCTGCTAATCCTCCATCTTGTCAGTAAAACTGCAATTTAGTTAAAATTAGTATCCGGCAGGTCAGTGAGTTATTTTTGTTTCGAGCTGGTAGGTCTTTTCCCTGACCCAGGCAGCCCAGTCGTCTGGCGACTTTGAACGATCGAAGGTCTGCCATGGAATTTTCTGCCCGAAAACGAGTTTCAGGTCCTTGCCTTTTTGCCTGAACATCTCGTCAGCAAGGTAAAGCATCTCGATATTTGCCTTTATACCCAGTTTACCCCTCAGTTTCGAAAGATTATAGAAGAAATCAGAGTTTCTCCCGGAAAAAAATGCCGGGATAATATCCCTCCGGTGCTGAACAGATTTAGTGATGAAATTCTTGTGCCACCGGAGATCGCTTATCCTTCCTTTTTTCTTTCTGGAGCACAAACCGGCCGGGAAATAAAGCATCTGACTTTCAGATGCATATGCTGCATCTATCCGCCTTGCCGCTTCCCTGTCCTGCGAGCCATGCTTGTTAATTGGTAAAAAGATCCCGTCAAGATTCTTGATGTTTAGAAGGATGTCGTTTACCGGGAATTTTAAATCATTGTAATGCTTCGAAAGCTCGTGAATGAATACCAGGCCATCAAGTCCACCCAGGGGATGGTTCGAGACAAAAATATACCTGCCGCCGGATGGAAGGTTTTCGATTCCCGAAACAGAGTACCTGATGTCTAGAAATTCCAGACCCCTGGCTATCAGTTCCACATCGTGCAAATGCCCGTGAAGCCCGAGAAACTCGTTTATCTCGTCCTGGTGTACAATCCTCTTCAGGTAATTTATAATAAATGAAGGCATAACCCTGTGAAGGGCAGGATTCTTGGCTTTCAGCACGTTTCCAACGTCTATAACCGGGAGCTTTTCACTCACAACTTTTTTCTCCATTTTCCTTTACCGACCTGCTGTGAACGGTGAACAAATTTACTTAAAAAGAGAGAACCTTACCGCCAGCCTGACAAAATCGTTTCAGAGGTGACCGTGGAGGCAGTGGGAAAAGTTATTAACAAAAGTGGAAAAAAATGGAGGTTTGTGGAGTAAAGTGGATGATTTTACTTATTTTAGCATTCTAAATGAAGAATAGCATTCATGGCCACATTTATAGGTGATTACCCGTGTAAAGTTGATGTCAAAGGCAGGATCATTCTGCCTATGGCATTCAAGAAGCAGATGCCTGCCGGGGCAGCCGATCATTTCGTGGTCAGGAAAGATATCTTCGAGAACTGTCTTGTTCTTTACTCGATTGATGACTGGAACAGGCAGATCGAGAAGATCAGGAGCAGGATAAATCCCTATAACAGGGAGCATAACATTTTCCTGAGGAATTTCTTCAAGGGAACAGCTGAATTATCTCTCGATAACAACAACCGCTTGCTGGTGCCCAGGCGGCTTCTCGACCTGGCTGGTATCTCGAAAGACGTGGTACTGGCGGGGCAGGATGGCAGGATTGAGATCTGGGATGCCGGAATTTATGAGAAGATAGAAATGCCTTCTGATGAATTCGCCAACCTTGCAGAGAAGCTCATGGGAAGCGGGCTTAATGATCCGATAGTATAATGGTTTAC
The DNA here is from genome assembly GCA_046329885.1 of Bacteroidales bacterium. Classification (GTDB taxonomy): domain Bacteria; phylum Bacteroidota; class Bacteroidia; order Bacteroidales; family VadinHA17; genus LD21. The sequence continues at coordinate 70,499 of JAXLTU010000014.1, forward strand.
CATGTCCCTGCATTGCTGGATGAGTGTGTTACAGGTCTGAATATCCGGCCCGACGGGATTTATGTCGATGTAACTTTCGGAGGCGGCGGGCATTCATCAGCGATCCTGGCAAAACTTGTAAATGGCAAGCTGGTTGCATTTGATCAGGACTCCGATGTCATAGCCAATGTCCCGGACGACGGGAGACTGATCTTCCTGAATCAGAACTTCAGGTTTCTCAGGAACAATCTCAGGTTCATAGGCATAGGAAAGGTCGATGGCATAATAGCCGATCTTGGCGTTTCCTTTCACCAGTTTGATGACCCGGGCAGGGGATTCACATTCAGGAATGATGCGGCCCTTGATATGAGGATGAACCGCGAGGCTAAAATGAAGGCTTCAGATCTTGTCGCGACTCTCGACGAGCAGGAACTGGCGGATGTGTTTTACCTGTATGGCGAGCTTACAAATTCGCGCAGGGTGGCGAGAGCCGTGGTTGAAGCACGTTCGGTTAAGCCTATCCTCACTGCCGGAGATCTGATGGAAGCGACCGCGAGACTTGCCCCGTTCAGGCAGGAGCATAAATTCTATGCCCGCCTGTTCCAGTCACTGCGGATCGCCGTGAATCACGAGATAGACTACCTGAAGGAATTTCTTGAACAGGCTCTTGATGTTCTGGCTCCTGGTGGAAGACTTGTTGTACTGACTTATCATTCGCTCGAGGACCGGTTGGTGAAGAACTTCATGAAGACTGGAAATTTCAGTGGTGAGGAGAAAAAGGATTTTTATGGCAACAGGGAGACTCCATTCCACCTTGTGACTCGAAAGGCAATAGTTCCTGACGATGAAGAGGTGGCAAGAAACAACAGGTCTCGCAGTGCCAAATTAAGGATAGCAGAAAAGGTTTAGCCATGGAAGATATTAAATCTGAAAAAACCGAACCTAAGACAGAAGAGAAGGGAGAAAAGAAACAGGAGAAGAAGCCCACCGGAAACCTTTTCAAGGGGCTGATGAGCGGATCTCTTGTTACTGACCAGATAATATTGAAGAACCTGGGATACATCTTCATGCTGACAGTACTGGGGGCTTTGTATATAGCAAACAGGTTTCATGCCGAGCGGATCACGCGTGAGACAGCCAGGATGCAGAAAGAGGTGAAAGACATGAGAGCCGAGTCATTGGCAACGACCGCCGAGTTGATGTATGCCAGCAAGCAGAGTGAAGTATACAGGCTAGTGAGAGATCGCGAGCTTGGGCTCGAGGAATTAAGGGAACCCCCTTTCAAAGTAATTGTAGACAGGAAGTAGAAATGGCAATAAGGGACGAAATAGTATGGAGAAGCGGGGTGGTGTATATCGCCATTTTATTGCTTGCCCTTGCCGTGCTTGTCAGGGTCATCCTTCTGCAATACGTGGAAAGGGCAAAGTGGGAAGCGATGAGCGAGAGATACGTCTACAAGACTGATGTCGATCCGGCTAACAGGGGAGACATACTGGCCCGCGACGGTAGGCTGCTGGCCAGCTCCGTGCCTTATTACTCGGTTTACATGGATACCCGCAGCAGCGGCATGTCGTCAGAGATATGGTCAAATGGTATATCTGGTTTATGCACGGGTCTGGCCGAGCTGGTAGGTGTCAGGAGTGCATCTGAATGGAAGACTGTCCTGTCAAATGCAAGAAAAAGAGGAGACAGGTACTTCCTGATAAGAAAGAAAGTGGAATTCAGGACTCTCAAAAAACTAAGGGATCTACCTATTTTCCGTGAGGGTCAGTACAAGGGAGGTATGGTCGTTCAGGCTGAGAACAGGCGGATACTACCCAACGAGGATCTGGCGAGCAGGACCATTGGTTATCTGAACCAGGGAAGCGAGGGAACTCAGGTCGGTATAGAGGGTTCGTTCGATAAACAGCTGGCGGGCAAGGATGGTGTTGTAGTTAAACAGCGTCTGACCGGAGGTGACTGGATTGCAGTTGAGGATGCCAGTTCAGTTGAATCAAAGGATGGTTATGATGTTGTCACAACTCTTGATGTTGACCTCCAGGATGTTGCCACTACCGCGTTGAAGACTCAGCTTTTAAAGCACAATGCTGATCACGGTTGCGCCATACTGATGGAGGTTGCAACAGGTGATATAAGGGCAATAGCTAACCTCGAAAGAACGGACGACGGCAAATACGAGGAAACATATAACTACGCGATTGGCGAAAGTACCGAGCCAGGTTCCACCTTCAAGCTTCCGTCTCTAATGGCTGCACTGGAGGAAGGCGTTGCCGATACTGGCGATATAGTCGATACAGGCAACGGCACCGTGAAGTATTACAACAAGGTGGTCAGGGATACGAAGGAAGGTGGATATGGTAAACTTACACTGAAACAGGTCTTCGAGAAGTCGTCGAACGTGGGTACTTCCAAGATTATTTACGAGCATTATAAAGACAGGCCAAAGGATTTTGTAAACAGGCTTTATGCAATGAAGCTTAACCAGAAGCTTGATATCCAGCTTAAGGGTGAGGGCACCCCACTCATTCGCTACCCTGGCGATAAGTTCTGGTCAGGCCTGTCGTTACCGATGATGTCGCATGGCTACGAGGTCCAGCTCACTCCATTACAGACACTGGCTTTCTATAATGCTGTTGCAAACGATGGAAGGATGATGAAACCAAGGTTTGTTACAGAGATAAGGAGGAATGGATCAGTTGTCGAGAGCTTCAGCACGGAAGTGATAATTAACTCTATTGCATCGAGATCGACAATACGGAAAGCCCACAAGATGCTCGAGGGTGTTGTCGAACATGGCACGGCTACCAACCTTAAAGATGCCGACTACAAGATAGCCGGTAAAACCGGCACGGCTCAGATCGCGAAGACAAAATACGGTTACAAGGGGAAATCAGGTGTCTCTTACCAGGCTTCATTCTGTGGCTATTTCCCAGCTGAAAATCCAATGTACTCGTGTATAGTTGTTGTCAGCGCTCCTTCAAATTCAGTGTACTACGGCAACCTCGTTGCCGGTCCGGTCTTCAAGGAGATATCTGACAAAGTCTACTCGACCCACTTCTTCCGCGATTACAAAAAGGATGATGATGACAAATTGAAAGCACCTGATGCCGGTAATGGTTTCAGGGCGGATATAACCGAGGTTTTCAGATCGACTGACACCAGGTTCCGCAAGACTGCTGACGACGATTGGGTAGCTACCAGGGAAAGTGGTGATACCATAAGGCTTGTCCCGGTAAGGCTGCAGTCCGGCACTGTTCCCGATGTTAGGGGAATGACACTTCGCGATGCCCTGTACCTGTTAGAGAACTCCGGGCTCAGGGTGAGCTTTGAAGGCAGGGGCAAGGTACGCAAACAATCACCTGAGCATGGAGCCAGGGTGATTGATGGATCAGTAGTGAATCTTGAACTGGGAATTTGAATGATGAAACTGCACGATATAACTGAAAGAATAAAGATTACCTCGGTTAAGGGCAACGCTGACCGCGATATTACAGCAATCGTTTTTGACTCGAGAAAGGTTGTTCCTGGTTGCCTGTTTGTCGCAGTCAGAGGTACAAAAACTGATGGGCATAATTATCTCGGGATGGCAGCCAGGGAAGGTGCCGCGGCAGTGCTATGTGAAACCGCCCCGGAGGTGCTAGAGAAGGATGTCTGTATATTGGTCACCCCTGATACAGCCCTTGCTCTTGGCCTTGCCGCTTCAGCGTTTCACGGCTACCCATCAGAATCTCTCAATCTTGTGGGTGTTACCGGTACCAATGGTAAAACGACTATCGCCACGCTGTTATTCAGGGTCTTCAGGAAGCTGGGATACAAGTGCGGACTGTTCTCAACCGTATGTAATTACGTTGAAGATAAAGTACTGCCGGCCACACATACCACACCCGATCCGGTACAGCTGAACATGTTACTTGCAGAAATGCTCGTGCATGGATGCGACTATGTTTTCATGGAGGTAAGCTCCCACTCCGTTGACCAGAAGAGGATTGCCGGACTCAAGTTCAGAGGTGGCATCTTCACCAACCTCACTCACGATCATCTCGACTATCATAAAACGTTTGACAATTACCTGAAAGCGAAGAAAACGTTTTTCGATTCGCTTCCAGGCGACGCGTTTGCACTTACCAACATCGATGACAGGAATGGGAGGGTTATGATACAGAACTGCAAAGCCGCTTGTCATACCTACTCGAGACGAAGCAAAGCAGATTTCAGGGCCAGTATAATTGAACAGGGTTTTGAAGGGATGGGAATCAGGATAGACAAGGAAGAAGTCTGGACAAGGTTCATTGGCGATTTCAACGTTTCAAACCTGCTTGCAGTGTACGGCTCATCAATATTGCTCGGTGCTGACAGGAAAGAGGTTCTCACGATACTCAGCGACCTGCACCCTGTAGAAGGCAGGCTCGAATCGGTGAGGACAGATGGAAATATCACAGGTCTTGTCGATTATGCCCATACACCTGATGCCCTTCTTAACGTGATTGACACTATTAACAAGATCAGGCAGGGTGGAAGGAAGCTTATAACAGTTGTTGGAGCCGGAGGCGACAGGGACAGGACAAAAAGACCCGTGATGGCCGAGATTTCGGCAAGAGGTAGCGACAAAGTTATACTGACCTCTGATAATCCCAGGAGCGAGGAACCAGAAGCCATACTCGACGATATGGAAGCCGGGGTATCCCCGGAACTCAGGAAGAAAGTCCTCAGGATTGCTGACAGGAGGGAGGCGATAAAAGCAGCCGTCATGTTAGCGGGCGATGGGGATGTGATACTGGTAGCGGGGAAAGGTCATGAAACATACCAGGAAGTAAAGGGAGTCAGACACCATTTCGACGACAGGGAAGAACTTGGTAAAGCACTGCTAATGAAAATATAAGTTATATGTTTTACTATTTATTCAAATATCTTGATTCACTGAATTTTCCCGGGGCCGGGGTATTTTCCTACATCACCTTCAGGTCGGCTGCCGCCGTTATCACTTCGCTGATCATTTCAATGCTTATCGGGAAGAGAATCATACTCTTTCTTCAAAAGAAGCAGGTTGGAGAGGTGGTAAGGGATTTAGGGCTCGAGGGCCAGTACCAGAAGCAGGGAACACCATCGATGGGCGGCCTCATAATTCTTGCCTCGATACTCATCCCTGTACTTCTTTTCGCCAGGCTCGAGAACATCTATATAATACTGATGATTATTACCACCATCTGGCTCGGATTCATCGGTTTTCTTGATGATTATATAAAGGTATTCCGGAAGAACAAAGCTGGTCTGGCAGGCAGATTCAAGATAGCCGGTCAGATTGGACTTGGCATACTGGTAGGGGTTACTTTCTATTTCAGCAGCGATGTCAAGATAGCTGAAAAGGTGAGTGTCGAGAACCTTTCAGCACGGCAGAGAACCGAGCTGATTGACCAGGGTGGACAGCCTACTTCCGGAAACGAGATCACGCTGGAGGTAAAATCGACCAAGACAACAATCCCTTTCATAAAGAATAACGAGTTCGATTATAAATGGCTGGTGTCATTCGTGAACGATCCGCTCAGGCAGCCTCTTACATGGATAGTATTCGTGCTCATAGTAATATTTATTGTAACCTCCGTATCGAATGGTGCGAATCTTACCGACGGGCTCGATGGTCTGGCTACAGGTACATCGGCAATAATAGGTGTGGCACTCGCCATACTCGCTTATGTATCGAGTAACAAGATTTACGCCAGCTACCTGAGCATAATGTATATACCCGGGTCGGAGGAGCTCGTCATATTCGCCGCGGCTCTTATCGGGGCAACGATCGGCTTCCTGTGGTACAACTCGTTCCCTGCGCAGGTCTTCATGGGCGACACGGGCAGTCTGGCCCTTGGCGGGATAATAGCTGTTTTTGCTATCGCGATAAGAAAGGAACTATTAATACCTATCCTGTGCGGGATCTTCCTCGTCGAGAACCTTTCAGTCGTTCTGCAGGTGGCCTGGTTCAAACGGACAAAGAAGAAATACGGGGAGGGTCGTCGTCTTTTCAGGATGGCCCCTCTTCATCATCATTACCAGAAAAAAGGTTACCCTGAACCAAAAATAGTTACCAGGTTCTGGATAGTGGCAATAATGCTGGCGGTGCTGAGCATAGTGACTTTAAAGATCAGATAAGTGATGAAAAAGAGAATTGCAATACTCGGGGCGGGTGAGAGTGGCGTGGGATCGGCGGTTCTGGCCAGGAAACACGGATTTGACGTGTTTGTATCCGACAAGGGACAGATCAAGCCGAAGTACCGCGAGATACTCGAGAAGGAAGGAATCAGGTTCGAGGAAGGAGTTCACACTGAAGAAGAGATTTTGAGTGCCTCTGAAGTGATAAAGAGCCCGGGTATTCCCGAGAACAACCCCCTGGTAATGAAGATCAGGGAACAAGGTACAAGTATTATCTCGGAAATAGAATTTGCCGGCAGGTATACCGATGCCATCAAGATTTGCATCACCGGGAGCAATGGTAAGACAACAACTACAAACCTGGTGTACCACATGCTTTCAAAAGCCGGACTGAAAGTGGCACTTACAGGTAACGTGGGTAACAGTTTCGCGATGGCCGTTGCCGAAGGTGGCTATGATTATTATGTTATCGAACTAAGCAGTTTCCAGCTTGACGGGATGTACGATTTCAGGGCTGATATAGCTATCCTGCTCAACATAACTCCTGACCACCTCGACAGGTATGGTTACAAGCTTCAGAATTACATCGATTCGAAGTTCAGGATTACCCGCAACATGACCAGGAAGGACTGTCTGATTTACTGGGCGGAGGACCCGATTATCAAAAAGGAGCTGGCCGCGGGGGAATATGAGATGCAGCTTCTTCCATTCTCTGACGAGAACATCGCGGGCATGACAGCCTATATTGAGAATAATGAACTAGTTCTAGACCATAACCAAAAAATCATCCTTATGACAATTCACGATCTGGCACTCAAGGGCCGCCACAATGTCTACAATTCGATGGCAGCAGCGATAGCTGGTAAAGTCCTGAATATCCGCAAAGAGATAATCAGGGAGAGCCTTTCGGATTTCCAGGGCGTTGAGCACAGGCTTGAACCCGTTATTGCCGTTGCTGGCATCAATTTCATAAATGACTCGAAGGCAACAAATGTCAACTCGACATGGTATGCCCTCGAATGCATGGAAACTGATGTGATCTGGATTGCGGGGGGAATTGACAAAGGGAATGACTATGCTGAATTATTCACCGTGGCGAAGAAGAAAGTGAAAGCCCTCGTTTGTCTTGGTAAGGATAATCATAAGCTTGTTGAAGCATTTGGAGATAAGCTTCCTACAGTTGTTGAGACAACCTCTATGGAAGAAGCAGTAAGATCGGCCTACTACCTTGCTGCAAAAGGCGATACAGTTCTTCTTTCGCCCGCTTGCGCGAGTTTTGACCTTTTTAATAACTACGAGGACAGGGGAAGGCAATTTAAACTTGCAGTTCGAAACCTGTAATACATCACGATATGAATAAAAGCTGGGTAGTGAATATGTTTAAAGGCGACAGGTCTATTTGGGCCCTGGTTGCCCTTTTCATGTTCTATTCACTGCTCTCCGTGTACAGCTCATCTGTTAGCGTTGCTTTCAAAAGTTTTCACGGGAATACCACCTATTTTCTCAGAACACAGTTCATAATGCTGATTTTTGGTCTAGTCATTATTATCATTACTACTCATTTGCCCTACAGGATCTATTCATCGCTGGCGGGGTTGTTCCTGGTGGTTTCAGTGGCTCTGCTGGTGCTGACTTTATTCATTGGTGTGAGGGTAAACGAGGCAACCAGGTGGATTGTAATACCAGGAACTGGATTCAGGCTCCAGACCTCCGATGTGGCAAAGGTAGCCCTCATTATTTACCTGGCACGTAACCTGGCACAATACCAGAACGAGCTGAATAATTTCATGCTCGTTACAAAAAACCTGATGGCCCCGATTGCAATTGTCTGTGGTCTTATTCTCTCGGAAAACCTTTCAACTGCAATGATGATCTTCGGGATGTGCCTCATCCTTCTCTTTATTGGCAGGGTGCCTTTCAAATTCCTGATGGCTTATATTGGAATAGCGATTGTCGGGGTGGTGTTGTTCGCTCTCATGCTATCAGTTATATCACCTGACAGCAACAGGGTAACCGTATGGAAGAACAGGATTGAACATTATTTCACGGGGAATGCCACGGAGGATGATGACTACCAGGCTAACCAGGCTAAAATTGCAATATCAACAGGTGGACTAATTGGTAAGGCTCCCGGGAAGAGCACGCAGCGTAACATGCTTCCCCAGTCAAACTCCGATTTCATATTCGCTATAATAATAGAGGAATACGGTCTGGTATTTGGTGCCATCCCATTGTTGCTCGCTTACATGATATTACTCTTCAGGGGTATCGCCATCGCGAAGAAATGCGAGACAGCTTTCCCGGCCTTTCTTGTGATGGGCCTGGTGATTATGATAGTCATTCAGGCTATGCTTAACATGATGGTGGCCGTTGGATTGTTCCCCGTAACAGGTCAGACACTCCCAATGATAAGCTGGGGAAGAACCTCGGTGCTCGTTATTAGCTTTTCCATTGGCGCCATACTCAGCGTGAGCAGGGTCATTAATGCCAGGATACGCTCGGAAGAGCTGCCGGAAGAAGAAAAAACTGATGAAGGTGAAAAGATATATGAACCAGTCAAGGCATAACAAAGTAATAATTAGTGGTGGAGGCACGGGCGGACATATCTTCCCGGCAATATCTATCGCTAATGCCCTTCGTCGGCTTGACAAGGATATCGAGATACTTTTCGTCGGGGCCGAGGGTAGAATGGAGATGGATAAGGTGCCGGCAGCAGGATACAAGATTATCGGGCTCCCGGTAGCCGGTTTTAACAGGAAGCAACCATGGAAAAACATACCGGTGCTATTTAAGCTCTTGAGAAGTTTATTGAAAGCCATAGGAATAATACGGGACTTTAGACCTGATGTGGTTGTAGGTGTTGGCGGTTACGCCAGCGGTCCCGTTCTGAAACAAGCCGGCAGATCGGGTATACCGACCCTGCTCCAGGAACAGAACAGCTACGCGGGCGTGACCAACAGGCTTCTGGCACGCGGTGCAGCCAAAATTTGCGTGGCATACGACGGGATGGAAAAATACTTCCCGGCACAAAAGATTGTCAAGACCGGGAATCCTGTCAGACAGAGTTTTGATAACCTGGAATCTATACGCGCTGAGGCTTGTAGTCACTTCGGACTCGAACAGGGAAAACCGGTCGTGCTGGTACTCGGAGGCTCACTGGGAGCTGGTAGCATAAATAATAGTCTTGCCGGTTCGATCGAAGTACTGAAGGGCTCTGGCTATCAATGGCTGTGGCAGACAGGAAAAAACTACCTCGCGGGCGTGAATGCTGTCGTAACTGCATCTGCCAGCCCGAATATTCATGTTCATGGATTCATTGACAGGATGGACTTTGCTTTCGCGGCGGCTGATGTAATTATCTCGAGAGCCGGTGCCGGAACTATTTCGGAACTCTGCCTGGTTGGCAAACCTGTTATACTGGTGCCATCACCAAATGTGGCGGAGGACCATCAGACCCGCAATGCCATGGCACTCGTTTCAAAGGGAGCTGCCCTGATGGTAGCGGATAGTCAGTCAGCAGCCTCGCTTGTTTCGACAGCGATTAATCTGGTTTCTGACAGTGAACTTCGTGAAAAGCTTTCAGCAAATATAAGCCTGCTAGCGGAACGCGATTCTGACATTCGGATAGCCAGGGAGGTACTAAGTCTAGTTAAGGAATGATTGATGTTAAAAATATAGAAGCAATTTATTTCGTCGGGATTGGCGGGATCGGGATGAGCGCCCTTGCAAGGTACTTCAGGGCCGGGGGTTTCCCCGTGCATGGTTATGACCGCGCTTCGGGAAACATAACTGATGCCCTGGCCCGCGAGGGTTGCCAGATAACATTTGAAGACGACAAGGACAAGCTGCCAGGGATATTTACAGCACCCCCGATGAAAGACAAGGTACTGGTGATTGTAACACCTGCCATACCTTCAGACAGCAGCATTCTCAGGCATTTCAGGGAAAATGGGTACAGGCTTTACAAGCGATCTGAGATACTTGGCATGATATCGAAGGAAACTGATGCTCTCGCCGTATCTGGAACCCATGGCAAGACAACTGTTTCGACCATGCTGGCTCATATCTTAAAACAATCATCAGTCGACTGTTCCGCGTTCCTGGGTGGCATCTCGAAAAACTACGATTCCAATCTTATCCTCGGGTCAGGAAGGTACACTGTAATGGAAGCTGATGAATTTGACCGGTCGTTCCACAGGCTTAGCCCGTTGATGGCCATTGTAACGGCGGTTGATGCGGACCACCTCGAGATATACGGGAGTCACGAGCAGATGATCGAAGGTTATAACGAATTCTTCAGGAAGATCAGGAAAGGGGGACTATTGTCTGCAAATTTCAGGATCAGGGATAAGATCATCGTCCCGGAAGGAATCAGTCTCGTGACCTATGGGCCGGAAGAAGGCTCGACATTCAGGTACACCAGCGTGAGGCTCGAGAATGAATGTTTCATTTTTGACCTTCATACTCCAAACGGCATGATCAAGGATATACGATTCCCGTTCCCGGGCCAGATCAATATCGAAAATGCCACCGCGGCTGCATCACTGGCATTAAGTTGTGGAGTCACTGAAGATGAATTGCGAAAAGCTTTGCTGACTTTCAGCGGTGTTCAGCGTCGATTCGATATTCGTGTCAACAGGGGAGGGGTCACTTACATAGATGATTATGCTCATCATCCCGAGGAAATAAGAGCCTTCGTTGAATCTGTCAAGGCATATTTCGGCAAGAGACATCTCACCGGCATTTTTCAGCCTCACCTTTTTACACGGACAAGGGATCATGCTGAAGGATTCGCGCGAATACTGGATATTCTTGATGAGGTTATAGTATTGCCGATCTACCCCGCAAGGGAAAAGCCGATTGAAGGGGTGGGGTCTGAAATGATAATCGGGAAGATGAAACTGGAGAATAAAAGGTTGCTCGAGAAAAGCGATATTCCCGGGAAACTTGATATAAATAAAATTGATGTCCTGCTGACTATAGGGGCAGGCGATATAGACAGGCTTGTAAGACCAATAGAGGAAGCTTTAAAGACGAGACTGAGCAGATGAAAGTAGTGATAAAAATATTACTTCTTCTTCCACTGATCTACATGATCGGCATACCATTCTATTTCGCGCAAAAGGTGAAAACGATTCCCTGCGGAGGGATCAGTATTGATATAGTGGATTCGTCAGATTATCATTTTGTTACAAAAGGCTATCTGAAGTCTCTTGTAGCTGGTACAGGGCAGAGATACCTGGGAGTGCCGCTTGATGAGCTGGCTGTTAACGAGATAGAAGGGAAGTTATCGGCTGTGAAGCAGTTGCGCGAAGCCGAGGTTTTTTATACGATCGATGGTTTCATCCACGTGTACGTCAACCAGCGCGACCCGGTAATGCGTGTTATCGCTTCTGGCGG
>JAXLTU010000015.1:0-81083 GCA_046329885.1 Bacteroidales bacterium
GGAACAGCACCAAGTGTGGTGAATGTAAGATCATCACCGTAAGTGGTACCAAGGGCATTGACCGCTTTTACCCTGAAGTGGTAGGTCGTGGCCGGGGCGAGCGAGGTAAGATTGGCACTAACAGCTGTCGCCACATTTCCTGTTACCGGGCTCTGGGTGGCAGTAGCCGTACTTCCATAGCCTGTTGTCAGTCCGTATTCAAAGGTGACAACTGTAGAAAGCTCATTGGCATTTACACTGCCGTTGACAGTTGCCGTTATCCCATTCAGGTTAGTTGCAGCGGAAGTAGTAGCAGACGGCGCCTGTCCTCCTGTTGTGAAAGTAGCATCAGTGCCATACGAGGTACCGATAGCGTTTACTGCTTTTATCCTAACGTGGTAGAGAGTACCCGGGTTAAGGGATGTAAGCGTGGCGGTAACGTCCGTAACGGTATTCCCGGTAACTGTACCCGGTGTTGCATTTACAGAACTGCCATATGCAGTGGTAAGTCCGTATTCGAAGGTAACTGTTGTCGATACAAGGTTTGCATTAACAGTACCGCTGAGGCTTGCCCCGCTTACCGTGACATTTGAAGGTGTACCTGTTGTTGCAACAGGAGCCTGGCCAAGTGTCAGGAAAGTCTTGTCGTCACTATAGACGGTGCCGATGGAGTTGACCGTCTTGACCCTGAAATGATATGTTGCACCGGGGTTAAGACCTGTAATGGCTGCTGATACGTTGGTGCTGGTGCTGCCCGACACGGGGCTTTGTGTCGCGGTGGCTGTTGATCCGTAGCTGGTTGTCAGGCCGTACTCGAAGGTTACCGTCGTTGACAGGTAGTTGGGATTAACCAGTCCGTTCAGGGTTGCTGAACTTACCGTTATATTAGTTGCATCGAGAGCGGATGTTATGGGAGCGCTTCCCTGGGTCTTGAAAGTGAGCTCAAGCCCGTATCCCGTTCCTTCCTTGTTAGTGGCGTAAGCCCTGACGTAATAAACAGTACCGCCCGTCAGACCAGTAATTGAACTCGTGAAGGATCCCGTACCTTTTCCATCGGAGGTGTGAGGATCTGTCACGGTTGGCGAACCGGTTGTATTCCAGCATACTCCCCTGGCGGACACGTCTTCATTACCGTCATCCGTTACCTCTCCCCCGCTCTTCGCCGCGTCGGTTGTTATCTCCGTGGCGGCCGTGGTCGTGAGAACCGGGATGTCCTTCTTCTTGCAACCCCATGCAAAAAGCGAGAACGACAGGATGACGATTAAACCGGCATTAATAGTCTTTTTCATTTTTGGTTTATTGGTTTAATTTCTAAATATTAATTCCTGAAAACATTTTAGCTGCTGTCGCGAATTTATCAATTAACTATTGAAAAACACAAAGTCATTTCGTTACTGCCCTGTTCATTAAGGCACTATTTATTCACCATTTTGTGTTTTTACGGATTTACCCCTCGTTTTGTTTCCCGGGGGTGTCACAAATTATTGTATGTCAAAGCTTCCTGAGGAAGGTGGAAGGTATGGTGAGTATAATATTCTTCTCAAGGCTGTCAATTCTAACAACGACTCTCTTCTTCCTGCCTATCCTGATAAGCTCACCGGTTAGTCCTGTAAGCGATCCCGTGATTACCTCAATCTGGTCACCCGCTTCGAAATCTTCGGAGGTTACTTCAACAACAGCATCACTGTTTACAATCAGCTTCAGGTTGTCAATCTGTCTCTGCGGAATTGGCACGGGTTTTCCCTCGAAATTCACGAATTTCACGAAACCCGCCACCCTGTAAACTGAACTGAACTGCTTCTGCTTTATCCTCACGAACACGTAGGATGACAATAAAGGTACCTCAACTACCTTCTTCCTGTCGCTCCATTGCCTTATGGTCTTCTGAAGCGGAAGAAAAACCTCCATGCCCGATTCGGATACTCTTTCGAAGACAAGCTTCTCGGATCTGGGTCTCGTGTAAACGGCATACCAGCAACAGGTGTTCTGAGTGTTCACTATCTCCTTTCCCATTTTCTCCTTAACGGCCATCCTGATAAAAAATAAGTCAATAAATATACTGCAAATAGGTAATGTTACATAACACTTTTAAATGGTGTTTGCACCAATAATGTCCATGGATCATGCTATCCAATTTTGGTGCCGGAATGGATTACTGTACACCTTATATTAATATATTTGCTATACAGTGAAAAATATTCAGCAAGATGGCATCAGAAAATAAAACGGTATTTGTTTCAGGATGTTTCGACATGCTACACTCGGGGCACGTGGCGTTTCTCAGGGAAGCTTCCCAATACGGGAATGTTCATGTAGGCATTGGTTCGGACAAGACGATAAGGGATCTTAAAGGCAGGGAACCTGTTAACTCGGAGGAAGAGAGACTATACATGCTTTCGGCCCTGGCATGCGTGAACAGGGTTACCGTTAACAGCGGAAGCGGGCTCATGGACTTCCTTCCTGACATGAGGAAGATAAAACCCGATATGTTCATAGTAAACGAGGATGGCCATTCTCCGGAGAAGGAAACAATATGCCGCGAGATGAATGTTGAATATGTGGTGTTGAAGAGGATCCCTGCCGCCAATCTGCCTGCCCGGTCAACGACGGCTCTCAGAACGGTAAAGCCGATTCCATACCGGATTGACATGGCAGGCACCTGGATTGACCAGCCTTATGTCTCCAAGTATCACCCGGGATGGGCTATCACGGCCTCGCTGGAACCGACAATAGAGTTCAACGAACGATCGGGAATGGCAACATCAACAAGAAAGAAAGCGATAGAACTTTGGAATAATCACCTGCCCCTCGAAAAGCCCGAGAAGCTGGCTAAAACGTTGTTCAGGTACGATAATGACCCGGGAACGCCAGAGGTAAGCGGCTCACAGGATTCCATCGGCATCACGTTGCCCGGGATAAACAGGTTCTTCTACGACAAGGGCAAGTACTGGCCTTCAAAGTTCGAATCAATAACCGACATACCAACTGTAAGGTGGCTGGAGGAACGACTGCACATGGTAACTCTGTGGCCACGACCCTCGGGCTTCAACGTGCTTGCAGAGACCTATATCAACGAACCAAACGTGAAGCAGCTTGCCGATGCTGCCGAGCTGGCCTGGGAAGGACTTATCAACCGGGACATCAGGAAATTCTCGGAAGGATTCCTGAACTCCTTTGAATCGCAGGTCAGGATGTTCCCTGCCATGAGAACACCCGAGATAGAAAAAGCCATTGACAACTATCGCGGGCTCGCCACTGCCTGGAAACTGTCTGGAGCGGGTGGCGGCGGCTACCTCATTCTTGTCAGCGAAAAGGAGATCCCCAACTCGTTCAGGATCAAGATAAGGCTCAAGGAGCTGGGGGTGTAGGGTTGGAAGGTTGTAGAGTTGTCCTAACCCTGGCATTAATGCCAGGGTCATGAGTGCTGTAGGGGCTATATAAAGAGCACCTTCTTCCCCTGAGCTCTGTGCTCTGTGCCCTGCGCTTCTTCCCCCCTGCCCCCTGCCCCCTGCCCCCTGCCTCCGTTGTTGCTCCGGCAGGCAGGTGTGCTTCTTCATTTTGCCCCTCCCCGGCCCTCCCCAAGTGGGGCGGGAGTTGGATTTCAGTTTATATAGAAGCTGTTGTAATTCAATTAATTATTAAAGGTTTGTCCTATCCTAGCTCAAAAAGTCTCCCCTCGAGGGGAGATTTAGAGGGGCAAAAAAATGAGAGATGAGAATGCAAAAGTTTTAACAGATGCAACCCAGGACCGAGGACCGAGCAACGAGCATCGAGGACCTTTAAAGAAAGCTGTAGAGGCTGTAAATGCTGTACAGGCTGTATGATGTAGTTGTAAAGTTGTAGGGGATGGTCATTCAATTGTCATTCCATTGTCATTCGATGGTCATTCAATAGTAAAAATAACTCGATATGGTGTCGTTCTTACGATTGAATGACGCGAAGCCAATGACTACTGAATGGCGTGCAGCCGGTGACAAACCCTCCCCATGCAGAATCTACCGAGCAACGAGAACCCAGCACCTTTAAAGAAAGCTGTAGAGGCTGTAAAAGCTGTACAGGCTGTATAAAGAGTACTTTCTTACCCTGTGCTCTGTGCCCTGTGCTTCTTCCCCTGAGCTCCGTGCCCTGAGCCCCCTGCCTCAGCTGTTGCTCCGGCAGGCAGGTGTGCTTCTTCCCCTTTGCTTCTTCCTTCCACCCTCCATTTCACGGTTAAAAACTTGCATTTTATTAAGTGAAAAAAATAGCTACCTTTGCGGCACACCAAAATGTATAATCATGGCTGAGAAGACAAGATATTCAGACGAGGAGCTTGAGGAGTTCAGACAGATCATTCTTGCCAAACTCGACAAGGCTAAAAAAGACTACGAGATATTGAAGTCGAGCATCACCCACGAGGAGAGTAACGACACCATGGATACTTCCCCTACCTTCAAGGTACTCGAGGAAGGAGCAACAACCCGGAAGAAGCCGTCTTGTACAACGCTAAAATTCATACAGCACCTGCAGGCTGCTCTCGTTAGAATTGAGAACAAGACCTATGGCTCGCTGAGGCAGCAAGCTGTCGAAGAGACTCAGGGCCATTCCCCGCCCCTTTACAACGACCCAAGATAAATAATAAGATCTTTTAAAATAAAGTTCTCAGAAGTAACTAGAGACAGCTTTTTTTATACACTGTATTCTATATTAATCCTGACAACAAGAGATTTCAGGTTAAGGAAAGAAACAGATTTACTCATACCTGCTCTTCCGGTTGTGAGCAATCGCGATTTACCATTCTAACTCCACTTTTGATGCCACGAAGGTGTAAAAGTCAAGACTTTGTTGTCTGATACAGAAGACGGGTAATAAATTAACATACTTTTGCCCTTGTGATATTACTTCTCACTGTTGAGCATGTGGTAGGCATTTACCTCGATCTTAATACCATAAACAGGCATCTCCTTCATGCTTACCTGTAACTAATCAGCCAATATAAATACAACCTGCTGAAAATCTCCGTTAAAGCAACTTTCAATTTATCCTCAGAAACGTTGCGTTTTGTGATCTGGACGTTCATTCAACTAAACCACCTGAAGTGCATATCTACTTCAATACATTTTCCATTCGCCGACTCTCTAATTAATTCAAAAGTAACCTTATCCATAACCTAAAAATACATGGTGATAAACCGGCATTCAACTACCCTAATATTGCCTTATTAGAGCGCTCTCATCCAGTATCTCTATGATTTAGTCCCTATCTGACAGAGTATTATGCTTTATTTAAATTATTTAGCATCGATATAAAAGCATAAATTAATTTTTGATTATATCTCTTGAACACATATTAATATTGGCTGGTCTAATATTTTTTATGAATTTATACAAAATGCCGATTGTAAATATCACTATATCTATAAACAGCACTATTTGAAACGCGGGGCCCCGAAAAGGTGCGAACCGCTCCTGTTTTTAGCGGAAATGGCAAAGCGCAAATGGCGAAAAACAGACGTTTGTCTTTTCCGGCGCCCTTTCTTGGTTCTTTGGACGAACAAGAAAAACATAATAAAAAAGGGTTCTCTTTTGAGACACCTCGTTATTTTTCCTGCTTTAGTCAGATGACGTTGTAGAAATCACGGTATCCTTAAATACCCTGAATCGCCGGTTATCCCCGGATGAAATATTAAACCAGGAAACCAGATCAGGCTTTAACGACAGACACCTTCACCATTACCTCGTCAATATCAATCTCTTTCACGTCTATCCCCTCCAACGAACGGACAATTGAAACAGAATTAGCAAGGGTCTGCGATCCGATATACGAATTGTGCAACCTTACCGCTTCCCTTACCAGGTCGTGATCTTCTATCTTAACGACTATCTTGTCGGTAACATCATACCCGTTCTCCTTGCGAATATTCTGGATCCTGTTTACAAGCTCCCTCGCGACACCCTCGTTACGTAACTCGTCGGTAACGGTTACATCAAGTGCCACGGTCAGTTTACCATCATTGGCAACCTGCCAGCCCGGGATATCTTCAGAAATTATCTCCACGTCGGTGAGCATCAGCTCAACGTGATTGCCCTCTATGGTAAGCACGTGAGTCCCATCGCTCTCGAACGCGGCTATCTCGTGTTGTGAAAGAGAAGCCACCCTGGAGCTGATCTCCTTCATAAGCTTCCCGTATTTTGGACCGAGAGTCTTGAAATTCGGCTTTATCTTTTTAACGAGAACGCCCGAGGTATCGTCGATATACTCCACCTCCCTGACATTCACCTCGGCCAGTATCAGGTTCCTGACAGACTCGAACTGTTCCCTGAAGAAGACATCTGTAACCGGGACCATTATCCTCGCGAGTGGCTGTCTCACCTTTATATTGACCTTGCGACGAAGGCCCAGTATCATCGAAGATATTTTCTGCGCGATATCCATCCTCTGCTCGAGCTGCCTGTCAATAAGTGACTCGTCGTACGCGGGGAACGGGGCAAGATGGGCTGATTCTTCAGCAACTCTGCCTGTTACACCATTAAGATCGGTATAGATCCTGTCGGCATAGAAAGGTGCCAGCGGGGCCATTAACCTGCTGACAGTATCGAGACAGGTATAAAGAGTCTGGTAGGCTGCCAGCTTGTCCTTGCTGTACTCGCCACCCCAGAAACGTTTCCTGTTCAGGCGCACATACCAGTTACTGAGATTCTCTGTAACGAAATCCTGGATTGACCTGCCGGCTCTTGTTAGGTCGTAACCAGCGTAACATGAATCAACTTCTCTTACGAGTGAGTTCAGGAGTGATATTATCCACCTGTCTATCTCCGGTCTTTCCTTCACGGGTATCTCCTTGTCGGTGTAAGTGAAGCCGTCGACGTTAGCGTAAAGAGCGAAGAACGAGTAAGTATTATACAATGTTCCGAAGAACTTTCTCTTGACCTCGTCAACACCCGAGATGTCGAATTTGAGGTTATCCCATGGCTGCGCGTTTGTTATCATGTACCAGCGCAGCGGGTCGGCTCCGTGCTCGTCGATAGACGTGAATGGGTCGACAGCGTTGCCGAGCCTCTTCGACATCTTGTTCCCGTTTTTATCAAGCACCAGACCGTTTGAAATTATATTCTTGAAGGAAACAGAATCGGAGATCATCGTGGCAATGGCATGAAGGGTAAAGAACCAGCCCCTGGTCTGGTCAACTCCTTCTGCAATGTAATCGGCCGGGAACATCTCGCTGAAATTTTCACAGTTCTCGAAAGGATAATGAGCCTGGGCGTATGGCATGGCACCCGAATCGAACCAGACATCAATAAGATCCTGCTCCCTCGTCATTTTCTTACCGGTATCGCTTACCAGGTAAACATCATCAACGAAAGGACGGTGCAGGTCAAAAATGTTATAGTTTTCGTCAGTGAAATCACCCTCGCGGAATTTTTCCAGCGGGTTTGATTTCATGAAGCCGGCTTTTACAGATTTTGCAATCTCGTCTTTCAGCTCGGCGACCGAGCCGATGCATTTCTCTTCTTTCCTGTCTTCAGTGACCCATATCGGAAGAGGTGTTCCCCAGAAACGCGAGCGCGAGAGGTTCCAGTCAACAAGGTTCTCGAGCCATTTTCCGAATCGTCCTGTCCCGGTCGACTGCGGGTTCCAGTTGATAGTATTATTAAGCTCTATCATGCGGTCGCGGTAACGGGTGGTGCGGATAAACCAAGAGTCTAGCGGGTAATAAAGCACCGGTTTGTCCGTTCTCCAGCAATGCGGATAGCTATGAACCTGCTTCTCGATCCTGAAAACCTTCCCAGCCTGTTTAAGACTCACCGCGATATCTACATCGAGTGTTTCGTCGGTTGATGTCAGGGCTGTCTCGTATTCATTCTTCACGGGTCTTCCCTCGAAGCTCTTGTAAGAGGCTTGATTCACCCTTTCTTTCACGAAATTCTCATCCATATCGGCAACCGGAACCATGAAACCTCGTTTATCGACGAGAGGCCCCAAAGTCCCATCTTTCCGCTTCACGAGCATTGGCGGGATACCATTCTCACGACCCACTTTATAGTCGTCGGCCCCGAAAGTTGGGGCGATGTGAACGATTCCTGTCCCATCTTCAGTGGTAACGAAGTCGCCGGTGATAACACGGAAAGCCCCATTTTCCGGCTTTACCCAATCGATCAGCTGCTCGTAATTCACTCCCTGAATTTCCTTACCTTCAAAGCTATCGAGCACCTGGTAAGGTATTTTCTTGTCACCATGCTTATAGGTTGCCAGATCCATGTCTGGCTCTGAGCCCGGAAACATGGCATTGAGAAGATCTTTTGCCAGTATAACGGTAAGCGGTTCACCCAAGTAGGGATTGAAAGCCCTGACTTTCAGATAGGTAATATTAGCACCAACTGCCAGGGCAGTATTCGAAGGAAGAGTCCATGGAGTGGTTGTCCAAGCCATGATATGGACATTAGCGGTATCCAGCCCGGTGAACAGGAACTCTGAGTTTTTATCCCTGATGACCTTGAAAAGAGCAATACATGTCGTGTCCTTCACATCCTTGTAGCAGCCGGGCAGGTTAAGTTCGTGTGAACTTAGACCGGTTCCCGCGGCGGGAGAATAAGGCTGAATAGTGTAGCCCTGGTAGAGACAGTCTTTATCATAAAGTTGCTTCAGCAACCACCAGAGCGTCTCGATATACTTGTTATCGTAAGTGATATACGGGTTATCCATGTCGACCCAGTAGCCCATCCTCCGGGTAAGGTCTTCCCAGAGATCGGTGTATTTCATGACATCGGTCTTGCAGGCCTTGTTATAGTCCTCTATCGATATTTTCGTGCCAATATCTTCCTTTGTAATGCCAAGAGCTTTTTCAACACCCAGTTCTACAGGCAGACCATGGGTATCCCAGCCAGCCTTCCTTTTTACCTCGTAGCCGCACTGTGTCTTGTACCTGCAGATAGCGTCCTTGATCGTCCTTGCCATCACGTGATGAATGCCTGGTATGCCGTTTGCGGAAGGAGGACCCTCGTAAAAAACAAATTCGCCTTTACCGCCAACGCTTCTCAGGCTCTTCCTGAAGGTATTCTTATCATCCCACGAGGCCAATATCTCCCTGTTGACAGCGGAGAGATCGAGCCCTTTGTATTCCGGGAACCTTTTGCCCATTGTATCAATCAGTTATATTAAGTATTCTAAAAAACCGCACAAAGATAGTAAAAATACAGATTGGTTCTTAAGCTGAAGCCGGATGGAGAAGTCAGCATCTTTTATGACAGGGTATTTTTATAAATTCGCGGATCAGAACAACAATGAAGAATTACATAATATTAGTTTACTTCCTGTTAACCGGGCTGAATGCAACTGCCCAGGTGGCTGACAGCACCCGGTGCAAGGGTGCCAGCCCGGAAGATTTTCTTGGGATGATCAGGATGGAGAAAGCTGTTCTTATTGACGTGAGAATGCCCTTTGAACACCGGAGGGAATACATTGAAGGCTCAGTTAACCACCCGGCTGGCAGGAAGCTGAAAAGGGCGACCAGGCATATCGGAAGGGATAGTGTCATCCTTCTGTACTGCACCTCGGGCTATCGCAGTTGCAGGGAAGCATCACAACTAGCGGCCGCCGGCTTCACCCGGGTCTGGTCTCTCGAAGGAGGCATAAGGGCCTGGAAAGAGAAGGGACTGCCGGTGAAGAAAAAGTGATTGGCGGGGCAGGGGGGAAGAAGATGCTCGGTGCTGGGTGCTGGGTACTCGTTAGTGCAGTGTATGGGGACAGGCTCCGAACAGACCGAGGAACCAGGACCGGGGACCGGGGACCGGGGACCAGGAAGCTCAGTGCACGCCTGCCTGCCGGAGCAACAGCGGAGGCAGGGGGCACAGGGCAAGAATGTGCTCTTTATATAGCAACTACAGCATCTTAAATGACCCTGGCATTAATGCCAGGGTTAAGACCCTCCAACGCTAAAAATCCTTTTTCCAGATTAGTTTTTTCCCGAAACCGAGCCGGTTATCTGTCATCTTGATATGAGTGAGCCGGACTGTCCAGAGATGAGTATCCATCAGAGCGGCCACCGGGAATCTTTTAAGATAAGCACCGCGTGCCCTGTCGTGGGCCGCTCCTTCAGGTTCAGATACTATTCCCTGGAACTGGATGCCCCTGATCTTGCCGATAATATTGGTCTCGAGAACCACGGTGCCGGCCACCAGGTTGTTATCAACGAATTCACGGCCATGACGCGTGTCGGCCGATGTCGTAAACACAAGAGCGTTGTCCTCTTCCATGTACACGTAGAAACAGCTTGCACACCATGGTTCATTGCCAGATGAGGTGGCAATCGTCAGCACATGATGCTTCCTTAAAAACTTAACTATCCGGCTGTCAATCATTTTCCATCCAGTGATAAATACCCGAGTCGAATCCGGCAAGTGATAAGATCCTGTCAACAGTGGTGTTCACGAGGTCCTCTACAGTTACCGGATTGCTGTAAAAAGAAGGTGAAGCAGGACAAATGATAGCCCCTGCCAGGGTCAGTGTCTCCATGTTCCTTATATGAATAAGGCTGTACGGCGCTTCCCTGGGAACGATTATCAGACGACGACGTTCCTTAAGCATCACATCGGCGGCTCGGGTTATTAGACTATCAGAAACCCCGTTGGCAATCCTGCCCATCGTACCCATCGATGAAGGGCAAATTATCATAGTGTCATAACTGGATGACCCTGATGCGAATGGTGCAAAATACGATGAATTATCATACTCCTTCGCTGGAGGGGGAGCCTTGAATTCAGAACCCAGTTCGTGCTTCCAGATTTCCCTCGCGGTATCAGAAAGCACAACGGCAATTTCCTGAGGACGATTATTCATTGCCATGATTCTTTTCAACAGAGTACTGGCATAAACCGACCCGCTCGCCCCGGTGATCCCTATAACAACTTTCCTGCTTCCCGTCATGCTGGTTTTTATTCAGATAACAAAAATAAGAAGATTTAGATTAGAAGAAACAAAACAAAATTCGGAGGGCACGGGGGAAGAAGCGCAGAGCTCAGCGCTCAGGGCACGGGGCACGGAGTAAGAAGGTGCTCTTTATAGAGCCCTTTATAGCATCTATTGCCTCTACTGCTTCATCTAAAGGTCCCAGGTCCTTGTTGCTCGGTGCTCGGTCTTTTACAACTTTACAACCTACAACTCTACAACCCTACAACCCTACAACCCTACCCCCTGCTTCCCAGTTGTGCTTTGACGATTTTGGCGATGTATTTCCCGAGGATGTCGAATTCGATATTTACAACCGTCCCGGCTTTGATCTGGTGGAAATTGGTTACCTCGTGAGTGAATGGAATAATTGCAACCTGGAACGATTTTTCTTTAGAGTTGACAACCGTGAGGCTTACTCCGTTTACAGACACCGAGCCTTTTTCGACTGTCATGTAATCGTCCTGCAACGGTTCATAGCTGAAAGTATAGTACCAGCTCCCTCCCGCTTCCTTCACCTCCGTGCAAACAGCTGTCTGGTCGACGTGACCCTGCACCATGTGCCCGTCAAGTCTCCCATCAAGCCTGGCGCTTCTCTCGAGGTTAACCTTGTCGCCCGGCTTCAGGAGCCCCAGGTTGGACTTTTCGAGTGTCTCCCTGATAGCTGTAACAGTATAAGTCTCGTCATCCTTCCTGACAACGGTAAGGCAGACGCCGTTATGAGAAATGCTCTGGTCTATCTTCAGCTCTCTGGTGAAAGAGCATTTCATTGTTATGTGAAGGTTGTCATTCTCTTTTTCAAGCATGACAACAGGCGCGGCTTCCTCAACAATTCCTGAAAACATGAATCCTCCTTGTTTGTTTTAACAGGCCAAAAGTAAAAAATTCCCCCGAAAGGGAATGAAGAAAAAAATCATGTGAGACAGAATGGTTTCCTCCCTTTCACTTCTTGAAAGTAGGCCAGCCATTCCTGTTGGTGGCCATCTTGTATGTAAGGGAAAGGTTGACGAAGTAGTAAATATCCTTCGATCGCGAGAATTCTGACGAGTAACCTTCTAAATAGTCTGAAAAGGCGTATCTGCCACCAACCTCGAGACCGAAATTCAGGTATCTCGAGTAAATCTTGTTAATGCCGATACCAACGGGTATAACAGGAGAGAACCCGCCCTCTTTTGTTGTGCCGACAACGGGTATGTCGTTATGATTGACCGTGAAGGCAATGGCTCCGATCCCGGCGAACATGTACATGTCAATACCCGAGAGCAGCGGCTGGTAGTACCTTCTTTTACCTCTCGAGTAAGTATAGTTACTGCCTCCCTTGTATTTGATGAAATAGTACTCGGCAAGAATAGACGGCTCGACAAAGAGTGTCTTCGATTCGAACCCTCTTGTCTCATTAACACCCCCGTCGTCTGTCGTGTGGAAATTTCCGAAACCGAGGTTAAACCTGGCTGAAAAATCATCCAGAATCCTGTACCTGAATCCTGTTCCAACATTAAACCTGGTACTGTTCAGGCTGAGGTCTTTTATCCCGAGTATATTATCGCCTTTCGAAAAACCCCCGATATCGCCAAAAAACAACGAGGGACCTGCACCAAAGTACACTTCCACCCTCCTGCGCTTCCACATCCTGACATCAGACACGGTGAGGGCCGTCCGCCTTCGTGTATTAGTGCCGCTGAACTTGTATTTCCTCGGGTTCTGGATCTGTCCCTCGGCCAATGAGGTGAACAGGACTATCGCGGATAATATGATTAGAATTCGTTTCATATCGCATAAATGTTAGTCTGAAAAGATTAACCCCACAAAGCAACTCCCTGCACACTCCTGGCTACATTGACTTATCAAATTTAGGATTTTTTTCAGTTCATGGAATAAAATAATCTCCAAAATGCCTGAAGTGATTAAAATAAATCCTGATTAACAGTTAATTCCTTACTAATTTTGATACATGAAAGAAATGAAAAAACTTGTAGTGCTGTCAGGCGCGGGAATGAGTGCTGAAAGTGGAATCAGGACCTTTCGCGACTCGGGCGGTTTATGGGAGGAGCATGATGTGACAGAAGTTGCGACACCTGAAGCCTGGTGGAAGAACCGCGACCTGGTCCTGAGGTTTTATAATGAACGCCGCCGGCAGCTCGAACATGCCAAACCCAATGCAGGCCATACAGGACTGGTTGATCTCGAGAAGTATTTCGATGTGCATATAATCACCCAGAACGTCGACGACCTTCACGAGAGAGCAGGTAGTTCAAAGGTCCTGCATCTGCATGGAGAACTGACAAAAGCCAGGAGCACTGTAGATCCATTTCTCGTTTACGACATAGGATACAGGGATATCAGCCCCGGGGATAAATGTGAAAAAGGCAGCCAGCTCCGTCCCCATATAGTCTGGTTCGGTGAAGCGGTTCCAATGATGGAACAGGCGGCCGATATAGCTTCAACAGCTGATATCTTTGTCGTTATAGGAACCTCGCTGAATGTCTACCCTGCTGCCGGTCTTGTCGATTATGCACCTCGTGCAGCGTCACTCTGGCTAATCGATCCAAACGATGTAAATATTCCAGGTTACCGGAAGGTCAACGTCATCAAAGCCGGCGGATCAGATGGGGTGAGGGAGTTGATTGGGAGAGTTGTAGAGTTGCCCTAACCCTGGCATTAATGCCAGGGACATTTCTTCCCTGTGCCCTGAGCTCTGAGCCCTGAGCTTCCCGGTCCCCGGTCCCCGGTCCTTGGTCCTCGGTCTGTTCGGATCCTGTCCCCATACACTGCACTACCGAGCACCTAGTACCGAGCACCCAGCACCTTTAAATAAAGCTGTAGAAGCTGTAAATGCTGTACAGGCTGTATGATGTAGTTGTAAAGTTGTAGGTTGTAAAGTTGTAAAAGACCAAGCACCGATTACCTTCTTCCCCTGCGCTCTGAGCTCTGCGCCCCGTGCTTCTTCCCCTGTGCCCCCTGCCTCCGCTGTTGCTCCGGCAGGCAGGTGCGCTTCTTCCCACTTCAATTTCCGTGAATCACTAAATCGTGATATATTTGAGCTATGATTGACAGGGGTACAGTAGAAAGGATACTCGACGCGGCTCAGATAACTGACGTTGTCCAGGAATTCGTGCAGCTCAGGAAGAGGGGCGTGAACCTGCTGGGTCTTTGCCCGTTCCATAACGAGAAAACACCGTCATTTACAGTATCCCCTTCAAAAGGGATCTTTAAATGTTTCGGGTGTGGCAAGGGTGGTAACTCCGTCAACTTCATAATGGAGCATGAACATCTCAGTTATCCCGAGGCACTCCGTTACCTTGCCAGGAAATACCACATAGAGGTCGAGGAAAGGGAATCCACCCCCGAGGATATCGAGAAACAGAACGAGAGGGAGAGCATGCTCGTTGTCAGCGCCTATGCCGGACGACAGTTCGCCGAGAATCTCTTCACCAGTGACGAGGGTATCTCGGTCGGGCTCGGGTATTTCCGCGAGAGGGGGTTCAGGCATGATACACTTAAAAAATTCGATCTTGGTTATTGCTTCGAGAAACGCGACGCCTTCACGAAGAAGGCCCTCGAGGACGGATACAGGCAGGACTACCTGGTGAAGACTGGCCTCTCGATCCAGCATGAAGATCGTGTATTCGACAGGTTCGCTGGAAGGGTTATTTTCCCGATTCATTCCCTGTCGGGACAGATACTTGGTTTCGGGGGCAGGATACTCAGGACAGATGCCAAAACCGCTAAGTATCTAAACTCGCCCGAGTCGGAGATTTATCACAAGAGCAAGATAGTCTATGGTATTTTTCACGCGAGGAAAGCCATAACGCAGGAGGATCGATGCTTTCTTGTTGAAGGTTACACCGATGTTTTATCCCTTCACGAGGCTGGGATCGAGAATGTCGTTGCATCGTCGGGAACATCTCTAACCCAGGAGCAAATAAGGCTCATAAAGAGGTTCACCCCTAACATAACAATATTATACGATGGTGATGCTGCCGGGATAAAGGCATCGATAAGGGGTATTGACCTCGTGCTCGAGGAGGGGATGAACGTCAAGATAGTCCTCCTGCCCGACGGGGAAGATCCTGATTCGTACTCGAAGAAGGTCAGTAACGAGGAGTTCCGTTCATTCGTCCGCGATAACGAGACCGATTTCATCCGGTTCAAGACGAAATTATTGCTTTCGGAGGCGATGAACGACCCGGTAAGAAAAGCTGATCTGATACGCGACCTCGTCAAGTCGATAGCTGTTATTCCCGAGGCAATAACCAGGACCGTTTATATTAAGGAGTGCAGTAACCTGATGGAGGTTCCCGAGCCCGTCCTTTACAACGAGGTGCTTAAACTCCAGAAGCAGAAGTCATTCCAGGATCGTAATAAATATCCCGGCCCGGAAGATCTGCCCGTTGTAAAGGTACAACAGGTGAGGCAGCAGGTGGAGGAGTCTGCAACGATTCACTCGGAAAGAGATGTAATAAAGTACCTGCTCAAGTATGGAGGCGAAGCTTTATTCAGGAAGGTTAATCATGATGACGGGAAGGAAACGATAACTACTGTAGCTGAATATATTGTAAACGAGATATCGTCTGATGGACTAATCTTCGAGAACAGGATCTATTCGGAGATTTTCAATGATTATACTTACTTCGTGAAGGAAGGGATGGTTCCCGGCGACAAGGACTTTGTAAGACACACCAATCCCGAGATTTCAAGCATATCTGCCGACCTCCTTTCTGAATCGTACGAGCTGAGCAGGATCTATACCGAGAAGAAGACCTATGTTGAAACAGAAACTGACAAGCTTAAAGAACTCGTGCCCCAGACGGTTCTGAAATTCAAGAGCGACAAGATAAAGGGGTTGCTGAAAAACATAAGGCAGGAAATGCAACAGGCTGAATCAGCAGGAAACATTGAGCTTGTCAACTCACTTCTTCGAAAACAGATGGCTCTGCAGAAGGTTCAGAGGGTAATATCCAAGAACCTGAATGACAGGATAGTGCTTTAAGCCTCGATGTCATTCAGGGTATGCGATCAAAAACTGATCTTTCGCTGAAAAACAGCAATTTCTCACGAATCTTGTAATATTATTTTTCATAATTTTATTCCTGCAAACAACGGTTATAATGTCGCGATATATTCTCCTTGTTCTTATTATTTCATCCATAGTCTTGTCATCCTGCAGGCAGAGGAAGGCGGTACCAGGTCGTCACAAGACCACTTTTACAACGTACACGGGAAGTTCAGGGACTGCAGAAGCGGAATCCGGCAAGAGGGAGATTAACTACGGGCTTCTTACCCCAACTGAAATAACATCGATGTTTTCGAGGCTTGGAGTGCCTCACGACAATTCCATCATGAACCCTACCGGTAACGCGGACTTGTACACCAGTAACGCGAAAGCGGCAATAAATCTTGGAATTTACGGTGTTGATGTTGGTTATATAAAGATGTTCGGGTTTGGCCAGGGGATGATTGATTACATTCTTACAGTGAAGGAGATGAGCAACAAGCTCGGTATCCCCGACAAGTTTCTTATCGAGCCATTAAAAAGGGTGGAGAGCGACATGTCTAACCCTGATACTGTTATGGCATTGCTTAACAAGTCGTATAGCGATATCGAATCACACCTGAGAACTGACGGGAGGGAGAGCACCGCCGGGCTGATGCTGATGGGAGGATGGATCGAGGCAATGTATATCACTACCCAGCTGCTGTATGATCCGGATAAGCCCGATAGCATTGTTGTTGAAAAAATCGCTCAGCAGAAATACTCGCTTAACTCGCTGGTGGGCTTCATGAGAAATTACTATGACGACCAGATGGTGGTGTTCTACACGAAGAAGCTGATTTTCCTTAAAAGGTATTTTGACACATTTGATATATATTTCAAGAAGGGAGACGTTGAGATTGACACATCGAGAAAGGTATTGAGAGCTACAGGAAGTGATCTTACTGTATCGCCGGAAACCCTGAAGGAAATACGCGACTACGTCAAAAAACTAAGAACCGAGATCACCTCGCCGTGAACACCTGACAGGGGTTTACCACGAGTGATATCAAAGGAACTGTCATTAACCTGATATATTTTAAACAGTTTAGCGACCCGGGGTCTTGCCTTGCTTTTGCATGCAGACCTCGCGGTAAGACTCGCCAAACAACCTGAAGGCAATGAACCATATGAAAACCATGAAATATTTATTCCTTTCCATCATCGCTTTATCACTGGTCCTGGCATCTTGCGGACCTGATTCAGGAAAATCCGGCAAGAACCGGAACCAGGGCGCTGCCACCGGAGAATTGGTGCCTATCGACGCCGGTTTTCTCGAGTACATAACGGGTTTCACGTCGGGCGTGGTACCTGCTAATTCTTCAATAGAAATTCGTTTTTCCAGCAGTTTCGCATCAAAAGCGGACAAGGGAAAACTATCCGGCCTGTTCACCTTTGATCCGCAGATACGAGGAAAAGCGGAGTGGGTCGACGAGATGACCCTGGTATTCACACCATCATCACCACTTGAGCAGGGAACCTTTTATTCGGGATCACTGAACCTGTACAAGATCGGGAAAGTACCGGAAAGACTAAAAGTGTTTCCCATCCGGATCCAGACAATGAAAAAAGACTTCACTGTCACTTTTGGATCACCGGAATGTGTCGGACAGGATGGAAGGAATTACATACTCGGCGGTCAGATTGCCACTTCCGACCAGGTTGACGACAAAGAGGTGGAAAAATATTTAGAGGCAAGGCTCGACGGGAAGTCGGTACAGATCAAATGGGATCACCAGAAGGGAGAAAATGTTCACGGGTTCACGATAGAGAATATCGAGAGGATTGACAAGGAAAGGGAACTCGAGCTTTCATGGGACGGGACTCCTTACGGCGTGAAACAAAAGGCTGCTTCTGTTATCAGGATTCCTGTTTATGGGGCTTTCCTCGTGCAGGATGTAATAATAACCCCCGGCGAGAGTCAGAGAATAGATGTAATAATGTCAGATGTTGTTGATCCTGACCAGGACCTGGAGGGTATCATATGGTTCAACCCTGTTCTTGAAACAACCACGCAGGTTGCAGGAAACATAATTACTCTTTTCCCGTCGAGCCAGGCAAGGGGTGACTTTAACATGACAATAGAATCAGCACTCAAGAGCGCCAGCGGGAGGAACCTGGGAAATGCTTTTATAAAGGTAGTGGAATTCACATCCGTTATGCCCGGCGTTCAAGCCACCGGAAAGGGTGTCATCCTGCCTGCTTCAGACAACCTGGTTTTCCCGTTCAGGGCCGCGAATCTGAGGGCTGTCGATCTCAGGATATTCAAGATTTATGAGAATAACCTGCCTTACTTCCTTCAGGATAACGAACTGAATGAAAGATCATACTTCAAGAAATTCGGCAAACCCATCTATTACGGGAGGATAGACCTTGTTAGCAATCCTTCTGTCAATACCAATAAATGGAATCTCTATACACTGGACCTTTCAGATTATATCACCGTCGAACCAGGGGTGCTTTACAAGATCCAGCTTGGCATGAGAAGATCATATTCTTTATACCCTTGCGAGGGAGGAAACCCTGAAGGTAACCTTGAAAAATCGCTCGACAGGGCGGCGAAGAGAATTCTCGAGAACTGGGAAAATTCCGATTCATTCTATGACGATCTTGACTGGGATTATTATTATGGTGATAATTTCAGCTGGAACGAGAAAGATGATCCATGCAAGGATTCCTACTACAGTCCGGACAAATGGCTGGTGCGTAATGTCCTGGCATCAAACCTTGGCCTGATGGCCAAGAAAGGCCCCGACAACATACTTCACGTTTTCGTTAATGACTTAAGGACAGCCGATCCTGTCGGCAGCACGACGATAGAACTATACGACCTGCAGCTTCAACTAATTGGAACCGGATCGACAGAACAGGACGGGACTTTTTCTTACAATGGAGACGGAACACCTTTTTTAATAATCGCTAAAAAAGACAAGGACCGTAACTACCTCAAGCTTAATGAGGGCCTTTCACTCTCCTTAAGCTCATTCGACATAAGCGGTGTTAACCCGGAAAAGGGTATCAAGGGTTTCGTCTATGGTGAACGCGACGTGTGGCGTCCGGGCGATTCAATCTTCCTCTCGCTTATGATAAGAGATATGACAGGGAAGCTGCCGGCTGACCACCCCGTGCAGTTCGAACTTTATAATCCAATGGGACAGCGGGTCGATAACCAGGTGGAAAAGCTTAACCCGACAGGACTGATTACCTTCAGGACAAAGACTACTGATGATGCCGTTACAGGAGCATATAACGCCGCGTTTAGCGTCGGTGGAGCAACCTTCTACAAGAGAGTTAGGATTGAAACAGTTAAACCCAACAGGCTCAAGATAGATCTCAGGTTCGATAACGACGTGTTATCGGCAAACAGCCTTCCCGAGTCAGGGACACTAACTGCAAAATGGTTAAACGGTGCCGTTGCAAAAGATCTCAAGACGAGCGTTGAAGCAATATTCAGAAGGACGACTACAACATTCGAAAAATATAAACAGTACGAGTTCGATGATCCTTCAGTTAAATACAGGTATGAAACGGTGAAGGTTTACGACGGTACAATAAACAGTGAAGGCAAGGCCTGGATAAGCTTCAACCCTGGAAAAGACCTCGCTGCCCCTGGAATGCTGAACGCTATAATTACAGCCAGGGTATTTGAACAGGGCGGAGACGCGAGTATTATACAGAAAAGCTTCAAGTACGCCCCGTATGATAACTTCGTTGGTATAAACTTCCCGGCCCTGAAGAACAAGGACAGGATGCTTTTCACTGACGCGAATAACGAGATGAAGATAGTCACCGTCGACAGGTACGGGAATCCTGTCAGCACTAAAGTTGATGTGACACTTTACAAGATATCATATCGCTGGTGGTGGGAGTCTGACGAGGAAGATCTTGGTTATTACATGTCGAATAACAGCTACAGACCGCTGTTAAACAAAACCCTCACAACGAATCGTGGTGAGGCAACATTCTCGTTTAACGTCCCAAAAAATGAATGGGGCAGGTACCTGGTGAGGGTAACCTCCTCGTCGGGTCACTCGACAGGCAGGATACTCCTCATTGACTGGCCATGGGAATACGGCGTGAAGGAAGGTTCTGACGGGGCTTCTTTACTAAGCGTGTCGACCGACAAGGAAAAATACCAGCCCGGTGAAACGATAAAACTGTCTTTCCCAGCGCCTAAAAATTCCAGGGCAATAATTACACTCGAGAACGCGACAGGTATTGTAGAACAGGTGAGGGTGAATGCCGAGCCCGGGAATAACGTGGTGAATATAAAAGCCAGTCCCGGGATGGCTCCGAACGTGTACGCGTATGTAACTGTCATACAGCCTCACGAGCAGACTATCAACGACATGCCCATAAGGCTCTATGGTGTCATACCGGTCCTCGTTGAAGACAGTGAAACCCGCCTCAATCCTGTTATTGAAGCGCCTGAAGAAGTAAGATCGTCACAGCCTCTAAAGGTAAAAGTGACGGAGAAGAGCGGCAAGTTAATGACTTACACCCTCGCTGTCGTTGATGAAGGTCTTCTCGACATAACAGGCTTCAAGACACCTGATCCATGGTCGTATTTTTATGCCCGGGAGGCTCTTGGTGTTAAGACCTGGGACCTTTACAACTCTGTTCTTGGTGCTTTCGGAGGAACACTAGACAGGGTATTTGCTGTTGGTGGTGATGAAAACGCTGCCGATAAATCAGCTGCCAAAGCTAAAAGATTCGTACCCGTGGTGCGCTTCATCGGTCCTTTCACCCTGGGTGCCGGAAAAACCAATACCCATTTCCTGACATTACCACAATATACCGGATCGGTAAAAACAATGGTAATCGCCGGAAGTGATAAGGCATTCGGGTTCGCCGATAAATCCGTCTTCGTCAGGGATCCGCTCATGATACTTGCCACCGCTCCAAGGGTGATTAGCCCTGGCGAGAAGGTAGCTCTGCCCGTCTCCGTCTTTGCCCAGAAAGACAATATAAAAACGGTTAAAGTGGAGGTCGAGGGTAATGAGCTTATTTCCTTCGATCAGAAGAACCAGACTGTCAGCTTCACGGAGCAGGGGGAAAAGGATTTGGACTTCAGCTTCACGGTGGCCGAGAAAACGGGTAAGGCTACAATAAAAGTAACAGCTACCTCGAATGGCGAGAAGGCAGAATATATCATTAACATAGAAGTCAGGTTACCCAACCCGCCTGAAGTAAGGACCGAGTTGAAGGTTCTTAAGCCAGGTGAAAAAGCACAGTTCAGCTTCGTACCATTCGGAATAGAGGGGACCAGGGAAGCAAAAGCGGACATATCAGGACTGCCGTCGATCAATCTTACAGGCAGGCTGTCGTACCTCGTACACTATCCTCATGGTTGTTCAGAACAGATAACATCCGCCGCTTTCCCGCAACTTTGGATAGGCGATATCGTTCCTGATGATCCTGACCTTGTCAAGTTTTCCAACTCGAATGTCCTGTCTGCCATTCACATGCTGGGCGGCAGGCAGATGAACAATGGCGGTATAATGCTCTGGCCAGGGTCCAGTCAGCCTGACAGCTGGGTGACATCCTACGCCGGTCATTTCCTCGCGGAAGCCGAGAAGAAAGGCTTCAATATCCCGTCGGGGTTCAAGAACCGGTGGGCCAGCTACCAGAGAAACGCTGCCAGGGAATGGAGGTTTGATAGCAATTTCAAATACTCGGCCAACGACCAGGCTTACCGTTTGTTCTCGCTTGCTGCCTGGGGCCAGCCCGAGAGAGGTGCGATGAACAGGCTCAGGGAGACACCCGACATACCACAGCTGGCCAAATGGCTGCTGGCAGCTTCCTTTGCCCTTACAGGGAAGGATGAAGCCGCATATTCACTCATCGATGTAAGGAATCTCAGGACAGATCCAAATGACTGGGAATACTATTATGGCGGAAATGTTCGCGACCAGTCAATTGTACTGTACACCCTTGCCGT
This sequence comes from Bacteroidales bacterium, assembly GCA_046329885.1. Classification (GTDB taxonomy): domain Bacteria; phylum Bacteroidota; class Bacteroidia; order Bacteroidales; family VadinHA17; genus LD21. The sequence continues at coordinate 21,873 of JAXLTU010000015.1, forward strand.
CCTGGGAAAGACGGAGGAGGCGCTGCCTTTGCTCAAAGAAATATGCGATGGGTTATCAGGTTACGGTTGGTACAGCACCCAGTCGGTATCATGGGGCCTGCTGTCTTACATGAAGTACTCGTCCATTATTTCAGGAGGTCAGAACGGTCCTTTGAAAGCCCAGGTTACTGTTAACGGTCAAAAGAAAGATATCAATCTCAAACAGGGCAAGGTCTTTTCATTCCCGGTTACTCTTAAGCCCGACGCTAATAACATAAGCGTCGAGAACACCTCCCAGTCAGCTCTTTACGTCTCGCTCACTCAAAAGGGAGTTCCGCTCAGGAATGATGCAACAAGAGATGAAAAAGGGATGACAATGACTGTCGATTATCTAAGCGCCACGGGTAAAACACCTCTCGACCAGAAGGTTTTAAAACAGGGCACCGATTTCTTAATGGTCGTGAAAGTAACAAATACCTCATCGAGGTGGATGAAAAACATCGCTCTTACACAGATGGTTCCTTCCGGCTGGGAGATAAGGAACACGAGGCTCTACGACACCGAGGGAAGCATAAAAGAGAGCGATTATGATTACCGGGATATCCGCGACGACAGGGTTCATACCTATTTCAGTATCTCCCCGGGTCGGACACTCACTTATATCCTGTACCTGAACGCGTCGTACAAAGGCGAATACTTCCAGCCTGCCGTTCTGTGCGAGGCCATGTACGCTGGAGATTTTTACTCGAGGATACCTGGTAATATTGTAAAAGTGACAGGCGAGGATAATTGAAGAGAAAATACAGGATACTGATCATTGCAACCGGAGTACTAATTGCTCCGGTTTTGCTATCCCCGATGCCGGAGTTCAGAAAGCCGCTCTCGACAGTTGTTTACGCCCGCGACGGTTCGCTCCTGGGTGCCAGGATTGCCGGGGATGGTCAATGGGGGGGATTTCCACCACCCGATTCGGTTCCTGAAAAATTCGCGAGGGCACTCGTGACCTACGAGGACAAGTATTTCAGGTATCATCCCGGCATTAATCCCGTGTCGGTGGTACGGGCGGCGAAGGGCAACATGAAAGCAGGGAAGGTTATCAGCGGTGGAAGTACCATCACGATGCAGGTTGCCCGCCTGGCCAGGGGAAACAGGCCCAGGACCTATGGCGAGAAGATCATCGAGGCCTTCATGGCATTAAAGCTCGATCTGTTCAGGTCAAAGAAATATATCCTGAAAATGTATGCCGCGAATGCTCCTTTCGGGGGTAACACTGTAGGCCTGGAGGCAGCCGCGTGGCGTTACATGGGGCTTCCATCATCGGAACTGTCATGGGCACAGGCTGCCACGCTGGCAATATTGCCAAACTCACCTTCATTGGTCTTTCCCGGTAAAAACCACGAGAAGCTGAAGATGAAACGCGACAGGCTGCTCCGTGAATTGTACAAGAAAGGTTACTTCGACGATATTACCCTTTCACTTTCTGTCGATGAACCACTGCCGGGTCCCCCCGGTCCTATCCCGGTAAAAGCACCTCATCTTACTACATGGTATTCCATTAACGCGGCTGGAAGGAAAACAATCACGACAATCGATCCTGATCTCCAGGAAAGAGTGTCAGAAATTATTAATAATAACCAGAAATCTCTGGTAAACAATTTCATTTACAATTCCGCGTGCGTTGTTGTAGAGGTCAAAACAGGTAAAGTACTGGCATACGCGGGTAACACGACAATTGAAGGTTCATCGGCACATGGCGGAGATGTAGATATTATAAGGGCAAAGCGAAGCACCGGCAGCATATTGAAGCCAATCCTCTACGCTGGAATGCAACAATCGGGCATGATACTTCCGAACAGTCTCGTGGCTGACATACCGACACGATTCCAGGGATTCTCACCCGAGAACTTCGACAATACATATTCTGGTGCAGTTACTGCTGACCAGGCTCTTTCGCAGTCGTTAAACATACCTTCAGTAAGGATGTTACAGGCTTTTGGTGAAGACAAGTTTCTCTACCTGTTGCGGAATGTCGGTTTCACCTCTTTCACGCGCGAGGCTGATTACTACGGTTTGTCTCTCATACTTGGCGGTGGCGAGGCCTCGCTATGGGAACTGGCAGGGGTTTATTCATCCCTTTCAAGGGTGTTAAACCGGTTCAACAATGTCAGGACATACAGCAGGGAAGATTACCATATGCCATATACCGACGAGGGAAAAAGCCACAATAAGGCAGATACCTCAAGGATAGTTGCACCACTATCTGCCCCGGCAATCTGGCTCACGTACGAGGCACTTCAGCATGTTAATCGTCCAGAGGCGGAATCTGGCTGGCAGTATTTCTCTTCGTCACGGACACTCGCCTGGAAGACGGGAACCTCGTTCGGTTTCAGGGACGCCTGGGCGGTTGGAACAACTCCGGAGTACGTCGTTGCAGTGTGGGCCGGTAATGCAAGCGGAGAAGGCAGACCGGGACTAACCGGTGTGGCATCGGCCGCTCCCGTGATGTTTGAAGTCTTCAACATACTGGGTTCAGGGACCATCTTCACGCAGCCAGATGGAATGACAACAATAAAGGTATGCAGCGAATCGGGCTTCAGGGCTGGACCTGATTGTCCTGATACAAAGGAAATATGGGCTTCAGAAACCGGGTTAAGAAGCGAGACCTGTCCTTATCATACCATCATTCATCTTAACAAGACCAGGACCGAAAGAGTTAACTCATCTTGTGTCGATCCCTCGGAAATAATAAATGAAAAATGGTTCATCCTTCCTCCAGCAATTGAATATTATTACCGGCTAAAGAACCCTGCATACAAAACATTACCACCACTTAAGAAAGGATGCATCGACGACAGGACGATCGCTGTTATGGAATTTGTTTACCCTGCAAGAAACGCGAAAATATTCATCCCCCGCGACCAGGAAGGCAAGCTGACGAGAATAGTCCCGGAAGTTGCTCACCGCGACCCGTCAAAAAAGATACACTGGCACCTCGATAATAATTTCGTTACCACAACGAGATTCATTCACAAGATTGAACTGCTGGCCGGCCAGGGTTCACATGTACTTACCGCGGTAGACGAGGACGGTAATTCAATCAAGTGCCCTTTCACTATAAGCAATCGCCTGGGTGGTAATCAACCTTAACCTGGACGATTCAAGGGAAGTAGAACAAAAAATCCCTAATTTTAAGGCATGAATATTTCTCTCCTCAAGAAATTGCTTCCCGGCCTGCTGCCACTCTTCATCTTCATTCTTGCCGACGAGCTCTGGGGAACAATGGTCGGTCTTTATGTCGCGCTCGGGTTCGGGCTTGGTGAACTGGCCTATTATTATATCCGCGAAAAAAAGATAGACAGGTTTGTCCTGCTCGACACGGGGCTTCTCGTTATTCTTGGTGCCGCTTCAATTGCACTTGAAAATGATTTCTTCTTCAAGATAAAACCTGCCCTTGTTGAATTCATTTTGCTTGCCATCATCGGCTTCTCACTCTGGGGTCCTGCCAACCTGATGATGGCAATGACAAGAAGATACATGGGAGAAATAAAGCTTGACGAGAGCCAACAGGCTGCCATGCGGAAGAATATGCTCGTGATGTTCTGGATAACGGCAGTTCATATTCTTCTCGTGCTCTATTCCGCTAAATACATGTCGGATGCTGCATGGGCTTTTATCAGCGGTGGGCTCTTCTATATCTTCTTCGGGATATACTTTGGTGCATTATGGCTGATGGGAATTGTCAGGAGAAGAAGCCTTGACAAGGAAGAAATGTTTCCCGTGGTTGATGAAGAAGGCAAGGTTATTGGCACTGCTCCCAGGAGGGTTTGTCATGATGGAAAAAGCAAACTCCTGCACCCGGTTGTTCACCTTCATCTCTTCAACTCAAAAGGAGCTTTGTTCCTGCAGAAACGTTCTGTGAACAAGGACATACAGCCCGGGAAATGGGACACCTCGGTTGGGGGGCATATTGCTCCGGGCGAAACGGTTGAAGAGGCCCTTGCCAGAGAAACATCAGAGGAGATAGGGCTGACCGGACTTAAATACGGGTTCATTCACAAGTATGTCTGGGAATCACCACGCGAGAGAGAGCTTGTATTTTCATTCTTTTCAATAAGCGATCTGGTCCCGGTAACTAACCCCGGTGAGATTGAAGAGGGACGATACTGGAGCATTGAAGAAATAGCACAAAACACGGGGAAAGAGATATTCACACCAAATTTTGAACACGAGTTCCGTATCCTGGGAGATCATTTCATTAAAAAAAATTAGCCTATGTCACGTTCAGTTAAGATCCTTGTGCTGGAGAATGAATTCGAGGCAACGCTTCTCAGCAGTTTGCTTGAAGAAAGAAACATTCCTCACTTGTTAAGGTCCTACCACGATCTGGTTTATGATGGCATGTTCCAGGTACAGAATGGCTGGGGGCATATCGAGGCACCGGAGGAATGGAAAGACGAGATTCTCAAGATCTATGCCGGTATGCAACAACCGGAAAACTGATGGCGATAAGGATTATTGACGACAGGGATGCGATTGCCAGGTTCCTCGGCAGGTCACCATCAATAAATCTCTATCTTATTGGTGATCTTGATGATTTTTTCAGGCCTTATACCACCTGGTACGCTTTAACTGATGGTGATGATATCCTTTCGCTGGCACTCCTGTACTCGGGAATGGAAACACCGACCCTCCTGTGTTTTCATGACGAGGAAGCGGAGAGTAACATAACCCTTCTCAAGGGAATTATCCCGAAGTTACCCGGGAGGTTTTATGCCCACCTCAGCCCGGGGTTAAGCGAGTGCTTTTCGGGAAGTCATAATATTGAGCTTCTTGGCCGTGACGACAGGATGATACTCAGGCAAAATCCTCCTGCTGTTGACGATCCATCAATACGGAGGCTTGACAGGGACGACATCGCGTCGCTTCTCAAGTTTTACAAGGCGGCCTACCCGGGAAACTGGTTCGATCCCCGAATGATAGAAACAGGAAAATATTTCGGCTACTTCATAGATAAGTCGCTGGCCGGGGCCGCCGGTATTCATGTATATTCGCCTGAATACTCCATCGCTGCCCTTGGTAATATCGCGACACTACCTGTTTTCAGGGGCATGAAGATCGCGGGTAAACTTACTTCCGTGTTATGTTCCGACCTTTTAGAGACAGTGGAACTAATTGGATTGAATGTCAGGTCTGATAATCACGCGGCTATAAGATGCTACGAGAATGTCGGTTTTGAAAAAGAGGGATCGTTTGAAGAATGCCTCGTTACAAAAAATAACTGACTCAGGTTTAGTATCTAATGAAACCGTTAAGGATACTTTAACATTTAGCGGACCACTGTCAGAGAAAATAATACTAATTTTGATCCACCCTTAACATCAGGTGGAATGCAAGAAGCTTCCAATAAAAAAGCATTAATAATTCTAAATCCGAAAGCGGGTACAGGTACCCTGTCGAGGCTTGTTTCTGAACTCGATAACTTCAGTGAATACTTTGATCATGTTACGCTTACCGGGTTAGATGATCTGGGTGGTTACGTGCGATCGGTATTTCACAAATATGATGTATTCATCGCTGCAGGCGGTGACGGAACGGTAAACAGCCTGGCCTCGATACTGGTAAATAGCGGCAAGATACTGGCCGCTCTTCCATATGGATCGGGAAACGGGTTCGCGAGAGAAATGGGTTTCACCCGCGATCTGAAAAAGCTTGTTGATGATATTTCCCGTGGTGATTACATCGAGACAGATGTCTTAATGATAAACGACAAATACTGTGTTAACGTTGCAGGCACCGGGATTGACAGTTTCGTGGCGCATTCCTTTCACGATCTCGAGAAGAGGGGATTTGGTAATTATATCATCACGACATTCAAGACCGTCAGCAACATTAAACCTGTTGATGTGGAGATAAAGGGTGATGATATAGAAACCGGTGGCAAGTTCTACCTGGTATCTGTTGCTAACAACCGCCAGTTCGGGAATAATGCTATCGTGGCACCATTCTCTCAGCCAGACGATGGTTTTTTCGAACTAGTGCTTCTCAGACCTTTCCCAAAAGCCATGATGGGTTTATTCGCCATGCAATTAATGACAGGAACACTTAAGGAATCCAAATACCTCAAGTATATCAAAACGAAAGGCAGCATATCCATACGATCGGGCGACTCCAGGTTCCAGATTGACGGGGAACCTGTCAGTATCTCCGAACCCGTGAGGATAGATATTTGCCGGAAGGCCTTACGCGTACTGAAAACATCTTCCTATATTAGCAAAAGAAAACGGATAAAAAGAAACGAAGAAAAATGAAAACAAGACTACTACTTTCCCTGCTGATGATTTCAGCGGCAGTGATGGCACAACCGAAACCTGAACCCGCCGACAAGGTTTTAAAGGATGCTGTTACGGTCGCTGCCAGGGAAAACAAGCTCGTTATGATCGTCTTCCACGCTTCATGGTGTGGCTGGTGCAAAAAATTTGATGCTTCGGTCAATGACCCATCCTGTAAGGATTATTTCGACAGGAATTTTGTTATCAGGCATCTGACCGTCATGGAATCGAATGATAAGAAGGCTGACGAGAACCCTGGCGGAGCAGAGATGTTTGACAAATTCGGGGGAACGGGAAGCGGTATACCGTTCTTTCTTGTATTCGATAAAAAGGGAACTCTCCTGGCCGATTCAAAGATGCGTCCGGAAGGAGCAGGTCTTGACGTGAAAGGAAGTAACATGGGCTGTCCTGCCGCCCCTGAAGAAGTAGCTTATTTCGTGAAAATGCTCAGGAAAATCACGACCGTTACCGATAGCGAGGCACAGGCTATTACCGAACGATTCAGCAAGAACAAGAATTAATTCCTGAATGGTGTTGATACATGAACATTTCCCATGGGAGATGTGTTCTTTATATCAACCCTAACCTGATTCGGAATATGGTAAACCCAAAAACCAGCTCCATCTTCCCGCCAGAGCTGTTAAGCGCCCTTTCATCTTCCGAGAAGGCAAGATTAATATTTGAAGAACTTGCCCCGGACAAGAGGAAAACCTTTGTAGACTGGGTCGCTGAGGCCAAGAAAGAAGGAACACGGAAGGAACGAGCAAGAAAAGCTGTAATGCTCCTGGAAGCATCTGCTTCAACAATAGATCAGTGATATTGATTCCCCGGCAGCAGGATTGTCAGTCCTTGATACCCTTTTTCTCCAGTTTTTTGAGAGCTACCAGGGTAACAAGACCAATTACTGCCATACCCAGCAAGAAAAGCGGGTAGGCAATCTTCCAGTTATCCGCGCCGGTTATCATAGTCCATTCCGACATGCCACCTATACTAGCGAGTAAGGTAAGGGGCATGAATATCGTTGCTATAAGAGTAAGCCTCCTCACGGAGAGGTTGGTCTGGTTGGCTGATCTTGTCATAATATTGTTCAGCAACGAAGTGTATAGTTCCATGAGGCTGGTGACTATCTCCCTGTAGCTCTCGGTTAGTTCGAGAAACTTAGTCAGGTGGTCATATATGTCGCGGTAATGGAATATGACCTTGTCGGTTATGAAATTACTGTCGAGCCTGCATATCTTGACAAGTATCTCCCTCTCGTGAAAAAGACTCTTGCGCAGGTTAAGGAGATGCCTCCTGAGCCTGATGAGATGGGCCGGGTTGAATTTCTCAGGCTCCTCGAGTACCGACTCTTCGGCCTGTTCGAGTTCATCTTCCACCGACTCTATGGCGTGAAACTTGCCATCGACGATATGATCGAGGATAATATGCATGAGAAAAGCAGGTCCCTTCCTGGCACTGTCAAGCTCGACATCAATCAAAGACTCGACCCCGTTCATGGGTTCGCGGCCATCTGCCCTGAAACCGCTGACTGTTACAAGGTAGTTCTCGCCTATTATGATATCAACCTCATCGATATATAACTCGGAATTAACATACTGGAATGAGTTAAATATTATGAAGGAATTGCGGGGAAAATGCTCGATTTTGGGCACCTGGCTGGCATCAAGACAGTCCTCGACAGACAGGGGGTGTATGCCCAGGGGCTCAACGAGCGCAGTCAGTTCCTCCTTCGTGGGCTCAAAGAGATTAAGCCATATGAATCCCCCGGAGTCGAGAGCGTTAAACGCAGCCTCCCTGGAGCCGGTGTCCCAGTATGGCCCTGTCTTGCTGAAATGATAATACTTTGATTTTGCCATGACCTCGGGTTTGGTTAAGTAAAAATAATAACAATTATGATATTTATCTTTTTATTGGTCAGACAGATGATCTAATTTTGTGTCAGACACTTGAATAAAAAATCTGAAAATCATAAGAATATGAACAACGCTATATTCAATTTCAAAGTACCGGCCAATGAACCGATACTGGGATACCTGCCGGGTAGCAGGGAAAGAAGTCTCATGGAAGCGGAATTGCATGACATGGCAAACACCGTTGTTGATATTCCCCTTATCATCGGAGGACAGGAGATCAGGACAGGCAAGACGGGGAAAGTTGTTATGCCATCGGATCATGGGCATGTGCTTGCCACCTACCACATGGCAACCGAGAAGGAAGTAAAAATGGCCATTGACGCCGCTCTGGCCGCGAAAGAGGAATGGGCAACTCTCTCGTGGATCGAACGTGCTTCTATCTTTATCCGCGCCGCGGAACTCCTTTCAAAAGTATACAGGTACAAGATCAACGCAGCCACCATGCTTGGACAGGGAAAGAATCTCTTCCAGGCTGAAATAGATGCCGCTTGCGAGGTTATCGATTACCTGCGTTTCAACGTGCATTTCGCCTCGATGATCTATGGCGAACAACCTCATTCCGACAGCTTCGCCATAAACAGGATAGAGTACAGGCCACTCGAAGGATTCATTTACACGATAACCCCGTTCAACTTCACGGCAATAGCATCAAACCTCAACGCGAGCGTGGCCCAGATGGGAAACACCACGGTCTGGAAACCTGCATCAACCGCTTTACTGTCGAATTACTACCTGATGAAGATCTTCAGGGAGGCAGGCCTTCCCGACGGTGTAATAAACTTCGTCCCGGGTTCCGGATCGCTTATCAGCGGTACTGTTCTTAAACACCCCATGATGGCAGGAATACACTTTACCGGTTCGAATGCCACTTTTAACACCCTTTGGAAACAGGTTTCAGAGAATCTGACAACCTACAAGTCTTACCCGAAACTTGTCGGGGAAACAGGTGGAAAAGATTTCATTTTCGCACATAGCTCCGCCTCTCCTCTTGAACTGGCAACAGCCATCGTAAGGGGCGCCTTTGAATTCCAGGGGCAGAAGTGCTCCGCGGCTTCAAGGTCGTACATACCCGCGTCGCTATGGAAACCGGTAAGGGCACATATTGTCAGGATGCTTGCAGAAATGAAACAGGGTGATGTACGCGATCTGAATAATTTCGCTAACGCGGTGATTGACGAGGCCTCTTTTGATAATATAATGAAATACATTGGCAAGGCCAAAGAATCGAAAGAAGCGGAGATCATTGCCGGGGGCAACGGTGATAAATCGAAAGGATACTTCATCCAACCAACAGTTATCGTCACTACAAACCCGAAATTCATAACGATGGAAGAAGAGATCTTCGGTCCGGTTATGACTATCCTGGTATATGAAGACAGCAAGTTTGAAGAAACATTGAAAATATGTGACAATACTTCACCCTATGGACTGACTGGTTCAATTTTCAGCAACGACAAATACGCGATGATCAAGGCTTGCAGGGCATTGAGATACGCTGCGGGTAACTTCTACATCAACGACAAACCCACTGGCGCGATGGTTGGTCAGCAGCCATTTGGAGGATCAAGAGCATCGGGGACCAACGATAAGGCTGGTTCACATCTTAACCTGCTCAGATGGGTCAGCCCGAGAACAGTAAAGGAAACACTTATCCCGGCGACCGATTTTCGATACCCGTACATGACAGAATAATGAAAAAGCGCGGAACATCCCGCGCTTTTTTCATATAATCAAGTTTAAGACTTCAACCCTTTACAGGCTGAAATCTACAGTCATCTTCATGGCCACACCTACTGGTTTTCCATTCTGTCTCCCGGCTTTCCATCCTTTCATAGACGAGATAACACGAACAGCCTCGGCTGCAAGTGCCGGATCTGCAGGCTGTACAGCCTTAACATTTTTTATCGTACCTACTTCAGTAACCTCGAAAGTAACCAGGACCTTGCCGGTGGTCTTCTTTTTCGCGGCCTCGGCAGGGTATTTGATGTTTGCAGAGATCCATGCCTTCAGCGCCTGGTCACCTCCCGGGTAGGAAGGCATTTCCTCGACCATCACATACATTCCGGGCTTCTCGTCTTTAGCTTCATCATTCCGGGTAGCGGTCTTTACCGTTTCGGAAGCCTTATTAGCTGTTCCCTCCTTTTTAAGGGTAATCAGGAGAACACCGTTTTTGCCCTTGTCACCATATTTTGGTCCTGCCTGTTCCGGGGTGAGAACATTCATCGACTGAATATTATCGGGATTTACATCAGCAAGTTTCCCCTTGTATAACTTATCATCTATATAAACGAGTGGCGCTTTCGATGGATCCTCGGCATCAAAACCAGCCATTACTGGTGGTGGCGGTGGAGGCGGAGGGGGAACAGTAATAGCCGAACCAAGATTCAGCGTATCACTTTTCAGAGTGATTGCCATAGTGGTACTAAAATCAACTTTAACAACCTTGCTGGTGAACCCTATATAAGTCACGGCAAGCTTTGCATCTTCCGGAATACCTGTTAAGACGAAATATCCCTTCCCATCGGTTGAAGTCCCAATTGTAGTCCCCATTACCTGAACGTTTGCCCCTGGCAAAGGAGCACCGCTTTGCTTGAGCACCACTCCCTTGACTGCTTTCTGCTGTTGGGCGTTAGCCTGATCATTGCCCCCGGGAATCCTGTATTCAGGACTGGCGAAGGCATATAAAATTGCTGCCAGTACGGGAAGGACAAGCAGGAGCCTGAACTTCCTGTAAGGCGATGTGACGATATTTTTCATCATGTTAAATCGTTTTTTCGTGAGTGAATAGCTGAAAGAATTTGACAGGTTGAAGAGCCTTGAACCGGTGATCTGGTTAAGCAGAACTGCCTTATAAACAGCCGGGTCGGAGGTTTGCTGCAGCGCCCCCTCGTCAGCAAGATACTCGTGATTCTGCCTTATGAAATGGAAGTAAAGCCACGACAAAGGATTAAACCACTGTATTATACAAAGCAATCCCGCCAGTATAAGATCGATCCAGTGCTTCTGACGAACATGCACCAGCTCGTGATTCATTATCTCCCTCGATTCGGTGTCGCTGATTGAAGGATTGACAAACACCCACGAGAAAAACGAGAACGGAGTGGTGATCTTTTCAGACCGGATTACTCTTATACTCCTTTCAGAAGTTACTTCAGCCTGTTTGAGTTTGCGGATCACGCTGCTGCCCTGGAACAGAAAAATAAATGCCAGGACAGATGATCCGAATATATAAACTGCCCAAATCATTGGAAACGCGCTGGTTGTGACACCACCCGCGGTCCGGATAAGCTCCGCGCGTGTAGCCAGGTCAGTCTGTATTCCCGAATGATCAGGCAGGTCGATGTAATATGTAATTGTTATAAAAGGCAGCAAGAAAGACAGAACGAGTCCGGCGAGCAGGTAGACCCTTTTCAGCTTGAAGAAGCGTTCGTTGCTCAGGATAAACATGTAGACAAGCGCGAACCCCGAGGTGCACAGCACCGATTTGAGAAGGAATAATCCGAACTGATTCATTGCTTTCTTTTTTTACTTTTTGACAACTCTTTCCTTGTCTCCTCCATTAGCTCTTCAAGTTCGCGGAGAGAGAGGTCCTTTTCACGGGCGAAAAACGAGGCCATGGCCGGGAATGAATTGTTGAAATAACTCTCCATCAACCCGAAGAGCTGGTTTTTCGAGTATTCTTCCCTGGAAACCATTGGATAATACAGGTAAACATTCCCGTAAGTCTTGTGATTAACGAATCCCTTTTTCTCGAGGACTCGCACCACCGTCGATACAGTATTCCTGGCCGGCCGCGGCTCGTCAAACCTGTCGCGTATGTCCTTCACAAGACCCTCCTTCATATCCCAGAGGATCTGCATCACCTGTTCTTCTGCTCTCGTTAGTTGCATCATCTTTCAAATCGCATTTATAAAAATCCATCATTACAATAACCGGTACTCTGAAATTCGATCCTCGGTGCTCGGTCCTTTACAACAACTTGCCCCTGGCATTAATGTCAGGGCCAGGACAACTCTACAACTCTACAACTCTACAACTCTACAACTTTACAACTTTACAACCTTCCTCCAATCGTCAATCCTTCAAAACAAAGATATGACTATTTTTATAGTCACGCAAATTTTTCGCGTAAAAAATGACTATTTTTTTAGTCATTACTCGTATTGGCCTCATAATATGCGTGTTGGGACTGGCATTGCCTGTCCGTGATGTGATAAAATAATGCAGTCGTGTGTTGCCATAATCCCGGCATAATTCAAAAATTCATATCTTTAACGGTAAGGCATTCCCGGCAGGAAGCAAGTTTTTGAAAGGCTGTATTTAATTATATAACTGTAAAATGAAAAAGTATTACTTTCTGGTTATAGTACTTCTGGTTGCCATCACTACCGGATGTGGCACATCGGGGAATAACAAAAAAACCTTTACTCACGAGCAGGCAATCGAAAAAGCTTCCAGGTATGAACAGGACGGCTGGATCTACGTGCATGCAGAAGGTTCACCGGAGATAATAGGTTACCAGCACGGCTATCTACTTGCCTCAGAAATAATAGATCTACGGAAGGCTATGGCTTTCATGGATGAGAAGATGACAGGTAAGCCCTGGAGTTTTTTCCGCGAGGAAGCGATGAGGCTATACTGGAATAAAATACCTGTTGAATACCAACTTGAGATAGATGGTATAGTAGAAGGTGTCAACGCGAAGCTTGGAAAAGCAACTATAGACCGCGAGGATGTACTGGCAATGAACGCTGATCTCGAGCTTCCCTCCTACTACCTGCCCTGGCTTCAAAGCAAGTCAGAACCCACCCCACCGGGAAGATGCAGTGCTTTCGCAGCAACTGGTTCGTGGACGACTGATGGAAAGATAGTTTTGGCACACAATAACTGGTCGAACTACCCGGTTGGTGCAAGATGGAACATAATACTCGACATAACCCCGGAAAAGGGCAACAGGATTGTAATGGACGCTTTACCGGGATTCATCCACAGCGGTGATGATTTCTTTATAAACAGCGCGGGTCTGGTTATAACAGAAACAACGATTACCCAGTTCGCCGGTTACGATACCACGGGGATACCCGAGTTCGTTAGAGTCAGGAAAGCCACCCAATATACTACATCAATTGACGAATGGGCAGCCGTTATGAAGGATGGCAATAACGGTGGCTACGCGAATGACTGGCTGATAGGTGATAATAAAACAGGGGAGGTGGCAAGACTGGAGCTTGGTCTTAAAAATGTTGTCCTTGAGAAAACCAGCGACGGTCTTCTATTCGGCTCCAATTATCCTGTTTATGACAAGCTGATTAAAGAAGAGACCACCTTCGATGTCAACGACAAGAGTTCATCACCCAATGCAAGGAAGCTGAGATGGGAGGAGATTGAAAAAGAATACAAGGGAAAGATAGATATCGAGGCAGCAAAGAGATTCATGTCAGATCATCACGATACCTTTCTTGGCAAGGATGTTGCCAGTGGCAGGACTTTGTGCGGACACGTCGAATCTGACTCCCTTGGCGTTGCCTGCTGGGACGATCGAGCCTATTTCCCGACAGGGGCGGTACAGGGTAAGGCAACTGACGGATCACTAACTTCCTCGATGAGACTCTGGGCCGTCATGGGTCATCCCTGCGGCGAAGCATTCATAGCTTCCGATTTTCTCGCGAAACATCCGGAATACAATTACATGAAGGATGTTCTTATTGACATGCCTTCGAGGCCCTGGAGCCTGTTCCCCAGGTAGTGGGGAGAGCTGGGGGAAAAGAGAAAGGCAGGGGGCACGGGGGAAGAGGCACAGAGCTCAGGGCTCAGGGCACGGGGGAAGAAGCACAGAGCTCAGGGCTCAGGGCACGGGGAAGAGGCACGGGGCTCAGGGCTCAGGGCACGGAAAAGAAGCACAGAGCTCAGGGCTCAGGGCACGGGGAAGAAGCACGGGGCTCAGAGCGCAGGGCACGGGGCACAGGGGAAGAAGCTGCTCTTAATACAGCCTTTACAGCACTTACAGCCACTACAGCTTTCTTCAAAGGGTACTCGTTCCTTGGTCCTTGGTTCTTGGTCTTTTACAACTTTACAACATACAACTTTACAACTACATCATACAGCCCCTACAGCACTTACAGCCACTACAGCTTTCTTTAAAGGTGCTGGGTGCTAGGTGCTCGGTAGTGCAGTGTATGGGGACGGAGCTCCGAACAGACCGAGGACCCAGGACCGGGGATCAGGAAGCACGGGGGAAGAAGCGCAGAGCTCAGAGCACGGGGCACGGGGAAGAAGGTGCTCTTTATACAGCCCCTACAGCATTTACAGCCACTACAGCTTTCCTGATTAGCATTTACTCGGTCCTGGGTCTATTACAACATTACAACAAAAAATGCCCCTGGCATCAATGCCAGGGATATGACAACTCTATAAAATACAGCCCTTTAAAGGCATGGCGTCAGGACCAGTGACATAAAAAAAGCGAGTCCAAAAACCCGCTTTCAATTTCTTCTCGTGGGTTGTACTGGATTCGAATGCTGACACTCCTGGTCAGCATCCTGACTCATGACATGGCGAAGCATGGCATGACGTCAGGACCAGTGACATAAAAAAAAGCGAGTCCAAAAACCCGCTTTCAATTTATTCTCGTGGGTTGTACTGGATTCGAACCAGTGACCCCTACCCTGTCAAGGTAATGCTCTAAACCAACTGAGCTAACAACCCGATTTCGCTGCAAAAATAATATAATATTTGTTTCTATTGCAATGTGATGTTTTTAATGTTAATTTCGATATAAAATCAACAGTAATAAACGAAAACTTAAGACCCATGAGATCACATGAAATTGATTACAAGATATTTGGTGACGACATACAGTTCGTTGAAGTGGAACTTGATCCAAACGAGACCGTCATAGCGGAAGCGGGCGCGATGGTTTACATGGAAGACGGTATAACCTTCGATGTTAAGATGGGCGATGGTTCCGAGCCTAACCAGGGACTGATGGGCAAGCTGCTGCAGGCTGGTTCGAGGGTACTCACAGGTGAATCGCTCTTCATTACCCATTTCACCAACAGGGGTTATGGCAAACGCAGGGTTGCTTTCTCGGCTCCATATCCTGGAACAATAATCCCCGTCGATCTGATGCAGGTTCGCAACAGCCTCATCGTTCAGAAAGACGGTTTCCTCTGTGCCGCTTTTGGAACCAAGCTTACAATAACCCTCAACCAGAGAATTGGAGCCGGTCTGCTGGGCGGTGAAGGATTCATCCTGCAGAAGCTCGAGGGCGACGGGAAAGCATTCATACATGCCGGTGGTACTGTTATTGAGAAACAACTCAACAATGAAGTACTCAGGATAGACACCGGTTGCGTTGTTGCCTTTGAACCAACGCTCGACTTTGACATTGAAGCCAGTGGAAACCTTAAGTCGATGGTCTTCGGAGGCGAAGGACTCGTCCTGGCTACCATGAGAGGAACAGGCAAGGTATGGCTGCAATCGATGCCTATCCGCAAACTCATAAGGGCTTTGGCTCCTTACGGACGTAATAGCGGCAAGGAGGCAGGATCTCTTCTTGGGAACCTGTTCGAGCGCTGATCTAGTAAGCGACTTTAAAAACCCACACGTATTTGGAAGGGGGTGTCTTCCTGGCGCTTTCCGGGATAATAACGGAAAAGCCATTGCCATTTTTTTCCCACCTGAGCTGGGTCCCGGTACCCATCATGGTTACCTTCGAACCAGCCGGCAGGGAGAAAGTGCTCATGCCTATTCTCGATGGCATCTCTTCTCCTTCCTGGGCCATATAATATAAATAGTACGTGTTCTTCCCCTTCGACGAGATTCCTACTTTGCCCTCGCGATAAGGGGCAACAGCCCTGGTGCCATAGATTGCATCCCCGTTCACCTTCATCCAGGCTCCCATATCATCGAGTAACCTGTAGGCGTCGTCATGCCACTGGCCGTTCGGACCTGGTGCTATATTGAATAGAAGGTTGCCTCCTTTTATAACTATGTCGACAAGAAGATGAATGGCATCGTGACCGCTCATGTATTTCGCCTGGGGAAGCCACGACCAGCTTCCCCCGGCAATGATGCAGGATTCCCATGGATAAGGAAGAGCTTTCTCCGGAACCCTGTTCTCCGGGGTAAGATAGTTCTGGTTCTTCCCTTTCACCGCCCTGTCAACAACAATCAGACCAGGTTGCTTCTGCCTGGCCTTTGCCACCAGTTCGTCCATCCTGATGTCCTGGTTTTGTATTCTTGTGAACTTGTAGTCTTTTGATGTGATTTCCTTGTATACTTCCTCGTCAGACATTTTCTTGACCCAACCGCCATCGAGCCAGAGTATATCTATTTTCCCGTAGTCACCCCCAAGCAATTCCATGATCTGCCCATGCGTGTAGCTGACGAAGTTTTCCCATCTTTCAGGATAAGCTTTCACGTCGTAGTTAACGTTCCTGTCGGGTGTTGCAAAATTAGGCCACCAGTAATACTCGCTGTGCCAGTCGGGTTTTGAAAAATAAGCCCCGGTCCACATGCCTTCAGCCCTGAAGGCGTTAAAGATCTCCCTGGCCACATTAGCTTTAGGATTGGTATGGAACGGTGTTTTGGTGTCAGTAATCTTGTAGTCGGTAAGTTTAGTGTCGAACATGCAAAAGCCATCATGATGTTTCGTGGTGAAAACAACATATTTCATGCCGGCACTCCTTGCCGCTTTCGCCCACCTTTCAGGATCAAACCCAGCCGGGTTAAAAGTTGTCTGTAGCTTTTCATAATCCTTCTTGTAAGCCACGTAATCGGGATTATTACGCCGGCACCATCCTTCATCCTCAGCGCATATCGACCAAGACTCAACTATGCCCCACTGGCTATAGGTGCCCCAGTGCATCAGAAGACCAAACTTGAGATCCTGCCACTGGTTTAGCTTTTCCAAAACGAGGGGGTCGGTCTCGGGGAAATACTTATTCTCATCTTCCTGGGAGATAATGACCGGAGACAAAACAAGTAAAGCTGCAAGCAGGACAAATTGTTTAATCATGTTGTTTTTCTTATTAGACTATTAATGAATTCAGGATTATTATTTCTGGAGCTTCAGTCTGCCATCAAGGATAACTGCAACAACAGTCATGTCTTCGTCGAGATCTGCTTCTGGCAAGTCAATGAAAACGAGCCCTGAATTACTACTCCAGTACGGCTTGAGATATTCCTTCCAGGTGAGTTTGGTCCCGTTTCCTACAACGTAAATCCTGTTGATCTTGTTTTTAACTCCCTCGAGCATCAGTTGTTTTCCCGGGTTACCGGCCGCGAACAGGTAAAGCATGGTGCTGTCGCGGTTGATGGTGGAAGGTCCGTGAAAGTACCCCGGGGGCAATCCGCCTTCAGTGCCATATATCGCCTCGGCATGCTTTTTTGTCCATCTGCCCAGTCCTTTCAACACCGCTGCCTGCTCAGCAGGAATCGTCCCGTCGGGCTTAGGACCTATGTCTAAAAGAAGGTTGCCTCCCATGGAGAGGCATTCGGCAAATATTTTGATTATCTGGTTTGTAGTTTTGAATTCCCTGTCATTACCCTGGTATCCCCACGAATCGTTGATTGTCATGCAAAGCTCCCAGTATTTCTCCGCGGGTCTTTTAACAGGTAACCCCTGCTCGGGCGTGGCGTAATCTCCGTAACCCTGGAGCCTTGAATTGATTATTGCATTAGGGTTGCGGGCCAGTATCATGTTCCTTATCTCGCTGGCTTTCCACGCTTCAGCCGACTGTTCCCAGTCGCCATCGAACCAGTAAAGATCGGGGTTGAAATTCTCCAAGTTCCCTTATCTGCGCGAAATTGAATTTCGTGAACCGGTTCCACCTTGCAGTATCTGAAGTATATTTTTTTTCTTTTTGTGTGAAGTTGGGATAGTCGGGATGTGACCAGTCGAGAAGAGAGAAATAAGTGCCCACCTTTATATTATTCTTAACGAGAGCTTTGCATAAGGGCGTTACCAGGTCTCTCGCGGCTGGAGTTTTCCTGACAACATTAAGATCGCCGGCGGAAGTATTCCATAGTGCTACCCCGTCGTGATGTTTTGTTGTTATTACAGCATACTTTGCCCCGCTTTCCTTTATCAGCGCGGCCCAATCACCAGGGTTGTAAGCCGACGCGGTGAACCCTGAAAGCTGTTTCATGTAATCGGGATACGAGATGTAGCCATTGTAGAATGACCACGATTCGTCAATGCCATCGACTGAATAGATACCCCAGTGAATGAATATGCCAAGACGGGCATCGTGAAACCATTTCATCTTCGCATCGTTCACAGCAGGGGCTTGAGCTGTTGCACATTCAGACACGAGTAAGAGGAAGGCAGCCTGTAAAAAGATTCTGGTTACAAGTCTCATTGTTCAGCTTATATTTTCAGTGAATACAAATCAGGTTATGTCGACACCGGTGATGAACACTGGTGAATCGTAAAACGGTTCCTTTTCCTTGTCAGTGAAATTCACGAATTTAGCGAAAACGATTCCGGGTTTCGCGTTCAGCATCCTGTTAAGCACTCCCATGTTTACACCAGTCTTCAGCTTTTCGTATAACATGCTCCTGTCATCGAGCCAGGTCAAACCCGTGTTGAATCCTTCGAGGGAGCATACAGACTCGAAAAGTCTTTCAAGCTTTTTCTCCTCCCCTTCCTGGCAATAAACTGAGTCAAAAACAAGAAACCTGAACTCGCCAGGTTGAAAAAGCCTCCTGTAATAAGGGAGATATGGTAGAATCTTCATGAAGATCCACCCCCACACGCCGGGAACGTGGTAAACCTTGTATTTATTCGGGATGGCGTTCACACCCGCGATTATCTTTCCTCCTTCACGCAAAACATAATAGTTACCTTCTCTGAACACGAACTCCCCGGTGTACATCGAGTGCCCCTTGTAGTAGTTGGAAAGCAGATTCAGCATTTCGGGTTTCTCGTCGTCGGTTATCCCGGAGACACTAATTGATCTTTTCGGCGAGAACCTGCTGAAGGCAACGGTCAGGAAAGAACGGATCTGTTCGTAACCAGCCTGGTTGACAAGGTTCTTGGAACGCTCGTTCATGCTTTCGACATAGGCATACATGATATGCTTGTCGGAATCGGTGAGCCCTTCCACCTCCAGAACGGAAGGTTTACCGAAAAGCTCGAGGGTTTTGTGTTTAAAAGAGTCCTCTTTTTCCGGTTTAATCTTTTCACGCCTGAGCTCCCTTCTCGTGAAATCTGACTGGTAGCCGGAATGTACTGCAAGATACCTGATGTAAGAACACATGAAGCTCTTGTCACCAAGCCTGGCATGCCTGAAGCATGAACCTATCGTCCCGGTTACCTTGTTCTTCTTGTAAAGAGAGATGAACCTGATACGGTCGTGATATATTTTAATTCTTTCGGAAATATTCTGCAGGGCATACCTCATCCCTCCTTCCGATCCGAGCACGGTTCTGTCAAGCAGTTCAAGAACCTTCTCGTTGGCGTGATCAGTGAGTTTTATCTCGAGATCCTTGTAACTGAAAATAGTTTTGTCGAGCATGAAAAATGTTATTCCTGTTGAGTTGTTTTATTATCAAGGCTTCCGAATACCCTTTTGAGAACCGGGCTGATCCTCGCGTTAACATCCTTCCTGATCTTTAGCTCCTCACCCTCGACTTTCATGAACATCCCGGAGAGAGCTTTTGTGGTGAGGAAATCATCGAGGTCTGTATTAACCGGTTTGAACCCGGCGATTTTACCGGCAACGCTATTTGCCAGGTTGTTCCACTTGCCGGTGAGTGCAACCCAGGAGTCTTTCGTCGATATTCCAGCAACGATTTTCTTCTCTGTCGAGGCCTGGATCTTGGGCTTGTATAGTGAATACAGTTCATTATAGGTCGTTCTTCTCAGGTAATCGGTTGCCGCGTTATCAGCACCATTGAGTATCCCGAAGGCATCTTTGATAGTCATTTGTTTCACGCTCCCTATAAAAACAGGAGCAACCTCTTTCGCTGCATCTTCTGCTGCCCTGTTGATCCTTAGCACAACATCTTCAACCAGCTTGTCACCCCCAGGTATCTTCGAGAGATTGTCGATTATCACTTTCGCCTCGTCGGGAAGGAGTATCTTGATGGCGGCATCGCCATAATAACCATTTTCAGCAGCCAGTTTCCTGGCAGAGTTTTCCGCACCTGTCATGAGCGCTTCTTTCAAACCGCTTACCACCTCGTCTTCAGTAAGAGGCAGATTTATATTCGCGCTCTGGAGGACCTGCATCACTTCGGCACAAGCCGTGAGGATGCCTAGTGATATAATAATGGCCGCTAACCTGAATTTCATACTCTCTTTTTTTAATATATTGCAAGATACGAATAATAGGTATTTTGTCAATGCTGCAAGAAGCACGGTGAATAACTTTACACCTTTTGGGTAAGGTGGCAGGCCCGGGTATTCTGAGGGTAATGCAATATGCCTTTCGTTTGAATTATTAACTGAATAGCTCCATATATGAAAATCAGACTGTCACACCTGTTCCTGCAGCTCGCGCTGCTAACACTGACTTCTCTTGTTGCCGCCCAGGATCCGGGAAATCCAAAGGGTTACCTGAAGGGTTATTTCAAGACAATTAAAGGAGACAGTTTCAATTACCATTCACCTCAACCTAACGTGGGTACTTCATTACTAATAAGATCGATAGAGGAGAATCTTTATATCGAGTGGGAAACGGAACCGGTACCTTCAGGTTACAAGGGCGGACCGGCCAGGTTCATCATGCTGGCAGCCATAGATGTGAACCCCGAGAATCCTCATAACTGGGATATCCTTGTTAATGGCACGAAATGCTTCAGGATAAGCAGCCCGCGCGATAACAACCAGAAAAAGTACACCTGGACCAGTACGGGAGGACTGACCCTTGACTTCGATATTTCAACAACAGATATGCATGGCGATCAGCACGGGTACATGACCCTCACGGTTCCGGAAGGAAAGTATGAGAAAGGGAAGCCTCTCACGCTGAAAGTCATTGGGGAGAATGCTAACAGCCCAACCTGGTTCATGGTGTTCAGGTACGGGATGGAGCCTGATCTCAAGCTCGTTCAGGAACAGGCAGTGACAAGAGAAGGCGGTGCAGAATATCAGCAGGTGCGACTAGAGTATGTTTACATGGGTGATCCTGTCAAAGCAACCGTTAAATCAGGTGATATAGTTACTCCAACGACACTGAATTTCGGATATAACACTATCAGGGCTAAGCTGCCTGTGGTGAAGGAAGCCCGGAAATTCCCTGTAACAATCAGTGTCAATGGTGGTAAGAAGTTACTTGCCAGCGAGGAATTCATTCTTGAACCCGTCGTGAAGAGAACCATCCACCTGCTGCACCATTCTCATAATGATATTGGCTACACGCACGTGCAGGACGAGGTGAAGCAGATACAATGGAAGAATCTTGAAAGCGCCATCGACCTGGCCGAGAAATCGCAGGGCTTCCCGCCTGAAGCCAGGTTCAAATGGAATTCGGAGGTAATGTGGGGTATAGAGACTTACCTGAGGGAAAATGAACCTGCAAAAGCAGAGAGACTGAAAGCTGCCATTTCTAAAGGCTGGATAGGACTTGATGCTTTTTATTCGAATACGCTTACCGAACTGTGTTCAACCGAGGAACTTGTAAGGTTGACAGCTGACGCCAGGAGGATAGCCGCCGAGTGTGGTGTGAAGTCAGAATCGGCTATGATAACTGACATCCCCGGGTGGTCGTGGGGAATAGTACCCGTGCTGGCAAGGAGTGGTGTCAGGTATCTGTCTCTCGGGACAAATGTCGGCCACAGGATAGGCAGTACCATCAAGGACTGGGGCGACAGGCCTTTTTACTGGGTTTCACCATCAGGCGAGGAGAAGGTATTATGCTGGATACACGAGAAGGCTTACTCGCTCTTTCATACCGGGTTGAAATATGACGAGTTGAAATATCGTCTCGACGAAGGCAAGATCTTCGGCTACCTGAACGAGCTTCACGATAAGGATTACCCATACGAGATAATAACTCTCAGGTATAACATCGGTTCCGATAACGGACCGACTGACCCCACGCTGAGCCAGGCAGTGAAAGCCTGGAATGAGAAATATGTAACTCCAACTATAAGCATAATGACCGTGACAGAATCGTTCTCGGAATTCGAGAGAAGATATGGTGACAAAATACCTTCTGTCACGGGCGCCTTCACGGGCTACTGGGAAGACGGAGCTGCTTCATCAGCTCTCGAGACTTCAATGAACAGGATGGCTGCATCAAACATAAATATCGCTGATGCACTGTTCGTCATGAACAATACCGGTGGATATGAGACAAGCAAGGTAAATGATGCCTGGAGGTCAGTGCTGCTGTATGATGAACATACCTGGGGCAGCTGGAACAGTATAAGCGAACCGGAGAATCCATTTACACTAAGCCAGTGGGCAAAGAAAAGATCTTTTGCTATTGAAGCAGTTGATCAAAGCAATGCCCTTCTAAGGCAGGCTTCTTCCTCAACAAACAGCCCCGCGCAGGTTTCTGCAATCGAGGTCATAAACACTCATTCGTGGGACGTGACAGACCTTGTTACCATCAAGCCGGATATGAACATAGCCGGTCCAATAGTAAAGGACAAGTCAGGTGCGATAGTTCCTTCTCAAAAGCTATCTACAGGCGAACTTGTTTTCGTGGCGAAAAGTGTTCCGGCAATGGGATCTTCCATTTATACATTTGAAGATGGGACCCTTTCACAATCGGGTACTCCCTCGCCGGGGACAGCAATCGAGAATGAATCATTCAGGCTTAGCGCCGACGAGGTGACGGGTTCTGTCAGGAGCCTTATTTACAAACGACGCGGTACAGAGCTGACTGATAACAGCAAGCTGCCGGGGCTCAACACCTATTTTTACGTATCCGGCAGATCTCCCGTAAACAGGTTCGCGGGGACAGCAACCAGTGCAGAGGTAATTGAAAAAGGTCCTGTTGTGACAATCCTGAAAACTACAGTGAACGGGAAGGGATCAAAATCAATAACCAACTATTACGAGCTAATAAACGGTATTGATAAAGTCAACATAACAACCGAAATAAACAAGGAAAACATATACACGCCCGAGGGTGTACATCTCGCTTTCCCGTTTAACATTCCGGCAGGTGTAATCAGACTTGATCTTGCTTACGGGGTTTACAGGGCAGATGCTGACCAGATGAAAGCTGCATGCAAGAACTACCTGACCCCGGAGAAATGGGTTGACATTTCCAACCAGGACTACGGGGTGACACTCGTGACAAAAGATGCTCCTCTTGTTGAAATAGGCGATATAACTGCAGATGCAACTGCATATGGATGGATATCAGCGTTAAACCCGAGCCAGACCATCTATTCGTACGTGATGAACAACTACTGGGAAACGAATTACAAGGCCTCGCAGGAAGGAATTGTAAGATTCAGGTACACGATAATACCTCACGGCATTTTCATTTCAAATAATGCCGAGATGGCGGCTATTCAGGAATCGGAACCATTGCAGGTTGTTGCTGCAGGTCAGGGTACCACGGGAAAGAACCCTCTCTTCAGGATGAGAAACAACGCCATAGTGGTGACAGCTCTTGTCCCGGTACCTGACGGTTACCTCGTTAGATTATTCAACGCTTCAGGTGCTCCTGAAAACCTGGAACTCACGTTCAGGGACAAGCCTGCCGGATTGTGGTTCAGCGATTTTGACGGTAAAATGAACAAGGAATATGTTAACGGCACTCTTATACCTGCCTGGGGTATAAGGACAATAAAGGTCAGGAGATAAATGGCAGGAGGGTCTGTGCAATGAACAGATCCTCCGGGTTTGTTATTTTAATGTTCTCGCGGTTCCCGTCAACCAGATGGATCTGTTTACCCGTCTTTTCAAGAACAGTCGCATCGTCGGTAAAGTCAGGATCATATTCCTGCCGGTAAGCTTTTTTAATCAGATCGATATCAAATACCTGCGGGGTTTGAACCTGTTTAACGGTAGTACGGTTTATAGGACTATTTGTGCCATCAGACACGAGCCTGAGTGAATCGGAAGGGCTGACAACGGGGATACCACTACCACTATTCGCTGCCGATTCAAAACATCTCTTTATCGTGTCGACGCTTACCAGGGGACGGACTCCATCGTGTATTGCAACTAGTCCGGGCCCCTCGACGAATTCCAGACCATGCTTCACTGATATGAACCTGTGGGCCCCACCTTTGACGAGTGTATGCGGCTGGTCGAACGAGTACTTTTTAACCAGGTCGGTCCAGTGTCGTAACTGGTTTTCTGGTAACACGGTTACTATTTCGATTGATGGATCGAAGTTTTTAAACTTCTCGATAGTATGCATCAGTACAGGCTTCCCGGCTAGTTCGAGAAACTGTTTTGGAGTGTCAAGACCCATGCGCTTGCCACTGCCACCTGCTACTATTACCACGTATAAATTCATTGCCCCTTATTTATAAGATAGTAATTGATAATGCTCTGCTATTCGCGGGTGTACAGGAATCTTTTTATACTTCTCTTGGGTGTTTTGGCAAATTCCTCGGGGTGAATCCTCACCTTGCTGACAGACATGTAATCCGGCAGCCTTTCATTAACACTCTTCTTTATTTCCTCGAGGACCGCCGGAAGCTGTTCATCTGTTATCCCCTCGGCCCTGGCCTGGTCATAATCCGGGAAGATCAATGCAACAAGCTTGTTATCCTCGTCAATAACGAGCGACTCCGTGATGAACTTCTCGTTATTGAAAACAGATTCAATCTCCTCGGGATAAATATTCTTGCCTGAAGGTCCCAGGATCATGCTTTTGCTTCTTCCCTTGATATAAATATTCCCTTGTTTGTCTATTACACCGAGGTCTCCGGTGTGAAGCCAGCCGTTTGCATCGATAACTGCTTTAGTTGCCTCCTCGTTCTTGTAATAACCAAGCATCACGTTCTCGCCCTTGAGTATTATCTCACCGACTTTCTTCTCCTGATCCTCGGAATCAATCCTCACCTCCAGGGTATCAACCGCGCGACCTGAAGCCCCGAGCTTCGTGGTGTCCCACGAGGCGTAGCTGATGAGCGGACCGCATTCTGTCATGCCATAACCGACAGTGAACTTGAAACCTATCTTCCTGAAGAATTTTTCTGTGTCGGGGTTAAAAGCTGCGCCACCAATAACAATCTCCATGAAGCGTCCGCCAAACGAGTTTGTAAGCTTCTCCCTGATCTTTTTGAAAAGGATCATGTTAATACCGGGGATAGCCAGCAACAACTTCATGGCAGGTTTGGTGATTACAGGTAATAACTGCTTCTTGTATATCTTTTCTATCACGAGAGGCACCGAAAGGATCAGTCGTGGTTTAATCTCGCCGAATGCCTGGAGTATGATCTGGGGTGACGGGGTTTTGGAGAGGATCGTAATATGGCAGCCGTAGGTGAACGGGAAGAGGAATTCGAAGGCGCAACCGTAAGTGTGTGCAAGTGGTAAGAAAGAAACCACGGGGTCGCCCGGCTTCAGAGGCATGTGATTCTGTGCAAACCTGACATTGGCTGCCAGACTGTTATGATTAAGCATTACTCCCTTTGAAAAACCCGTGGTGCCGGAAGTATAACTTATCACTGCAAGTTTGTCGTTAGTGACTGCCGAGAACTTTACATGTTCGGGTAAAAAGACCGGGTATTTTGATGCGAACATCTGGTCGAGCCCGGAATAGATCTTAGCCGAATCAGCATTCCTTGATACAACATGCGAGAAATTCTCGAGCGATACAACAGACACTATTTCAGGGATCCTCGCGAAATCGAAGGTTTCCCATATCTTGTCATCAACGAAAAGGACTTTGGAATCGGAATGATTAATGATATTCAAATGATCATCCGGTTTGAAATCGGGAAGTATGGGTACTATAACAGCACCGTACGATACAGCCGCGAGATAAACAACACACCAGTTGGCAGAGTTCCTTCCGACAAGTGCTATCTTATCACCTTCCCTGATATCAAGCTGACCGAGGAACATGTGGATTTTGATAATCTTCTCGGCTATCTCCTTGTATGAATAGCCCGGTTCCCGGAAGTTTGAAAGGGCCTGTTTCTCCCAGTTGTTCCTAATGCTGTCTTCTATGTAACCAACCAGTCTTTCTTTGATCATATGTTTACCTTTTAAGTTCAATAATAACCGGCCACAATCCGCCTGAACAAGCAAGGGTCATGCAGGATCACTGCCTTATCATATGAAATACATCAGTAATAGCGCTAAAATACACAAGACATTAACAAGTGAAAAGAAGTAGTTATAGTTTTCCCTTCTCCTGTTAAAAGGCCCCAGCTTCCTGGCAAAAATACCAATTGTCGGAACGAACAACACGACGAGGAAAGCAAAAAATTCTATCCCGAGGAAGACATCATCGAGTCCTCCTTTAAAGAAACTTGATAAGTAAACAACTACCAGCAGGATGAAAAGGTAAGCCAGGTAGGAAGTTTTAAGAAACAAGGTAGAAACAGGTCTTCTTTTGTGAATCCTGTGAGGTTTAAGATAAGCATAAGCCAGCGCGAATATCAGAACGATAAATATACCACCGAGGATATAGTTTAGTATATTATCAAAATTCGGCATATCTGGTTGAACTCTTTATTGTTCCCTCACTGACCACACCAGAGAACTGGCTCCGAGAACCGCTGCATTCTGTGTGCTGAGATGTGATTCAAGAAGCTTCACTTTGCCCCTGTAAATACTGAGCAGGTTCTCCTCCATGTGTTTCTTGGTCGGTTCAAAAATCAGGTCTTTCGCGAGAGCAAGTCCGCCAAAGAGGAAAATAGCCTCGGGGTTTGTATGGGCAACCACGTCAGCCAGTTTGAAACCAAGCATCTTACCGGTATGGTCGAAGGCTTTTATCGCGATCGGGTCGCCGTTAAGAGCCGCTTCATGAATTATCTTGGCGTCGAGCTCTTCAAAACTGTATTTCCTTAGATCGCTCGGTTCTATACTGTCGGCCATGATTTTCAGTAGCGTCCTCTTCAGACCGGTAGCGGAAGCGTAGGTTTCTATACAGCCCTTCTTACCACACCCGCAATCGCGGTTCGACTCCCCGGGTCTGATCGAGGTATGACCTATTTCGCCTGCAAAACCATCGTGACCGTAAACAAGTTTCCCGTCAACAACGAACCCGCTTCCGAGGCCCGTGCCCAGTGTGATTACTATGAAATCCTTCATGCCCTTGGCCCCGCCGTAAACCATCTCGCCAACAGCGGCAGCATTGGCATCGTTTGTAACAACCACGGGCAGTTTGGTGTATTTGCCAAATATGTCAGCGAGAAATATAACGCCTTTCCACGGGAGATCGGCAGCATGCTCAATTGTACCCTTGTTGATGTTACCCATCGGGGTACCAACACCGAAACCCACAAGTTCCACATCCTTGCCAAGCCCGGATGAAAACTTGTTCACGTTTTCGAAAATGGCCGCTACAAAATCATTTATATCAGGGTATTTGGCAGTCTTTATCTTGTACTCTGCCAATATGTTACCTTCACGATCTACAAAACCGATTACTGTATTTGTCCCACCTATGTCAATACCAGCTACAACCTGCTTCTTCGCCATTTTTAATCTGATTGATACAACAAAATAATTTTACATGTTTACAAATGTATCAAATAAATTATTAATGGATAGCAAGGATGCTACTATTGATAAGCCTTAGCTTCCGGTGTACTCGTTACCGACTTTTCTTGCCCTGACCGGTTTGTCGAGATCAATGCCAAGCGCGAGACCCGTTTCAACAAGCAGGTTCCATCCTGCAGCCAGCTGAACGTACTCAGCATAATCACCAGCATCAGGGATAACCAGTCCCTCGAAGCTGGTGGGACGGGAAGATATGGTGAAAATTTTCATCCCCACGCCCTTCACGAGACATTCCCTGAACTTATCCTCTTCCGAGGCAAAGGGCTCTATCCATATGAGAACCTCGTTCCTGTCCATCACTTCCTCTATTCCATGCACGGCGAAAGTACCCTCGAGATAAGCCGACTTCTTCCGTGTTATCTCGTTAGTCTTGAGTGCCAGCTCCTCGGCAACACCGGTATTTCTACCCGCGAAATAGATGACGTCGGCCGATTTCATCGCTTCAACTATTGCAGCCGCAGGCTTCATTGTTAGCGCCTTTTCCGCGCATTCAGCAGCCTTGTCCAGTCCCTTCATTTCCTTGCCGGCCAACTGCCTGATGATCGCATCGTAGAAAAGACCCTGCTCGACAACAGATTTAGTAGCCGCGACTGCATTCTCCTTGCCACACGCCAGAACATAAGTGTCGTTTGCTATCTCGCCAAGCTTGGTGCCGTTATTCGCGGTCAGCCCGAACACGTTGGCATGCTTCTTTTCTTTAAGTGTCATCGCCAGCCTGATTACCTCCTTGGTCTGTCCGGAATTTGATGCTGCAAATACTGAAAAGTCGTTTAGGTCATACTCCATGGCCTGCGTGGAACCCTCGGTGAGAATAGTGACCGGCAGACCCCACTTCATGCTGGCGTAAATGGACCGTTTGGCAGGGAAGATCCTGCTGCTTCCTTCGCCGGTCAGAAATAGCTTTTTGCCGGCTTTGACCTTTTCTGAAAATCTCTTTACCCCCGTCGGGTCGAACTTGGCCATTATGGATGGCGTTTCGAGCATCTCTCTTGAAAGAGCGTATTTCGTGTATTTTTCTTCCTTGTTATTCATCGTTATTATGTTTTATTTTTTTACCAGAAACTCTGCAAGATCCCGCTGTACCTGCGGTTCTTTCTGAAACCCGCCACCAAGATGTTGCCAGTATACCTCGGCGTAAGGTACTCCGGCCATCCTCCCGTAGTTACGATTCCCCTCGAGAACGAAACCAAAAAAGTCATCAATCTTGTGCATGTGTCTCATGAGGTCAATCTGCGAAACATGATGACTCAGCATCTCTTTCTTCGTCTCGATAACGCTTGTAACATCAACGAGGAAATGAGGAGGTGTTATTTCCGAGCCCAGGGGATCTGACAGGGTGAAAGGGGAAGAATGATATAGCAGGGGTGTGATTTCGACTGGTTTTTCCTTGACGGGCACCGGGTCGAGTGAAGAGATCATGGCTGCCGCTTCAACTATATAGGCAGTGGTACGATGATCTGAATGATAATCGCAGGTGAGATGGGTGAAAACGATACCCGCTCTCACTTTCCTGATAAGAGAAACAACCTTGAGGCGCATTTCCATGGTGTCGTAAAGGAAACCATCAGTGCCTCCAAGGGTATAATACTCCGCGTCAAGCACGGCAGCAGCACGTTTGGCTTCTTCATACCTGGTCCTGGCTGTTTCTTCCATAGTCATGTTACATCCGCCCATGTCGCCACCGGTAAGAGTGGCTATCACTATCTTGTAACCCTTGTCCTTCAGAAGTTTCAGGACACCGGCATTCCATGCCTCGGCATCATCGGGATGTGCGTTTATTGAAAGAGCGACCTTGTTGAATTCTTTCATTGTTATACTGTTTTAACGAAGTTTTTTTCAAGTCTTACAAAAGCAGGAAGTTCACCAGCGAGAGGTTTCATATAGCGGATGAACTTATCGGAAACATGATTTCCTTCACTATTGAAGAAATCTAGAGGCATAGGCTTGGCAGCAACGGCAACGCTCTTGAGAGGTGCGGTACCGAGTCTGATAGAGTATGGATCATCGGAAATCCTTTCCATCGTTACCATCACTCCTGATATACCATCAGCGGCCAGTCTGACTGCTTCCTGGCCGCAGCGGAAAGCCTCGTCCAGATCAAGTGGCATTGCCCTTACAAAATCACTCATGATCAACGACTCCGGTATCTGGAACTCGCCCCTGAGACCAAAATTGTCCTTTATCATGGCATGCAGGTTGATAGCGACGCTCGCCCCGCCCATGGCTCCGTATTCGGTGTTGCTGAATTTATCCTTGGTGGTGGAGGCACTCACCGGAGTCCCGTCAGCATACTTGATGCCCTCTCCACAGACAACAGACACCCATCCGTAATTCCTGATACACTTGTCAACATCCGAAAGGAACTTCTCCTTGTCGAAGGCAAACTCCGGGGCGTAAATGAGATGAGGTGCATCTTCATCGCTTTTCGCGGCCAGTGCTGTTGCGGCAGCTAACCAGCCTGCATCCCTGCCTATGGTCTGGTAAACCACGTACTGGTCTACTTTCTGCATGTCGCGGGCAAGCACCCCGGCCTGCATCACGTTAAGGATGTTTGATCTGGCTGCCGAAGGAAAACCAGGTGTGTGATCAGTGCCGAACAGATCATTATCAACTGTCTTGGGAACACCAACTCCTGCCAGTTCATATTTCTCACTCCTGCAATATTCTTCAATCCTGGTTATGGTGTCCATCGTATCATTCCCGCCAATCATGAAGATGTACCTTATATTATATTTCCTGAGCAGGCCGAGTATTACTGGTAAATCTGCTTCCTTGAGTTTGTGGCGGGAAGATCCAAGTGCCGAGGAAGGGGTTTTCCTGAGACCATCAAGCACCTGAGCAGGCTGGTTGCCCAGATTATAAATCTTTCCCTGCATGAATCCCTCTATCCCATAGTGCATACCGTAAACTGCACCAATAGCTGGAACTGATGATGCCGCTTTGATTATACCGGCAAGACTCGAGTTGATAACTGATGTCGGTCCGCCGGATTGTCCGATTAACGCGTTTCCTTTTAGCATGTTTTGTGTATTTATCAGATGAATCTTAAAAGACCAAAATAAGCCGGTTGATGATAATCGGGTTGACTGGTCCCGACCGGGTTCCAGGTAACGTAATGCGGGACGGACAGCATATCGCCGCATTTGTAGAAATTTGCCCTGAAAGTCTTGCCCTTCAGATCGTGAATGTCGTGCCTGAAAAAGACCCCGTAAGGAATGGCGAGAGTCAGAGTCCATTCTGAATGACCCTTCCTCTCCCGGAATGGAGTGGTGCCGGCAGTGCCAAGCCTGCGGATCCTCGAAATGATATCAGGAGATATCCGTTTGCTGTCCTGCCTTCCAGTCCCGCATCCAATCAGACAGGTACCTATGGCATTGAACTCGATATTATAATAGATGCCATCGTCGGCAGGTGATACGAAGAACTCGACACACGAATCCTCGCAGACCATTTCATTAGGAAGAGTCTTCTCTGCCTTGAAATATTCCTCCCTGACCCAGTATTTCAAAAGCAATTCCTTGTCGGTATAAGCAATGACAAACTGCACGTCGGGTTTGTAATCAAAGCCCTTCCAGTTAAGCTCCGAGATAAGGTTTCTTTCCTTGTAAGAATCGAGCCTGGCCGAAACCTCGGCTATCGTCGGGATCGGATCTTTGAATATCTCCTTTTTAACATCAATAGTTTTCATGCCTGTTTGATATTTTTAGTTCGGAACTTAAAGAACCAATTGCAAGGTATCCATCAAGAAACAAAAGTTAATCAATTATTTGGAGAGTTCATTCCAGGCGAGGGCGGCAGCCCCGAGAACAGCGGCATTGCTTTCAGGTATTCCCGACGGCAATATCTCGCAGGTACCGCGGAATATTGGCTGGACGGTTTCATCAACATATTTCCTGACAGGAGCGAACAGCAATTCTCCTGCCTGGGCAAGTCCGCCAAAGAGGAAGATGGCTTGTGGACTCGAGAACACGATGGCATTTACTATCCCGTGAGCCAGCATCCTGGCCGTGTAGTCAAACGCCTTGAGAGCGACCGGGTCGTTATGAGCAGCGGCCTCGGCCACCTGCCTTGAAGTGAGTTCAGCGGGTGCTATGTCGCGGAGATCGCTTTCCTCCCTCATCTCGCTGAGCATCAGCGACACTGTTTTAACAAGTCCCGTTGCCGACGCGTAAGTCTCGAGACATCCATGACGACTGCATCCGCATTCCCTGCCACCAGGGACCATCAGCATGTGCCCAAGCTCACCTGCAAAACCTGTATGACCGTATACAAGCTGACCATTTATTACGATTCCGCTCCCCAGACCGGTACCCAGTGTAAGTACAATGAAGTCCTTCAGACCCTTGGCTCCACCAAAGATCATCTCGCCCATGGCGGCAGCGTTGGCATCATTCGTCATTGCCACGGGTACATCAATCTTTTTCTTCAGGAGTTCAACGAAAGGAACTATGCCTTTCCATGCCAGGTTAGGAGCAAGCTCGATGGTTCCCTTGTGGTAATTGGCGTTGGGTGCTCCTATCCCGATTCCCTTGAGTAATACATCCTTGTGTTCTGCTGCCAGTTCCTTTATCGATGCCGACAACACCGAGATGAAATCTTCTATCTTCGGGTAAGCGGTCGTTGACAGCTTGCCTTCGGAAATTATCTCCCCATGCCTGTCTGCTAATCCGAATACAGTGTTAGTTCCACCTATATCTACACCGGCTACTACTTCTCTCATGTAATTATGATGTGCTTGTTTTACTTACTTTTTCCCGCCAGTTAATAATCCGGGACAAACAAATGTAAAAAACAATTTCGAGAATTCCCCTTGTTCAGAATAAACCGAACCACGCGATTTTACTTCAGCGCGAAGTGGAATCTTTCTTTCTCATCTTCTGGTTTTTGTAATTCCTGTCCTTCACGGTCCAGTTATATTCAGATATCCAGTCAATCTTGGCTTCAACAATATCGGGATAATAGGAGGCTGGTTCGGGTTGAAGACCCGTGTCAAAATCACCAGTGGTCCATTTCCCGTCGCCGTTAATATCAAAAATCAGTCTGGCTTTGAATTTCCCCTTGTCGAGGAATGGAAATTCGGCAATTCCTCCCCCGTTCATTTTCCTCTCAGAAAGAATTTTTTCGCCTTCATCCATGAGCTGAATTATCACATTACCGGTAACACCTGTCACATTGAAGGAAAGAGAACCGTAGCTTTCTTTAGGGTTCATCTGGAAGCTAACTCCTGATGAATCTGAAACATTGCCATAGATATCGCGGAAAGCTTTCTTATCATAAGTCAGCAGGTACCTGTTTTTCTCCCTGAATCTTGCACTTAAGACCTGTTTCATTTTAGTAGCGGTGTCAAGGGTGAATGAATAAGGAAGTTTCTTGCGTCCCGATTCTGTAAGTTCGTATAACCGTATAACCGAGGTGTCAGCTTCAACAAGCGGGGTTTGAGATGAGAAACTGATAACAGATCCCTGCCTTATCCCCCTTGCGGGGATATTATGAGTGACCTTCAGGATGTTTTTTGCCTTGCCTCTTACCGGTTTTAAAGGAGTGAACCTCATCGGTATTGAATCTGTCCTGCTTACCACGTTTTTCAAAGAGTCGGTGAACGGGTAGGTAACAACTGTCCTGAGCACGGGGTTTGAATAGATAAGGCTGTCATGCAGCCAAACGGTGAGCGTGTCTCCATCCTTGCTTTTAAATACTTCATACTTGTCGGAGACGGGGTCAACAAGCCTGAAGCTGAAATCCATCGTGTCGGGTGGCAGCGACACGGAATAAGTCAGCTTGTATGCTGTTTTCCTGTCGGATGAAGTAAGCCAGTATGCCTTCCTGGGAGCGGTGAACAGGTACATGTCATACATTGTCCCGCTCCTGTCGACAAACGACATAGTGTCGCGTACCTCTCTTTTAACGGTATCCGGAACTGGAGGGGGGAGATGATTCTTTGTTGGTGTAACGGTAATTATCGAATCGAGGAAAGCAAACCCCTCGTCAGCGAGATCGTATCTCTTGTTGTTGTTATTATCAAGAAGCGCGTATAGCCTGTATTTCCCGGGCTTCATGTTATCGACCCTGAAGATGCCGTTCCTGTTGGCCAGGGTCACGTAGTCAGGGATCATCTTCCTTGGTGCTGAATCGGCCTGCAGGCTGTGCAGGAGTACCAGTGCCCCCTTGCCAGATTCAAGATCGTGTGAATAGTAAACATTACCCGTGACTGAAAGTGAATCGAGGTACTTGCCTGTCGAAAAAACGAACTGGAAATTATCGAGCGGGTTATTCTCGTTCACGTCTCTTATTGCATCCTGGAAATACAGGGTGTAGGTCGTGCTATCCTTGAGTTCATCCTTGAAGTTAATAAAAACACTTTTGCCGCGGAGCGTTATCTCTGGTTTAGTCTTCATGGGCGGCGACACCATGAATTTCTCGCTAAGCTTGTCAAAAACCACGTATTCATCAAAGGTGACGGTGATTGATTTTTCTTTAAAGAAAGTCGAACCGTTAGAGGGCACGCTTTTCACAAGTTTCGGTGGTGTTTCGTCTTTGGGACCTCCCGGGAGTGAGCTGACGGTCCGGGCACAACCGGATATCAGTATCAGCAGAACCAAGCATCCTGAAAATATATTCCCTGTCCTGTTCATTCACTTATCATGAGATTACAAACTTACGTTAATTTTCTTTCGCTGGATACCCCCCTTGTCAGTCGGTGCACCTTAAAAAATATCGTGTTTATTAAGTCAAACCAATATTTTAATACCTTTGATCTCAAGATTAAATATACGTCATGCATCTGCTAACTATCCCATGGAATCCAGACCCCGAGATTTTCAAAATAGGGTCAATCGCTGTTAGATGGTATGGACTTCTTTTCGCATCCGGGTTTCTCTTCGGGTACATCATAATGAGAAAAATGTTTCTCAACGAGGGGCTTACCGAGGCGCTTCTCGACAAGCTTACTATCTACATGGCAATCGGGACCATCGTTGGGGCGAGGCTTGGGCATTGTTTGTTTTACCAGCCCGATTTCTACCTCAAACACCCGCTGGAGATTCTTTACGTATGGCATGGCGGCCTGGCAAGTCACGGCGCGGGAGTTGGCATACTGCTTGCCCTTTGGCTCTTCACAAGGAAGGAGAATAAAGGTTTTGCATGGGTGCTTGACCGGATAGCTGTAGTAGTTGCCCTGGCGGGATTCCTGATCAGGATGGGAAACCTGATGAACTCGGAGATTTACGGTGTTGAAACAACCCTGCCCTGGGGTTTCGTCTTCCTGCGTAACGGGGAAAATGCCCCGAAACATCCAACGCAGATTTACGAGGGACTTGTCTATCTGATGGTTTTCTTCCTCCTCTTCCGCATGTACTGGAAGAAAAAAGGTGACGTCTACCAGGGCTCACTGATCAGCATCTTTCTTATCCTCGTGTTTTCCGCCCGTTTCCTGATTGAATTTATAAAGGAAACACAGGTCGATTTCGAGAAAGGGATGAGCCTTAACATGGGACAACTTTTAAGCATCCCGTTTATCCTTGCTGGAATAATAGGCCTGGTGCTGAGTTACAAGTACAAGAAACCCGGGGTTGTCCGGCGCTGATCACCTGCCCCTTAGAATTCCATAGAAGAGCACGTCGAGGATGGTTCTCATCCTTCGTTCTATGTCAACTTCCCTCTTCTTCCAGAATAGTGGAACTTCGAAACCCTTGAGGGTTGTCTGGATTGCCATTGCAGTGTATTCCGTCTTCTCAACGGTAAATACTTTTTTCCTGACCCCGTCGTAAAGAAGAAGCCTTAATATCGCGATCTCCTCCCTGTCATACTTTTCCCGAATTTTTTCGATGAAGTCGAAATGGTCAAGGTTCTTGTCGAAAATGGCATTATAATAATTGGAAAGCTTCTCGAACGATTTCATCCTCACGAACACGTATTTTTCCATCTTTTCCATAGGCGAGTCAACAGACTTTATTGCAGTTGTGAGTTCGTTCCTCAGGATGTTTGCCTCGTGCAATACTACAGCTTCGAAGATGTCTTCCTTGCTTTTGAAATAATAATACACGGAACTCTTGCCCATCTTCAGTGCCTTGGCAATCTCGTCCATCGTTGTTTTCCTGAATCCAAAACGGCTGAAAATCTGTCCAGAAGTAACTATAATCTTGTGCCTGTACTCGTCTTTATCTACCATCGCTGACTCTGTTCGAAGAAAAGTTTTACAAATATAATTGATAAAACCGGCACTTCAAAGAGCCCGGAACAAACCGGTCGATAATTCGAAAAACCGGCGGGGACCGACTAAGTTCCCTGAATCTCAGGCTTCATGATTTAGACTACCGGATGCTTGTTAGCAGTTAAATGGAGTTTGATTCTATAATTTTATAATTTTGACCTGAACAAAGGCCTGGAAATAATTTGAAAATTGGAGGTAAACAATACAGGAGTATCTGGGTGGACGAAGCTGACGTTTCGGTTATCAAGGCTATTGACCAGGTTGCACTGCCTTTCGAGCTGAGGATTTCGGAATTGCGGTCGGTAGATGATGTCTATACCGCGATAAAGGACATGACCGTGAGAGGTGCTCCTGCAATAGGCGTGGCTGCTGCCTATGGCATGTACCTGGCAACTCTCGAGATGACTCCTCTTGAAACACCCCGCGATTACCTCCGGAACGCTGGCAGCTACCTCATCTCTTGCCGGCCAACAGCCGTCAACCTTGCATGGGCTGTAAGGGAGATGCTTGCAGGACTGGATGGAATAAAAGACCTTGCCACCCTTCAGCAAAAATCGCTTGAACTGGCAAACGGTATCGCGGAGTTCGAGATCGGGAATTGCAGATCGATCGGGAAACATGGTGTTGAATTGATAAAAAAAATTTCCCGGGAAAAGAACGGGGAAACTGTAAATATACTCACCCATTGCAACGCCGGATGGCTTGCATGTGTTGACTGGGGAACCGTCACCGCCCCTGTATACATGGCACGCGATCTTGGCATTCCGGTTCACGTGTGGGTTGACGAGACACGCCCGAGAAACCAGGGTGCCAGGCTCACTGCCTTCGAACTTGGCGAGGAGGGCATACCTAACACGCTGGTAACAGACAACGCTGGAGGTCACCTCATGCAGCACGGCCTTGTCGATATCGTCTTTTCTGGCAGTGACAGGACAACTTCAACAGGTGACGTGGCGAATAAAATCGGAACTTATCTCAAAGCCCTGGCAGCAAGAGATAATAATATCCCTTTTTACGCGGCACTACCCACTTCGACAATTGATATGTCAATCCGCGACGGGCTGCGGGAAATAGAGATCGAGGAAAGGGACCCGGGAGAGGTTACAATGGTTACCGGCATGGCAGGTGATAAAACCAGTGCCGTGAGGATTTGCAAAGAGAATACCGTCGTGTCTAATTTCGGTTTTGATGTGACCCCGGCCAGGCTCGTTTCGGGGTTGATCACTGAAAAAGGAGTGTGCGCTGCAACGGAGAATGAGATTAAAAGACTATTTTCAGAAAAAATATAAGAAGATGGAAGGGTTTGTCAAGTTTAATTGCCACTGGAGCCAGTCAGGTCCTGTCGTTTCTGATGAGCAATTTGAAATAATAAATAACTGGAGAGAGGTTCTCTTCAACATGGATCTTATTGGCGCGTACGAGAATGGCGTTGCCTTCGGGAATATAAGCATGAGGACGGGAGCCGGGAACCAGTTCGTGATAACAGGTTCGGCTACCGGGGAGATCCCGGAACTGGAGCCGGGGCATTATGTAAAAGTCCTGTCATTCAACATTGATGACAACGCGGTACAGTGCCTTGGTCCTCTCAAGGCATCGTCAGAGTCGCTGACCCATGCTGCCATATACATGTCTGATCCCGGCACCAATGCCGTGGTGCATGTCCACTGTATAGAATTGTGGAACGAACTTATTCACAAGGTTCCTACCACCAATCCATCGATGGATTACGGGACTACCGGCCTGGCAAAAGAGATACTCCGAATATTCAAAGAACCCGAGGTGTTCGAGAAGAGGATCATAGTTATGGCCGGCGACAGGGCAGGGATACTCACCTTCGGTCACGACATGGATGAAGCCGTCGGAGTACTTATGCAATATCTCGGCAAGGAGTAAAAATGAAGATCGGGATCATAGGAGGCTCGGGGCTTGAGAATCCTGATATTCTTAAAGACCCTGAAACGAAAGTTGCTTCCACCCTTTATGGCTCTCCCAGTTCGCCGTTAAGATCAGGAAAGATAAACGGCCGGGAGGTCGTTCTCCTGTCAAGACATGGTTACGGGCATACTATCACACCCTCGGGTGTGAACAACAGGGCTAATCTGATGGCCCTGAAGGAAGAAGGATGCACCTGTATAATCACTACAACAGCCTGCGGAAGCCTCAGGGAAGAGATTAGAAGAGGTGACATTGTAATCCCTGACCAGTTCATCGACTTCACAAGGAGGAGAGACACTACTTTTTTCGAGGAGTTTATTCCAGGCAGTATGGGGCACACCCCTATGGCCGATCCGTTCGACAGGAGGCTGAGGAAAATTATTGTTGAAAAGGCCGCGGAGCTCGGGTTGAGTCATCACGGTTCCGGGACCGTGATAACCATTGAAGGGCCGCGTTTCTCGACGAGGGCTGAATCGAGGATGTTCAGGTCGTGGGGAGCTGATATTATAAACATGTCCGTGGCACCGGAGGTTATACTGGCCAACGAGCTGGGTCTTCCATACGCGACAGTTGCCATGAGCACAGACTACGATTCGTGGAAAGATGATGAGAATCCGGTAACCTGGGAAGAGGTACTTGATGTGTTCGGGAAGAATGTACACAATGTGATAAGGTTGCTGACAGAGGTAATAAGGGTTATCTGAGGCTGTTTTCTTTCTTTTTCAGGGGTACTTGCATAATTAGTAACAAATAATTAATATTGCAGTCCCAAATTACCGGGGCCCATAGCTCAGCTGGTCCTGACGATGCGCGGGAAGCGCATGTCAGGATGCCGACCGAAAGCGTCGGCATTAGAGCACCTGACTAATGGGTTGTTGATGTAAGTTCTTTAATAATAAATATTGGGGCCCATAGCTCAGCTGGTTAGAGCACCTGACTCATAATCAGGGGGTCGGGGGATCGTGACCCTCTGGGCCCACCTTAAAACCAATCACTTATGTGGTTGGTTTTTTTGTTGGTGCCAGTTTGGCGCCAAGATTGATAAACTTTGCTTTTAATTTCAACTCCCCAATCCCAAATTCTGTACCCTAGATTTACCTGTTAATTCTCTTAAACAAAGATGTTTTTTAATTACTTTTACCTTGGTATTCATTTTATTGGGTTCGACACTATTATTAAAACACCAACAACCTTGTATGAACGAAGAGATTGCCCTTTTGCCTCCAATAGTTGAACTTGAGACTAAAAGAGTTCTTAGGAAAGCTGCTTTAGCCAATCGGTTTCTTGCTGAACTAAAAGGTATGTCTGAAACTATACCTAATGAAACTATTCTCATAAACACTCTAACCTTGCAGGAAGCGAAAGACAGCTCTGCAATTGAGAATATTATTACCACACATGATGAAATGTATAAGGCACAACTGTTTGAAGAATTATTTGTAAGTGCATCAGCGAAAGAAGTCAGTAAATATGCAGACGCTCTTATACATGGCTTTGAGCTTGTAAGAAAGAATAAGATTTTAACCGAAAACTATATACTTGAAATTCAAAGAATTCTTGAACAAAATGATGCTGGATATAGAAAACTTCCAGGAACTTCATTAATAAATGAAAAGACAGGGAAAGTTGTTTATACACCACCTCAAGATTATGATACTATCGTCAATTTAATGAAAAACCTCATTAATTACTTGAATAATGGAGAAGTGCACGATGTAGATCCTTTAATTAAAATGGCTGTTATCCATTTTCAATTTGAGACTATTCATCCTTTTTATGATGGAAATGGACGAACTGGAAGAATCATCAACATCCTATATCTCGTTTTAACTGAGTTGTTGAATATACCCATACTTTATCTAAGCAGATATATAATCAAAAACAAGGCTGATTATTATCGACTTCTCCAATCTGTCCGACAGACAGGTGATTGGGAGGAATGGGTTTTGTACATTCTTGAAGGTGTAGAACAGACTTCAAAAGAAACAATCGACCTCATTGTGAATATCCGAAAATTGATGCAACAATATAAAAAAGATATTCGCAACAAGATGCCTAAAGTATATTCTCAAGATCTACTTAATAACCTCTTTCGTCATCCCTATACCAAAATTGATTTTGTTAAGAGAGATTTACAAGTTTCCAAATTAACTGCAAGAAGATATCTAGATTTGCTTGTTACTAATGGTTTCTTAAGAAAGGAGAAAATTGGTCGAAGTAATTTTTACATTAACGAGCCTCTGTTTTCTATTTTCATCGGGCCTCCTATCAAAGTTCAAGAAACTGAACCAATTAAAACTGTAAATCCTATTTAAGAACATATAAGATGGGGTCCTTCTAATCAGAAAAATCTAGTTTTCTATATCTATCAACTCTAACAAGTATAGAAAAACCTAGTTTTCTATGTCTATCAACTCTAACAAGTATAGAAAAACCTAGTTTTCTATGTCTATCAACTCTAACAAGTATAGAAAAACCTAGTTTTCTATATCTATCAACTCTAACAAGTATAGAAAACCTAGTTTTCTATGTCAATTAAATCTAACAAGAGTAGAAAAGCTATTTTCTATAAAAATCCTTCACTCTTTATCTTCACTCTTAGTCTTTGAAACTACAATAGGAGAATTTATAAGAATGTGAAAAAGTCTACCTTTCTTCAAAAATCAACCTTCACATGGAATCAAAAAAGTTGACCCGCAAAGAGCTCTATGACTTAATCTGGAAAGACCCACTTTCAAGACTGGCTAAGAAATACAAGATTTCTGACAATGGATTGAGGAAGATCTGTAAAAGAATGAATATCCCTTTACCCGAGATGGGTCACTGGCAAAAAGTACAGTATGGAAAGAAGGTGAAAATCCCAAAATTGCCTGAAAAATTCGAAGGTGAAGATGAGATCATTCTCGGAGTAAAGGGTGAAAATGATAATGAGCAGGATTCCCCATTAATCTGATTTAGAAATCGCATCAAAGAGATCGAGGGCGATAAGACTATTTCTTTGGATGTGCAGGAAAGATTGATCAAACCGGATATTCTTGTTAAAAACACTATGGACTATTATGATGCAGTTAAGAAATTTCGAAGAAGCCGTGCTTCTTATGAGAATTATCCTGATCGTAAAAACACTTTGAATATCACAGCCAGTGAAAACATTACATCAAGAGCCCTAAGGATAATGGACGCAACCATAAAGGTACTCAGAAAAAGAGGCCATGATGTTCAAGCACCGCATTGGGACACCTATGTGGTTTTTGATAAAGAACATGTAAAGATCAGAATCAGGGAAAAACATGTGGTCTCAGATAAGAAGGACAATCATGGAGGCAGAATCCTTGAGAATACAGGAGCGTTGGTGTTTGTTGTTGATCGAGGCCCATACGATAGGAAAGAGATTATTGATGGGATCGAGAAACTAGAGATGAAAATCTCCACGATTGTGGCTAACATAGAATTAGAAGGGGAAAGGCTCATCGAGAGATCATTATACTGGGAAGCTCAAAGAAAAAAGCAAGAAGAGCAACAACGAATTGAAAGAGAATTTAAGGAGCTTCAGGACAGAGAATTCAAAGCTTTTAAAGACTTGTTTGTTCAAGCTGAGCGTCTGCATCAGGCAAATATCATCCGAACCTATATTCAAACAGTGGAGTCAAGTGCTTCAAGGTTGGGAATGGCTGAAGAAGATTTTAAAAGATGGAAAGAATGGGCGAATCAGAAAGCATCTTGGTATGATCCATTGATTAATGCCAATGATAACTTATTGCAAGAATATCATAAAGATGCTCTTTTCAAGGATTCAAGTAAAGGGAAGGATGTGTGGAATAACAGTGATTACTTCACTTCAAGGCATTGGTAAATCAGTTTATTACTTGAGAAAATCAGGAAAGCTGGGGAATGTCATAATCTGTCCTTGAACTTACTTGCTATCAATGTAGATATTAGTTTTGTACTCATCTCCTTGTAATGTACTCTATATTGAAATGAATGGCCATGGTTGTCCTGATTTATTTTGATAAATTTGAGTACAATACATAAGATCAAATGGATGGCTCAAAGATGATCGAATGCAGTTGTCAGGGAAACAACCCTGACTGTTATAAGTGTGGAGGGAAAGGATATCTTACAAAAAAAGATCTAATTCCCGATTATAAAAAATTTTCTTATCCTTCTCATCCAGAGAAAACTAGTAAAGTGACACATAATCCAAAGGATTATAAGAAGCCTGTAGTTCCAAGTGTAATTAGGTGGCTTGAAATGAAAGAATTGAATAACAAATATCTCTGGTTTTCAAAAAAATCCCAATCAGCTCCAAAGCGAGCCTCAAAGAATCTGACCAAGAAAAAAAGGAAGAAAGGTCAGAATGATAAAAGTAAAATTGAAAGTAAATTCATTCCTTCAGAAAATAATCCCAAAAATCATACAACAACTTGGTCTCCTGATCAGTTGTTGTTGTTGGACCGAATAAAAGAGAATATTAAGTTTATGGAACCCCACTATAAGGCTAATAAAAGGATCAAAGCGAAAGGGAATGTTCATCAAAATTATTATGTTAAGAGGGGTAAAAACCTATCAGGTACAGTTTACAAGAACAAACCATTATACGATGACAAGATTGATCATAAACTTGATGGAGGGAAAGATTATTATCAGTACAGGGAGCATGGTAAATATGGATCACACCCAGAGTTTGACGATATGGGTGATGAATCCAATCCTTAAACCAATTCCAATCACGAGTTTTTAGTAGTATGTTTGAATGATTCTCAGAAAGGTTTGATCGCCCTGAATTCCAAATTAGTGACTAAGTTATCAATGAATAGAAATCA
This sequence comes from Bacteroidales bacterium, assembly GCA_046329885.1. Lineage (GTDB taxonomy): Bacteria > Bacteroidota > Bacteroidia > Bacteroidales > VadinHA17 > LD21. The sequence goes on from JAXLTU010000015.1 coordinate 64,721, forward strand.
AAAAATATTATTTTCTCAAAATCATCTACTTATCTGGTTTAGATTAAATCATCGAGAATTTCCATGGAGAAATGATTCAATGAACTCTTATGAATATATAATTTCTGAAACCCTTCTTCAAAGGACCAAAGCAGAAACTATTGCAAAGTTTTATCCAAATTTCATTCAGAAGTTACCAAATTGGACAAGCCTAAATTCTTGTAAGGTTGAAGAACTTGAAGATTTACTGAAACCAATAGGCTTATATCGACAGAGGGCTTCCAGATTAAAAAAGCTAGCTGAGGAAATGATAAAGCTAGATGGGATATTACCAATGGAAAAAAAGACTTAGATGAGCTTTCTTTTTTCGGTCAATATATAGTAAATGCTGTTTTACTATTCATACATAATCAACCCTCTCCGCTCTTAGATGTTAATATGTTCCGTTTCCTGGAAAGATTGTTTAAAATAAGAAAACTTGTGGATATAAGATATGATAAGGATCTACAAAAGCTAGCTCATGAATTTGTAAATCATAAAAATACAAAAGAACTCTATTGGGCAATTTTAGATTATGCTGCGTTGGTCTGTAAGCCTAAACCAAGATGTTCTGATTGCGAGTTAAGAACAATATGTACTTTTTATGGTCATAATACAAAAAAATGAAAGTACATCTAGTAAACTTAGTTTCCTCAATAAGGCCTCATATTACATCATCCAATTCTGAGTTCTCGATTTTTTCATAATCAGAGGTGACAAGATTTAAAAAATCACTTGTATCTGTATCTGAAAAGGTTAACTGAAATTCAGATGGTAAATTTATCTGCTCAAACTCTCCTGCTTTAATGCTTTTACTCTCAAAGCGGTCGAAATTATTCTTTAAATTTTTTATACTTCCGATTCGCCTTAAATCTGCCACAAAATCAAATACCGTTAATGTCTTATTATCTTTATAGCGAAGCCCCCGCCCTAATTGTTGCAGGAATATAATTCTTGAATGTGTTACTCTCAGATAAACCAAAAAATCCACATCCGGAACATCTACACCTTCATTTAACATGTCAAAACAGGTCAGGATTTTAATCTCTCCTTTTCTAAATTTTCTTAATCGTCTCGCTCGTTCTTCAGAGCTATCAACATTTGTGGTCAGGGCTCTTGCTGGAAAACTATAATCAGATCTCAAAATTCTTTCTATTACATCAGCATGAGCATTGCTATTACAAAAAACTATTCCCTTATCGAATTTTTTAAAAGTCCAATAATCCACTATTTGCTTACAAATTTCTTCATCTCTTTCAGGAATAAAGATCTTCTTGTTAAGTTGTCTTATGGAGTACCCTTGTTTACTGTTCAGAGCCAGCCAGTTGTAATCTATGTTATCGTTTTTTATTCTATAATCCACATTAGCCAAGAAACCATATTTAAGAGCTTTTATAACATCAAAATAAATCAAAGGCTCTCCGAAAATTGAAGAAACTTCCCGGTCATCCATCCTAAAAGGCGTTGCTGTTAAGCCTAGTAAATACCTAGGTTTTAATTTTTGTAATAGCTCTGAGTAGGTAGTCGCTGGTGCATGGTGAGCTTCATCCACTATAATAACATCAAAATATAAATTTGGGTACTGGTAAAGATAATTTTCTAAACTTTGGAATGTCGATAGAATAATTCCATTTTGGTAAGCTGGCTTTTCGGATTCATGTAGTAGATGAGTAGAAACGCTTTTAGGTAAACTAGTCCAAATTGATTTATCAAATTGAAGTAATAACTCCTTTTTATCAGCTAGAACAAGGATATTCTTATTAAGATCAGTTTGGAAGAGCCACTTTAAAAAGGTCGCTGCAACAAATGTTTTCCCTAGACCAGTTGCTAAAGAAATCAATCCAACTCTGCTTCCACTGAGATATGAATTAATAATTCTATCAACAGCAATGCTTTGATATTCTTTAATTTTCCTTTTTTCTACAGGCCATTCGGACAATCCTTTGAAAGAGTTAAAGATCTCCCTTCCAGAAAATGTACTAACATTATAACCTTGGTCGTTCAAAATTTTGACTCGACTTAGTTGGTATTCCCCAAGTTGTCTATTTGAAACACATACCCCATTAATAATTTCGTAAAAATCGATTGCCCTTTTTATATCCCCAGAAATATCAACTGATAATGCTCTATTTCTCTCAGAGAACTTACATTGAAAGATCACTTCTTTATCTCCATCAACCGCAATTATGTCAGCTCCCTTGTCCCCGCTTCCGCCGACTACATCATAATTATCCCAACCCTGATGTGCTAATAATCTAGCAATTGCACGCTCAAAAGCCTGCCAAGGCCCAGAGGTTAATCTCTCAATACAGAGGAATCCGGATATTTCAAACTCTTTTAGCATTCAAAAACTCAAGACTTATACGATTTCTAATAATCATGTTCTTCTGTTTCTTCACCAAATCATCTGGATATTCAGATAGATCATAAATAAACCATTTAATATCATTAAAATACCCCCGTAACTGATCTATCATCCTCTTTCTCATGTCGGGGTATTCTATTGTTTTATATGGTATTGAGAAGAATTGATTATCCATTAGTAATTCTGGGAACTGGTCAACAAATTTGAACAAGTAATTAATGTCCATATACTTCAGATAGCGTGGAGTTCCTATCATACTTTCAACAGTTGGATTCTTGTTTTCTATTTCTAAATAGTTCTTACTCAATGTTTTTTTATCTATTTCACCAAGGATAGGTTTTGGCTCTAGGCATATATCCAATCGTTCGTTAGATAAAAACATTTGAATATCTTTCATTAATGACTTTGCTGAATTTATCAGTTCATCAATATTAAGCATAGTCCCATTAGCATATTTTAATTTAAGCTCATAATATAATCTACTGACTGGCCACTCTTCTATATCATCAATCTTTTCATAGAACTTTGTTGCAATCTCCATTAACAACAAGTCTTCCCATCCGTCTGCAAAATCCCTAAATAACTGGTGATCGGTATTTATGTAAACATCAAAATTGTTAGGAAGGGTAGAATTGAGAATAACTGGTTTTTCAACCTTAGTTGATGGTCTATATTGCATCACACAGACGCTAATAGGCTTTTCATTAATTAAGTTCTCAAGGTTATAGGTTTTGCTTAATAAATGAGTTTTCACACCAGGGAATGATTCCTTATGAGGATTCTCTTCTGGTTTTTCTCCACCTGGATTCTTTGGGGTTTTTTTCGTTGGGTCTTTTTTCCCTTGATCACCCTCATCAGGTCCAAGTTCAGCTTCAAGAACTGCTTCCCACCATTTTGAATCATCTTGGTAATCTGGGTCTCCAGAATAAAATAGATTTCCCCACTCTCTTGCTAGTTGATAAGCTCCAGATCCATCCTTTCGCCCTGGGATCAAGTTTTGCTTTCCAGGAGGGAACGATTTTCTATATCCATAAAATAGTTGGGCCAATGGACTTTTATTCTTACCAAATCCAAGGTCTTGTGCAATAGTTGGTTGCAAAGGGGCTTCTCCTCTTATGTATTCAACTGCATCTAACCAAAGTTTATCTGTTTCCTCGAAACTATCTTTTGTATAAGTGGGAGTAATGAAATCAACAAAAATCTCACCCACGATTCTACCTCCTTGTCCCGGTGTATCAATAGGATATTCGAAAATTGACTCACCATTATTTCTTCCTTGCCTGTCCTGCCATGTAAAGAATGACTTATCTTGTTTTTTAATGATTCTACCATTCCTAATAATGTTGATCCCGAAATCACTTGGATCATTATACCTTTGTATCCCCACCCATCCATGTACTTCGACATTTTTTGATGAAATCAAATCTGATGAATTGCAATTAGGACATAATAATTCTGTTCCAGGATCATGTCTAAATTCTGGCAACCATATGAAGCATCTCCGACAAAAATTATTCTGTCCCAAAGTTTTATTAAAGTCGATTATTGCAGGAATATTCTCGCCTTTATATTTAACAAATCTACTCTCATCCCAAACGCAAAATCTGTAAGGTTTAAGAGCTCTACCATTGATAATAATTGAAATGTTATAATCTTTCAGTAGTGCTTCGGAATACGTTCTGTCAATCTCTTTTTGTATATATGTTCTATTTAAAAGTTTTTCTGCACGAGGATGATACTTGTGGATCGAGATTTGAGTTCCAGATGGAATTAAGGTTTTATTTCTATATTTAAGTTCTCTAATAAAGGAACCCGTTTTTTGCATTTCAAGTAAATCTATCTTCACTCCAATATCTTGGTTCATATATTTAGTAGATGTCCATACTTCCACAATATCTCCAAGTCTTGCGGTAGCAATGTTAAATCCCATTCCGAACAAACCAAGGTTATCTATATCTCTAGATGTATAACCCGCTCTCAAACAGTGTTCAAGCTCCTCCTCATTCATTCCTATTCCATTATCCTTTATTTTAAGAGGTTCTTCTCTTTTTATTTCTGAAGATGATGGAATATATATTTCAATTTGATTATCGCTTCTTTCATTACTGGTTTTTATCATTGCATCAATGGAATTATCAATTAATTCAGCAATGCATTGCCAACCCTTTAATTCGATTTGTCCAAGCATTCTAAGAATTCTTGGGTCCGGTGTTAAGTTGATTGATTTGATAGGCATGCTTTTTTATTTTTTAATTGATTCTAAATGTTCTTTCCAAAGATCTTTACACAGTTTATTCATATTTCCAAAAGTATAATCGCCATGTTTATCTAAATTTCTGAACATCAGTAGTTGAGCTTCAACACTTCTAACTGTCCTTTGTAATATTTTGGACATTCTATGAATTTTCGGATTATGTTCATGAATCCCTATCCCGTTTATATCAAAATATAAATCTAGAATCTTTCTTAATTCTGATTCAGACCATCTTTTACCTGATTTAGCGTTTTTTTCGCCTCCTTTTATTCTTGTATATTCTTCAGCCATTTATACTAAATAAGATATTCATTAAAACATGACCAACTGATCTAGCTAATAGAGGAGGGACAGCATTCCCAACCTGAGTATATTGTGGAGTTTCATATCTTCTAAGTTTCCCCCCTGTTGTCACTTTAGAACGGAATTCAAACCAATCTGGGAATGATTGTATTCTAGCCATTTCTCGAACTGTAAGTGTTCTTAACTCCGAAATTGAGTAATGACATAAATCATCAGGTATGGTCAACTGTGCAGGTGCAGGTTCATCACTCTTCAAAGCCCGTTGGCTTTGTTTTCTTGATCCAAATTGGTTAATGTATTCTTGGAATGAATTAAAAGTATCGGGCTCTCTTAATACTTCAATATTATTTTCATCCTTAAAAAGAAGCCTTTCTTTTTGAAGGTTCGAAAATATTGTTTCAAATTTCTCCTGTGATACTGTTTGTCCAGAAATGATTTTATATAAATCTTGCCTTAATCCATTTGAATTACTTAAAATCTGATACAGCCTAAATCTGGCTCTAACATTGTAATTATGTTTTCTATATTCATGATTACATAATCTCCCCTTAAATTGAATGTGCTTGTTTTTGAAGAGCGATGAAAGATTCAATGCATATGGATTCTGAATTTCCAAAAGATCATAGGTTCTTGAGGTATCTGCAATGTCATTAATTGCTTCATGGACTGAAACAAATTGATTTGCATTTGTTATTATTTGAGGTAGTAGCTCTCCATTAAATAGGTCCGGGGATGATTCAATGTTGTATAGAGATAAATCTGATGGTTGAATTCTTCCCAAATCAGATTTATTCTCACCTATTTTTTTAAAAAAAGATCTTGAATTGTTGAGAATAAATCTAACTACATTAGAATTATCTCTAGAAAATAATTTTTGAAATATATCTTTTCTGAAAGCAAATAAGAGAAATCTTGGCCTATTCTGTGGGACAGCAAAATATTTTGAATTGACTAACATACATACAGGATAATAGCCTTGTAAAGAAAATGCTTTAGCAACTTCAAGCCATGCATAATATTTAAGACCACCAACAGTGAATGGTGCAGTTATTCCCTGAACATTCTCTAAAAGGACTATTTTGGGCTTAATTAACCCAGCAAATTTTGCAAAAGATAATGGAAGAATATTTTTTTGGTCATCCTTTATCCTTTTACCGGCTAAACTAAAGCCTTGACAAGGTGGTCCTCCAGAGAGCAAGTCAATATTAAGTGATCTGAGCTGTTTCGATAATTTTTTGTTTTTATTTAAAAATGTTAAAAAATCATCGATGTTCCCTACTATCAACTTTTCTTTAAGATCAGTTAAGTCATTTAGATCAGTAAAGCTTCCACTCGAAAACTCATGAGGATTTTCCCGAAGCCTTTCCTTAATATTCCCCATTTCATAATGGGATTTGATCCACAGGACTTTTTCTGCATTTCTACTCTCTTCAGCGTTTAGCTGAAGATCTTCTGCCATGAGATTATATGCAAAAGTTTCAGCAGCCATGGGTGAAAGTTCGTTTGCCATAAACAGAGTAAAACCCGCATTTTCAAGACCTAAAGACATCCCTCCGCACCCCGCAAAGAGTTCAATATGTTTACGACCAGCCATTTAACTGTAATAAAACTATAATTATGGATTTGATTATCATATCATTTACATCAACTTCATATGCGAAATTTAAGCGGATTGTACTAGACTTGCAAAAAAGAAGGAAATTAAAATTTATGAAGTTTTCTATATGCCGGTGTTACACCATCTTATTGAAGGAGAAAAATTAGGTCATTGGTTTTCCATTTTCAGGTTTTTTTCCGGAAATTTTTTAATTTGAAAATGACCTTATTTATCAGTCATCAAGATTCCCGGCAATTCTTTTTCTCCCAATTTCAAGTGAAAATTTTGGAAAAAATTTAAGTTGATATACTCTGACCCATTATATTAAAGGGATAACGAGTATAATGGAGTACGGGTACGGGTATACCCCCCACCATAGAGAGCCCCTGTCAGTCAGAGCATTCGGAATCCATTTTCTCCTGGGAGGACCAAACAGAAATAAGTCAAGCTGCACAAGTTATCGAGATTTATGTTGAGGTTCTCACCCAAGGTCTTAAAATCAAGCAGTCCTTTTGTGCAGGATGAGATAATCTCTTGAGTTAATTCCGATCATGCTTAATTTTCGCTTGAAGAACTACAAACCCAAGAATTTCAATTGATTCTGATTAGTTATGTGCAGAATGATTTTTTAGATCCCGGAGAGGAGCGAACTGTGTTTTACTTATAGGACATGAAATGAATTTATTTATAATCTATCGGCTGATTATTAGGCATTTAACATGCTTATTCTTATATAAGCTGATAAGAAGAATATGTTCTAATAATATGAAAGAGGATATGAAAAGAGTTGTTCTATTTTGCCGGGTTTCTTCAACGAGTGACCGCCAGAGTTATGATCGCCAGATATCAGACTTAACACAATTAGCAAAGTCACTCAACTATCAGATTGAAGGTGTCTTTGCCGAAAAAGTTTCAGGTGCAAAGAAGAACAGTGATCGAAAGGAACTATTGAAGATGATTGATTTCGTAAACAACAATCAAATAGATAAGGTACTAGTGACTGAACTCAGCAGGTTGGGTCGAGATACTTTGCAGGTATTACAGAGCCTAGAAATACTTAATCAGAACAAAATATCCTTATATATTCAAAATTATAGTATTGAGACCCTCACCCCTGAAAAGGAAATCAATCCAATGAGCCAGTTTTTGGTAACAATTTTACCCAAGATTGCAAAGATGGAACGCCGAACCATAGAAAATCGACATTCCAGTGGATACAAAAACTTTCGACAGAATGGCGGTGTTGTAGGACGAAGAGAAGGTTTCCGGAAAAGTCATGAATCTATGAAGATTGAATACGAAGAGGAAATTAAGATGCTAAAGAAGGGTTAATGCTACAATCACATTGGTCAAATCACAAAGACGAACAAAAACACTCTAACCAAGCTGTAAATGCCGGTGACCCTGACCATATTCAGCCAATAAAAACTGACTACCAAAAATCAAGATTATGTTACTGATTTTTAGGATAATATGTTGATTGTCATTTGATCGGCCAAAAGTGGTCAAACTGTCTGGAATTTGCAATCTACCTCAGTGAGTGTGAAGACACGAACGATCATCTCACTCTTTTTGACTTAATTCGTTTGTCGAGCTCATCCCGATAAATCGGGATTCGGTTCTCAATACTCGCACTCAATTGCCTGCCGGCAGGCGGGAACTCACTGTTAAAGCCGGTGACCCTGACCATATGTGGCCGGATTAAATTAACCACCTGAGGCCGTTTTTAATCCTTTGATATATAGACAAATCCCGAATCGCCATGAAGACCGGCTAAATGGAGTCAAGGCTTCCGGCTTTTACAAATTGAGCATATTACACCATTATCCTCTGTTGAAGCCTCAGAAGTAACATGGGTATATTATGAAGTAAATTTCTCCAGTGAAAATTCCAAAACTTTTATGGGGAAAATGAGCTATACTTTCTTGCCAACACTAGCTACTTTGTTTACATGGGAAACTAAAGTAAAAATCTTCATGCCTTATGGTGGTAGTACATTGGATTATACTACCGGAACTAAGATTCAAATTAAAGAAAAGTGTAAATATTTTTATAGTAACTTTATGAATGTATCGACTAGTGAGATGGAGACTCCCATGTATAGAATAGGCTTTCTTGGTCTTTCAAGCGAAAGAGTAGCTAGAGTGCAGATTAAGTATTCAGATGACAAAGACCAAAAGCTTCAAATCTTATAACTAGTTTCTATCAACATACGAATGGGTCTATCCATGATTTTATTCCAATAGTGTATCCTAACTGGCCCGTTTATCCAATAGATAAAATGCTCATCAATCAATATAAACAGAGAAATGGCTCAAAATGCAAAACGATTATTCTATTTTTTATACAAATCCTGGCATGTTCAATTGGAGGTTGTCAAGAAAGTGACTTTAATGATGAATTAAGGAGGGCCGAATCGATATTTCTAAATGGTTTTAAATCTGATTCTTTGTTTTGTCATTTTCCCTCTTCAATAAATAATGCCAATGTAATATCTGGATTCATCTCGCCACCACGGAGCAATAATTGTTTTGGTGAAGCAAATCTGGTATTGAGGTATAATGAAGATTTTAGATCTTCAGTAGCAAATCAGAAGTATGTAATGATTGATTCCTTTTCAAGTAAGAGTTTATTCATCTTGAGATATGATTTTGTAACAGATAGTCTTTATAATAGAATACATACTTATGATACATGCTTTAAATATCCAGTTGCAGACTTACATCAATCCGACTTCAAACTAGGCGAAATTCCCGATTCTACTTATTTTGTGGACAATGATCGTTATCTCGTAATACCTAAGTATAAAGTGCCAGATGATTTAAAACTCTATATAATACAATCTAAACCAGGCAATTTCTGGAAAACATCATGTTCAGTGTATCGGTCTCCTTTTTTAACTCGAAAATGGAAGAATGGTTATTCTCGTGGTTATGCAATATCCGAGAAACAAAATATAATTGTTTTTTGGGTAGTTAATTGGTAATTGGGAAAGCCGGTGACCCTGACCATATTCAGCCAATAAAAACTGATCACCAAAAACAAGGGTTATCTTGCTGGTTTTTAGGATAATATGTTGATTGTCATTTGATCGGCCAAAAGTGGTCAAACTGTCCGGCATTTGCAATCTACCTCAGTGAGTGTGAAGACACGAACGATCATCTCACTCTTTTTGACTTATTTCGTTCGTCGAGCTAATCCCGATCAATCGGGATTCGGTTCTCAATACTCGCACTCACCTGCCTGAAGGCAGGCAGGAACTCATACTAAATATAACACTTCAAAGTTACAGCTGATCGGAAGCTCAAACAGCTAAAATCTGACCAGGACTTTCTACTTTAGATTCAGGTTTAAATGAAAGAAACCCATTCCCGCGGTATATGATACCTGGGAATGGGTTTCATCTATATGACTATAAGGTTTGGTTTTACCTATATCTCGGTCCTTGTTATTTATAGGATAAACCGTCACCGAATTTAAAGGCCTTGACCGGAGCGTCGAATGGCACATCCTCGAGTTGCTTTTTTACATCCTCCATGCTGGCAGGAATCTCGAAGGGCAGTTTCCCCTTTGGATTGAATTTACCAAAAATGACATCAAGCAATGCGCTATCAAGAGCATCAAATATCATGATTGAGCCCCTGGTTACCTGCTTCAGATCGGAAGGAAGCACCACGCTTGATCCGCTTGGATTAAAGGCCACAACCACGGGCTTCCCGTTTTTTGCCAGCATTTTAACCTTTCCCCAGATCTTTTCAGGCACATCAATATTTACCTCTCTTTCATTCATTTGCTTCATCATTTCCTGCATCATCTTCATTCTTTTCTCCATCTCCTCAGGTGTGGGTTGCTTGCCATCAGAAGCTCCTCCAGGGAACCCGGGAAATCCACTGCTTTCAACAGTATTTGTTCGAACAAGTATAAGATCCGCGTCTTGGGGATTATCAACCAGTGTCGCGTATTTTGAAGCTATTTCCTTATCAATTCCATCAGTATAGAGTTTTATACCTTCTTTGGCAGGAAGGACCCCCTCGTTAGTGAGTAACACGATTGATTCAAGCTGGGCCTGATATCCGCTTTGCTGATTCTTATCGCTTCGCACGATCTTTCCTGCAGCTTCCGGATCAACATACGGATCTTCGAAAAGGCCAAGCAGAAAATGCCATTGAAGAATACGCTTCGCGGCTAAATTTATCCTGTCTTCTGTTACTTTTCCTTCTTTAACAGCTTCTATGAGCAGTTGGTTCTCTGTTTCGCTTCCCATCTGATCTACCCCGGCATTGACGACCATCGCCATGTTGTCTTTCAAAGTGGTTTTGCCGGCATACCTGGGATTCATCGGCCCTACACGACCAACTACACCCCAGTCAGTACAGATAGCACCTTTAAAACCAAGCTGATCGTACAACAACTTGGTTGACCAGTAGGGAGAGAAACAGACATTGAAGGTGTCTACCATCGTTCCGCTATAATAGCCCATTACCGCGAGTGCGCCCTTTTCAATTCCTTTTTTCCAGGGCATGAGCTGGTACTCAAGGTTATTCCCCGGATACACGAGCCATTCTCCTTTACCTCCCTTGTGTGGACCCGATCCCGGCCAGTGTTTCAAATGAACCAGTATCTTATCAAGTCCGACGTTTGCTCCCTGGGCGCCATCCATAAATGCAGCCATCATTTCAGAGGTAAGTTCAGCTTCTTCGGAGAAGCATCCCATGTTACGACTCCAGCGCGGCTCTGTCATTAGGTCGATTTGAGGACCAAGAATCATATGAAGACCAACAGCACGGTATTCTTCCGCGACAACTTCACCGAATCTTTTCAATAATTCGGGGTTCCTGGATGCTGTAATTCCAACCTGACCTTCTTTACTTGGCCATTGCGAAAAATATTGTTTGCCGCTTACGTGAGCTCCAAGTGTCGCCCCGTGACGAGGGTCAGTTGAGAACATTACAGGTATTCCCATTCGTGATTCTTCAGCGTATTCCTGCACGGCGTTTGACCATGTTGCAAATTCCTTTGGAGGTGCTATCCCGTTATTGAGAATATTACGGAAATTTCTTTCTACAATGAAAGTCTTCACATCAGCCCCAACCTGCATCTGCCCGAAACCCATCGCACCGGCATTTTTACCACCCGGACCAACAGGGCCCGAATATGCTTCCTGTCCGAGAGCCTTTCTCGAGTCATATACAAGTATACCATCTGATGGAACAGCAATGTTTGGATGAAACATTAAGCCAACTTTCTCTTCCAGGGTCATGAGGCTGACCAGATTGTCAATTCGCTGGTCTACCGGTAGTCTCCAATCTTCATAAGCATCGAGCTCGCCATTCTTGTTTAAATCTTTGAACTGATAACCATCTTTATTAATGATCTTTGATTTACGGGCTTCCAAAACAGGCTGTTTATACTCTTGTTTTCCCCCGCAGCTCATGATTATCCCCAGTAACGGGACGATTATTAAAAGAACAGGTTTTTTCATTTTTATAAAATTTATGTTTACTGAATCCAACGTCGTCAGGCGATTTGCCAAAAAAACTAAATGCGGTCAATATAGGTCCTCATGGCACGGATATAAAACTCCCGCGGATCACCTCCCCCAAAATCAGGAGGGAGTCCCATTTGTTTGATATTATAAATGAATCCCTGCTGAAAACACATCCAGCTGAACATTGCCTCTTTTGCTATCTCTTCCTTTCCGACAAGCTGAATGAATATCTTTAGAATTGAATGGATTAACGCGGATAATTCCTTTTCCGGGATTTTCCTGCCCAGACTAAACATGAGCTGGTATAATTCTTTATGGCTGAATGCGAAATCCCAAAAGTTTTCAGAAATCGACATCAGAATTTTTCTTGGATCGGATTGTTTTTTAAATGATGAGAGGTTACTCTTTCCGAGAATATGGTGTCCAATCACAACCAATTCATTCAGAAGGTCATCCTTGTTTTTGAAATATTCGTAAACAATGGGAGGAGCATAATCAATTGCATCAGCTATTTTCCTGATTGAAACAGCATTCCAGCCATCAGACACCGCTATGTTTAATGCAGCATCCATTATGCTTCTTCTGATTTTATCTTTCTCACCCTGTTTCCTCATGATGCGGCCGATCCCGGTAAAAAATCTAACAGTGTTAGATTACGAATCTAATTAATTTTTTCATGGGAAATTACATGTGAGTCCAAAAAATCCGCGGGGATACTTGAAAACTAGTGAAAGATAACTCCCTCCCGCCTGCCTGCAGGCATTTTCTGGCGTAGCGGTTATGCGAAGACTATGCAGGCTGGGCACTCATAGAAAAAAGTAAATCAATTATTTCACTGCTTATTGAGCTGAATTGCGTTACCTTTCCAAGCCCAAGCCCGGGATATCCTTAAACAAATCATCGCATAATACCTTGCGTATTTCCTGTTTCCCGGAATTATTTTTAAATCATTCAGAACCCGGGCCGACAGATATAAAATCTTTCAAACCCGGGTGCACAAATCCATGGCTATTTTAAATACCTGAAAACCAATGGAATTTCTTTGGGAATTAAAACCATTGTCAAGACTTAACGGAAAGGTGTTACTCTATCAGAAATTGAACCCGAAATGAAGTCCCGGTTCACCGAAAAAGAATTTTGACCATTTATCGTCAATAACCTTGAATGATTCAGGCATTTTTGTATGAAACGGCCGGTGAGTAACACAAAGAGACGGTTCAATAAAAAACCTGTCCTTGAAAAACGGGATATAATAACCTGCCCTGTAGGTATTAAAGATCTGGAACCCGTTATCAATCTTCACCTTCTGTTCATTGTAAAAACCCTGCCAGGAATTCATGACGTCTACACTGGCGAAAAGCCCTTTCCAGATATACCTCTTGTAACCAAGAGAAAATCCAAACTCGCGGATGAATCCCGGGAATTTTTCTTCCGGTGCCTCGTATGACGCCCCATATGGTATTCCCAGTGGCCAGCCATACTTCCATGTTTTCAACTCGAGCGAAACAGCATCCCTGCGACTCAGACGATAACCAAAGTTTAACTGAACGAAATCGGCTGAATTATCGTCAGGAACAAGGTTCGCGAGCATGAATAAAGAACTACCGATAAATAGTCTTTTGTAAGTGGAGTCCTGGCGTTCGTACTGTGCCTTCAGACCAGTAGAGAAGAGTAACAACGAGGTAGTAACGATTAAAAAAAATCTCCTTTGCATGATACATTAATTTATAGTTAAAGTACAGGCAAAGCTAGACGCGGTGATCCCGATAAACGTTCACTTAAGTTAATAAATGAAGCGTGGCTATTTTTTCTTTTGAATAATCCTTGCCCGAAGCCTGCTTAAAGACTGTGGGGTTATACCCAGATAGCTCGCCAGCTGGTGTTGTGGCACGCGTTGAACAAGGTCAGGTCTGTGTTTCAAAAGGCTTAAATATCGCTGTTCGGGCGAAGAGGTTTTAAACTCGTCGAACGCGCGCTGGCTGTCTGAAAGGAACCGTTCGGACAACACCCGGCACAAGGTCTCAAACCGGGGGAACTTTTTGTACATATCCTGTTCCATACCTGGATTGGATACAGAAATAATCGAATCTTCAAGACAGGCAATGTAGTATTCAGATGGTTTCCTCGTTATGGCGCAATTGGAACTGACTCCTTCCATCTCGGTATAAAATGCCGTTGTCTTCTCCTCCCCGTCAATGATATAATAGCTTCTCAGGCATCCCTGTAAAACGAAAAATGATTCTTCCGAATATTGTCCTTCCCGCAATAATACGGTCCCTTTTTTCTCGGTCCTGAATATCCCGGAATCAACAAGCGCGGCAGCTTCTTCATCAGAAAGAGGCATGTACCTTGAAATAAACTCGATCAGGATATCGGAATTGCTTTTCATCGGTTTGGAGGAAGTGTCATCTGGATATGAAGATAATCTTTATCTTATTAATTATCAACAACTGCCAGGACGGCGAGAGCAGGTTATTGAAGCAGGTATTTCTTAAGCCTGCAACCCTTGAGATTTTTTATCCCTTCAGCTAGAGCGGCCGCGTTGAGGATCGCACCTTCCCTCGTTGTGTGTGTATGATCCGTCAGAAAAAATCCGGTTTTCACTTTCTCCTCTCCCATGTCCTCGTACCTGGCAGCAATTAATTCGTTAAGATCTATAAAGAACGCTTTACCGGTCACTGCAGATTCTTTTGCCCACTTGCCATAATCATCAGAAGCCCTGGCCACCCTGCCGTCTTTCCAGATATTTCTTGGAATTGGCGAACATACAACTGGTATGGCCCCTTTTGATTTTGCCCCGTTAATATACTCGCGCATGTACCAGCCATATGTATGAACAGTCTCGTGTTTCCTGGTGAGCATATTATCTATCTCCTCCGTTTCATCACCGGTCCCTTTTATTGTTCCGCGGGCCCTGCTGTTGTGGTTTATCGCTCCCCCGTCGTTGTGACCGAACTGCATTATGACATAATCACCTGGTTTCAGTACCGACATTATCCTGTCCCATCTGCCCTCGGTGATGAAAGTGCGGCTGCTCCTTCCCCCTATCGCGTGATTTTTAATAGTCACCCGTGTGGTGTCAAAATTCAGATACAGGAAGTCACCCCAGCCCCATAAGCCTCCCTCGCCCTTCCCGCTACCATTCTTCACCGTCGAGTCGCCGATAATATAAATTACCGGTTTGTGTTTGTCTGAAATATTTCCCATCGTTAAAATCGACATGACAATACCAAGCATAATTATTCGCGGCATCTTTTCAATTATATAAAATTACAGTTTAGTATTTTGGGCCCTTTCAATCTTTTTATCGGGTATGTTTCCACAATTCACGGTTTTGAAATCGGAAACATTATTCAGGATGAACGACGGTTTTCCCTTCGGGTTCTGAGCCTTCACGTTGATGAAGGTAGCACCCCTGACATCGTCGAGGATGAAAGGAGGGCGAGGGTCTTCGTTCTCGAGTCTTATTTCGATATCGGTCATTTCAATATTCTTCACGTGCCTTATGAAGAAGGCGTAGGCAGGGATCTTCCCGAATTCCTGCGGATCGGGATAAGAATTTTCCTTTTCCGGCACCGTTAAACCGGCTTGTGTCTCTGGGGCACCCCCTTTTGCAAGGATAAGAATGTTGCTCATGTGTACATCCTCGATGTCGAAACCTGGTATCCCAAGAATCAGGGAAGCATAATCGGGATTGGCACTGTAAACAACTATGTTACTAATATTGACTCTTCTCAGCTTGCCCACTGGTGTCCCTTCCGGGCCTCGCATCCTCGCTCCCAGCCTGAGGAAGAAAGGAGCTCCCATCACATCCCTCATCGTCAGGTTCGAAACCGTGATGTCTTCCAGTATAGCCCCGTCGACCGTCTCGAGAGCCAGGCCCCGGCAGAATTCAAAGGTGCAGTTCGAAACAGTAATATTCCTGAAACCACCGTTCGATTCTGTTCCGAGCTTTATCCTGCCGGTAACAACTCCCCTGTCGGGTACCCTGTCGAAGTTTTTCCTCTGGTAAGTACCATCAAGGAAGGTGCCGATATCGAAACCGCTGACGGAGCAGTTTGTTATTGTAACGTCTTCAGTCATCCTGGCGTAACCGAGGGCGAAAGAGCTTTTCAATACTATTGCGTCGTCGAATGGTGAATTAACTGAACAGTTCGACATTCTCACGTGCCTGCAACAGTCGATGTCAAAACCATCGCGGTTGGTGTCTGTTTTAATGTTATCGATTGTCATGTTGTCGACACCCGTGGCAAGCAGGGCGAAATGACCGGCACGAAGTATTGTTATGCCTTCGAGAGTAACGTTCCGGCATAGCTTGAGGGCGATTGCCTTGTTACC
>JAXLTU010000016.1:0-79943 GCA_046329885.1 Bacteroidales bacterium
TCAAAGCTGGTGAAAGAAGTACCAATCTTCAGCAGAAGACTTTTTTCATCACCTGCAGATAAGACTATCTGTTGTTCGTTCCTGAGGTAATCTGTTACAACAACAGGTTTATCGGTACGTATTACAAAATACCCCGAGAAACCAGCAGGTTTTCCCGAACCCTGGTAAATCCTGTGAACGGGATTATAACCCTGTATCTCCTTCGTTTCCTTGTTGTACCATACCCGTCCCTGCTTCTCGTCGCTGTTCATCCTTATAAGGATATAACATTTTGACTTGCTGTTAATTGTTAATCTGATAAAGCCCGCCCTCGTCGTACCTGTCAGTTCGGTGGTTACAGAATAACTGTCGAGATCCACCCGGTAATAGCCTGGTGTGGCAGACTCTGATTTGTGATTATATTTTGACTGTGGCCCGCTTTTCAGAGTGTCAGGTTTTGAGGTCGTGAAAGGCATTATGGTTGCACTTCCGTAATCCTGAGTGCAACTACCACTCATCCAGTGACTTCCCCTGAAACCCGTGATGTATTTGTCGTTATAATAATATGGGGAGACGCATTTTATTTCTGTCGTTCTCGTTTCAGGTGTCCATTGTGTCATCCCGAATGGTCTGCCCACCCCTGGATAGGTCTGACCTTTCTCCTCTGTGCCTGTCCCATGTTTCCTTGAACTTTCAGTGTTTGCCGGGGCTGTCCCGATGAAGGTGTTGACATAGGTCAGCGGAGCCTGACCCGTTGCTTTTATATGGCATAATAATACCAGACCCGAAACTATAACTACAGTACTCAGTCTCTTCATAATGCTGTTTGTATGAAGGTTAAGAATTATCGAATACCAAACAGTCCAACCCCGGACTACCGGAATCTACTGAACATCCCAGTCGTCTGTTCTGAAGGATGAAGCCGGTATGCCTTCAATATTAAAAAGATCTCCGATTATGAAGTCTTTGAACGCGTACCTGACAGCTACAGGTTCATTAACAGAGGGGCACACGAGTGTTATACCTGCATTAGTCACAAATGCCTTGGCAGGGTAGAATCTCTTGTTACTGCCCGAAACCTCGAAGCAGTACAATTCCTTGCCAAGAGACATTATGCCGTTAGGTGCATTATCGAAAGTCAGCTTAACCTGGTTGCCTTCGATTTTCATCTCTTTAAGTAGTGGACCCTCGCACGCGATGCCTTTTTTACCATAGGTTTTTACCAGGGCCTGGAGGGCAAGTCTTTCGCCGGCTGCCTTCTTGTTGGCTGGATGAATGTTATCTTTCTCTCCTGTTTCCATCACGCACGCCATGCCCATTCCCGGGAGAGCAGTTGAAGCTTTCAGTTGTGCTTCTCTGAGGAAGGCCGAGCTAAGCCCCGTATTGCCATAGTCGAATGGAGCTATCTGGACATAATAAAACGGAAATTCGCCAATACCCCAAAGTGATCTCCAGTTCGAGACCAGGCCGGGAAGCAGTTTCTCGTATTGTTTAGCCTCGTTCCTGTTCGATTCTCCCTGGTACCATATAGCTCCCCTGATGCCATATCCAAGTATGGGGTTTATCATTGCATTATATAGAACAGTTGGCGTCTGCTGGTTCAGATTCTCCTGTTTCTGAGTCTTGTCTGGCAGCTTGACCCAGTCGAACGAGGAAAAACCTGCTTCACTGATCCAGGGCTCTATGCGGGTCCCTCCCCAGCTAGTGCAGATCAGACCAACAGGTACTTTTAATGCCTTGTTAAGCATGAGCCCGAAGAAATAGGCCGTGGCACTGAATTCAACCACGTTTTCAGGTTCACAAAGCTTCCAGTTACCTTCAAAATTGTCGACGGGGGTAAGACTGGTCTTTTTTGGAATGGTTATCAGCCTTATCTGGTTGTTGGAAGAAAGAGCTATAAGTTCGTTTGCTCCTGTGACAGGCTGGTTCCTGTATCCCTTCATTGGCATTTCCATGTTCGATTGCCCCGAGCAGACCCATACTTCACCTATCATAACGTTTTTAAGGGTCACCGTTTTACCGTCACCGATACTGACAGTGTACGGGCCACCTGCAACCGGTGTCGCTACCTTGAGTTTCCATGCGCCGTCTGCCCCCGCCCTTGAAGAGACAGAGCTTCCGTTCCATGAAGTCTTCACGGTCACGTTTGCACCCGGGGTGGCTTTACCCCAGATTGCAACATTTGTCTGTTGCTGAAGTACCATGTTGTCGCCGAATATTGAAGGCAGCTTGATCTCCCCTGATACGATCGGGGAACAAAGTATTGCCAGTGCCAGCACGAGCGTCGATTGAAGAATCAGTTTTTTCATTTCACAGGTTTAATTAGTTTCGGGAATTCCGGTTATTCCCATAAAGATAATAGTGAGAATCTATTCAGTTACATTTTAGATGCCAAATTTATTACTTGATGGTACCTGGCTTTCCAAAACCTTTCGACACATCGTCAAGTACCAGTATCCAGTCATTTCCCCTTCCTCCTGAAGGCGGAGTGAACCGCTTATTTCCTTTGCCCTGGAATGATCCGGCTTCTTTCACTTCACCGGTCCTGGGATCAAACCAGGAAGCTGCAAGAGTTTTTGCACCCAGTTTATCAAGCTTTATCTCTGCTCCCCATCCAGTTGGGAAGTAAATGAATGCATACCCGTCGCCTCTGGTGGCAACAACGTAGTCGGTCTCGGGGAAATACTCTTCAGAAATAAGTGACTGGTCAGGTACCCGTGAAAGAAACGGACGAGATTCCATGAGTCGCCTTGCATGGATAAGGTCCCATGCACCTGGCAAATCGATAACCTCGGTCCAGTTATGCCTGGCAAGCCCCACTGGTTCTCTGCCGGGTGCAAGAAATTGCCAAATCGGATGACAACCGTAGGTATGGCCGAAGGAGCCGCTGAAAAGGTTCCAGTATAACGATTGCCTTATATCAGCATCGTTGAACCAGCCTAGCACCTCCGGGTTCCAGCCAACCGGGTGATCCTCATATCTTGGCTCACCATCGAGACATGGTTTGACAGGATCGAGGTTATAATCCTTTACAATCAGCCTTTTATAGATCGCGTAACTGCGCTGCCCGTGCCCGGTCTGCGACATATTGAAATCCAGCCAGGAACTGTTATGAAACCATTCGGAAGAACTGTGTTCACCCCAGGGATGAAATGTCATAAGGTGATTGTGATCGACAGATTTTATACCCTCGCCAATGGCATTCCAGATTGGGGTATTGTCTCCGCCACCATCCCTGTCACCCCCGTTAATCCAAATGATGTTGGGGTAATCCTTGTAGCGGTTTCCTATCCATTGACCGTATTTGTAAGCGTTTTCTTTATTGAAAATTACTGGTCCGACCCCCCATCTCTTATCTATCTTATCTCCCCAGGTTGGCAGCAATCCAATGTAGAGCCCTTTCTCCGCTGCCAGTCTTATTACTTTGTCGACGTTCAGGAAGTAAGCTTCATTGGGTTTAAGAGGATCATTATCAACCAGAGGTTTGTTCCCGGCGATGTCTGGAGTGTTAAGCCCGTCGTGTTCGGCCAGAACAACAGCCTGTATGACTGTAAATCCTTTGGCACGCCTGTTCTCGAGATACTTGCCTGCATCCTGTATCGTGAGCCTGTGAAATAGTTCCCATCCCGTATCACCAAGGTAGAAAAATGGTGTACCGTCATCGTGTACAATAAACCTCCTGTTCTCGGAAACTTTCAACTTCCCATGCGAGAAATCAACGGAAACACCTGGCCAGGGTTTTTCCTGGGCATTGGTAATAACCTGGCTCAGAAACAGTGAAACGACTATAAGCAGATTTTTTTTCATATAGAATGGCTTTTCGTTCAGATCATTTTAACCAACCTTCAACGAATACAACAGAGTAAGGTTCAATGTGTACTGGCTTGCCGGAATGACTTGTTTTTTCATCATTCTCGCAATTCCAATGATGATTGCTTATCGCCTCGGGGCAGTTTGTTGTTGTCAGAGGGTTTAGTCGCATCATCCCTTTGCAGCCATTTATATACACTTCTTTCTCTGAAGATGAAAAGTTCACTAGTATCATCCTGAATTGTTTCCCATCTGTCAGTACAAAAGCATCAGTAAAAAGTGGACGTGAACTTATTGCCTTTATGATTTTAAGAGACTTGTGCTTGAGAACATATTTGAAGATGAAGTAGGAAGGGAAAACCATCCCCTTTTCTGATGGAAAATCATCTGGCCACCTTGAAGGATTTTCACCCTGGATAATACCCCTTTCACCAACTGTCTCGAAATAAGTTGCTCCCTGTATGTCGCTTTCGCAAAGGTATTTAAGACTGATTGCCGTCCAGGCCGCACCAAAAAGTGACATCATCCTTGAATCCGCGCATGCAGGAAATACCTCGGGATCGTCAGGTATCTCGTAAAGTGAAATGTTAGGATTGAACCTTCTTTTTATTGTAACCGGAGAAATCCATATTCCCCTGCCCTGGCCTAATCCCGCCGCGCTTTCAGCAACGTATTTCAAACCCTTGAGGTTCTCTATTAGAGTTTTGTTATCTGTAGCATGTTCCTGGGGTTGAACTGGGAAGCAGAGGTAGGTTGAATAGTTATCTTCAGGCCTGTTCCTGTTCACCTGGGCGAAATTGATGTTTGTACCTGTTGCTGTCCTAATCCCGGGTATTTCCTCCATCAACACAGGTATAACGTGATTAGCCAGTTTTACCGGGGTAGCGCGACGATCCTTGTGATAGATAAGCAGGCAGAAAACAGGAGGTTCATTCGCGTGATACCAGTCGATAAAATCCTGGATCTGACTAATATAATTATCATCAAAAAAGAGGCCATATTCTATTCTCCACGACAGGAATTCAGCTTCTCTTGCTGCCTCCAGCGCTGTCTCCTTCCAGTTTTCTTCAAACAGGTGAAGATCAGTTCTGTAGTGGTCAAAACGAAGAGGTCTGATAATCCTCATCTCAGCTTCCGATACCGGAGAAGTTCGTGAAGACCTTGATATACCTATCATTGGTAATTTCCTGGTTTCATCAGGGAACAAGTCAATCCTGATTGTATCGTCAGGTTCGGTATTCACCGGTGTTACAATATCAGCCACAAACTCAATCCCTTGCTTGAACTTCGTCCCCTTCTCAACTTTCGCGGGGTAGGGGATCGATAATGGTGTGGAATATGTTTTGAATGAGGCATCGGTCCAGTTTCTCTGGTCCTCCGTTTCAAAGATGTCGCCCGAGAAGTTTAGAGTGAACCTGTTACCCGCGGCTTTCCACGTCATGGAGCTAATATTTTTAAAGACCTGGTGGGGGCTTATTTCCTCGGGAAACTCCGACTGGGTCAAAGAACCATCAGGATGTGTTATAACACACGATTTACCGCAACACGATTCAAGTGGATGAAGAACGCAAAAGCCTAACCTGTTCTTCTCAAAGCTTTCCAGGGCTTCGCCTTCCATTTCTATGACTATCTTTCCATCTTCGTAGCCATGAAAGGTATAGGATGCAACGAAATCAACCTCGTCATTCTTATAACGGGCTTTATAACTTATCCTGAAAGAGTTGCACGATGTTACTATACTCTCTTCGGTTATTTCAGGCTTGACAGTTATCCAGACCCTGTCCCGGAATGCCGGGTAAATCATCCTCAGGATTTCTGTCCTGCCCAGCATCATGTACCTGAGAGATCCGCTCTCGTAAATCATCTCCAGGTTCCCGGCTCTTATTTTCCTCTCCTCGCTGGCGGAATGTCCGCCATTGCAGATCACACAATCATTTCCGTGAAAACGCATACTCTTTATTTACAGTTCAAAGATAGCCACTTTAGACTTATTTGAATTTTCAAATGAAGTTTTTCGATGCAGACTGCAAGTCATGAAAAACTCCTGATCGAGAGAGCAAAACAAACCCGATGTTCTCTCTAAAGCTTTTTACAAGAGTTCGACAGGTTTTTGATTATTGTGTTTTTCCTGTCGAACATCCTGAAAAACTGATCGAGAAAGCCGATCATATCTTTTTTCGATCCCTTCGACAGGTAAGTGAAGTCATTGATAATGCTATAGAACCGTTCTTTTTTTTCAATGAATTGAGAGAGAACTTTTCTGAATTCATTTTCATCCCGGCAGATTCCAAGGTATAGTCTTTCCCTGAATGACTTTATACCAAGTCCCTCGGGCGGAATGGCATATTCAGCGTTTACAAGTCCCGATGAATCAAAATCATATGGCACGATGAGAGTCGGGTTATACTGTATGTTATCGGGCGATGTAAAAAGCTGAATGTTATGTTGCCTTGGAACCGCCCAGTCGGTGTTGCCTATCATGTAGTTGAAAATTGCTATCCTGTCCATCAACTCGGCCGGAACATCTTTTTGAGTGAGAAAGGTATTATCGAGCACGATGGATCGCGTGCGCAACTGGAATATTTCAACGGGTTCGATAAGAAAGCCATATTCATAAAGGGGTTTGGACTTTCGCCCGGTGTCAATATACTTGATTTCAAGCAGCCTGACCTTGAAGCTATTGTCAGTCAGTTCGTTATATAGTTTATATATCAGGTATTCCCTCAGGAGGTAATCCTGGTAACCTATTTTGCAGTGAGGTACCAACTTTATCTTGTCAATCCCGCTGAAAACCGTCCCCCTGGAATCCCTCACGCTGAAATTAAGAAGCACCGGGGGGAAGTCACAGAATGTAAGCCGGTACTTGCCTCTTGCTCTCAGCCTTATCATCTTGTCTACCGAATCAGTCGGGCTTATGAAATACTTGAGCTCAGCATCGAGATACTCGTCAACCGGCTTCTTCCTTTTATAATAAGAAATATCGAATTTAAGTGTTATCCTGAACAGGTTATCACTTTCAAAGAGCCCCGCGTCCAAATCCTGGCTGTCCTCAATGGTGTACCGGGCTTGTTTCATACTGTCAATTTGTCCTTCAACTGTTACTGTAGTTATTGTTAATCCCAGTAGCAGGACAAGTAGTTCCTTTTTCATTTCACGGCTTAAGACATTCCTATTATAAAGTTAATTTAAAATATACCTGAAAGTCAACAGTGAAAACAGGGAAAATGTTTGTTTCGTTCATTTTAATGTTTTTTATGAAAACCGTCCTTTTGCCAGGTGGAAGCTATTCAATTATTGCCCGTAACAGGTTATAAAAAAAGCCGTCCCGCGGAATGGGACGGCTTAATGATTCTTACCAGTGAATTATCACGGATGAATATCTTTTGGTTTTGTACCTTTTCTCCAGTGTTCTTCGATTTTCTCGAGGGTAACATTCTTTGTTTCAGGAATGTAGAAGTAACCCCAGACGAGGCTGACGATACCAACCAGTGCATAGAGGTAGAATGCTCCAGCCGGGTTACCTAGGTCCTGACCATTTTGTACGATAGAGGTACCTGGCAGGGTGAGTCCTTTAACAAGCTTGAAGAAAGTAAAGGCCACGATACCGTTGAATAACCAGTTGGAGAGAGCACCGATGCTTGAGCCGATACCACGAACGCTGAGAGGGAACACCTCCGATATGATTAGCCAGCCGAGAGGCCCGAGGCTTATCGCGAAACATGCTATATAAATCCAGATCAGTGAAATAGTCACCCATTTTATTGATCCGCCAAGAGCTGCAGGGAACGCGAAGCAGGTACCCATTGCAATCAGGGCTATGACCAGACCGGTGAGACCGATGAAATATAGTTTTCTCCTTCCCAGTTTATCGATCATGAAGAGTGAAAGAATCGTGAATGCAACGTTAACAACCCCGACACTAACTGACGCCCATACGGCTGCCTGAGCGTCGCCGAAACCTGACATGAGGAATATCTTCGGGCTATAATATATAATGGTATTGATACCGGTAAACTGCTGGACGAACATGATCCCCACGGCGATAAGCAGCGGTACCCTGAGCCACTTCTTGAATACTTCCGCCCAGTTAACCTTGTTGGCTTTATCAGCTTCGAGGTCGGCTTTCATTTTCTGGATAACTTCTTCAACCAGTGAAGGATCTTCAACTTTCTGGAGCACGTCGCGGCACTTGTCTTCATGGCCCTTGCTTATAAGCCACCTTGGAGTCTCGGGCAGGAACACCATGCCGATGAACATGATGAGAGCAGGTATCACGCCTACATAAAACATGGGTCTCCAGCACGAGTTATAAGCAGGATCGCCATCAGGAACAGCGAAAGCTGAATCGCTCAGATAAGAAACCATGATCCCTATGGTGATAAGAAGCTGGAACATGGAAACAAGAGTACCCCTGGTTTTGGTTGGGGAAATTTCCGCGATGTAAAGAGGAACAGAAAAGGAAGAAACGCCAATAGCTATGCCAAGGAAAAACCTCGCGAAAACGAGCATTACCGGGCCCGGGGAAATCCCTGACCAGAGTGCTCCAATTATGAAGATAACGGCAGATGAGAGTATAACCTTTTTCCTGCCGATAACATCTGTTAGCCTTCCGCTGAACATGGCACCAAGTACGGCACCAACCAGACCAGCTGTTGTGATGATTTCAACCCAGCTGTCTGAAATGCCGAATGCCTTCTGGAAAAACGGAATAGCGCCGGAAATAACCCCGGTGTCAAATCCGAAAAGCAAGCCACCCGTTGCCGCGATGCTGGCAATGATCACAACGAGCTTCTTGTTCTGTTTTGTTGGTTGGTTTTGAGTCATTTTAAGTAACTTTAGTTATTTGGTAAAAGAATATCAATCCAGTATTCACCGATTATATGGCTCGATATTTTGCCGGACATAAAAATAAATTAAAATTCAATAGAAAAAACAATTGCTATCTTTCAGTTAAATTTTATCAATAACACTAATTACATCAGATGGACAGAGTTCTTGAACTGGCAAAAATGATAGATCATTCTATCCTTAATCCGACTTACACCGACGCTGATCTTGAAAGAGAATGTGCCATTGCAGCGAAATACAATGTAGCCTCGGTCTGTGTTAAGCCGTATGCAGTTAAGGAAGCATGCGGGTTGTTGAATGGTTCGGATGTGGCTATTGGGTGCGTTATAGGTTTTCCTCACGGCAACAGTACCATAGCAATTAAGGTACAGGAAGCAAGAGAAGCCTGCCTCGATGGTGCAACCGAAATAGACATGGTGATAAACATAGGAAAAGCAGTTGGTGGAGACTGGGCCTACGTGGAAGAGGAGATAAAATCAGTTACAAGAGTCTGCCACGAAAACGGCGCGATCGTTAAGGTGATATTCGAAACCGATTACATAACAAGGGTCGAAGACAAGATTATGCTTTGCAGGTTGTGTACAGGTGCGGGTGCTGATTTTGTGAAGACGTCAACAGGTTACGGATTTGTAAAACAGGCTGATGGTACATTCAGTTACAAGGGCGCCACTATCGAGGATGTCGTTCTGATGAGAAAGCATTCAGGGCCTTCCGTCAGGGTCAAATGTGCAGGAGGCGTGAGAACACTAGACGACCTTTTGAAAATGAAGGACGCGGGGGCAACCAGATCCGGAGCAACTGCAACTGCCGCTATTATCGACGAGGCAAGGATCAGGTTCGGACTTTGATTGAAATGAATTAATAAACTCCAGTTACACTACTAATAATACACTCACATGAAATTAGGCTTTGTAAGCGCTATACTGCCAGAACTGACTCTTGATGAGCTAACTGATTTTGCTGCTGAAAAGGGGTACAAGAGCATAGAGGTATGCTGCTGGCCGGTCGGGAAGGCTGAACGACGTTATGCCGGGGTTACTCATATAGATGCCGGTACTCTCGACAAAAAGAAGGCGGGTGAGATCAAGAAAAACATGAAAAAGGCCGGGGTTGAAATATCTGCACTTGGTTATTACCCTAACCCGCTCGATCCCGACCCGGCAAAGAGAAAATATTTTGCAGAACACCTGAAGAAGCTGATAGACGCTTCCGTAATTCTCGATGTTAACGCTATTAATACCTTTATCGGAAGGGACCGGAACAAGACTATTGATGAAAACTTCGTCCAGTTCAGGAAAACCTGGGAACCACTCATAAGTTACGCGGAGAAGAGAAAGGTAAAGGTGGGAATTGAAAACTGCCCGATGATCTTTACCTATGATGAATGGCCTGGCGGTAATAACCTGGCAACAAGTCCTGCCATCTGGAGGAGAATGTTTTCTGAAATCGACAGTGAATTTTTCGGCCTAAATTATGATCCGTCACACCTCCTTTGGATGCAGATGGATTATGTCAAGCCCCTTCATGAGTTCAGGAACAGGATATTTCATGTTCATCTCAAGGATGCGAAGGTATACAGGGAAAAACTTGATGACGTTGGTATCATGGCACCCTCACTCGAGTTTCATTCACCGAAATTGCCCGGGCTTGGGGATATAAACTGGAGCAGCTTCATTTCAGCATTGTACGATATCAGGTACCAGGGCCATGCCTGTGTTGAAGTGGAGGATAAAGCTTTCGAAGGTTCTGTTTCCGACAGGAAATACGCACTGGAACTCTCAAGACGATTTCTTGGAAACTACATTTAATACTATTTAGTTTTCATTTCCCGGAATAAGTGTTTATTTTACGTTACCAAACTCGGGCCTGAAAACGGCCTGTCAATGTAATACTAAAACAAGATCAGATGAAAAGAGTAATTGTTGCCGGAGCAGGAGGATTTATAGGAGGCCACCTGGTGAGAGCCCTCGAGAAAAAGGGGTATTTCGTGAGGGCTGTTGATAAGAAGCCGCTCAACCAGTGGTACCAGGTAAGTGAGAATGCCGATAACCTTGTGATGGACCTTAATCTGCGTGAAAATTGTTACAGGGCCGTTAATGGCTGCAACGAAGTATTTAACCTGGCCGCCGACATGGGCGGAATGGGTTTCATCGAGGCAAACAAGGCAGCATGCATGCTCAGTGTTCTGATCAATACTCACCTTTTACTCGCAGCTCGTGACTGTGGTGCAGACAGGTTCTTTTATTCATCTTCAGCGTGCGTTTATAATGGAGACAAGCAGACTGATCCTGATAATCCCGGACTGAAAGAGTCTGATGCTTATCCCGCCCTTGCCGAGGACGGTTATGGTTGGGAAAAGTTATTCAGCGAGAGAATGTGCAGGCACTTCATGGAAGACTTCGGCCTTACAACAAGAGTTGCCCGTTTTCATAATGTTTACGGACCATTTGGCACTTACGACGGTGGCAGGGAAAAAGCCCCGGCGGCTATATGCAGGAAAGTTATCGGGAAAGAACTTCACGGGATTGACGGGATAGTGATCTGGGGCGACGGACACCAGACCAGGAGCTTCATGTATATTGACGATTGCATAAAGGGTATCCTCGACATTATGTACAGTGATATCGAGGAACCGATAAACCTTGGGAGCAGCGAGATGGTTTCGATAAACCAGCTTGTCGACATAGTAGAGGGTATAGCCGGATACAAGATGAGTAGATCGTACGATCTTGGAGCACCCAAGGGAGTGAGGGGCAGAAACAGCGATAACACTCTAATTAGAAAATACCTTGGTTGGGAGCCTTCCATTACACTAAAAGAAGGGCTTACAAAGACCCATGAATGGATCAGAAGCCAGATGATAAAAGACAAAGCCGCATCGGATGGTGATGGAAGCACGAAAGGATACAAATCAGTGTTTAACGATTGAATGCAAGCATAGCCGCTGATGAAAGAAAAAACGGTGATGGTTTCGGGCTGTTATGACCTGATTCATGGTGGTCATATTGCTTTCTTCAAGACAGCTGCCTCGTACGGTAAGCTTTACGTTATGCTTGGCAGCGATGATAACCTGTTGAGACTAAAGGGTAAGGCTCCTTACTTCACGCAGGAGGAAAGAAAATTCATTGTCGGGTCGGTAAAATATGTTCACCAGGCTCTCATCTCTAAGGGCAAGGGGATGCTTGATTTTGAACCGGACATGAAGGAATTGAAACCTGACATTTTCATAGTGAACTCTGACGGTCATACCGATGACAAAAAAAGACTTTGTGAAGAACTGGGGGTTGAATATATAGTCCTCGACAGGATACCCGAGCCGGGGTTACCAGCCAGATCGAGTTCGGGTACTAAAAAAGAGCTTCGTTTCCCTTTCAGAATCTGTATTGCCGGCGGCTGGATTGATCAGCCATGGGTGTCATCGATCCACCCCGGTTCAGTCGTGGTAGCTCAGCTCTGGCCAACAATTGATTTTAATGACAGGTCGGGTATGGCAACCAGTTCAAGGAAAATAGCTATCGAGCTCTGGAACGGTTCAGTCCCTTCAGGTGACCCTGTTCGAAATGCTAAACTCCTTTTCGGGGCCGAGAACCCACCGGGATGCAGGTATGTTTCAGGTTCCCAGGATCAGCTTGGTTTACTTGTACCGGGAATAAGCAGACTATATTATGACGGAGATTTCTGGCCTTCAGCAATTGATAACTGCATTGACCCTGGAATATGCGACTGGCTATCAGGAGTTCTTCACCTCATACCTCTTGAACCACGTCCCGAGGGATTTGACCCTATTGCAATAAAGAATCTCGAGCCCGGGAAAGTAGCCGAACTTGGCAAGGCGGGGACTAGCTGCTGGGAGAGCATTATCAGAAAAGATGTGAAAGGGCTGGGCAGGGCAATGACTGATACTTTCCTTTCCTGGGAAAAAATCCTTCCAAATACTGTTCCGGCCTGGGTGAAAAAGGAGGTTGAGTCAAAATACCTCGGGAAATATCCCGGGGCAATAACATCAGGCAGCGGTGGGGGTTACATCGTGGTTGCGTCAGAAGAACCTGTCGATGGATCATTAAGGATCAAGGTAAAATATTGATGCCTCTTGCCCGGAATGAAAATTACCCGGGGCATGAGTCTGTATACGAATACTAATACTATAACTATGAAAATCTCCAGATTGTTTTCAGTTATCCTTGTCTGCATGCTTTTAGTGTTGCTTGCAAATTCATGCAATACCACGCCTCAGACACCGGCACCGGAGCCGAAAAAATTCACTCCTTCATTTACATCCGATATGGAATCGTTCAGGCAATACCAGTATCCCGAATGGTTCAGGGATGCGAAATTCGGCATATGGGCTCATTGGGGTCCGCAGGCTGTGCCACGACAGGGCGACTGGTACGCCAGGAAAATGTACGAATCGGATATTATCGACAGGAAGACAAACAAGCCTACAGGCAAGGTTGGCAGCGTTTATAAATACCATGTTGAACACTATGGTCACCCGTCAAAATTCGGGTATAAAGACATAATCCCGTTATGGAAAGCTGAAAGATGGGATCCCGAGAAACTCATGGCTTTATACAAGAGAGCCGGTGCCAGGTACTTCGTTAGCATGGCGTCTCATCACGATAATTTCTTCCTCTGGGATTCGAAGATACATCGCTGGAATTCTGTTCAGATGGGGCCGATGAAGGATGTTGTCGGGCTCTGGCAGAAAGCAGCCAAAAATGAGGGACTGAAGTTTGGAGTTTCTGAACACCTGGGAGCAAGTTTCACATGGTTCCAGACCAGCAGGGGTTCGGACAAAACCGGACCAATGAAGGGAATCCCTTACGATGGAAATAACCCTGCATATGAAGACCTGTACCACAAGAAGACAGCACCTGACGACAACAAGTGGCTCACAAACGATCCCGAAAACCAGAAGATATGGCTGGAATCGATAAAGGAACTCATAGACAATTACCACCCCGATCTGCTCTATTCCGATAGCGAACTGCCCTTCGGCGAGACAGGCAGGGAAATGCTTGCACATTACTATAACAGTGACATTCAGTTTAACTCCGGCATCCTGAATGCCGTGTACACCTGCAAGCATCTCGTTTCTGAAGGCAGGTGGGTGAGAGACATTGAAAGGGGAGCCATGGATACAATAAGTGTCGATCCCTGGCAGACAGATACATCGATAGGTGACTGGTATTACAGGACCGGGCAGAAATACATGTCGGGCGATGAGGTTATCCAGATGCTCGTCGATATAGTCAGCAAGAATGGTAACCTGCTGCTGAATGTTGTTCAGACCCCTGAGGGTGACCTGGAACAGGATGTTCTGGACATTCTTGAAGTCATTGCCGCCTGGACACCAGTTAACGGTGAAGGGATTTACGGATCGAGACCATGGAAGATTTATGGTGAAGGACCTTCCACAATAAAGCAGGAAAAGGGAGTCTTTGGTGGTGTCAAGGATGTCAGGCCTTATGAGGCACAAGATATCAGATTTACCAGCAAAGGTAATTTCATTTATGCTTATGTAATGGACAGACCACAGTCTGATGTTATTGTACACTCTCTTGGCAAGAGCTCAAAATATGCGGACAGGAAGATCAAGGGAATCACACTGCTTGGTGCTGAAGGCAGGATCAGCTTCAAGCAGGAAGATGAGGCACTTGTGATTAAAATGCCTGCAACATTGCCATCCTGGAAAGTACTCTGCTTCAGGATAGAACTTAAAAAATGAAGTCGCCCGGATCGATTTACCCCTGTTGTTGTAAAGTTCTGCTGACCATTGTACTGCTGATTCCGGCCCTTCATATCACAGATACAGCGGCACAGGATTTAATGATGTTTGGTGATACAAGCCGGACAGGTAGTCCTTTTTCAAAGGATCCGCATGTTATTTGGTTTGGAGGAAGGTATTTAATGTATTATTCCGTTCAACCGTACAGCAACAAGGATAATCCCGTTAAAGGATGGGGAATCGGTATTGCTCAAAGCTATGATCTGGTGAACTGGACCCGTGTTGCTGAAATATCTCCGGAAGAAGAATATGAATCTAAGGGATTATGTGCTCCATGTGCAAGGGTTATCTCTGGCAGGGTTCATCTATTTTACCAGACCTATGGTAATGGCAGGAACGATGCCATCTGTCATGCCGTCTCTGATGATGGAATCATCTTCATAAGAGATAGATCGAATCCGGTCTTCCATCCCGACGGGAGCTGGAACTGCGGCAGGGCCATTGATGCAGAACTTGTCTTCTTCAAAGGAAAATACTTCCTCTATTACGCGACGAGGGATCCTGGATACAAGATTCAGATGCTTGGCGTTGCATCAGCGGCCGCGTCAACTGATTTCAGCAAAAATGACTGGAAGAATGTTTCTGATTCAAAGCCGGTACTCGCCCCGGCTCTTGATTGGGAAAAGGATTGTATAGAGGGCGCCACGGTTATTGAGAAGAAGGGCAGACTGTACATGTTTTACGCGGGAGCATATAATAATGCACCTCAACAGGTAGGTGTGGCAGTGAGCAGCGATGGTATAAAATGGGAAAGGTTGTCAAGGCAGCCATTCCTCGCTACCGGGAAACCCGGGGAATGGAACTCCAGCGAGTCCGGTCATCCTCACATCTTTGAGGATAAGGATGGAAGAACTTTCCTTTTCTTCCAGGGTAACAACGATAAGGGCAAGACCTGGTTCATCTCAAAAATCGAAGTGGGCTGGACCAGGAAAGGACCATTCCTGAAAAAATGAAACACCACAGGACGGTACTTGCTTAACACCGGTTAGATACTGGAACTTTTCCTCATTATTATAATAGAAAGAATTAATTCCACCAGACCAGTGACAAAGAATAGCGGCTGAAGGAAGCTGGTGAGTCCTATCCATGCAACCTGGAATCCTATCCAGAATACCATGGATCCACCAAGAAAGAAACCGGCTAAGCCAGCCTGCTTCCTTTTTGCGAAGGAAAGAAAAGCACCGGTTGCATTGCCTAAACCGTTTATAACAAGCAAATATAAGGCGGGAATAAGATAAGTCCTGAATGGTGAATCAGCCAGCATTTCAGTTGTTGTGCCCATCAGTCTTCCGGATGTGTCAATGAGGAACAACGTGGCGGCAGGTATGGCGCCGATCGCTATAAAAACCTGCACCGCACCAAGGGAGTAGAATATTTTCTTCATGGTTTTAGAATTATCGCGAATTTATTTGCACGTTTTCTAATTTACAATAATTCACGCCTTTTGGATTTTTAAAATAATTAAAGTAGCTTATCAGTTCTATTTACAAATTGGGAAATGAAGTGCAAAAGTGCTGTTAACCTGTTAGTTATATTTTTTTTATTTTCCACCGCACATCTCTTTGGGCAAAAAATCTATCTGTCACCCGGCGGGAATGACTCCAACCCGGCAACCAGGGAAAAACCACTTGCAAGTTTGCACGCTGCCCGCGATAAGGCCCGGGAGCTCAGGAAATCGGGTCCCCTAAGTCAACCGGTTGAGATTATTGCACTTGGTGGAAATTACCAGATGTTGCAGCCCCTTGAGCTTACAACAGCTGATTCGGGGTCACCTGATTCGCCACTTGTAATAAAATCGGAGGAAGGATCGCGGGCCGTTTTCAGCGGCGGGGTGATTTTGACCGGATTCACCGTGGTCAATGAAAAGCTGTGGAAATGTTTTGTTCCACAGACCGCATGGTATAACTGGTATTTCGAGCAGCTTTTCGTGAACGGGAGAAGAGCCGTAAGGGCAAGATACCCGGATGACGGATTTGCAATGGTAAGGAAGGTCGAAGAAACCGTTCTTGACAAGGGTGGAGAGAAAGCCAGGATTTCACCTGTCGCGGTTCAGAAGGTACTTATTGATAGTGTTGATGCATTAAATCTGAAAAAAATAACCCAATCCGACCTTGAAGATGCACTAGTGGTCTTCTATCATAACTGGGATAACACCCGAAAGAGGATAATTGGGCTCAGCAGTGAACAGAGCGCTTTTTTTATTGCAGGAGAGGGTATGAAACCCTGGAACCCGATAAATGATAAGTCGAGATGGTATGTCGAAAATGTCTTTTCTGCTCTCGATAAACCAGGTGAGTGGTACCTCGACAGATCGGGTTACCTTTTTTACGTCCCCAGGCCAGGTGAAACCATCGATAATACTGTTTTCACTGCTCCACTATTGGACAGGTTCGTGACAGTCAGGGGTGACGAATCAACAGGTAAAAGGGTTACCTGGATACGATTCGAGGACATTAGTTTTGTCACATCAGGGTATATAACTCCACGTACCGGCAACGAACCGGCACAGGCTGCCGCACCGGTTGACGCTGTTATAGACCTTGACTATGCAGATAATATCTCTCTAACCAATTGCGAGATTGCCTCAACCGGTACCTACGCGGTATGGTTCAGGAAAGCCTGCTCGAACTGTAAGCTGGTGCATTCTTACCTCCATGACCTTGGTGCAGGAGGAGTCAAAATAGGTGAGACAATAATAAGACAAGATGCCTCGGAAATCACGAACAACATTATAGTTGACAATAATATTATTCGCGATGCCGGGCATATATTTCCATGTGCGGTTGGTATAATCCTGTTTAATGCTTCTGATAACCAGCTTACTCACAATGAAATAGCAAATCTCCGCTACTCCGGTATATCCGCTGGCTGGGTCTGGGGTTATGCTTATAGTCCCTCAAAGCGTAACAAGATAGAATTCAATCATATTCATCATCTTGGCTGGGGTGAACTTTGCGACATGGGAGGCGTTTACACGCTTGGTGCTTCCGAAGGTACCACTGTATCGAATAACGTTGTTCATCATGTTTATTCGTTCGATTATGGTGGCTGGGGCTTGTATACTGACGAGGGATCATTCGGGATAACCGAGGAGAATAATCTTGTCTATGCCTGCAAGAATTCCGGCTTTCACCAGCATTACGGCAAGGATAACATTATCCGCAATAATATCTTTGCATTTAATATCCGTTCCCAGCTGCAGGCCACACGGGTTGAGGAACATAATTCAATAACTTTCACGAATAATATAATCTATTTCGACAAGGGTACTCTGCTCAGCAGTAACTGGCACAAGTTCCGGTTTACTTCCGATTACAACTGTTACTGGGACACCCGCGGGACTGATGTGAGATTCGCCGATAAGTCATTCCCCGACTGGAAGAAAACCGGGAAGGATAAGAACTCGGTAATAGCTGATCCAGGGTTTACTGATCCTGGGAACTTCGATTTCACCCTTAAAGACAAATCGGTGGCGAAAAGAATAAAATTTATTCCATTCGATTATACCAGGGCCGGTGTCTACGGATCGTCGGAATGGAAGTCACTCGCGGCAACTGACCCTGAACTTGCCAGAAAATTTGATGACGTAGTTAACAGGATGGAGAAAGTGAATAAAAAATAACATGATGAAAGATTTCAGCATTGACCGGAACGGGAAAATACTGCCATGGATTTTAACAATTACCAGGATCGTTATAGGATGGCATTTCCTGTATGAAGGTATTTCGAAAATACAGGCAACAGGATGGAGTTCAGCGCCATATCTCGCAGGTTCAAAATGGCTTCTGGCCCCGGTGTTTCATTCGATGGCTGCCAGTTCCTCTATCACAGGTATTGTCGATTTCATAAATATCTGGGGTATGATACTGGTAGGTCTTGGTCTCTTCCTTGGCCTTTTCACCCGCTGGGCCAGCGCAGGGGGGGCTCTGATGCTGCTATTCTATTTTCTCGCTTATCCTCCATTCCCGGGTTACATGTATGGAGTTCCATCAGACGGAAGTTACCTCTGGGTAAACAGGAACCTGATCGAATTCTTCTTCCTCGCCACATTCATTTTCCTCTCGTCATCAAGCCAGTTCGGACTCGACAGGCTGATAAAGGCCTGGAAGGATGAGAAAGCCAGGAGACCTGTGCCTGACAGTGAATCGGATTCACGGAAAGGACTGGACAGGCGTGATGCCATACGCGATCTTATTTCAATACCTGCACTTGGTGCCTTCGCTTATGCCGTCTACAAAAAGAGGAAATGGGACAGTTTCGAGGAAAAGTTACTGAAGGTTGAAGGAATTGATGCCAACTCGGGGTCAACACTCCTGAAGTTCAATTATGCCACTCTGAAGGATCTGAAGGGTACCGTACCAGTTACAAAAATAAAATATTCAGATATTAACGGACAACCTGCTGAGTTTGACCTGAGTCGTATTATCATGGGAGGAAATCTCATTGGAGGCTGGGCTCACTCGCGCGACCTGATTTATGTTTCAAAACTGGTGAAGACATACCATACCGACCAGAAAGTAATGGAAACACTTGCTCTTGCAGAAAAGTGCGGTATAAATGCAATAATTACCAATCCTCAGCTTGGACGCGTACATCAGAAATATAAGCACGAATACCGCGGTAAAATGAAGTTTATTTCAGACTGCGGGATTGATCTCGATTTTCAGAAGGGTATTAAAATGTCTCTTGCTGTTAACTCTGATGCTCTCTATTGCCAGGGAGAGATTACCGACAGGTGGACAAACCCCGGATGGAACGATCCGAAAAAGAGAACAGTAGAAGAGAGAATGGAACTCATAAAGCAAGGACTGGAGGAGATCAGGAGGAATGGTAAGCCCGCAGGGATAGGAGCACACCGGATAGAAGCTGTAAAAGCCTGCGTTGATTATGGTCTCAAACCCGATTTCTGGGTTAAAACCTGCCATCACCATAATTACTGGTCGGCAAAATCGGGGGAAGGCTGGATGGATAACTATTTCGACTTCGACCCGGAGGAGACTATCAGGTACATGGGTACCCTTTCAGAACCATGGATCGCGTTCAAGGTACTGGCTGCAGGGGCAATAAAGCCCGAGGAAGGACTTAAATATGCCTTCTCTAATGGAGCTGATTTTGTATGCCTTGGCATGTATGACTTCCAGATTGTCGAGGATGTAAATATAGCCCTTGACACACTGATAAAATGCAAGGACCGGACCCGCCCCTGGATGGCATGATAAAGTGTTAATTCATGATAAAACCTGTTGCATTCATAATTCTTCTTCTTTTCACAACTGTCTTGACTGCTGCTGAGCTGACTGATTCAACATCTGCTAAACTTGGCAGCTCTCTCTCTGTTAGTCTGAACAGTAATGGTATATCATCAATCCCTGCTTTCTCTCTCGGGAAACCTGCAATTGTTGCCTCCGGCAGTTTTTCCCTGGGAAGGCTCAGCTATGATCCTACACTGGCATATGGCCTCGATATGAGACCCTGGTATATTGACAGCTGGTTACATTACTTGCTTGTCAGTAAATCATCCTTCAAACTAAGGACCGGTTTCAATTTCAGCATGTATTTCAGCGATCTTTCGCTTACTGACAAAGTTATCCTCCAGGGTGAAAGGTACTGGGCGATTGAATTGGCAGCTATCTATAACTTTTCACCAAACAGCTTATTAACACTCATGTACTGGAACGACAGGGGGCAGGATCCGGGTTCCCTGCAGGGGCATTTCATAAGCCTTTCAGCAGACAGGAGTGGAATCGGCTTAACAGGAAAAATGAAAGCGGGAATAAACCTCCAGGTCTTTTACATAGATTATGACGGGAATAATGATGGGTTCTTCGTTACGCCAAAGTTTTCTATTTATTCACCAGCCACCCCGTTATCAGTTTTCTTTCAGGCTACCCAGGCGATCAGCAGTAATATTGATCCCTTCCCCGGGTTCAAGTGGAATGCCGGTATTCAGCTTACTTTCTGAAATAATGGTTTTAATACTCGAAAGCATATGAAAAGGATTATTGTTCTTCTGACAGTGGTTCTGATAAGCAGGAGTCTGCTTTGCCAGGACTATCCATTCAGGGATACACGGTTGCCTGAGAAGGAAAGATTAAGCAACCTGATTTCAGAAATGACAATAGGAGAAAAGATAACTTGTTTATCGACAAGGATCTCCATACCAAGGCTAGGTATTAAAGGAACCCATACTATTGAAGGCTTGCACGGGCTGGCCTATAGCGGTCCGGCAAACTGGGCGGTTAAAGGAGCCAAGGCATCACCAACAACAACCTTTCCCCAGTCGATAGGTCTTGCCCAGACCTGGGATCCGGCGCTGCTTCAGGAAGTAGCGGACTGGGAAGCCACGGAATGCAGGTTCCTTGCCCAGAATGAGAGGTTCGGCACTGCAGGGCTGGTCGTTTTCGCACCTAATGCCGATCTGGGAAGGGATATCAGATGGGGTAGGACAGAAGAGTGCTACGGGGAAGATCCATTCCTTACCGCCACAATGGTCACCGCCTATGTCAGGGGTCTGCAGGGAAATGATCCTGTTTACTGGAAAACGGCATCTCTGATGAAGCACTTTCTCGCTAACAGCAACGAGAATAACAGATCGTTCAACAGCTCTGATTTTGATGAGAGGCTTTTCAGGGAGTACTATTCCTATCCTTTTTTCAAGGGAGTAACCGATGGAGGTTCACAATGTTTCATGACGGCGTATAACAAGTATAATGGCATACCATGCACCGTTCATCCAGTTCTGCGATCAGTGGCGATGGGCGACTGGGGACTGAGAGGCATTATCTGTACCGATGGCGGTGCGTTCGGGCAGCTCCTTTCAACTCACGCCTATTACAAAACACGCGACGTTGCTGCGGCCGAATGCATAAAAGCAGGGATAACAGTTTTCCTTGATAATTATGCCGCAGCGGTTAAAGAGGCTCTTGCGAATGGATTGATCTCCGAGAAGGAAATAGACGAGGCTATCTATGGCAACCTGAGGGTTCTGCTCAAACTGGGTTGCCTCGACGATTCTCCCTCGAATCCTTACAGGAACATCGGGATAACTGACACGGTGAGACCCTGGCTGAAAGAACAGGCTTCACGTCTTGCCAGGAAGGCGACTGCCGAGTCAGTAGTCCTGTTAAAAAATAGCGGTCTGCTCCCCGTGCAACTGTCGGGCATAAAGTCAATTGCAGTAATAGGGCCATCAGCAGACGCGGTAATTTCTGACTGGTATGCCGGTAATCCACCGTATGCTGTCAGCATCGTCGATGGCATAAGAAAGGCAGCCGGGAAGGGTGTTGAAATACGCTATGCTGCCTCGAATAAGGCCGATTCGGCGGTCATTGCAGCCAGAAACAGTGATATTGCCATAGTGTGTGTTGGTAATCACCCGCTGAGTCACGGACTTGGCTGGGGTCAGAATTATGTGCCTAGCGATGGAAGGGAAGATGTCGACAGGCAGTCGATAACTCTCGAGCAGGAAGACCTTGTAAGACTCGTTCTCAAAGCGAATCCCAAAACCGTGATGGTAATTGTATCAAGCTTCCCGTATGCACTCAACTGGTCCAGGGACAATGTGCCATCAATGATCCACGTCAGCCAGTCAAGTCAGGAACTGGGTAATGGTATAGCTGACGTTATTTTCGGGAAGGTCAATCCGGCCGGTCGTCTTGTTCAGACCTGGCTGAAGTCAGCCGATGAGCTTCCCCCTATTCTTGATTATAATATAAGGAACGGGAGAACCTACATGTATAGCAGGAATGAACCACTTTTCCCGTTCGGGCATGGTCTGTCGTACACGACCTTCCGATACTCTTCTCTTGTTGCTGACAGGAAAAAACTTGCCGATGGGGAAGTTGTAAAAATCGGGTTTGACATCACGAACACTGGTATTGTTGATGGTGAAGAGGTCGCCCAGCTTTATGTAAGCTATCCCGAGTCGAAAGCTGGTCAACCCGTCAAGGCACTTAAAGGCTTCTCGCGGGTAAGCATTAAAAAGGGTGAAAAAGTGCACGTGGAAATTGCTCTGAAAGGCGCCGACCTGAGATACTGGAATGCCTCGGCTGGCAAGTGGATGCTTGAACCCGGGAAAATGAGGTTCTTCGTGGGTGGCTCGTCTGTAGACCAGAGCCTGAAAGGAGAACTCATCCTTCAATGAGTCATTATTTTCTTCTGACAACTCTTTTTTATCTTTTTACTTATAAAATTAAGCCGGGTTAGTTATTTTCGCGGTTTATTTAAGTAGTGATAGTAAAAAGGTTAAACATTGAAAATTGACTCCAGATTCAGAAGGATAGCGGTGAAGGTTGGCAGTAACGTGATAACCCAACCCGACGGATCACTTAACATGTGGCGCATCTCGAGGCTTGTAGAGGACATTGCGACTCTGTTCAAGCAGGGCAGGGAGGTAATACTTATAACTTCCGGAGCGGTAGCCGCCGGACGGAGCGAGGTGACAGTCTCGAAAAAGACAGATTTTGTTTCATCAAGGCAGGTTCTGGCAGCAGTGGGCCAGGTTAAGCTCATGGCCGGTTACCAGTTCCTTTTCGGGAAATACGGCATCCCGGCCGGTCAGGTCCTTGCCACGAAAGAAAGCTTTGGCGGCAGACTCAGATACCTGAACATGAAAAACTGCATCTCGGCGATGCTCGAGAACAAGGTGCTCCCAATTGTCAACGAAAACGATACCATTTCTGTCAACGAGCTCATGTTCACGGATAATGATGAGCTATCTGGAATGATCTCAACCATGATGGACTGTGGCTCGCTCATAATACTCTCGAATATTGATGGGGTGTTTACAGGTAGCCCTGATGATAAGGAGAGTGAACTGATAAGGGAGATAAAAGAAGACTCGGAGGGAATCGAGAGATACATTACATCTTCAAAATCCGGCTCCGGCAGGGGAGGCATGAAGACCAAGTACCGCACGGCCAGGAAGACCGCCGCGGCCGGGATAGATGTATATATCGCCAACGGCACCAGGGATTCCATAATTACTGATATCGTCAGGCACCGCGATGTGCCATTCACTCATATAATTGCCGGCAGATCGAGGAAGAGCGGTGTCAAGAAATGGCTCACTTATTCCGACACCTTCGCCAAGGGAACAGTAACCGTGAATGCCGGGGCAAGAGATGCTCTGCTTGGTGAAAAAGCCTCCAGTCTCCTGATGATCGGAATAACATCTATAGAGGGGCACTTCAAAAAGGGTGATATCATCAGGATAAAAGACGAGAATGGCACAAATATAGGTGTTGGCAAATCTGAATATGATTCCGAGAAAGCCAGGCTTCATATTGGTGAGAAGTTCAACAAACCCCTCGTGAGATATCATTTCCTGGTACTTGGCGATAGTGCCAGGTTCGATGAGGTTAACTAATACATTAAGGATGAATTGCACTCCGGTTTTTAAAAGAGTGAGACAGGCGGGAAGATCACTCCTGCTTCTTGACGAGAAAAGAATCAACAGGGTTCTTAATGTTCTGGCCGATGAGGCTGAAAGAAGGTCGGATTTTATCCTCGAGGCTAACAAGAAAGATCTCGGGCGGATGGATATTTCTGACCCCAGGTACGACAGGCTCCTTCTTACCAGCGAAAGGATTAAATCAATTGCAGGTGATATCAGGAATGTCGCCACACTGCCATTTCCAGTAGGTAAAACCATATCTGAAGAGAAAAGACCTAACGGACTGTGGATTACCAGGGTATCTGTTCCTTTTGGCGTGATCGGGATTATATACGAAGCAAGACCGAATGTTACCTTTGATGTTTTCTCCCTCTGTCTCAAATCATTGAACGCCTGCATACTTAAAGGTGGAAGCGACGCCGAGTTTTCCAACAAGGCGATAGTGGAAGTGATAAGCGGTGTTCTCGATAGCGAGGGAATTGATAAAGACATAATCGCTCTTCTTCCTCCGGGCAGGAAGGAGACCCACCAGCTCCTTAACGCGAGGGAGTATGTCGATCTTATAATACCACGGGGAAGCCGGAACCTGATTGACTTCGTGAGAGAAAACGCCACGATACCTGTTATTGAAACAGGAGCGGGAATCTGCCATACTTATTTTGACGCGAGGGGCGATAAGGAAAAAGGAAGGAAGATAATCTTTAATGCCAAGACTCGCAGAGTAAGTGTCTGTAACGCGCTCGATTGCCTTATTATTCACGAATCCAGGCTTCAGGACCTGCCTTGGCTTGTTGGTGATTGCCAGGGTAAAAACGTTATTATTTACGCTGACAGGCAGGCCTACAAGGCCCTTGACGGAAAATATCCGGGCAGTCTGCTTGAAAAGGCGACAAAGGAGTCTTTCGGTACAGAGTTCCTGTCATACAAAATGGCTGTCAAGACCGTTAAGTCGACAGAAGAAGCTATCGCGCATATACTTGAACACGGGTCGAAACATAGCGAGGCTATTATTACAGAGGAGCAGCCTGTGGCGGACCTTTTTCTGAGGACAGTTGATGCTTCATCGGTTTATCACAATACATCAACCGCTTTTACCGATGGCGCCCAGTTCGGGCTTGGTGCCGAGATTGGTATTTCAACTCAGAAGCTGCATGCAAGGGGACCGATGGCACTTGCCGAACTGACAACATATAAATGGATAATTAAAGGTGATGGGCAGGTAAGATCTTGAAAATTATTATCCGCACATTAAAATAGATTAATAATATAAATTCAGTAGCGCGTTTGGAAAGTAAATATTAATTATTACATTTGACCACTTGAAAAGACTATTATGAATTACCAGTCGACAATGTTCACAACCATGGGTATGACAACCGGCAACGGTTAGCCAGGGGATGATTTTTGTCGCGTTTAAAGTATAATGCATGAAGGCCATCCTCGAAAAGGGTGGCCTTCTGATTTATAAAAATGACATGAAAAAAACACGTGTTTTAAAATTCGGAGGGAGCTCTGTTGCAGGGCCCGGTGAGATCAGAAATGTGATAGGGATACTTGAAGGGTACACAGGCACTGTCAGGACTCTCGTGGTTGTCATATCAGCCCAGGCAGGTATTACTAACAAGCTGGTTAGACTGTGCGATATGATAGCTGGCAAAGACATGGGGACAATTAATCTGATTAACGAAATAGAAGAACAGCATCTTGCCACTATAAAGGAACTGGTTCCGGTAAGTAACCAGCCATCATATTTGGCTTCGGTTATCACCCTTTGCAACGAGTTGTCTGATATTACAAGGGGAGCTCTTCTTGTCGGTGAGGTCACTCCCAGGACTAGAGATCTTGTCCTTAGTTTCGGGGAGCGATTGTCGGCAATGGTTTTCTGTTTTGCAGTGAAGGAGTTACTCGGGCCTGTAGAATACAGCGATTCACGCGAGTATATTGTTACTGATTCAGGTTTCGGAAGCGCCAGGATAGATTTCGGACTGACAAACAAGCTCGTCAGGGAATATTATCACGGAAGGGAAGGACTGATTATTGCTACCGGTTTCATCGCCAGGAATGCTTCTGGACAGACGACAACGCTTGGCCGTAGTGGTTCAGATTACACGGCTTCTGTTATTGGTGCGGCCCTAGATGCAGATATAGTTGAAATATGGTCTGATACCGACGGCATTATGACAGCTGACCCGAGAGTGGTGAACGGGGCAAGAACGATCGCGATGCTGTCGTACTCCGAGGCAATGGAACTGTCTAATTTTGGTGCCAGGATACTTTTCCCGGCAAGCATACAACCTGCAATGGAAAAGAAAATACCCATACTCGTGAGGAATACTTTCAACCCTTCACACCCTGGAACGATGGTGAACGGAAAGACAGACTCCTCAGCGGGTTTCATAAAGGGGATTGCATCTCTTGGCGGAATATCGGTGATAAATATCGAAGGCAGCGGCATGGTTGGAGTTGCAGGTTTCTCTGCAAGACTCTTCACCTCGCTGTGGAACAATAATATCAGCGTGATACT
This sequence comes from Bacteroidales bacterium, assembly GCA_046329885.1. Taxonomy (GTDB): domain Bacteria; phylum Bacteroidota; class Bacteroidia; order Bacteroidales; family VadinHA17; genus LD21. Next base: position 26,344 of record JAXLTU010000016.1, read on the forward strand.
AATCAGCCAGGCTTCTTCTGAACACTCGATCTGCCTGGCCTTGCTTAGTGATGTGTCTGAAAGAGCCTGCAAGGTGATTGAACAGACCTTTGCCGCTGATCTTGGTTCTGGACTGATATCTTCTGTGAAAAAGGAAAGTGACCTGGCCATTATCGCCGTCGTTGGTGAACAGATGAGAAACAGGCCGGGTGTGGCAGCGGAGGTATTCGGTCCGTTGGGTAAAAGAGGTATCAATATCAAGGCAATTTCACAGGGAAGCTCGGAACAAAATATTTCATTCGTCATAAGAGAGGAGGATCTTACAGATTCACTTAATATCCTCCATTGTCACATGTTCGGGAATTGACTGCAATGGCATGAAAATGAAAAATACTTCAATTATAAAAAGAACTGCAACGGTCTTCGCACCTGCCACTGTTGCCAACGTCGGGTGCGGATTCGATATAATGGGTTTTGCTCTTGATGATCCCGGCGACAAAGTAACAATTACAATTGCAGACACTGGAAGCTGCCACCTGACAACATCCGGTCCTTACGGTCAGCTCGTTCCTGTAGAACCTGACCGGAACACGGCTGCCGTGGCTGTTGCATCATACCTCGGGAAAGTTGGAACTCATGATCTTATTTTTGATATACATCTTGAAAAGAACATGCCGCTCGGGAGTGGAATGGGCAGTAGTGCCGCGAGCGCGGCGGCAGCCGTGTATGCTATCAATTACCTGTTAGATAACCCGCTTTCAGTAGAGGACCTTGTTATTCACGCGATGGAAGGGGAGAGGGTTGCCTGCGGAACAGCTCATGCAGATAATGTAGCACCTTCATTACTCGGGGGATTCCTCCTTATCAGAAGTCATAATCCTCCCGACATCGTGAAGGTTACCTGTCCCAGGGATCTTTATTGTGCCCTCGTTCACCCTCATATCGAATTAAAGACTTCTGATGCCCGGAGGATACTAAGAAGCGAATTTCCTCTTGGAGATGTGACGAGACAAACTGCAAATACTGCTGCTTTCATGACTGGTTTGCTTACCGGTGATTACGGGCTTATCGCCAGGTCGGTCGATGATTTTATTGCCGAGCCGAGAAGGATCATGTTGATTCCAGGGTTCGAAGCTGTTAGAAAGGCTGCACTCGACTCCGGAGCTCTTAGTTGCAGTATTTCCGGATCAGGACCATCACTCTTTTCATTATGCCGCGGCCGCGATGCCGCGGAAAGGGCTGCCATAGCCATGCAGGCTGCATTCGAGAGATGCGGGTTGGCTTCCGACTTGTTCATCTCGACACTTAATGAACCGGGCGCCCGGACCATAGTACCTTAAAATGATGAGGCATGAAATATTATAATGTCAGTGACAAATCCGATGTTGTTGATCTCCGAGATGCCGTGCTTGGTTGCCCCACGACCAGGAAGGTTCTGTACATGCCTTTTGAACTGCCTGATCTGAGTCACCTTCCCGGTTCTATTAATAATCCTCCGGGTTTCTGTGAGATTGCTCTGGCCGCGAGTCAGGCAATGTTCAAAGGGGATGTTCCTGAATCCTGCATAGAGGAGATTGTAAACAATGCTTTCACCTTTGAGGTTCCGCTTGTCTCTATCGATAAAAACATTTTCGTACTGGAGCTTTTCCATGGCCCCACCCTCGCCTTCAAGGATTTTGGTGCACGATTCATGTCCGGACTCTTCAGATACCTTAACCGGGGTGAATCGAAGAAGCTGACAATTCTGGTGGCTACATCAGGTGACACTGGCGGCGCAGTAGCTGATGCATTCAGTGGCAGTGATGGTATTGATGTTGTCATACTATACCCGTCAGGCGGGGTCAGTCCTCTCCAGGAAAAGCAGCTCACAACCCACGGTGGTAACGTCAGTGCAATAGAGGTTAGCGGTACCTTTGACGATTGCCAGTCGTTGGCCAGGCAATCATTCGCCGACCCGGACCTTGGGCTCCGGATGCGTCTGGTTTCTGCCAATTCAATAAACTTCGCGAGGCTCTTCCCCCAGTCCTTCTATTATATGTACGCCTCATCCTTTCTGAAGAGCAGAAGGAGGCCTTTGACAATAAGCGTTCCCAGTGGAAACTTTGGCAACCTGACAGCGGGGCTCATGGCTTACAAAATGGGTACAGATATTCAAAAATTCGTTGCAGCATGTAACTCAAACAGGTCGGTTGTGGATTATCTTGAAACCGGCGTATTCAACCCGGCCCCAACTATTAAAACCGTTTCAAACGCCATGGATGTTGGAAACCCGGGGAATTTCCCAAGAATGTTGAATATTTTCAATAATGACCTTGAAGCGATGAAACGAATTGTACATGGCTATTCATGCACTGATGATGAGACTCTCGAAGCTATGAGAGAGCTTGAATCTGTTCACGGCTACCTGTCCGATCCGCATGGTGCTGTCGCTTACAGGGGGTTGAAAGAATATCTTGATGATTCCTTCGATGGAGTTTACCTTGCTACTGCACACCCTTCAAAATTTCCGGACGTGCTATCAGCAGCTGGATGCAGCAAACCAGTAATTCCGGGCGAGTTGGCAGCGATCGTTGGCAAGCCTGGCAGATCAATCAGATTGCCAGTTTCTTTCAACTTGCTGAAAGAGTATTTATTATCGCGGAATTAATGTTTCAGGACAAGCTCTCAACTGCCCGCGTAAACCAGTAGTGTCAGTCCCGCCAGGTAGGCGATGAACATGAGAAAGACCAGCCTGTTTACACTTGCCGTGGCGCCTTTAAACTCACGCCAGATGAAAACTCCCCATAATGCAGCAATCAATGTTGCACCCTGTCCAAGTCCGTACGATATAGCGAATCCGGCTTTCCCCGAGGCAAGGATGCTCAAAGACATGCCTATATTCCAGATTATTCCGCCGAGGATGCCAGTGAAGTGGGTACTGATGCTTCCTTTCAGATAATCTCCCATTGATAAGGGTTCGCCTTCGAAAGGTTTCTTCATCAGTATCCAGTTAAAGACAAAATTGCTGACAAGAACTCCTAAAGCGAAGAAGAAGATAGCCGAGTAGGGTGTCAGCTTACCGGCCTCAGGTGCTGAGAAATCGGTTGCCATCGAGCTGGCCACGAACCTGTAGAACAACGACATCAAAACCCCGGCAGCTATGGAGATCATTATTCCCTTGCCTGACACTTTCTTCTGGCTGGTGGAATGTTCGCGGTACGCGATTGCGTCAATTATTATTGCAGCAATTATTAGAGCCACACCTGAAAAAAGTATGACAGGATTACCCTGGGGAGTGAAGATGTAGTTGATTATTACACCCAGTGCAAGAGCTATGCCGACGCCGACGGGGAATGCCACTGCCATTCCGGCGATTGACATTGCCGCTACCAGAAGTATATTGGAGGCGTTGAATATTACCCCTCCCAGGGCTGATTTGAGCATGTTGGCTGACTCTGCCTGTTTTATGTCGTCGATGAACCCACGGCCCTGGGTACCGTTACTACCCAGTGTGAACCCGAGCAACAGGGCAAAAATCAGTATCCCCCAAACATAATCCCAGTAAAATAGTTCGAATCGCCACGATTTGCCCGCGAGCTTCTGGGTGTTACCCCATGAGCCCCAGCATAACATCGTAACAATGCATAGTATAACGGCGAGCGAATAGGATTGAGGTATGAACATGACTCTTGATTTTTAAATTATTTCATTCTTTAATAAGTATCCAACGGGCTTATTCAAATGAAAACCTGTATGCTTCATTTTTCTTTTTTTCGGTGCGAAACACTGTAGCCCCGGTTATATAAACCCTGGTATCGGCCGATTCCGCCCTTTTTTCTCCCTTTACCACCAGTCTTATAACGTGTTCGCCAGGCTTAAGACCCGTGATGTGCCAGATGCTCTCGGTATGTTGCTGGCCGGCGAAATTGTAATAGGTGTCAATCGTCCTGTGCAGGGTCCCATCGACATACACATCTGCCTTGCCACCATCTTTATACCAGTTACCGGTTATTGATAAACCGGTTCCAGTGAATGATATTGTCATTTCGTCCCCGGCCCACGAGGCATAAAGTGACTGTTTTACCGGCTTTCCTTCTCTATCCTTTGTTTCCCTGGTCTTCCAGTTGCCTTTTGTTTTAACATTTTTTGAATCAAATGCGGATATATGACTGTCAAAGACCAGATCGGGAAAAGACACTTCGCATGATGGCGCAACCGGGATCTGGCGCATGATACTTATTTGCTTGTCAGTTACCGTCCCTCCCTCTCTTTTCACAAGGGCAAGAGCATAATCGTAAGTGCTGTTTACTGCTGAATTGAACGAGTAAGTCGTATTTATGAACAGCGAGTCACCCATCGATCTGACCCCCTCCTGCATATCGTCGGGCAGACCCGAGAATCCTTTAATCACTCCAAGCACCGCGAGTGCGTTTGATGGGTTACAGTCAGAATCCTGACCGCAGCGGGTCGATATCTCGAGTGTCTTAAGAGGGTCACCTTCACCATAAAGCAGTCCCATTATTATATAAGCCCCATTAAGCTTTGCATCGATGTTGAATGGAATACCTGCACCGCAAATATCTACATCGCCCCACTTCGCCTCGAGTTCACTCCATGTTTTTTGCCAGTCGGCCGGATATTCTTTGTGAAGTTTAATAACATCTTCAATAATCCGCCGATAATCGCTTGTTGGCGGAATTGACCTCAGTGCTTTCGTGATAACCGAGTCAATATTTGTCTCGAAAAAGGCTTCCGAATATAGCGCGGCGACGAAGATCCCTCCGTAAAGCCCGTCGCCATAATTCATTATTCTCCCGATTTTATCGGCTATAGCGGAGGCTGTTACGGGCATCCCCGGGCACATGAAACCAATATAATCGGCTTCAATCTGAAAGTCGATGTCGTCAGCATGGAGGTTATTTTCGGGTAATCCTGAGGCAGGAGCGAAAATGCTGTCGTAATAGTTTTTCCTCGCCTGCATGTTTGCATGCCAGAGCGGGTAGCCGGCTTTTGCAAAAAGTTCCTGGAATTTCTTCGACGGCGCATCAATACCATATTTGTCCATGGCCATGAGAAAGGTAAGCTGTACATAAATGTCATCCTGCCACATGCTTCCTCTCGTGTCGGATGGTTTCCATTTAATAGAATCGTCAAATGTCTTCCCCTGGGCCCTGAACTCGGTGGGAGCACCATAGGTTACACCGATCATTTTTCCTGCCCAGCCGCCGGCAATCTTGTCCTTCAATAATTCCGGTTCAAGAGTATTATGAGTAGATGATGTCGTGTTGCATGATACTATCGCCAGGCAAAGGATTACCAGTGTTGTGAAGTATAGAGTTCTCTTCATCATGTCAATTATTTTTTTGTTTTAATTGGTATGTGCATCATTCTTTTCTCGATAAATCGTGCAATATCCGAGGCATCCATTTTCATGGTAACGTATGAATGCTTGCCTTCCGGGTCATCCTGCCATCCATTGTTGCCATCGCTGCTCACGAGTATATTTCCTTTCTTTGATTCAAAGAATTCGCTGGTGCCGTATACTGCAATCAGGACGGCTGTTTCATCCCAGCTCATCCTTCCATTTGCATCCTCAGCGGAAAATGGAATACTTATGGCGAAGACATCCTTTACCGGGCTGTCAACAGCTTCAGATTTTATAAGGTTAAGGCCTGTGAAGATCTTCGACCCGATCTCGAACCCGGTGAAGATTATTTTCCCGGGCCACTCGTTAAAGACATATTCAGAAGATGTTGAATCCATCATCACGTTGAATTCTTTACCCTCGGGGAACCATCCGGCCATGGCGACCAGGCTTTTTACCTTTCTGCCAACAAGCTCATTACCACTCAGCTCGGAGTAAGAGTCTGGTGGTGATTTTAGCAGATCGGCAAGATTGGTGAGAAACCCTACTGTGACGATAGTTACAGACGAGTCGGGCTGGGAAGAAAGAATCCTCCGGTATACTTTAACAGCGTCCTCAGTCATTGAGGTGGAGCTTAATCTGTGCGGGTATTTTTTCACAAGAGAATCCGGCCAGTGTTGCGATGCTGTCAGTGATACTCCTCTGCCTGCAGGTGCTCCAATCGGAATATCCGGTCGGCCAAAATATGTATTTATTATTTCAATACACGGAGCCACAAGTTCATGCTTGTTGGAAGCAATCGTGGCAAGAAGTTCAGCCTTGCCGCTATCGGCCATGCAATGCAGGAAAGCCAGCGCCCCTACATCATCATAATCCGGTCCGAGATCGGTATCGAAGATGATCTTTACCTGGTTCTTTTCTTTGACTGTACTGCCCTGGCAGCCGGTCAGAATGAATGTCAAGATCGACAGCAGGATAAAAAGACTACCGGATTTCATTTCTCAGTTATTTTTAGGTAATTACATGAACGTGTTTGATATCAACTGCGCTATCATTCGAGTTCATTTCTGAAAGGTGCTGAAGCCTGGGCACCCATCCTGGTGACCGAAATGGCAGCAGCCCTGTTCGCGAACCTGACAGCATCCTCGAGCTCATTTCCTTCTGACAGGGCCACAGCCAGTGCCCCGTTGAATATGTCACCGGCAGCAGTCGTGTCAACGGCATTTACCTTTATCCCTTCAATCAGGCCCGTGAACTTTTCAGTTTTAACGAAGGCTCCTGTCGCTCCAAGGGTTATTATGACGTTTTTAACACCCTTTGAAACAAGCACATCTGCCGCTTTGCCGGCATCATCAGTGTTGTTGATCCTTATGCCTGAAAGAGCTTCTGCTTCGAGTTCATTTGGAGTGGCCAGCCAGACATTCCTGAGCAGCTTGTCAGAAAGCGGCTGAGCCGGTGCGGGATTCAGTATTACCTTCATACCGCATCGTGAGGCCTGGAGAGCTGCATATTCGACCGTTTCGATGGGAATCTCGAGCTGGAGAAGAGTGATGCAATACCTTTCGCAATCGAAAAGCGTCGGGGAAATATCCTCGGGATGGAGATTCCCGTTTGCTCCCGGAGCAACAACAATACTGTTCTCACCTTTCGAGTCAACAGTTATCAGTGCCACACCAGAGGGATTATCATTGTCCTTGATTATATGCTCGGTGTCTATACCTTCCCTCATCAGCAGCCCCACGGTCTGGTTCCCGAAAAGATCGTTGCCTCGCTTCATTACAAAGGTCACCTTTCCACCTAGTCTCGTTGCCGCGACAGCCTGGTTGGCTCCTTTACCACCGGGGTTAAGAAGAAAGGTACCACCTAGTATCGTTTCCCCTGGCGCTGGAAGCTTCACTGTTTTTATAACCATGTCGGTATTCGAGCTTCCGATAATGAGAATCTTTTTCATCCTGTTGGCAGATCAGTATAAACACTTTGTATGTTGCAGATCCCCTGTTTCAGGTTTCATGTTTCCAGGGGAGAATCTTTATCACTAAGTAACTAATTATTTCTTAAATACTCTTACATAATCCACATCCATCGAGAGCGGGAATAATGAATCATCAACCTCACCACCCCAGTTTCCACCTATTGCCAGGTTGAGAATTAAATAATAATCCTTGTCAAAAGGCCAACCCTCGTTTGTTGTTATTCTGCCCTCGGCCCCTTTTATTGCTTCGTAGAATAGTTTACCATCAACAAAAAAGCTAATTTTCTTCTCATCCCACTCGATCGCGTAATTGTGAAATGATCCAGTGACATCATTAACTGGTTCGAAATGAGTAACCTGTGTTCCTTTAATATGGTTATATAACTGGCTGTGGAGTGATACGTGAATCACGCCAGGGTTCTTTCCAACATGTTCCATTATGTCAATCTCACCGCATAAAGGCCAGTTTTCCGATTTGTCCCTGATAGAAACCGGCAGCATCCAAATGGCCGGCCATGTACCTTTGCCGGCAGGTAGTTTGGCCCTGACATCAATCTTGCCATACTTAACTGTGAAACGTTCGAAGGTCGTCATCCTGGCAGACGTATATTCGTTATTCTCCTGCTTTTTCTTTAATGCTGTAACATGCAGTATCCCGTTTTTTATGAAAGAGTTTTCAGGAGAAGCTTCCAGGTAGTACTGCTTCTCGTTGTTCCCCCAGCCATGACCCCCGACATCATAATTCCATTTTGTATTATCAGGTAATCCGTCAACATCGAATTCATCGTGCCATACAAGCTTCCAGCCTTCCTGGTTGCTCTCGAGCTTTTCAGTCAGCAACTCTGGATTATCAGTAGTTATAACATCAAATCCATGTACCAGTAACCAATCCATGTCGTCAGGGTCATTAACTGTCCAGGCATTGAGTCTCATCCCCGATTTTCTGGCTTCATCGATCCAGCCTGGATTCTTCCTGAAGGCGGAAATGTTATAATCAACCCCCCTGATTCCCATTGCTTCCAGTTCCGATGGTTTGATGTCACCATTAAGATACTGGATGTCTGAACCTGGTGCCAGGCCGGCTATCTTTTTGCACACGGCAAGGTCAAAGCTTATGTAGGTTATCTTGTTCGCTGCATTCAACCTGTTCACGAGAGCCACGGTCTCCCTGGCTGCACGCATCCCGGCTTCCTTATCAGTTGCCGGAACCTTTATCTCACATATAAGTCTCGTTCCCGGATTATTCTTTAATCCTTCTGTAAGGTATTCCCTCAGAGTCGGTAGGTTTTCGCCGTTTTTGAGCCTGAACCTGGTCAGTTCGGAGTACTTTGATTTACTAACAGGCAGACCGTTAAAATCATTATCATGGTTTATGACAAGGGAATCGTCGCTTGTTATTTGTACATCAAACTCTGAACCCGCCAGTTTCAGATTAATTGCCTGACGAAGTGAAGCGATCGAGTTCTGGGGAAGATCCTTCATCTTCCATGCTCCCCTGTGCGCAATAACTCCTGTCTTTGCGTTTTCACCATTCAATCCCCTGGAGGCATGAAGCGGTAATCCATTGAGGCTTATAATAAATGCCATCGATAATACGAATCCGAATACAGCTGTTTTCATAATTTGATATTTGTCGAGTAAATATATAAAATCGACGCTTTTATAAGAATAATGATATCAGATACTTTCTGACAAACAGAATGGCCATCGGGAAGGGTTGATCAGAATCCGGGAATTATTCTCATTGCATCCACCGCGATTTGCTTGATCACGTGGCGATGTTAATCTTTTCATAAAAATAATTCGTGTAACGGATAAAAGTAATTTGTAATTTTCGGGCTTTAATAATGATTTTATGGGAAAAAGAATTGTGACTTTCGGCGAAATCATGCTGAGGCTTGCAACGCCGGAGCATCAGAGGTTTACACAGGCTGTATCGTATAATGCCACTTTTGGAGGAGGAGAGGCGAATGTTGCCGTTTCGCTCGCAAACTATGGGCTGGATACTGATTTTGTCTCGCGTCTTCCGCTCAATGATCTTGGCGAGGCGACAATCATGGACCTCAGGAAACATAATGTTGGCACCGGGTTCATTCTCAGGGGTGGTGAAAGGCTAGGAATCTATTTTCTCGAAACCGGTTCGGTTTCCAGGCCCAGCAAGGTTATTTACGACAGGGCCAATTCATCAATTGCCGGTATCGAGCCTGGTATGGTAGATTGGGACAAGGTATTTGAAGGCGCCGGTTGGTTTCACTGGACCGGTATCACTCCGGCAATATCGCGAGGTGCAGCCGAGGCATGCCAGGAAGCTATCAATGCTGCTGTTAAAAAAGGAATCACTGTCTCATGCGATCTTAATTACCGGAAGAACCTCTGGAAATGGGGTAAGACGGCATCGGAGGTAATGCCTGCCCTTGTCGAGGGTTGCGACATCATATTGGGCAACGAGGAGGACGCTGAAAAAGTATTCGGGATAAAACCCGAGGATACTGATGTATCCAAAGGTCACGTGAGTGCCGAAAAATTCGGATCGGTATGCTCGAAGCTGATGCACAGGTTCCCCCGTGCAAAGAAGGTTATTATCACGCTACGAGGATCAATAAATGCCGATCATAATACCTGGTCGGGTGTCCTCTATGATGGCAGGAATCTATTCAAGGCACCCGAGTACCAGATAACCCATATAGTCGACAGGGTGGGAGGCGGAGATTCATTCATGGGCGGTCTCATTTATGGTCTGTTAACCTACCCTGGAAATGACCAGAAGGCACTTGATTTCGCGGTTGCTGCATCATGTCTCAAGCATACAATACACGGCGATTATAATCTTGTATCAGTAGCCGAGGTCGAACAGCTCATGAAGGGTGACGGCTCAGGTCGTGTCGTGAGGTAATTACACGACCCGATTATGAAGTTCCCACTTGCACTTTTTCTGCCTGCCTTGCTTGTTTCGGTAAACGCGTTTTCGCAGCCCGGGCACTCAGCCTTACCTGGTCGCGGATTAAAGGAACATCCTTTTCTTTATGTCGGCGAATGGGATACAAGGAATCCTCTCTCCCAGAAGATGACTATTGTGAGAAAAGGAAAAGTAGCATGGCAGTACTCGATACCCATGCGGACCCTGGCAGGATCGATACAGGAGTTTGACGATGCGACGCTTCTGCCCGATGGCAATATTGTTTTCGCCTGCATGTCGATGGCAGGAATAATAACACCTGGGAAAAACCTGATATGGCAATACATTTGCAGCCCGGGCGAGGAAACTCATTCATGTATCCCTTGTGGCATCGACAGCGTGTTGCTTGCTGTTAATGGTAATCCCGCCAGGGTACTTATTGTAAATACCAGGAATAATACAATCCTCAAAGAAATAAAGATACCTGTCGAAAACAGTAATCCGCATGCCCAGTTCCGGCATGTCAGGTTCACGGCAGACAAGACAATACTGGTTCCGCATCTAGGTGGTAATAAGGTTGTCGAATACGATCTTGACGGGAAGGAGCTCTGGTCTGTAAGGTCAATGACGCCATGGTCGGCGGTGAGGCTTGAAAATGGTAATACCCTGATAGCTGGTGACAGGTCAGGCTACGTGAGGGAAGTTAATATAAAAGGAGAGACTATCTGGGAACTGACAGGCAAGGATGTTCCCTTTACGTTATTTAACGTCCAGACTGCTTCCAGGCTGGCCAATGGCAACACGGTTATCTGCAACTGGTGCGCCGGAAATAACAAGTGGGAGGAATGGCCTGGAACAGTTCAGGTCTTTGAAGTGACACCTGATAAGAAAGTTAAATGGGCACTTTCATCATGGGAAAACCCTGATCTTGGTCCTGCTACATACATACAGTTGCTTGATGAACCTGGAAATCCAGCGAGTTCCAGAATGCTGAGGTGAAGAAGAAGCTAAAGGGGCTGGTGCTATTCAGACCAGGAAATCCTTTCTTATGGGGCTGAAACAGTCAATCAGTTTTACATCCGGGCTGATGATCTGAATGCAATGCGGCACACCCGATGGTATTGTTACCACATCACCTTTTCCGATCCTGCTTCTTACCCCATCAAGGAAAAAGTACAGATCACCCGATTCGACATAGGTAATCTGCTCGTGCGGATGTGAATGAGGCTTGTCTGGCTCAGGAGCCGGACCACCACTGAACACACAGGTCACTACCATCAGTCCTTCAAGGGAAAACACCCTTCTTGAAAAATTTGAGGAAATTACCTGACTTGTCGATTCTGATTCCTTGTAGATTGCCATATACTCTTATTTGCTCCAAATTTCATCTTTTTTATCTGAAACTGAAAGATCCCGTTATCATAATCGTGATATTCTGATTAACGATACTAAATTTGTCTTTTAGTGTTTCCTCTGACAAGTGGCATATTTTTTGTGATTCGAAGTTGCAAACAAATAATTGTGAATAAACATATCCTTTTAATACTACTGGCAGTTTTCACTGTCTCGTGTCAGAAAGAAAAGATCACGATCGATCCGGATAATCTGCTTCTCGGTACCTGGCAATACTCTGATTACAGCGGTGATATGTCAGTATACACGAGGAACGAGTCGTTTGACAAGGACAAACCGGGTTATACTTTTAAACCTGATGGGACGCTCGTTGAAAGGAAGAACTCGGGATTTTGCGGCACACCGCCAATTACCTATGCTGACTATGATGGTACCTGGGTTCCGGAATCCGATTCGGTTATTTTAGTCAACGTCGGTTACTGGGGAGGACAGATGACTTACAGGTTGAAGATTGCCGATATAAATGAACACAGTCTTTACGTTCGTCATATTTACTCTGAGCAATAGCCTGGGCATTAGTTGAAAAATTTTCCGGGATTTCCATTTCAGGACCTGGAATTTATCGTTGTGAAAAAATCAAAAAAAAAAGTATTTTTATGGTATCATAATTCATCCCATATGAAAAAAGCATTAATTATCCCCGTTCTACTGGCAATAGTTTTAAGTATGCCTGCAAATGCCCAGGTTGGAAAGTTCCTCAAAAACGTTAAGAATTCGGTTGCCAAGGATCTGTTAGGAAACCCCGACAGCAATAACCAGAAGGCTGCTCCCGAGCCTTCTTGTGCCTGCGATAATCCTGATGTGGTTCTGGAACTGGGAAAATACAAGATAGAATATACCGAGCTTTCGATCTTCATGCTCGATGATGGCAGGATACTGTTGCAGGATAAGATGACACAGGATTACTACGTTTCCAGAAACGGCGCTGTCGAGGGCCCGTTCAAACAATCTGATCCAAGAGTGAAACAGTTTGAACTGCTCATGAGCGATTCACCTTCAAAAGAAACACTGCTTACCAGGTACAAGGATTATGTCTCAATGAAAGACGATAAATACCTTATCACTTTTGATGGTAAAACATATGGTCCTTACGCCAGGATAGACAGGTTTGCTGTTACCCTATCCAAGGAAAAGTTCGCGGCCGTAGTGACTGAAAGTGTCGTAGTTACCGAAGATGAAGGTAAAAAGATGGATGCAGCTGTAAAGAATGCGAAGACCCAGGAAGAACAGATGGAGCTTGCAATGCAATACAGTCAGCAGCTCCAGCAGAAGATGATGAATGCAGGCGGCCCGGGCAGCATAATGCCAAAACTCGTGACTAACGTCGCCAATGCAAAAATAGAGCAGTTCTCAGCTATTGGTTCCCAGTTCTTCGGAACTATAAAGTATGATGAAATACTACTCGTTTCGCTCGACAAGGTCATGAATCTCCAGGGAAATCTCCTTCTCACGATAAAACCCGGCAGTTGCACTCCCGATCACCTTTTCGTGAGCACTGATAATAGCAGGTACGCCTGTTATGGTTACGGGACTTTGACTTTCAACGATGGGAAAACAATGTCAGATTTGTTTAACCCTCACCTCGTGAAAATAGATGGGAAAGTATATCTCGAGTATTTCTATTTCTCACCCAAAAGGAATGCTATTGTCAAGTGCAGGATACCATTCTGAAAAATCGGATCTTAACAAATAAATATCTTCTTGAAGCAGGTCGCCGGTTTACTGGTCCTTCTGATAATCTTTTCCCTGCAAACCAGTGGTCAGTCGCCTGATTACAAACAGGTTTTTGGCGACGACTGGGATAAGGCAGGTGATTTCCTCGAGGAAAACAAGGGATGGATTTCGTCTGTACTCGACAGATATGATATAGATTATCACGAAGCCTCCGCGGTGATTTTTCCTGAACTGGTAAGGTATTCAGCACTGCGCGACAAAATGGAGATCACACTGCTAAAGGCTCTCTATGTGAATATTGGAAAGGAATATGCTAATTTCTCCATAGGCCAGTTCCAGATGAAGCCTTCTTTCGCCGAATCAGTGGCGATCGCTGCCCGCGAGATACTGCAAAGGAAATACAGGAACCTTGTACTGGCACCATCTTCTTTTAAGGTCGAGAGAGATTACAGGACCTACATGGTTGCCAGTCTCGAGGATGTCAGGTCGGAACTACTTTATCTGCTTTTATTCATAAAGATCTGTGAAAAAAAATATGACCTTTCCGACCTGACTGGAGAGGGCAGGGTAAGGTTTCTTGCAACTGCTTATAACTATGGTTTTTCTTCAAGGAAAGAAAAAATAATCGAAGCAGAAAATCGAAAATTCTTCAGTACCAGGCTCTTCAAATCTGAAACATGGTGTTATTCCGATATCTCGGCCTTCTGGTATAAAAGCCAGGTTCCACCATACAAAGCCGGCAAAGACATAGCAAAATAGAATCAGCTATAATTTCTTTTGCATTTTCAGGGTATTTATTATTCTGCTAACTGCAATTTCTTTATTTTTATCAGTATTAAAACCCTGAGATAATAACATATATGAAAACCAGACTATTCTTTTTTGCAGCGTTAATGTTTGCCCTTGTTGCCTGTAATAGGCAGGAACCTATCAGCAAGGTGATAGAGAGAGGACTTAACCGTTCACTTGTCCAGTACACTAAAATGGCAGAGGTCATGAAGGATAAACCTGATCTCCTTCCAAGGACACTTGACACTACCGGGGCACTTGTAACTGCCAAATCGGGCTGGTGGACCAGCGGTTTCGTGCCTGGTTCTCTCTGGTATCTGTATGAATACTCTGGCGATGAAAAGGTGAAGGAATATGCCAGGGAAATGACTGCAAGGGTCGAGAAGGAAAAGTTTAACAAGGGAACACACGATCTTGGGTTCATGCTATACTGCAGCTTCGGTAACGGGCTCAGGTTAACGGGAGAGGAGAGCTATAACGAGGTTATGTTAACAGGTGCGCGGTCACTTGCTAGCAGGTTCAATCCAGTGATTGGCTGCATACAGTCGTGGAACAGCAGGAACGGGTGGCAGTTCCCTGTAATAATAGACAACATGATGAACCTCGAGTTCCTGATGTGGGCTTTCAACAAATCGCACGACTCAACTTTTTATAATATATGTGTCGCGCACTCGGACACCACGATGAAAAACCATTTCAGACCGGACTATAGTTCTTATCATGTTGTTTCATATGATACGGTCACCGGTGCTGTCCAGGTAAAACAGACTCACCAGGGCGCGGCCGACGAATCGGCATGGGCAAGGGGGCAGGCCTGGGGCCTGTACGGGTACACAGTTATGTACCGCGAGACAAAACTTCCGCGTTACCTCGAGCAGGCGAAGCATATTGCCGATTTCATGATAAATAATCCGAACCTTCCCGAGGACAAGATACCATACTGGGATTTCAACGCTCCCGGTATTCCAGATGCTCTCCGCGATGCATCAGCGGGCTCAATAATGGCTTCCGCGTTGATAGAACTAAGTGGTTATGTTGAGAAACCTCTCGCCGATAGTTACCTGGCTGTTGCCGAACAACAGATAAGAACATTGGCTTCTGACAAGTACCTTGCCCGTGAAGGAGAAAATGGCAATTTCATACTCAAGCATGGAGTAGGACATCTGCCCGGGAAAAGCGAGGTGGATGAACCTCTTACCTATGGCGATTACTATTTCATTGAAGCCCTGTTACGGTACAGGAAGCTGACAGAAGGCAAATGAAAAGGAGAGAAATGATTAAAACTGCAGGAGCATTTGCCGCTGCTCCTGTTATCTGGGGCCTTGGACCAGTTCTTGACACGGACCCCGGTTCCGCGATTCCGCTGCCCTGGCAGATAAAAAGGTTCGGGGACAAACGTGACTGGTTCTTTAAAAACAGGTTCGGGATGTTCGTTCACTGGGGTATATATTCAATACCCGGCTGGCACGAGCAACACCAGTGGAGGGCCAGGGTTCCAAGGAAGGAGTACATGAAACTTGCCAGACAGTGGAACCCGGCCAGATTTGACCCCGATAAATGGCTCGACCTCATGCAGGCGGCCGGAATGTCGTACCTTACTGTAACAACAAAGCATCACGACGGGTTTTGCCTCTGGGATACAGGGCAGACGACATTCAATACAATGAATACACCTTATGGTAAAGATATTATCGGCATGCTATCCGAAGCCTGCCATAAAAGAAATATCCCGCTTTGTTTATACTATTCGATAGCAGATTGGAATCACCCCTGTTATCCTAACCAGGGCAGGCATCATGAGCTGCCGGCTCCCGAGCCAGGTGATGTTCCTGACTGGGATAAATATCTCGAATTTCTCAAGGCACAGGTAAGGGAACTATGTACCAGCTACGGGGAGATCAGCGGTTTCTGGTGGGACATGAACGTGCCGGGGTATAAGGATCCTTCCATAAACGACATGATCAGGAAACTACAACCATCAGCTGTAATAAATAACAGGGGATTTGATGATGGAGATTTCGGAACCCCGGAAAGGGATTTTGATACCAAATCGGCAGAAGCTGCCGGTTTTGAAAGACCAACCGAGGCCTGTCAGTCAGTCGGGATGGAAAGCTGGGGTTACAAGAAGGATGAAGACTATTATACACTGAGACACCTTGAACGGTCAATTGACAGGTACCTTTCCCGCGACGCCAATTATCTCCTCAACGTGGGACCCGAGCCGAGTGGCATAATACCGGCAGAAGCGGAAAGACTGCTGCGGGAAATCGGGAAATGGTACAAAAATGTTAAAGAATCATATGAAAATGTAGTGACCCCGGATATTCTTCGTCAGAACACCGGACTAACTGTTACTTCAAGGGAAAAAGCACTTTATTTTCATTTCAACAAGGATGTGCAGGGCACCGGTTTCAAGTTGAAACCAATGGATAAGATGCCTGTTTCTACAGTCCTCCTGAATGATGGCAGACCAGTTGAGTGCATTGTTAACCTCAGCCCGAGCGATCATCTTGAACAAAAACCTTATCTTCGGCTTAGAAACCTGCCATCCGGTGAATTCGCCGATTCGGTAATGGTTGTGAAAATGGTGTTCGGGGATGAACAGGGGAAGGAGAAGTAAGAGAGGAAAAAGTAAAAAGTAAAAAGTAAAAAGGGAAAAGGGAAAAGGGAAAAAGAGAAGGGAAGCACAAACAAATATTATACTAATCTTAACAACATTTTTACAATGAAAGAAGAAAAGAGAAAACTGTCTAGAAGACAATTTCTTGGAACCACTGCTCTGGGTGTGGCAGGGATGATGATCATTCCCGCTGTCGGAGGTTGTGGTCGCGACAAGAATGTAATCAGGCTGGGCTTCATCGGAATGGGTCGCCAGTCAATGTTTCTGTTGAACGGATTTCTGCAGATCCCTGGAGTGGAAGTACTCGCGGGATGTGATGTATATGGCATCAAGCGCAAGAGATTCGAGAAAAGGGTAAACGCTTTCTACACCAAGGCAGAGAAGAAGATCAAGGTAACAACTTACGAGAAGTACCAGGATCTCCTCGCGAGAACGGATATTGATGCTGTAGTCATTGCAGTTCCTGACCATAGTCATGCCATGATAGCTATTGCTGCCTGCAAGGCTGGCAAGGATGTTTATCTCGAGAAGCCTATGACTTTCACTATTCACGAGGGTCAGCAGCTTAAGAAAGCGGTTCGCGAGAATAATCGGGTACTGGCAGTTGGCAGCCAGCAGCGTTCGGACCCAAATTTCCAGCATGCCGTCAACCTCGTTCAGACAGGTGCTCTGGGCAAGATATCTCTTGTTCATGCTTACGTGGGAGCTCCACCTACTCCATACAATCTTCCCGAAGAGCCGCTTCCAGCTGATCTGAACTGGGATCTGTGGCTAGGGCCACTTCCTTATAACATTCATTTTAATAACCAGCTCGATCCTCCTATTTCTTTGGATCCCGAGAAAGATGAAGAAATATGGGGTGCATGGAGATGGTACAAGGAAATGGGTGGTGGTTTCACTACCGACTGGGGTGCTCACATGTTCGATATCGCGCAGTGGGGGCTCGGAATGGACCGCAATGGTCCCGTTGAGATCTCACCTATTGGCGACGGAACACAATACATGACATGGAAGTATGCCAATGGCGTGGTGGCTACCTCGGAGCCTTTCGACGAAAAGCTTACAAAAGGAGTCAAATTTATTGGCGAGAACGGTTGGATAGAAGTTGCAAGGGGTTACTTCAATGCTTCTGATCCGAAATTCAATCCGCCTGCAACAGAAAAAACAGACGAGAATGTTCCATACGAGACCAAGATCCCTCACCAGATGAACTTCATCGATTCGGTTCGCACGAGGAAAGATCCTGCCGCACCGGTCGAGGTAGGGCACAGCAGCTGCACTGTATGTAACCTTGGAAATATAGCATGCGAACTCAAACGTACCATCAAGTGGGATCCGGAGAAGGAAGTATTTATCGATGATACCGATGGTGCTGCAACAAAACTCATGCACTATACCTACAGGGAACCCTGGAAACTGGTTTAATGTTGCACATTATAAAAAACCCGGAACAAGCATTCCGGGTTTTTTTGTTTATTATCACACCTTGAGGAATATCTTCTTTTTATATAGGAAATACAGGAACAACCATGCCATGGCTGTTATACCTATACCATCAATGAACGGTGCCCATGCCTCCGGGAGTAGTTTGGTGATTCCACCCACGAAAAACTTTGAAGCATGACTGAACCCTATAATTCTTTCAGCCAGGTAAATTGTAATGGGGTTAACCCCGATCACCACGAAGAAGAAAGTCCATTTCTGGTACTTCATGACATCTATTACAAGGTAGAAGAGCGTGAAGAGCAGAAGGCTCAGTCCGCCTACAAAACAGACGAATGAGCTTGTCCAGAGGTTTTTGTTAATGGGGAACTGCAGGTTCCAGACTCTTCCGATAATCATCAGAAGCACTGCTGCACCAGCCATGTATAAGACTTTCCTGTAGGGTTTTTCTTTCAGGAAGCCTGACATAAGGAATTCCCCGGTGAACATCCCGAGAAGAGCCGTGGATATTGCCGGTATGGTGCTGAAAAGACCTTCAGGATCGTGGTTTCCAAGGTAGAGTCTGCCAGGCATGATAAGCCTGTCAATATAACTCGTCAGATTACCTTCACGCGAGAACGGATCATTCGATCCAAGGTCATGGGCTGGAAAGAGCATGAGCAGAAGCCAGTAACCGATGAGGAGACTCCAGAACCATACAATACGCCAGGTGAGTTTTGTATTCATGAAGATCAAAGCGGCAAACATCCATGCAAGACCAATCCTTCCAAGGACGCTGCCATACCTGAGGTTTGCAAAGTCGAATGACACACCATTATTGTAAATAATACCCAGAAACACCAGCAAGAGACCTCTCGTGAAAACATGCCTGTATATCTTCTGCCTGCTCTCGTTTGATGCGGTCCGCTTGGCGTAAGAAAACGGGAAGGAGATGCCGGCAATAAACAGGAAGAGAGGAAATATCATATCGTAGAACCTGAAACCATGCCATGCAACATGATCGAGCTGACCAGCCCACCATTGGAAGATTGGCCAGCCGGTTAAGGATGCAAGGCCGATAAAAATGCCTTCACCGCCCATTATCCAGAACATGTCAAAGCCTCTGAGCGCATCAAGTGAAAGAAGTCTCTTTGTTTCAGGTTTGTTTTCCATCTCAGTAAAAAATAATAGAGTCAGTTATAATCGGATAGTTTTCGTGACATAAATTTATATTAAATATGCATTGCCTGTAATCGACTAAATGTAAATTGCTAGCAGAAAAGCAATTTTTTAGCAATAGGAGCGGACTGCCTTATCTGGTAAATTAAAATCAATAACTTTGAATCATTACATAGTCACTTCTAAAGATATTAATATGAAACTTAAAAGAAATTCTTTAACAGCCTTGCTGCTTTTAGTCTCGCTCATGCAGATGAATTCACAGACAGGAAAGGTCAGTCAGGTGGCATTGACAAATTTTCTCCTTCAATCATCTCATGTTATTTCCGAGTCGGGCGAGGTACTGTCGACAGGTGCATATAAAAATGATGTTTACTGGATGCCCGTCAGGGTTCCTTCAACAGTTCTTACCGGACTGGTTGCTAACAAGGTATACCCTGACCCTTATCTCGGATTTAATAATATGCTGATTCCGGATGCTTCTGATGAATTTAACAAGGAATACAAGCTCGAGCAATACAGTCATCTTCCTGGCCTGCCAAATCCATGGAAGAAACCTTACTGGTACAGGACAAGCTTCGTGGTTCCCGCTCAGGATAACGGAAGACATTTCGACCTGATCTTCAAGGGTATCAATTACAGGGCTGCTGTATGGGTAAACGGGAAGTTAGTTGCTGACTCTGCCGCCATGGCTGGAATGTTTGCCGAGTACCGGCTTGATGTAACCGATAAGATCGTTGCCGGGGCTACAAACTGGATGGCTGTCAAGATCTATCCCCTCGACTATCCCGGTTTGCCATCTAAAGAACAGATGAAAGGACTCGATGATTTCTATCCTAACGGGGGCCCGACAGGCGATATCGGCAAGAATGTGACCATGCTTTGTTCTGTCGGCTGGGACTGGATGCCTCCTGTCAGGGACAGGAATATAGGAATATGGCAGCCGGTATATCTCAGGACTTCAGGCCACGTGACTATTGAAAAGCCCAGGATCATTACCGCTTTGCCTGGTCTTCCTGATACATTAAATGCAAAACTATCAGTAGAGCTTACCCTGAAAAATGCAGTTGCCAGAAGTGAAAAAGGCAAGTTGCAGATTACTATCAGCCCCGAGACTTTTTCGGGACAATCTATCACTGTAACTAAGGATGTGACTATCGGGAACAACGGGAAACTGCAGGTGAAACTTGACGCTGAGAACACGAAAGAATTTAATATTAAGCAGCCGCGGTTATGGTGGCCTGTCGGATACGGCAGACCTGATTTATACAGGATAAAACTGCAGTACTCGGGGACTGCCGGTTTATCTGATGAGGTAACCTTCCTTTTCGGCATAAGAACAGTGGCAACTAAAGCCGTGGAGGTAAACAAGACCTGGAGAAGAGATTTCTATGTTAACGGTGAAAGGATACACATTACCGGTGGAGCATGGGTGCCGGATATGATGCTTAACCGCGATTCAATACGATACGATTACGAGTTCAGGTTATGCCGGAACTCGAAGATCAACCTCGTCAGGATCTGGGGCGGAGGCGTTACACCTTCTGACCTATTCTTCGATGCTGCCGACAGGTATGGCCTACTCGTGTGGTCCGATTTCTGGGTTACCGGAGATACCCAGGGCGAATTCAAGGGATCGAACGACTGGCCTTTCGATGGCAATATCTTCAGGAAGAATGTGGAGAGTACTATATACAGGATAAGAAACCACCCGAGCCTGCTCCTGTGGACAGGTGGAAACGAGGGTCATGCCAGGAAGGAACTTTATTACGCCATGAGAGACAGCATCATAAAACTCGATGGTACCAGACCGTTTATTCCCAGTTCGTCAGGATTCGCTCACCTTCCCGAAGGATGGGATGGATCGTGGCCCGATGGAAAACCATCCGGCGTTTATAGCGGTGGTCCGTATACATGGCAGGATCCAAGGGAATATTATAAAAAAGCCGATTTTGGCGGTGACTGGGTTTTTAAGGATGAAACGGGAATTCCATCACAACCGACATTCTCGGCCCTGCCTAAAATAATCACCAACCTTGTATGGGACAAAAGCCTTCCATTCCCTCTGAACGATTCATGGGGTTATCACGACGCTGCAACAGGTAACGGGAGGTATGATCTTTACCTCAAGGAAATGGTGAAGAGATACGGGCAACCTGCTTCCATGAAGGAATTTTCAGACAAGATGCAGCTGATGAACGCTGTCGGTTACCAGGGAATATTTGAAGCGGCAGGTCATAAACTCAACGATATCGGTGGTGTTATGCTCTGGAAGCTTAACGCTGCTTTCCCGAGCGTCGTATGGCAGGTATATGACTGGTTCCTGATACCAAACGCTGGTTACTATTTCATGCAAAACGCTATTGAACCTGTTCATGCACAGATGAATACTCTCGACCTTAATGTCGAGTATATCAACAGAACATACAAGGCTTGCAAGGGACTCAAAGCCGAGATTCAGGTGTTCGATATAAACTCGACGCTCTTATACTCGAAAACTGAAACTTTTGATATTGACGGACCTTCTGTAAAGGAATCGTTCTCGTTAAAAGATGTGCTTGGGAAAAACAAAGGATTGTCTTTTGTGTTATTGAAACTTATCGATGCAAAGGGCAACCAGGTCTCGAGAAATACATACTGGCACACGTCGGATGGCATTTATACCGCGCTCAATTCAATGCCCGCCACCACTATCGATGTCAAAAGGAAGGAGACGGTTACGTTGAAGAACGAGAAAAGGCTGACTCTCACTTTCTCAAATACTTCAGGCAAGGTGGCATTCTTTATCAACCCATCTTTAGTTTGCGGTGAAGAAGAACTTGCTCCATCATTCTGGTCCGCGAATTATTTTTCATTAGCGCCGGGTGAATCAATAGACGTTACAGTTGGCTACCCTGCAGAGAAGACGAGTAGTAGCGAGCCAACAGTTAAAGTGGAGGGATGGAATGTTTCGAAGATTGAAATACCTCCGGTGAAATAGAAGTATTATTCAGTCACGATAATGTAAGAGGCCGTCGCGAAAGCAACGGCCTCTTTATTATTTCTAACTCTTTGAAAGGTCAGATTTTATCCGGAACCACGTAAGGTTTCCTGTAGTTCCTTGTCAGTAGCTTGTTAGCTTCTTCGTTTCCGATAATCTTTTCGGTCTTCGGATCGAATTTGATTGTTGAGGCGGTACGATAAGCTATGTTTCCAAGGTGAGCAAGCGATGATGCCATGTGCGCTGTTTCGACCGGGGCATTAAGAATTGACTTGTCGTGTTTCCTTACAGCCTCGATGAAGTTAAGGTAATGGTCTCCACCTTCCTTCTTTGATGGGCCGGGTTTCTTGTCACGTCCAAGGAAACTCTCGTACCTGTCGTAATTGTAAACAACGAGGTATCCTTCAGTTCCATAGAAGATGTTACCTACGCTCACACCGTTTTCTTCATTGGTGATCCATGGCCTAACCTCGAACTGTATGACCTTGTTTTCCTTTGGATACACATACTGGGAGCTAAGAACATCAGGTGTAATTTTCGCATCATCAAACACGAACCTTCCGCCGCCGGCTGAAATAACCTCTGGAAGCCCCACGTCGAGACCCCACATGCAGAGGTCTGTCTCGTGTATCCCCTGGTTTCCAACATCGCCGTTACCGTAGTTCCATGTCCAGTGCCAGTTATAATGCACGAAATCTCTCGAGAATGGCTGCATTTCTGCAGGGCCTGTCCAGAGATCATAGTCGAGACCTTCAGGAACCGGGGAAAGACCTTTTTTACCAATATTATCCCTCCACCTGAACACCAGTCCTCTTGCCATGTACACTCTTCCGATCAGCCCATCGCGAAGATGCTTGATAGCTTCCTGAACAGCTACTGAACTGCGTAACTGAACCCCGTGCTGAACGATCCGGTCATATTTCTGAGCTGCCTCAACAAGCTTACGGCCTTCAAACACGTTATGGGCTCCCGGCTTTTCAACGTAAACATCTTTACCGGCCTGCATAGCCCATATAGCTGCCAAGGCGTGCCAGTGATTAGGTGTGGCAACGCTGACGGCATCGATAGACTTGTCGAGGAACAATTTCCTGAGGTCCTGGAACTGGTTTACCTTCCTGCCATACTTCTTTTCAAACTCCTGGGCTCTCTTGTCAAGTATCACGAGATCAGGGTCGCATAATGCTGCCACTTCAACTCCCTCAAGCTTGCTGAATCCCTGGATGTGGTCGGTACCTCTCCCGTTTACGCCAAGTACTGCAACAGCCACCTTATCGTTGGCTCCGAAAGCACTCGACGGGATCAGATTGGGGAGTGTAATTGCCGCAGCAGCCCCAACGGCCGACTTCTGCAAAAAACTCCTTCTTGTCAGAAACTTCTTTTCTTTCATATAGTTGGTTTTGGTTAGTACAGGTTTACTTCCCAAAGTTTGGAAAATCCTTAATGAAAACCAACCTGAAAGAGGAGATATTATCCCCAGGTATTAATTAAAAGATGTTAAAAGTATCAGTCCTTATTCTTCGTTATCTTCCCGTGAACATCAAGATATGAAGGCAAAGCAGCCGATCCGTACCATTCTATGATCTCTGCATCAAGCACCTTTGCCTTCACCACGGGATCGGTCATCACAAGTTCCCTGGCCTCGTCCTCCGATTTTGCATCGAGAATAAAAATGCCCCGGTAGCCTTTCCCGTTACTCCCGAATGGACCGGCAACAACCAGTTTGCCATCATTGGCAAGCCTTTTTATATTATTCATGTGACCGGCAAAAAGACTGTCCCTGAGCGATTTGTCCTGTATGTTGTTTGGCCCCGTCCGGAGTATGACCATGTAGTAATTCTTCATTCCGTTCTCATCACCACCGTACTTCTTAGCGAGCTCACTGTTAAATTCAGGATTGGGCTTTTGTCCCCAAATATTCAAAACTGAAAGGCTGAATATCAGGACGATTAATACTTTTTTCATGGCAATTAGTAAATAACAGGATTATTAACTTTTAATTCTTTTTACAGGCTCTAAAAATCTAATTCATTGGTTCAAGGGAAGAATTATTATATTTTTACTTCTTAAACCTAAACAAACCAGCCTTGAGATTAGTTCATTACCTGCTATTGTCACTTTTACTCCTGTCTCCAGGATGCAAACCGGTTAAACAGGATATTATTATGACAGTTAACGGGCCGGTCGATGCGGTGGCAGCAGGTAAATGGCTCACCCACGAACATGTGCTTGTTGATTTTATCGGTGCCGATAGCATAGGCCCTGGCCGGTACGACAGGCAGTCTGTTGTCGGGAAGGTCAGACCCTATCTTGAAGAAGCAAAACAAAGAGGATGTAATTTTTTTGTCGAATGTACTCCTGTCTGGCTTGGGCGTGATCCACTGCTTCTGAAAGCCCTGTCCGATTCAACTGGCATGCAGATTCTTACAAACACGGGTTTTTATGGCGCCGTTAATAACAAGTTTATCCACAATGATGTGAAAAGCATGTCGGCCGAGGAGATGTCGGCAATATGGACTGATGAATGGCTGAATGGAATCGGGGGTACCACGATACGACCTGGTTTCATAAAGATTGCAGTCGAACGAGCACCCCTCTCTGATTTTCATCGTGTTCTCGTGAAAGCTGCCGCTCTGACTCACCTCAGGACCGGTCTGACTATTGCTTCACATACTGGTCCTGCAGTGGCTGCCTTTCAGGAGCTGGACATCCTGAAAAAAGAGGGGGTATCGCCAGAGGCATTCATATGGGTCCATTCTCACGAAGAAAAAGACTTTTCGAAGCTTGCAGAGGCAGCCAGCCAGGGAACCTGGGTCAGCTTTGATAAACTTAATGACGATAACACTGAAGAATTCATTACAGTTCTGAAATTCATGAAAAGCAGGCACCTCCTGAATAAAGTGTTACTGTCTCACGATGCAGGATGGTATGATCCCATGAAGGTTGACGGGGGAAGTTTCAGACATTTTAATACTCTTTTCGATAAGCTCATCCCTGAAATGGAGAAAGAGGGATTTACCCGCGAGGAAATTGATCTTATTGTTGAAAAGAATCCTGTAAATGCTTTTGCTGTCCGCGTCAGATCACTTGAAAAAAAGAAATAAGATGTTTAATAAATCAGTTTTCCTGTTTTTTGCCATTCCTTTCCTGTTAGCCGCAACATGCGCTGATAATAAAAAAAATAATGATTTCAGCGCCGATATTGTAATTTACGGTGGAACATCAGCTGCTGTAGCTTCTGCCCGTCAGGCTGCAGAGATGGGAAAGACAGTAATAGTTGTATCTCCCGACAGGCATCTTGGCGGCATGTCATCGTCCGGTCTCGGATTTACTGACACTGGAAACAAAGAGGTAATAGGAGGCATTGCGCGCCGGTTTTACCAGTTGGTTTTTGAACATTATAGTGCAGATAGTGCCTGGAGGTGGCAGAAGAGATCAGAGTATGGAAACAAGGGTCAGGGCAATCCGGCTATAGATGGGGAAAAACGCACACAGTGGATCTTTGAGCCTCATGTAGCAGAAAACGCCTTCATGAAACTCATGTCGCACGACAAGATCAGGCTCTTCACCGATGAATGGCTCGACCGCGAGAAAGGAGTGGTAATGCAGAACGGGAAAATTGAAACAATAACAACACTTGGCGGTAAAACTTTCAGGGGCAAGGTGTTCATCGATGCAACTTACGAGGGTGATCTGATGGCAGCTGCAGGTGTGAAGTATACAGTTGGAAGGGAGTCAAACAGCGTGTATGGTGAAACATGGAACGGGGTGCAGAAAGGTGTATTTCATCATGGTCATTATTTCAAAGACAAGGTTGACCCGTATAAAGTACCCGGAAAACCCGAAAGCGGACTGCTTCCCCGTATCTCTTCAGAAATGCCCGGGGAAAATGGATCGGGCGACAAAAAGCTCCAGGCATATTGCTACAGGCTATGCCTCACCAAAAACAAGGATAATTTCGTGCCTATAACGAAACCAGAAGGTTACGACAGCACCCAGTACGAGTTGCTGGTCAGGCTCGCGGATAGCCGTTGGGATGAGTTCTTTGCAAAGTACGATGCAATTCCCAACATGAAGACAGATGTGAATAATCATGGCCCGTTCAGCTATGATAATATCGGGATGAACTGGGACTACCCCGAAGCAAGCTACGAGAGACGAAGGGAGATCCTGAAAGAGCATATTATTTACCAGAAGGGGCTCTTGTATTTCATGAGAACGGACAAGAGGCTGCCCGCGAAGGTAAGGGCAACGATGAACGAGTGGGGTTACTCACGCGATGAGTTTGCTGATAATGGCTGGTGGCCATATAATATTTATGTACGCGAGGCGAGGAGAATGATTGGTGAATTTGTGATGACGGAAAATGAAGTACTTGGCAAAAAGGACGTGCCTCGATCTGTTGGAATGGGATCTTATACCATGGACTCACATAATGTCCAGAGATACGTGACGGAGGAGGGATTTGTCCAGAACGAGGGAGATCTTGGTGTCAAAGCAGACCGGCCATACCAGATAGATCTTGGTTCATTGCTACCCAAAAGTGACCAGTGTTCAAACCTGTTGGTCCCGGTCTGTGTATCCTGCTCCCATATCGCTTACGGTTCAATAAGGATGGAACCGGTTTTCATGATACTCGGGCAGAGTGCAGCCACTCTTGCATCGATGGCGGTTGACGCTAGAAAATCAATCCACGACATAAGTTATGAAGAACTCAGAAAAAGACTTATTGCTGATGGTCAGATACTTGAGTATAGATAAGTTTTATACTTTTTTTAAATCAAATAATCCCGTTACACGATGAAATACACTTTTAAAGAAATAAGAAAGATATCCGGGGTCCTGGCTGCCCTTCTTTTTATTCCCAATGCTTTTTCCCAGCTAACTGATCCTTTTCCTCTTATTGATCTTCATGTTCATGTTAAGGGAGACCTCACGATGGACATGACAATACAAAAAAGCCGCGCTGATCATATCCAGTATGGGCTGGCAGTCAATTGTGGCATTGGATTCCCCGTTCACAAGGATAGCCAGGTTGATTCTTTCCTCCTGGTTATGAAGAAATACCCCCAGTTCTACGTGGGGATGCAGGCAGAGGGAAGGGAATGGGTCAAAACATTCAGCAAGGAGACAATGTCGAAATTTGACTATGTCTTTACAGATGCCATGACCTTCACCGACGAGAAAGGCAGGAGGAACAGGATCTGGCTGAAGAATGAGACCTGGATAGACGATGAACAGAAATTCATGGATTACTACGTGAAGACTATCGTGAAGATAATGAATGATGAGCCTATAAATATATATGTAAACCCGACTTTTTTGCCCGAACAGATGTCGTCGCGTTACGATTTATTCTGGACTGAAAAGAGGATGGATGCTGTTATACAGGCTGCCCTGAAAAATGGTATAGCCATAGAGATAAATAATCGCTACAAGATACCATCTGAAACATTCATCAGGAGAGCACATGCAGCCGGTGTTAAGTTCACCATCGGAACTAATAATGCTGATTCAAAATTTGGTCGTGCAGAATACGCTCTCGACATGATCAGGAAATGCGGCCTGGTGGAGACTGATTTCTATAAGCCGGTAAAGAAGAACAGGACAGTTGTGACGATCAGGGGAGACCAGTTCTATATTAATGGCCAGATTACTTACCCCGGAAGATACTGGAAGGGAAACAAGATAGAAGGTCTGTTGCTTAACTCGAGAATGGTCCAGGGTATATTTGATGATCTTAATCCAGCTACTATCGGCAATTGGTCGTACAATGACAATGGCAAGTGGGACCCTGACAGGAATACACGCGAATTTGTCCTGAATATGAAACAATGGGCAGATTATGGGATGCTCGGGTTCACGATTAACCTCCAGGGAGGAAGCCCCCAGGGCTATTCTGCAGATCAGCCCTGGATCAATACAGCATATAATGCCGATGGGACTCTCAGGCCGGAGTACATGAAACGACTCGAGAAGATACTTAACCGGGCTGATGAACTAGGTATGGTGCCGATACTCGGGCTGTTCTATTTCGGTCAGGATGAAAGGCTGAAAGATGAGGCCGCAATCAGGACGGCGATAGATAACGTGCTTAACTGGTTATTCGTCAGAAACTACAGGAACATACTTATCGAAGTAAACAACGAATGCAATGTCAAGTATGATCACGCGGTTCTTAAACCCGACCGGGTTCACGAGCTTATTGAACTTGTCAAGCAGAAAAACAGGAACGGGTTCAGGTATTATGCTGGTACAAGCTACGGTGGACGATTCATACCACTTCCTGATGTAGTGGAATCGTCTGATTTCATCCTTATACATGGCAACGGCGAGTCGAATCCTGTGAACATCTCGGGCATGGTAGAGAAGACCCGGGCGGTGAAAGGTTATACTCCCAAACCCATCCTTTTCAACGAGGACGATCATTATGACTTTGACAAGGAAACAAACAACTTCGCGGCTGCAGTCAAGAGTTATGCCTCCTGGGGCTTTTTCGATTTCAGGCGGGAAGGAGAAAAATACGAGGAAGGTTACCAGAGCGTGCCCGTTGACTGGGGTATCAATTCAGAGAGGAAAAAGGCCTTTTTCAACCTTGTAAGGGAGATAAGCGGATTCTAGTTAAACCGTCTACTCAGGGTGCACGAAGTCGAATCATACCGGCTTCCCTGATATCGGTTAAGTTATTGGAATACATTTTATTATAACATAAATTGCGTTTTGAAAAAAATTATTGAATATATGAGGAAGAAAGCAGGTTTGTTACTGGTAGCAGGACTGGTATTAGTCAATTTCAGCATGTGTGCCCAGAAGGATAATATATCTGACAAGGACAAGACGGGCATCGTTTCGCACCCAAGGATACTGATGTTCGCGGGGGAAGAAGAAGCAATTAAGAACAGGATTAATACATATCCGGCCTGGAAGACAATTCATGATATAATCATCGCGGATTGCAATTCCACGCTCGCAAAGGCACCGGTTGAACGTGTTTTAATCGGGAAAAGGCTTCTTGATAAGTCGAGGGAAGCACTCAGAAGGATCTTCAGCCTTTCGTACGGATACAGGATGACAGGCAACCCTCAATACCTGCAAAGAGCTGAAAAGGAGATGCTGGCAGTAGCTGCTTTCACTGACTGGAACCCTTCTCATTTTCTTGATGTTGCAGAGATGACAATGGGTATGGCCATTGGTTACGACTGGCTGTACAATGGCCTGACTCCTGCCTCGAGGGATATCATTATGAAAGCGATCAGGGATAAGGGAATCAACCCGTCACTCGATTCAAAATACAACTCGTGGCTTAAAGTGACACACAACTGGAACCAGGTTTGTAACGCCGGAATGACCTATGGAGCAATGGCTATCATGGAAAGTGAAACCGGGCTTGCCAACGGGATCATAAAAAGAGCGGAAGAATCGATACGCCTGCCAATGCAGGATTATCAGCCCGATGGTGCTTATCCTGAAGGTTACGGTTACTGGGGATACGGGACGAGTTTCAACGTCATGTTTATCAGCGCCTGGGAAAAGCTTTACGGGAAAAAATTCGACGTCGCGGAAAATGAAAATTTCCTGAAAACATCATATTACATGGTAAACATGACAGGTCCGACATGGTCGAACTTCAATTATTCCGATAACGGTTCAGGTGGTGGTATTCATCCTGCCATGTTCTGGCTTGCCGGAAGAGTGGGCGACAGATCCGTTCTGTTCGCTGAAAGGAAGTTTGCCGGTGATCTGAAAAGCGCTGGCGACAGGTTACTTCCGGCGCTTATGATCTGGGGTTCTGGCAATGATCTTGGAAGTATTCAGCCACCTTCCAGCCTGTTCTGGAACGGTAATGGAAAGAACCCGA
The DNA here is from genome assembly GCA_046329885.1 of Bacteroidales bacterium. GTDB lineage: Bacteria > Bacteroidota > Bacteroidia > Bacteroidales > VadinHA17 > LD21. The sequence goes on from JAXLTU010000016.1 coordinate 56,467, forward strand.
TCGTTCTCATGCGTGCATCGTGGACCAGCCCCGATGCTGTTTTTGCAGGATTCAAGGGAGGATCACCAAAGGTTAATCATGGTCATATGGATGTTGGGTCCTTCGTGATGGAATCGGAAGGCATCAGGTGGGCGATGGATTTTGGTGCCCAGGATTATAACTCGCTCGAGCAGGCTGGCGTTGATCTGTGGAACAGCAGCCAGAATTCGGAGAGATGGCAGGTTTTCAGGTATAACAATATGGCTCATAACACGCTTACCGTGAACGGACAGTTGCAGAGAGTCGATGGTAACGCTTTAATGCAAAGCACTTCCAACAACCCCGAATTCATGTTCGGCATCACCGATTTGACTTCAATATATTCCGACCAGCTGTCGTCAGCAAGACGCGGGGTGGCTATAGCCGGGGGCAAATTTGTAATCGTGCGTGACGAGATAACCGCCCGCGCTGCTGAAACAATAATCAGGTGGAACCTGCTGACCTCCGCAACCGCAACTGTGACTGGGCCTAATACGATTGAATTGTCGAAGAACGGGAAGAAACTCGTGATTAAGGTCGCTGAACCTGCCACAGTGACCATGAAGACATGGTCGACTGTTTCACCGAATTCTTATGATGAAGCTAATCCCGGGACTGTATTTGCAGGATTCGAGGCAACGATTCCGGCTAACGTGAACACCGCTATAGAAGTCTGCCTGATACCCGGAAACATCGATCCCGGGGTTGTTACAAGTCATGGATCGCTCGGCACCTGGACCCCTGCGAGGAAATAGGCAGTATTATTTTTTAAACAAACAAAGAAGATAGTTACCAGTTGATGGTTTTATAATGAAAATTTCTTTCCTCCTTACCCCGTTCCTTACAGTCCTTTTACTTTCCACTGGATGTAGGCAAAAAGAGAACATCGACAGGTTTGCACTTGTTAATCGACATAATGTTCATATTACCGTCATCGACAGCCTCAATACCCTCACGGTGGGTAACGGGCAATTCGCTTTTTCGGCTGATATCACTGGCCTGCAGACCTTTCCGGAGTATTATTCGAAAGGAATACCTCTCGGTACAATGGCAGACTGGGGGTGGCATTCATTCCCTGATACAATGGGATATTCGCTGTCGGATGCATATAAAACCTATGACCTTCATGGACGGGAAGTAACTTATGTTCACCGGTACAGTGACAAGAAAGATCCGGTAAGAACCGGTGCTTCTGATTTTCTGAGGGAGAACCCTCACAGGATACAGCTGGCAGTTGTCGGGTTGGAAATAGCAGGTCCGGATGGAGTTACTGCAAAACTCAAGGATATTGTAGATCCTGATCAGGAGTTGAACATGTGGACTGGTGAGCTGAATTCCACCTTTAATGTTTTTGGCTCGGAGGTTAACGTGAAAACAGTATGTGATCCATCGAGCGACATGATTTCAGTCAGGGTCAATTCACCGCTAGTGGCAAATGGAATGCTCAGGGTTAAAATTAGCCTTCCTCTTGGGGGGTCTTCAAAATCAGGTTTCGGATTCAATAATCCCGCGAGACACAAGGTAAGTCGCCTGGACGGGAATGATAAATCTGTAGTGCTGAGAAGAGAAATGGACTCCTCGTCATATTACATTCATCTTTCGGGAAACCAGTCGGAGATCAGGAATGAAAATGATAAGGTATGGTATCTTGAGCCATCTAAAGGGGATAGTCTGCTAGAATTTTCCTGCAGGTTCTCACCAGATAATACAACAGGCGAGCTACCCGGATTTTCAAAGACTGAGTCCGCGAGCGCTTCATTCTGGCCATCCTTCTGGAATAGTGGCGGAGCGGTAGATTTTTCCGGATGCACCGATCCAAGGGCTGCTGAGCTCGAGAGGAGAGTCGTTTTGTCGAGGTATCTGACAAGGATACAGTGTGCGGGTCCCAATCCTCCTGCCGAGACAGGCCTTACATATAACAGCTGGTATGGTAAGTTCCACCTCGAGATGCACTGGTGGCATGCCGTCCATTTCGCGCTGTGGCAGAAGGAGGATATACTCGCCAGGCAGATGGATTATTACTCGAGGATTTCCGGTAAGGCCAGGGCAATGGCAGCCCTTCAGGGTTACGAGGGAGTAAGGTGGCCGAAGATGACTGATCCCGCGGGAAACGAGAGCCCAAGTGGTGTTGGTCCTTACCTTATCTGGCAGCAACCGCATTTTATCTATTTCGCCGAGCTGTTATACCAGAACAGCACCGATAAAAAAGCCGTGGTTGACAAGTACGGGAAGCTTGTACTTGCCACTTCCGATTTCATGGCTTCGTATGCCTGGAGAAATCCCTCGACAGGAAAGTACCAGCTAGGCCCCATTCTGATTCCTGCACAGGAAAGTCTGAAGCTGGAGACAACAGTCAATCCCGTTTTTGAATTAAATTACTGGTACTGGGCACTTGAGACAGCAGGGGAGTGGAAGAAAAGAATGGGCCTTGGTCCCGACTCGCGCTACAGAAATATTATTGACAGCCTTTCTCCTCTTCCTCATGCCAATGGCGTTTATTTATGTTCCGAGGATACCCGCGACAGCTGGGAGAACAAGAAATACATGAGCGATCACCCGATTATCGCTGGCATAAAAGGGATGCTTCCATCAACTCCACTCGTCGACGATAAAATCCTTGCGGCTTCACTCGATACAATATTGAAAAAATGGAACTGGCCAACCTGTTGGGGTTGGGATTATCCCATGCTGGCAATGTCTGCTGCATCCATAGGCCGGGCCAGCCAGGCCGTCGATTTTCTGATGATGGAATCTCCGAAAAACAGGTACCTGCCTAACGGGCATAACTACCAGGATCAAAGGCTTACTCTTTACCTTCCCGGTAATGGGGGGCTGCTTTCAGCGGTGGCAATGATGTGTACAGGCGATCTTTTTCCACACGATGGCAAATGGAAGGTGAAGTGGGAAAACCTGAACAGTCTGAAATAGGCTGGCCAAAAAGCTGGTCTATTCCTCGAATGACATGTATCTGAATGTAATCTTACCCAGGTTGTCTGGTTTGCCTTTTTCAGCTGCTGAGATAGAACCGGAAGGTTTCCCGTTTTTACCTGTTATGACAGTGATACGTCTCCAGCTGAATTCCCCTTTTTCATATGCGAAGGTTTCCCCGTCATCATCATATAAAAGATATTTCCCCGGGCTCGTACCATAGTAACGTACTTCAATGTCAATTTTCGAACCGGCCGCGGGAGCATGAAGAAGGGGAGGCATCATCGGGATAATGCCCCCGTCTTTAACAAAAACGGGAATGCGTTCGATACCCGGTGTTACAGTTATTATCTCACCAGAGCCGGCGTACTTCCCAGTATAAAAGTCATACCATTTACCCTTTGGAAGTACAACTTTCCTTGATGTCTGGCCCGCGAACAACGGCGCTACAAGCAGGTATTCTCCTGCCATGTACTGGTCGCGTATTTCCCTGATAACTGCCTCAGCATAAGGATTCTCAGAAAGATTTTCATTTCTAAGCACTTCAATGCTGCCAGCGTCGAATCCCTTCTCAAGGGCCATCCCCCTGAACGGTGGTATCCCTTCAAAATGGTACTTCGCGAACTCGGTATAGAAATACGGGAGAAGCTGCATCCTCAGAAGGGCGTAGTACCGAACCTCCTTTTCAACCTCGGGAAACGACCAGGGTTTTGTGCCATCAGCCCAGGCGTTTATCATGGCCATTGGCGAGAAAACCACAGTCTGGAAGCGCCTAAGCCATTCTTCCGCTGTTTTTGAGCCCCTGACCTCCGGGGTCCACAAAACACCTGAAAACCCACTGTTAATCAGTGCTGTAATAAAATCCTGGTGACTGTAATAGTCGTTGTAAATGACATAGGGGAATCTGGCTCCTCCGCCATTTGAGGCACGGGTCAGTCCATAAGTCCTCGTGTTGTTTTTTCTGAATGTTTCGTAAGTCATCCTTTGCAGGAGAAGTCCGTAGGTCTGCCTCATCTGCTCGGCACTGTTACCGGATGGGAATATTGCAACATCGGGCCACAACCATGAATCATAACCATCATTCTCATCAAGCTTGTATCCACTCACCCCGATGCCGATCTGGCTGCTATTCAGTTGCCCCGTGAAAATTCCCGCGGCCTTTTCAAGGGAATAGTCTGGTACAATTCCTCCCCAAACCGTGTGAGAAGCCGAATACGGAAGCAATGATTTATATACGGGCGATTCAGGAGAGACGTAGGGGTTCGTCCACAGGTTTATCCTGATCCCTTTCTCTTTCATTGTTTTAATAAAAGAGGCGGGATCTGGAAATCTGCTTTTGTCCCATTCAAAGGTACAGGGGTAGGATTTGCTCTGCCAGCCTGGTTCCAGTCCGACAAAATCGAGTGGAAATCCTCTCTCCGCGAAGCTGTTAACTTCTTCCAGAACATTTTCGGAAGTGAAAAGGGTTGGCACCCTCTGGGTGAAGCCAAGTCCCCAGCGCGGGGGAAGACAACCGCCTCCCGAAAACATGTTGAATCTCTTTACAGCGTCAACAGGTTGAGGTCCGGCGAAGATATAAATCTCGCAACCCTTTGCAGGTACCCTTATATCGACGGCGTCTGAATAAGGCTTTGATGTCCACGTCCTGTCTGTATTCCTGTCTTTTATATCCTTTTGATCCATCCGGTCCCTGTTTACCGTTGTTCCGGCATAGACAGTAAGATAACGGGCACTGTTTATGAAAACGCCATATCCCAAATCCGATACGTAAAAAGGAACGGGGGCATGTGTCCGGCCATTATCATTACCTCCATAGTGATCCACATGAAGTTGAAGGATTCTTCCTCTCTGTTGAACGGTCTTGAAATTGAGGCCAAACCCGTAGATCTGTTCCTTCTTATCAAGATGCAAACTGATATAAATGCTGTTATCGTTGATAATCGCGGAAATTCTCTCCTTGTTCAATGGGAACCCCGGGTCAGATATTTCACCCGGTAACGATATTGCCGGCACGCTGCCGGCAGCAGTCAGAAGATCGAGTTTCTCTGGTTCACCTACTGTTGCCTTCCATATTCCGGGAGCTATTTTTTGCCATGTAAGTTCCTGGCATTCAGTAGTTGAAAAAATGGATGTGAAAGCCAGAAGAAGCGCGGAAACATATAACGATTTTCTCATTGAGCTGCTATTTCTTACTCAAATGTATACTATTATGTTTTGTTTCGAGTTAAAAAAGGTTAAACGTGATAAAAGATAAAAAAAACTAAAGTGAATAGGGTAATGAAAAATGTAATTGCTTTATTTTTACCTGACATAAACTGTATTTAATTAACCTAAATAGACCGATCATGACAACAAGGAGAGATTTTATTCAAAAGGCAGCTTTGGGTACGGCAGCTATCACGCTGAGTGCCAAAAGCTACTCGAGGATTCTTGGATCAAATGACAGGGTAAGAGTTGGGATAGTGGGCTATTCTGACCGTTTCAGACAGTCGCTTTATCCTGCTTTCACCAGTCTTGCAAGTGAACTCAATTTCGAATTCACAGCTGTTTCAGACCTGTGGAGCCTGAGGAGAGAAGCTGCTGATACTTTCTTCAAGGCTAAAGGTGTTAACCTGAAACTTTACAGGAATAATGACGAGTTATACTCTGCCAAGGATACAGACGCCGTTATTATCAGTACGGCGGATTTTCAGCATGCATTGCTTTGCGCCGAGGCAGTAAGGGCCGGCAGGGATGCTTATGTGGAGAAGCCATTTGCTGAAACGATGGCAGATGCCAGGGTGGCCCTTAAAGCTGTCCAGGAAACAGGAAAAATAGTTCAGATTGGTTCGCAGAGGAGAAGTGCGCCTAACTACATTGCAGCGAATGAATATATCAAGTCCGGCAAGTTTGGCAAAATAGTCATGGTCGAGATGACCTGGAACGTCAACCAGCCCGGAAGGTGGAGGAGACCGAAGGATGTACCTCAGTTAAGGGAGGCCGATACAGACTGGAAACGTTACCAGCTGAACCGTCCACAGGCTGCGTTTGACCCCAGGAAATACCTCGAGTTCAGGCTGTTCTGGCCGTATTCATCAGGTATACCAGGTCAGTGGATGGCACACCAGATCGATACGGTGCATTGGTTCACGGGATTGGCACACCCGCGTTCAGTTGCTGCCAACGGTGGCATCTACCTGTGGAAGGACGGCAGAACCAATTTCGATACCATGAGTGCGGTATTTGATTATGGAGATCCGAAAGATCTTACAAACGGATTCCAGGTTCTTTACTCATCGCGATTCACCAATTCGGCGGGTGGTACAAAAGAACTGTACTACTCGAATGGTGGTATGTTAAACCTCGATACTAACAAGATCACACCCGAAGGCGGACTGGCTGCAGGTGAAGCAAGAGCGATGAACATGCAGGCTAATCTTCTCGAGCCATACGAGTTGCCGGGATTCAAGATCGAGACAGGTGCCAATACCGGTTCCGACCCGATGACCACGGCCCATATGCGTAACTGGATGGAGTGTATCAGAGACCGCAAGAAACCTCATGCTGATGTTACTGCAGGGTACAACCATTCAATCGCTAACATAATGACTACCGCGGCTCTCAGGACAGGCGAGAAGGCCACGTTCGACGAGAAGACACAGGAAGTAATGGCAGGTGGTAAAGTTTTCCAATACGAATAAATAAGAAAAATATGAGATATATCGCGACGATCATGTTACTGGCTGTTTCACTCTCACTAGCTGCCCAGAAGGTAAAGCTTGTTGGTGATGAAGCAAAAAATAAGGTTGATGTACTTATTGACGGTAAGCTTGTTACTTCATACTGCTACCCGGCTAACATCGAGAAACCTTTCCTGTTCCCGATCTGTGCACCTAATGGCACTGTTGTGACAAGAGGATTCCCGCTCGAGCCGCGCAAGGGAGAAAGGGTTGACCACCCGCATCATATCGGTCTGTGGTTTAACCATGGTAATATTAACGGACTCGATTTCTGGAACAACTCTTCTGCTATACCGGCGAACAGGAAGAACGAGTATGGTCATATAGTTGTAAGGAAAATTGTAAAGGCCGAAAGTGGCAGGACTGGCACTCTCGAGGTGGCTGCTGACTGGGATGACAACAGTGGCAACGTGCTTCTTACAGAAAAGGCCGTTTACAAATTCAATACTGGTAAAAACGCGTGGTGGGTTGACCATATCTCAACCCTCACGGCGGCTAACGGCGATGTGACTATTACCGACAACAAGGAAGGTATGTTTGCACTAAGGGTTGACCGCGCATTCGAAATGCCAACCAAAGAGGCTCTCATCTTTACAGACGAGAAAGGAAACCCGACAACTGTAAAAGCTACTGATAATACAGGTGTGACAGGTATGTATAAATCGAGTAATGGTAAAGAAGGTGATGCCGTCTGGGGGACACGCAACGAGTGGGTCATTCTGAGCGGTACAAAAGACAATACTCCTGTCAGCATGGCCATTTTTGATAACCCGAAAAACCCGGGTTTTCCAGCTTACGCTCATGCCAGAGGCTATGGACTGTTCTCTGTGAATAACCTGGGACAGAAATCATATGACCCGAAACAGGAACAGGTCGTGTATAAACTTGCGAAGGGACAGTCTATCACGCTTGTTCACAGATTCTACATCCAGTCGGGCTCCGAGCTGACCGGTGAGGGAGCTGTAAAAATATTTGAAGACTTTAAAAAAGCCTATTAATCCTTCTAAAGAGCTATGAGAAAATTAACAGTATTCGCCCTTTTGCTTCTTCTTGTCTCTGCTGTATCGGCGCAGAAAAAGGCGCAGATGTTTTACGAGATAAAGATGTACAGGATAAATGGTCCGGTTCAGGAGGAAAAGATTGATAACTACCTGAAGAATGCCTTCCTTCCTGCCGTTCACAAGGCAGGTATCCCGACAGTCGGTGTTTTCAAACCTGTCGAGAAGGACACCGCGTTCGGTAAACTTGTTTACGTGTTCATCCCCTACAAGACTGCTGACCAGTACTTTGAACTGGAGGGAAAGCTAGCGGCTGATATGTCCTACCAGGAAGGGGCCAAGGCATTCCTTGATGCTCCATACAACGAGCCTCCTTTCGTGCGGTACGAGTCTATCTTCATGAGGGCTTTTTCAGGAATGCCGGTGTTCAGGACCTGGACCTACAGCACTCCGCCATCAGAGAGGATCTACGAGTTGCGCAGCTACGAGAGCGCGACAGAGGCCAAGGCCGCCAAAAAGATACACATGTTTAACGAAGGCGGCGAGATAGGTATTTTTGAAAAGGTTGGATCAAACGCCGTGTTTTATGGCCAGGTTCTCATGGGCAGCCTTAAACCAAGGCTGATGTACATGACAACCTATGCTGATATGAAGTCACATGACGAACATTGGAATGCTTTCAGAAATCATCCCGACTGGCTGACCTTGAAAGCAAAACCGGAATATGCCAACACCACTTCGAAGACAAACGCTTATCTTCTTCATCCAACGTCGTATTCAGATTTTTGAGAATATCACATGAAGAAAAACCCCGGGCAAAAATCCCGGGGTTTTTTGTTATCGCACATGTTTTCAGATTACAGGTGCGAACTGACCAACCTTAACTAACCATGATAGACTTTTATTTTTTCAGGAAGGAAAATCAAGCTTCGAGATAGCTTCTTCAACTTCCGAATCTGATAATTCGTGATCGGGCAGGTTATTTTCAAAGTACTTCTCGTAAGCAGATATATCGAAGTGACCGTGTCCGCTCAGGTTAAATAGTATTGTCTTCGATACTCCCTCGAGGTCAGCCCTTCTTGCCTCGTCAAGGGCGCCGGCTATAGCGTATGTTGATTCCGGAGCTGGCAATATACCCTCGTTCCTGGCGAATAGCACGCCCGCTTCAAAACACTCTCTTTGTAACTTTGCCCTTGCCTCGATGAGACCATCTTTCAGGAGCTGGCTGACGAGAACGCCGGCACCATGGTACCTCAATCCGCCCGCGTGAATCTTATCCGGGATAAAATTATGACCAAGAGTGTACATTGGAAGGAGTGGAGTCATACCTGCTGAATCACCAAAATCATAAAGGAACTTCCCTTTCGTGAGTTTCGGGCATGATGCGGGTTCAATAGTCAGAAGCCTTGTATTTTTGCCGTTGACAAGATTCTCACGCAGGAATGGGAAGGCCACGCCCGAGAAATTCGAGCCACCACCAAAGCATCCGATAACCACATCGGGATAATCGCCGGCTTTCTCCATCTGTACCAGAGCTTCCTGTCCGATTATTGTCTGGTGAAGGATGACATGATTCAACACGCTGCCAAGGGCATACTTCGTGTACGGATCCTGAACTGCGACTTCCATGGCCTCAGAAATAGCAATACCAAGACTACCTGGTGAGTCGGGATCGAGTTCAAGTACCTTCCTTCCAGCAACTGTCATCGTGCTTGGTGATGGAACTACCTTTGCATTGTAAGTATTCATAAGAAGCTTCCTCCCGGGTTTCTGGTTATAGCTTACTTTTACCATGAACACGAGTAGCTCCAGGCCGAAATGGTTACATGCAAAACTCATCGCGCTCCCCCATTGACCTGCACCCGTTTCAGTTGTTATCCTTCTGACGCCTTCCTTCTTGTTATAATAGGCCTGTGCAATGGCCGTGTTAGCCTTGTGTGACCCTGAATAATTACCTCCTTCGTACTTGAAGTAAATCTTGCTTTTAGTGCCAAGTGCTTTCTCGAGATTTGCAGCCCTGAAAAGGGGAGAGGGGCGGTAGGTATGATACAGATCCAGTACCTCATCTGGTATCTCAATGTATCTTTCTGTCGACACTTCCTGCTTTATCAGTTCCATGGGGAACACCGCGGAGAGATCTTCCGGACCAACCGGCTGACGTGTAAGCGGGTGAAGTGGAGGAAGTGGTTTATTTGGCATGTCGGCCAATATATTATACCAGTGCCTCGGCATTTCTCTTTCACTCAGGATGATCTTTTTTACTTTTTTCATTTTTATAGTTTTTAGTGGTTTGAATTTTCCAAATAAAAAAGGCACGCTGTGATGGCGTGCCTTTTTATCTATAAGTATCTTCAGATGTTATACAATGGCAATAATCACAGCTTTATTCTGTAAGCTGCGCCACGACCATGTGTATGACATACTTGTTTTCATGAGGGCAAAACTATAAGGAATTTCCTTAAAAACAAATTTTCCTTTAAAAAATCAATGAATAATTTCTTCAGGGTTAACGTGAGGACCGGGTGTCCCGTCATTTATCACCTTGATCTGGTGGTTGATGGACTCCTGGTGAATCGCTTTAAACACCGCGTCAATTAATTCGGCGCTTAACCCTTTCGATTCACCTTTTTCGATCGACTTCCTGATAATCTCGTCCCATCGTCTCGACTGGAGAACTGTAATATTGTTTTCCTTCTTGAACTGACCGATCTTTTCGGCGATCTGCATCCTTTTCTCGAGGAGGTCGATAAGGCTGTCGTCGAAGACGTCAATCTGCTGCCTGAGATCACCCAGCACGTCTATAAGTTTAGGATCGTTAATATCAGGGTTCCTGAGCACTAGATCGGAAAGGAGGATTTTAAGACTGGCCGGTGTGAGCTGCTGCGCTGCATCGCTCCAGGCGTTGTCGGGATCGACATGCGATTCAATAATGAGTCCGTCGAAGTTCAGGTCCATCGCTTTCTGCGATATCTCGAAGAGGTATTCACGTTTCCCTGCAATATGACTCGGGTCACAAATAACCGGTATACCGGGTATCCTTCTTCTCAGCTCGATTGGCAGCTGCCAGTTCGGCTGGTTCCTGTATTTTGATTTCTCGAAGACTGAAAAGCCCCTGTGGATGGCGCCGATCTTCGTTATCCCGGCTTTTGCAATTCTCTCCACCGCACCTGTCCAGAGATCAAGATCCGGGTTGATAGGGTTCTTAATAAGGACGATCACGTCCACTCCATCGAGCGCGTCGGCTATTTCCTGAACAGTAAACGGGTTTACCGAGGTGCGGGCACCTATCCACAACATGTCAACACCATATTTCAATGCCTCGTAAACATGTTTCTCGTTGGCAACCTCGGTAGCAGTCAGCAACCCTGTTTCCTCTTTCACCTTTCTGAGCCACTTGAGACCCTTGGTGCCAACACCCTCGAAGGCACCGGGTCGGGTACGCGGCTTCCAGATACCTGCCCTGAAAACTGATACCCTGTTCAGCGCGGCAAGTTGCTCGGCCGTGGTCATTACCTGCTCCTCTGTCTCGGCACTGCATGGACCGGAAATAACAAACGGACGCCTGCTGCTCTTCAGCCAGTCCTCTTTCGACGCTAGTTCAAGATTCAATACCATTTTTATCTAGTTTAATATTTTACGGATTTTATTAGCCTCTTCCATTATGTTCTTTAATCCTTCCGTGTCCCTCTCCGCGATCATCTTCCTGAAAGTTTTCATCTTCTCGATATAAGTATCCATTACCTCGAGTATGTATTCGGCATTCTCGGTAAAGATAGGTGCCCACGTTTCCCCGTTACTTTTCGCCAGCCTGACAGTACTCTCGAAACCACCTGCCGCCAGGGTAAGTATGTTTTCAGTCTCCTGTTCCTTGTCAAGCACACAGAGAGCGAGTGAAAAAGAGGTGATGTGCGAGATATGCGATATATAAGCGACGTGAATGTCATGTTCGTGAGAATCCATGTTCACTATCTTCATATTGAGAACCTGGAACATCTTCTTCACTGTTTCAAGGGCATCAGGGTCGCTTGCCTGATGATCGCAGATGATAGCTGTTTTATAATCGAACAGCCTTCCATGGGCAGCCATTGGTCCGGAGTATTCTGTTCCGGCCATTGGATGCGCTGCAACATATCTCCCCCTGTAAGGATGGTGTTCAACAACCCTTGCCATCGCCGATTTTGTCGAACCCATATCTGTGACTATTTTGCCAGTGCCACCAATCTTGTTTAGTATACCTGGCAACATGCTGCAATTGGCATCAACAGGTGTACAGAGAATGATGAGATCGCTCCTTTCAATCGCGTTGTCGAGAGTATCGATATCGTCTACAATACCAACAAGTCTCGCGATGTTGCAATGCTGAAGATTATTATCAACTCCTATCACGCTGCTCGCGAAACCTCTTTTCCTGAGATCGATCATCAACGACCCGCCAATCAAACCAATACCAACTACTGATACTATCATCCTGATCTGAAATTAATTTTCCTGTTTAAACTTTGAAATCCTTTCGAGTGCCCTGGTAAGTACTTCCTCTGCAGAGCAAAGGGAAATCCGGATGAATCGTTCACCGTTCTTCCCGAAGATGAAACCAGGTGTGATGAAAACACCTGCTGAATCAAGAATGTTGTTGGACAGGGTTCCACTCCCTTCAAAGTTACCAGGAATCTTTCCCCACAGGAACATGCCTGTCTGCTTGCTGTCGTACTGACATTCCAATATATCCATTATCAGTTCTGCCTTTTTCCTCCTGGCAATATAAATCTTGTTCACCGATTCGAACCAGTCGTCACCGGCTTCGAGTGCCTGGGCCGCGGCAGTTTGCATGGCATAAAAGATACCGGAATCCATGTTGCTTTTTACCTTGAGAACCTCGCTGATATAACCGCTGTTACCTGCCAGCATTCCAATACGCCAGCCAGCCATGTTATGCGATTTGCTTAACGAGTTGAGTTCAAGAGCAATCTCGCCAGCCCCTTCAGATGCCAGTATGCTGTGATAATCATTATTAAGTATGAAGCTGTAAGGGTTATCGTTGCAGATAAGAATATTATGCTTCCTGCCAAAGGCAACAAGCCTGTCGAATAGTATCGATGAGGCAGGTGTGCCGGTTGGCATGTTTGGATAATTAACCCACATCAATTTGACTTTCCCGAGGTCTGATGCTTCAATAGCTTCAAAATCAGGCAACCAGCTATTGCTTTCCTTCAGGTCGTATGTTTTAACAATACCACCTGCAAGCCTGGTTGCAGAAGAGTAAGTAGGGTAACCAGGGTCTGGTACAAGCACTTCATCCCCCGGATTAACGAAAGTCATGCTTATATGCATTATGCCTTCCTTGCTGCCAATGAGCGGTAATATTTCATTATCAGGATTTAAATCAACCCTGAAATATTTGCTGTACCAGTTTGCGAATGCCTTTCTCAGCGCCGGTAACCCTATATAGCTCTGGTAACCATGAATGCCATCTTTAACAGCATCACCGCATAGTTTGTCGAGCGTCGCCCTTGAAGGTGGAAGATCCGGGCTGCCAATTCCCAGGTTAATAACATCAATACCGGACTTCCTCATCTGGTCTATCTGTTTAAGCTTAGTCGAGAAGTAGTACTCGCTAATGCTCTCTGTCCTCGTGGCAGGTTTAACTCTCATATAGTTTTTCACATTTTTTGTAGATGCCAAGTACCTCGAGGTCCTTGGTAAATTCGTTCATCTCGTTACAAATCATTTCCATGTTGGTGTCAGGGGGAATTTCAAGATCTATATAGAACATGTATTCCCATCCACCATTCAGCCTGGGAACTGACTGTATCTTGGTAAGGTTGATCCCAAGTTCGGCGAAACGAACGAGCACTCCGGCCAATGATCCGGGCTGATGATTAAGTGAGAAGCAGAGTGATGCCTTGTTGCCTGTCTTGTTTCCTTTCGCCCTGTTACCGACCACGAGGAACCTGGTGTAGTTCTTCTTGTAAGTTTCAATACCTGAGGCAATGACCTCAAGCCCGTAAACCCGTGCCGCCTCTTCTGATCCGATTGCAGCAATCCCTTTTATATTCTCCTCCTTAATGACCCTGGCACTTGCTGCTGTGTCTTCTGTCTCGACTAAGGTCACGTGCTCGAGGGTATTAAGGTAGGTCATACACTGCGAGATGGCAATCGGGTGTGATCGTACTTCATGAATATCCAACAAGGTCTGACCGGGGAGCGCCATGAGGTTTTGTCTTACCCTCAGGTCGTGTTCACCCAGTATCCTGAGCGATGATTCCCTGATTAGAGTGTAATTCTGGAGTATGCTGCCTGTCCGGGCATTTTCTATTGCCATCAGGGCATAATCGGCCGATCCGTCCCTCACGCAACCAAGCGTCCTTTCAAATGTCGGGCATGGTATTATCTCTTCAAGTAGGTTCCCGAAGTATTGTCTGGCCGCGACATCATGAAAACTGCCTGCTTCACCCTGTATCGATACTTTCATCTTTTACCTTTTAAAATGCAAAGGGCCCCGTTTCGCGGGACCCTTGCTTCAATTTTTTTATGTTAAATCTGTACAAAAATCCCCTCTATCTGCTTTTAAAATAAAAGAAGAAGTAAAAAGAGAAGTTGTATTTCTGTACGTTAATCATTGTGCCTGTTTGTCTGGCAAAAATAGCTAAATAAATATCAAAAAAAAGAGTTAAGTACAAAAAATCAATCTGCCGCTTCAAAAAAGTAATAATCTATTACCTGAAATCAGGCTGTTCACTGGTTATCACCCTTGGCAGAACCTGTTTTTTGCCTGTGCCTTTCTGCCAGGACTGCTTCAATATCCGAGAGTTTCAGACTCCTGGCTTTCAGTAATATCAGGAAGTGATAAAGCAAATCGGCAGCTTCATTAGCGGTTTCAGCCTTGTCGCCTGCTGTCGAACCAATAACAAGCTCCACTGCTTCTTCACCTACCTTCTGCGCGACCCTTTTTAATCCTTTGTTATAGAGTCTGTTAGTGTAACTTTCCTGGTCCCCTGAATCAATCCGGTCATTCACGATTTTTTCGAGTTTATAGAGGAAGCCATTTGGCTCTCCTGTTTCACCAAAACACGAGTATGAGCCAGTATGGCACACCGGACCCGATGGAATAACCTTTATTAGAAGGGCATCGCTGTCACAGTCGTTCGAAATGGAAACCACCTTTAGGAAATTTCCCGATGTTTCACCTTTCTTCCAGAGGCGGCATTTCGATCTGCTGAAAAAGGTAACGAAGCCATCAGAAATAGTCTTTTCATAAGCCTCTTCATTCATATAACCAAGCATCAGGACCTTTAATGATATGTCGTCCTGGATAACAGCCGGAACGAGACCGTTCCCTTTTGTAAAATCAGGTTTATTCATCTTACTGGTATGTTTTGTTTTTTAAGATAATCTTTCAGCATTGGTACGGGTAGCTCGCCGAAATGGAAGATACTTGCTGCCAGGGCCCCGGTGCAACCTGTTTTCGTGAAGACCTCGGCGAAGTGTTCTGCCGTACCGGCGCCACCCGATGCAATGACAGGTACTTTTACTCTCATGCAAACCTCACTGGTGATATCGATGGAAAAACCGTTCTTCGTCCCGTCAGACATCATTGAAGTAAGCAGTATCTCGCCGGCGCCCAGCCTTGTACTTTCTACAGCCCAGTAGATACATTCCAGTTCTGTTGGTATTCTGCCGCCATTGACAAAAACCATCCATTTATTGTTGACGAGACCTGTATCTATTGCTATAACAACACACTGGCTTCCAAAACGGGCGGCGAGACCTGCAATTAATCCCGGGTCTTTTACAGCAGCCGAATTGACAGATATCTTGTCAGCCCCTGCCCTCAGTATCATCTCTGCATCCTGCACGGTCGAGATTCCTCCGCCGACTGTGAACGGGATGTTTATTCTCGCGGCTATTCTCTCGACAAGTGGGACAAGTGTTTTCCTTCTGTCGACAGTCGCGGTAATATCAAGAAATACAAGTTCATCAGCGCCATCCGCAACATACCTTTCAGCAAGTTCCACTGGGTCGCCCGCATCTCTTATATCGATGAAGTTAATGCCCTTCACGGTCCTTCCGTCGCGGATATCTAGGCAGGGTATTATTCTCTTTTTCAGCATAATTCAGCGAGTTCTTTAATGTCAATTTTCCCCTCGTACAGGGCCTTGCCCACTATGGTGCCGTAACAACCGGCTGATTTAAGGTTAATGATGTCAGTTACTGACGATACTCCACCACTTGCAACAAGTCTGATATCTGTTACCGATAGTATTTCGCGGTAAAGATCCATCGCCGGACCTGCAAGTGTGCCGTCTTTTTCAATATCAGTGCAAATGACATATTTGACACCTTTTTCCTGGTACGATCTTATGTAGCTTAACAGTTCAATATCTGTCTTTTCAGTCCAGCCCCCGGTGGCAACTTTCCCGAGGCGCGAGTCAGCACTCAGCACTATCCTCTCGTTCCCAAATTCGGAGAGCCACGTCAAAAAAAGCCCTGGATTGTTTACAGCCATACTGCCTATAGTAACCTGGTGAGCCCCACAGTTAAATGCCATCCTTATCTGGTCGGTATCCCTCAGTCCCCCGCTGTAGTCAATTTCTAGGTCAGTTGATGCAGCGATTTTTTCGAGAAGTCGAATGTTGACAGGACTCTTTTCCCTCGCCCCGTCAAGATCAACCAGGTGCAGGTATTTAATGCCATTTTTCCATGCATTGACAGCTGTCTCGACCGGGTCGTCTGAATAGACCTTGCCTTTGGTGAAGTCACCCTTAGTGAGCCTCACGCACTTGCCATTGAGTATATCTATTGCAGGGATGATTTTCATAAAGCCAGAAAATTATTAAGTAACAGTTCCCCGGACGATGCTGATTTTTCGGGATGGAACTGGGTAGCGTAAAAATTGTCCTTTTGAAGAGCCGCACTGAATTCTACATCGTAACTGGTAACAGCGATTGTCGATTCACAGAGACCGGCATAATAGCTATGCACAAAATACATGTTTTCCCCTTCCTTCACATCGCGGAACAGTTCACCATCAAGCTTGTTTATGCTGTTCCAGCCCATGTGAGGGATTCTCTCTGATGTTCTGAATTTCCTTACCGTGGTATCAAAAATACCAAGACAACTGGTTTCACCTTCTTCCGAAAACCTGCACATGAGCTGAAGCCCGAGACAAATCCCGAGTACCGGACATCGCAGGTCAGGGATAAGAGTATCAAGACCTGTCTTTCTCAGGTTATCCATGGCATAAGAAGCTTCTCCTACGCCGGGCACAATAACCTTATCAGCGCCTCTAATGAGGTCTTTATCAGTGGTGAGAATACATTGCCTGCCGCTTTTAACTACCGCGTTGTATACAGACCTTATATTTCCTGCCCCGTAATCTATTATTGCTATCATAGTGTGTTTTTTGTGCTTGGAACCGAATAACCACCTGTCTTTCTGACCGCCATGCCAAGAGCCCTGGAGAATGCCTTGAATATTGATTCTATCTTGTGGTGGTCGTTTTCGCCCTCAGCTTTGATATTTATATTTAAACCTCCCGAATCAGACAGCGACCTGAAGAAATGACTGAACATTTCGGTAGGCAACTCCCCGGTTTTTTCAGATCTGAAATCTGCTGACCAGACCAGGTAAGGCCTGCCACCCAGGTCAAGGGCAACCTGGGCCAGGCAATCATCCATGGGAAGTGTGAAGCCATACCTCCCGATACCCTTCTTACCCCCAAGAGCATCCCTGATCGCTTTTCCAAGAGCAAGTGCCACATCTTCAACAGTGTGATGTTCATCAACCTCCAGATCACCTTTTGCTTCTATGGACAGGTCAATACCCGAATGCCTTGGGATCTGTGTCAGCATGTGATCGAAGAAGCCTATGCCTGTTTTTATTTCAGAAATCCCTGTTCCATCTAGGTTTATTGCGACTTTGATACTCGTTTCAGACGTTACCCTGGTAACAGTCGCCTTCCTTGGTGAGGAGGTCAGAAACTCGCAAATTTCGTTCCAGTTACCGGTGCAAAGTGATGCAGCCGGATCTTTTCTCCCGCCAATCAATATCGCTCCGCATCCAAGATTACCAGCGAGCTTTACATCGGTCAGCCTGTCACCAATTACCCACGACGATCCCAGATCTACTCCAGTTGCAAGATATTTGACAAGCATTGCTGTTCCTGGTTTTCTGGTTGGTGCTTTTTCCTCTTCCCTGGTACGATCAATAAAAACCTCGCTGAACTTGATACCCTCAGCCGCGAATACAGAAAGCATGAGGTTCTGAACCGGCCAGAAGTCTTTTTCCGGAAAGGACTCCGTCCCAAGACCATCCTGGTTGGTCACGATAACCAGTTCATAATCAGTATACCTGGAAATTCGTGAAAGAGCCGTGATGACCCCGGGAAGAAATTCGAGTTTTTCAAAACTGTCTACCTGTTCATCAGGTGGCTCCTTTATCAGGGTGCCATCGCGGTCGATGAATAATACTTTTTTCATGCGCAAATGTTTTTGATTGCCTCGATTAGTGTCTCATTCTCTGCTGGTGTTCCTACTGTTATCCTGAGGCAGTTCCTCACAACTGAGGTCCTGTTCCTGACTATGATTCTTCTGTTAACCAGTTCCTTGTAAAGTTTATCTGCATCATCCACCTCGACAAGAAGAAAATTGGCTTCGGAAGGATAGACTCTCTTTACTTTTTCAAGAACCCGGAGGGATGACACGAGCTTCTCTCTTTCTGCCTTTATGAGCAGGACCTCGTTTTCAACTGCTGAATAGTCCTTTAATCTTGTTAAAGCAGCCTCCTGGTTGAGTGTGCTTATGTTGTAGGGAGGTTTCATCCTGAAGAGATACTTGATTATATCTTCACTGGCATAAGCAATACCGACCCTGGCCGAAGCCAGGCCCATCGACTTGCTGAAGGTCTGCATCACTATGAGATTCGGGAATCTGGATATCTGTGCAGAGAATGATTTTCTCCCCGTGAAGTCAATATAGGCTTCGTCAATGATTACTATGCCGTGAAAATTCTCAACGATTGTCAGGATATCCTCTTCCTTGAAACAATTACCGGTGGGGTTATTCGGTGAACAGATAAAGAGCAGCTTGTTTCTCACTTCGGTGAGCAATGGCAGCGTGTTTTCAATATCAATGTTGAAATCCGGCAATAGAGGGACGTCAATTACACCTGCATCATTCATTGAAGCAGCAACTTCGTACATGCCGTAGGTTGGTGAGAATATTATCACCCTGTCGGAGCCCGGGTTGCAGAAAATCCTGAAACAGAGGTCAATGATCTCGTCACTCCCGTTGCCCAGGAATATATTTCCGATGGGGATTCCCTTCATGAGGGATAGTCTCATCCTTAGCTTATTCTGCCTGGGATCGGGGTACCTGTTCAGGCTACCGAAAGGATTCTCGTTAGCATCAAGAAAGATCCCCGGATCTCCTTTGTATTCGTCACGTGCAGACGAGTAAGGTTTCATCGCCAGCACATTCTTCCTGACCAGTTTATCTATTTCAATCATTACCGGTACTATTTAGTCTTATTTTTACTGCATTTGAATGTGCCTGGAGTGACTCGGCTTCTGCCATCGTGCAAATAGAGAGGGAAAGTCTCGAGAGGCCATCCCTGGTTAGTTCCTGGAAGGTGATTTTCTTCACGAAACTGTCAACGGATACTCCGCCGGAAACTCTCGCGAACGATGAGGTCGGCAGCGTATGGTTAGTCCCGGAGGCATAGTCACCGGCACTTTCACAACTGAAGGCACCAAGGAACACTGATCCTGCATTTTTGACCTTCGATGCCAACAGCCGGGGTTTATCGCAGTTAATGATAAGATGCTCCGGGGCATAAAGATTACTGAACTCCATGCAGGTGTCAGGCGAATCAAACTTTATCGCTAGACTTCCCGAGAGTGCCTTGTTGGCGATATCTTTCCTTGGAATTTTTTCAACCTGCGCTTGAATCTCTGCAAGTGTTAAATCAATCAATAGCTGGCTGTCAGATAGCAGGATAACCTGGCTGTCTGATCCATGTTCTGCCTGCGAAAGCAGGTCCGCTGCCACATAGTCCGGTCTGGCTCCTGAATCTGCTATAACGAGCACTTCGCTTGGACCGGCTGGCATGTCAATCTCCACGCCTTCCTGCCTCACTATTTCCTTTGCCTTTGTTACATACCTGTTACCTGGACCGAAGATCTTGTAAACCGGTTCTATCGTTTCTGTACCATAGGCCATTGCAGCTATTGCCTGGGCACCGCCCGCTTTAAAGATTCTTGTTATGCCTGACTTTGCAGCGCAATAGAGTATCGCGTCATTAATCTTGCCGTCAGGAGAAGGAGGTGTACATAGAGTGATATCCCGGCAACCAGCAATGACGGCAGGGATAGCGAGCATGAGAACGGTTGAAAATAATGGAGCGCTGCCACCGGGAATATATAGCCCGATTTTCTCAATCGCGCTACTGCTTCTCCAGCAATAAACGCCGGGGATGACCTCGGTCTCCGGAGCTTTTTCAACCTGCGTTTCATGGAACTTCCTGATATTCGAGTAGGCCTGGTTTATTGCTTCTTTAAGGTCCGGTGAAACAGATGCAGTTGCATCGTCGATCTCACGCTCAGAGACCGTCAGATCAGTTAACTGTGCACCGTCAAATTTTGAAGTATACTTCAGAACGGCACTATCACCATTAGCCTTTACGTCATCCAGTATCGTTCTGACCGCTTCCCCGATGGTTGAGTCGCTGCTGAACGGACGCTGGCAAAGGGAGTTCCAATCACTCCTGACGGGATTGTTAATAATCTTCATCACAATATCATTTTTTCGATTGGTATTACAAGTATGCCTTCCGCTCCGGCAGCCTTGAGCTGGTCGATTCGATCCCAGAATTCATCCTCTCGTACCACCGAGTGCAGGCTTGACCAGCCTTTTTCCGCCAGGGGCAGTATAGTCGGGCTCTTCATGCCGGGCAGAATCCTGCAGATAGAAGGGATGGCTTCCTCAGGGGCGTTAAGGAGTATGTACTTGTTTTCCCTGGCGTTTTTAAGAGATCTGATTCTAAATATCAGTTTGTTAAGTATTGCTTCTTTTTCCTGGTCGAGTGTATCCGATGCGATGAGGACTGCCTGGCTCTTAAGTATAGTCTCCACTTCTTTCAACCCGTTAAGGTAAAGCGTGCTTCCGGAGCTGACAATATCGCATATGGCATCGGCCAGACCTATGCCAGGGGCTATTTCCACGCTGCCGCTAATCTCTTCAATCTCGGCGGTAATTTTTTTACCTGCCAGGTAGTCGGAGAGGAGCCGGGGGTAGGATGTTGCTATCCGCTTGTTTATGAAGAAGTCAGGACCCGTGTACTGTTCTTCCTTTGGGATGGCAAGAGAGAGACGGCAGGCAGCAAACCCGAGCCAGTCAATTATTCTCACCTTTTTGTTTTTCTCGAAGACCATGTTCTCGCCAAGGATGCCTATATCGGCAACTTTTTGCTCGACATATTGAGGAATATCGTCATCTCTCAGGAAAAGAATATCCACGGGGAAGTTTAATGCGGATGTTTTGAGAACATTGAGCCCGTTTGAAAATTTTATCCCACACTCCGCCAGCATCTTCTGGGAGTTTTCGCTTAGCCGGCCGCTCTTCTGGATCGCGATTTTAAGATTACTCATTTACTGTTTTTTGTGCCCGGGCAGCAACGGGAAATAAAAAACCCGTCGTGATCTGCTCAGACGGGTTATTAATTGTATCGTTTACTTCATACCACTACCACCTCGCCTGATTGCAAGAATGATGATGATGGTGATGAAGAATAATTGAATTCATAAACTAATATCTGTCGCGAAGATAATTGTTTTAATATAAAAACAAGATTTTCTGAAAAATGTTTATTTCTGAATCCCTCTACTTCGCGATTTCCCCGGCAACACGGTCTCCTACCTCGCTTGTTTTCCTGGGGTTGGCCCTGTTGAGATCCTCGGTCGAGTAACCGGAACTGATGGTCCTGGCAACTGCATCCCTGATAGCCTTTCCTTCGTCGTGCAGGTTAAAAGATGTCTCGAACATCATGGCAGCAGATAAGATTGTAGCGAGCGGGTTGGCAATATTCTTACCGGCGGCCTGGGGGTACGACCCGTGGATAGGTTCGTATACTGACGTGTGAACTCCAACAGATGCAGATGGCAATAATCCCATCGAACCAGTAATGACACTGGCCTCGTCTGACAAGATATCCCCAAACATGTTCTCTGTCACAATAACATCGAAGCGGCCAGGATTCTGTATCAGCTGCATGGCAGCATTATCCACGAACATGAAATCCATCTCCAGTCCGGGGTATGTACCTGCTATCCTCTGGGCGGTCTCTCTCCATAACCTCGATGTGGCCAGTACATTGGCCTTGTCCACAACAGTAAGTTTCTTCTTCCTGTTCATTGCCATGTTACAGGCTAACCTGACTATCCTTTCAATCTCCGCAACGGTGTAGACACATGAATCGTACGCGGTATTACCATCTTCCGATCGGCCCTGCGGACGCCCAAAATATATGCCGCCGGTCAGTTCCCTGACCATTACCAGATCGACACCTTCAACTATTTCCTTCTTCAGAGGCGATTTGTCTGCAAGGGAGGCGAATGTGGTTACTGGTCTGATGTTTGCATACAGGCCAAGCTCCTTTCTCATTGCCAGAAGTCCCTGTTCGGGCCTGACTTTCGCCTTCGGGTCATTATCATACCTGGGATCGCCAATAGCGCCAAAGAGCACGGCGTCAGAAGCCTTGCACTTTTCAAGAGTATCGGAGGGCAGGGGTGAACCGGTCTTGTCAATCGCGGTTGCACCTATCAGGGCATATTCGTAATTAAATGTATGATCAAATTTTTTGCCAATGGCGTTTACAGCCTTAACGGCCTGTTCTATTATCTCTGGCCCAATCCCATCACCAGGCAGTACCGCGATATTAAAGTTCATGTGTTGCCTCTATTAATGTTTTTATGTTATTACCATTCTCGTTGTTCTCGATAATATTAAGCATTTTCTCCGTCGCTTTTATTGCCGATTCAGTCTGGTCCGCATCAAGACCCTTGGTCCTGAAATCCATACCCGAGTAATTCCACGAGATGACTGTCTCAACCAGGGCATCGGTTTTTCCTCCCGGGGGTATCGTGACGAGGTAGTCGGTGAGGACAGGAAAATCTTTTCCTAGCCTGTCGTAGATCTTCCTTAATGCTTTCATGAACGCATCATACTGGCCATCGCCTGATGAAGTTTCCTCGTGTACTTTCCCATCTATCTCTATCTGTACGCTGGCGAAAGGACGCAGGCCAAAAGAGAGCGACAGAGAATAGTTTTTGATGAAGACTTTGTAGTTGATCTGTTCAGTTCCAAGTACATCGGCTATGATGAAAGGAAGATCCTCTGTTGTAACGTTTTCTTTCTTGTCTCCCAGCTCGATTACCCTCTGCGTGACTTTAGCAAGCGATTCCTGGCTGAGGTCAAGTCCGAATTCCTCGAGGTTTTTTTTGATCGTGGCCTTCCCTGACATCTTGCCAAGAGCGTACTTTCTTTTCCTGCCAAATCTCTCGGGAAGAAGGTTGTTATAATAGAGATTATCCTTGTTATCGCCGTCAGCGTGTATCCCGGAAGTTTGTGTGAACACGTTCTCGCCTATAACTGGTTTGTTAACAGGAATCCTTATGCCGCTGTACGATTCGACTACCTTGCTAACACTGGTGATCTCGTTCTCTTCTATTCCAATAGAGCAGTTGGTGTGATCGCGAAGTATGGCTGCCACGCTCGACAGAGGCGCGTTACCCGCTCTTTCACCAAGCCCGTTTATAGTAGTC
>JAXLTU010000017.1:0-77210 GCA_046329885.1 Bacteroidales bacterium
CGACCTTGAAACCTATATTGAAATCTATCCTGATAAGTATACCTGGAATAAGCTGGGTGACCTCGTAATCGAGCCTGTTCGGTTCGTTAACCTTGTTGACGTGGAGCAACCAGTAAATCTTGGCACGTTTGGGTTGTTTCTGGAATATCGAGTAAATGACCTTCGACTCGACCTGGTCTCTCCTGTTTGCCCTTATAATATAAACGAGGTTGGTGGCTGCCACGGGTACTGATTCATCAGCCTGCAGTTCCCTGAAAAGATGCAGGTATTTATCGAGATCTGAAAAGGTGATATACCTGTTCTTCAGCTTCCTGCCAAAGTACCATCCCATCATCAGAAGGGCGTACATTGTGGCCAGCAGGAGCGTGAACCAGCCTCCGCTCATGAATTTGTGGAGATTCGCTATCAGGAAGCTTGTCTCGATAGTAAGGTAAGTTCCAAGGAGAAGCAGAACCAGCCTGTGATTGACCCCTTTCTGGAAGAGATAGTAACTGAGCAACAGGGTTGTCATCATCTCTGTCAGAGTTATTGACAGTCCATAGGCAGCCTCCATGTTAGATGACTCCCTGAATGAAAAGACAACAAGGCTGCAAGCCAGCCACAGGAACCAGTTAATGAATGGAAGGTAAACCTGGCCACGGATGTAAGTCGGGTAAAGAACCTTTATCCATGGCCAGAAATTGAGTGATATAGCTTCCTTGACAATAGTGAAAGAACCGCTTATTATAGCCTGGCTGGCTATAATAGATGCAGCTGTGGCTATTATTATGCCTGGAAGAACGAACCACGAAGGCATGATGGCGAAAAAGGGGTTAGTACCGACTGCTGATGGACCCGTGTTTATCAACCAGGCGCACTGACCAAAATAATTCAGAAGCAGGGCTACCTTCACGAAGAGCCAGGATACTCTTATGTTTTCACGACCGCAATGCCCGAGATCAGCATATAAAGCCTCTGCGCCCGTGGTGCAAAGGAAGACTGCACCAAGGAGTACGAAGCCTTCAGGATACACGGTTAATAACTGGTAAGCGTACTCGGGGTTCACAGCCTTGAGTATGTCCGGATGATATATAATCTGAGAAACACCAAGGATGCCCAGCATGGAGAACCATAAGACCATTATTGGACCAAAAGAACTCCCCACGAAATTTGTTCCGAATTGCTGAATGAAAAAAAGCACGAAAAAAATAACCAGGACTATCGGCACGACAGGTATATCAGGGTTTATCAACTTCAATCCCTCCACTGAAGAAGTAACTGTTATGGATGGTGTTATAACGCCGTCAGCGAGAAGTGCAGATCCACCAATGATAGTAAGGATTACAGTCCAAGTTGACTTTTTCCGGATCAGGGCGAAGAGTGAGAATATTCCACCTTCACCATCATTATCATTACGAAGTGTTATGAGAATGTACTTTGTTGTTGTCTGCAGCGTCAGGGTCCAGAAGATGCAGGACATCCCGCCATAGATAAGAAGATCATTGAATTCCTTGCCACCAGTCGTAATTGCCTTCATCACGTATAACGGGCTGGTGCCAAGGTCACCAAAAACAATGCCCATTGTAACTATAACTCCAATGAACGATAGTTTCTTTATGTCGATATGTTTGCCCTGTCCGCTCAATGAAACAAATTATCAGATCTTGATTTAATTATTCTGTTCTTAAAAATAGTCAATTTGATTTCATGTCACCAAGTTTGTTCATGAAAATGTATCTTTGAGGTTTCTTACGCGATATCCGGAAATGAATTATAAATCGAAGATCAAGGCATTCTACAAGGGCATCATTCTGAAGATGAGTGCATCCAATTGTTTCCTTTACACTGGTTTCTACAGGTATTTTTATAAACCCGCTGAAGGCTCTCTTGATGAATTTACCGACCAGTTCTCGAGGGACAAGCGAACTGTTACAGTTGTGCAGATAGGCGCCAATGACGGCATAAATAATGATCCCATACATAAATTCATAAAAAGAGACAGTTGGCAAGGTGTTCTCCTCGAACCGCAGAAATATGTTTTCAATAAATTCCTGGAACCGTTATACAGGAAGACCAGAGGGATAACTGTGCTGAATGCAGCTCTTGATGTTGCCGACGGTTTCAAGCCTATTTACAAGGTGGCGGTGAGCCAATCGAGATGGGCAACAGGACTGACAAGCTTCAACAGGAGTGTTCTTGATGAGGCAGTCAGATCAGGTTACATAGAGAGACAGGCGATAAAGGAAGGTTCTCCTTTGCCAGCCGATAAGAAGGATTACATAATCGAGGAAAAGGTTGAATGCATAACAACCGGAAGCCTCGTTAAAAGATTCGGTCTCGATAACATTGACTGGTTGCAGATTGACACGGAAGGCTTTGACTTTGAAATTATCAAGATGTTCAACATCGAGGTAACGAAGCCAGTTGTTATTGTATATGAGAATCTGCATTTCAGCAACGAGCTTAAGGAAGAGTGCAAAAGCTACCTGAAAGCTCACGGCTACCAATGCCGTGATATGGGTCCAAACACCCTCGCGATGAGGGAACCTGGAAATAGATTCGGGAAGTGGTTCTCCAATTAGTTGCCCGGCTGTAAAATTAACTGCATTTGATAACAGGACTAAAACTGCAGTCAGACTTAGAAAAAGAAGATGGAAAACTCAATTATACTATTGTCAGCCACGGCGGTGTCCATAGGATTTCTTCACACCATCCTTGGCCCTGACCATTACCTGCCCTTCATCGTCCTGAGCCAGGCGAAAGGATGGACAACGAGAAAAACCATGATCATAACCTTCCTTTGCGGACTTGGTCACGTTCTCAGCTCCGTTGTTCTTGGCCTGATTGGAATAGGTGTTGGAATTTCCGTCAACAAGCTTGTGTCCGTTGAATCATTCCGGGGAAATATTGCCGGGTGGCTTTTCATTGCTTTCGGTCTCGTCTACATGATAATAAGCATCCGGAATCTCGTTAAGAAACACAAGCATACTCATCGTCATTTTCATTTTGGCGGACACAGGCACGAACATGAACATGATCATTTTGACAGTCATGCTCACGTTCACGAGGAAGAAGTTGTATCGCAGACGCCATGGATCCTATTCATTATTTTCATTTTCGGGCCATGCGAACCTCTCATTCCAATCCTGATGTACCCGGCAGCCCAGAATGATATTAACGGGGCAATCGTCGTTTCACTGCTTTTCTCGGCTGTAACAATAGCCACTATGATGGGAATTGTTCTCGCGTTCAAACTCGGGCTCAGCAAGATTAACCTCAAACCAATTGAAAAGTATAATCACCTGATAGCAGGATCTCTTATCTTCCTGTCGGGGATCGCGATTCAGTTCCTGGGGCTCTAAACCAGAAAAGTGGTTCTTATTTTATTTCCCTGAACAGCAGCTTCACATCAGGATCAGCCTCGAGTTTTATATCCCCCTTATCTTTCACTGGAAACCGCGTGATCTTATCCTTGACCGGAATACTTATTACCCTGCTGCCAGCCTGACTTGTTATTCTCACTTCTATATTAAACCTGAATATGACGGGCTGGGTCTGCTCGATAACGATCGAACGATCCTTGCCTCCGGGTGCATCTGAAAGTGAAATCTTCAGGGCAGGTTCTCCCGGTTTCGTGAGCCACTGCTCGAAAAACCAGTCCAGATCTTTACCTGATACTGACTCCATAACCCCCATGAAATCGTTTGTAAGGGCTGAACTGTCGCGGTAGATCCTGTAATATTCCCTCAGGCCTTTCATGAACATGTCAAAACCGATTTCCTGCCTCAGCATGTGAAGTACCCAGGCACCTTTCTGGTAAGAATTGGCACTGAGAAGCTTCATGAGGTCGGTTATAGTGGTGTCTATGACAGGAGTCGCAGCCCTGGCTGATGAACGGATAACCCTTTCGCGGGCTGAAAGCATCGACTCCCTGAATTTCCCATCGCCATAAGTGTGCTCGAGGTAAAGTGATGTCAGGTAAGTTGCAAAACCCTCGCTAAGCCAGATATGATGCCAGTCGCGTTCAGTAACCGAGTTGCCAAACCACTGGTGGGCAATCTCGTGCGCCAGGAGGCTCTCCGTTTTACCCTGACCAGTCACTGAATTTTCAGAATAGAAAATACAGCTGGCATTTTCAAGTCCGCCGAAAATGGTCCTTGACTGAACGTTCGCCAGCTTCTCGTAAGGATATGGCCCGATGTTATTCATGTAGAATTCCAGCGGTTTCAGCGCATCAGAGTAGTCCCGGAATCCTTCAAGCCTGTTCTCAGGATAAACCCAGGTCCATACCTCGGTGCCATGGACAACACCCGCGAGGCTCACTGAAAATGATGCCGCCCCGAAGGCCATCACCTTGACCGGCAGTGGAACATTTTCCTTCCAGTGCGTGAGATGGTACCCGTTCTTCAACTCGCTTTCCTCAACAAGGCGACCAGATGCCACTATCTTGTATTTTGGTGGCGCGGTAATTAAAAAGTCTACTGTTGCTTTTTCTGAGGGCTCGTTGATTACAGGTAGATAGTTGGATGCCCTGTCAGGCCAATGGTCAGCAAAAAAGGTCCTGTTTCCAAACTTGTTACGTGAAATAATCAGTCCGTCACCCGGCATGCCACGGTAGAACACTGTCATTGTTAGTTTTGTCCCGGCAAGAAATGGGTCCCGGGCACTAATCACGAGATGATCAGCATTATGAACATAGGCAACACCTGGTCTGTCGAACGAGACACTGTCGGTCACCATTCCTCTCCCCTTAAGATCTTTGTTCCTGAACTCGAGCGAGAAAGTGTTGCAATTCTTTATGAAAGTGAGAGTTATGACAGTCCTGCCACTTATTATATCAGTACTGTCATTAAGGCTTATATTAAAATCGTAATGGAGAATATCAATGTCGGACTGAGCATGTTGCCCCCGGGTCGTTACAAAACCCGTGAGCGATATAAAGACAAGTAAAACAAGCTTTGTATTCATACGTGTTTTCGCGTAAAGTTAACTTTTTATGTTTGCCCGAAAATCAAATTATTAAATCCAGGGATTTTATTACTCCACTCCCCCGAAACCTACAAGAAAGCCTTAGAAGCTTTAAAGGGCTGTAATGTTGTAGAGTTGTAGAGTTGTAAAGTTGTAGAGTTGTAAAAGACCGAGGACCCAGCACCCTTGAAGAAAGCTTTAGATGCTTTAAATGCTGTAAAGTGCCCTATTAAGAACACTTTCTTACCCTGTGCCCCGTGCCCTGTGCTCTGTGCCCTGTGCTCTGTGCTCTGTGCCCTTGAAAGAAAGCTGTAGATGCTTTAAATGCTGTAAAGTGCTGTATGTTGTAGAGTTGTAGAGTTGTAGAGGATGGTCATTCGATAGTCATTCAATGGTCATCCAATGGTCATTCGATAGTAAGAAATAACTCGTTATGATGTCGTCCTTACTATTGAATGACGCGAAGCCAATGACCTTGAAGAAAGCTGAAGAGGTTGTAAAGGCTGTAGTAGCTGTATAAAAGGCACCTTCTTCCCCCGTGCTCTGTGCCCTGTGCTCTGTGCCCTGAGCCCCGTGCTCTGTGCCCCGTGCTCTATGCTCTGTGCTCTGTGCCCTTGAAGAAAGCTGTAGATGCTTTAAGCTGTAAAGTGCTGTATGTTGTAGAGTTGTAGAGTTGTAAAAGACCGAGGACCCAGCACCGATAACCGAGCACCCTTGAAGAAAGCTGCAGATGCTTTAAATGCTGTAAAGTGCCTATTAAGAACACTTTCTTACCCTGTGCCCCGTGCTCTGTGCCCCGTGCTCTATGCTCTGTCCCCCTGTGCCCTTGAAAGAAAGCTTAGATGCTTAAGCCAGGTGCTTTATTAAATCCCTGCTTCCTCTTCTTCCCTTTACACTTTTTCCTTTTTCCTTTTTCCTTTTCCTTTCTACTTTCCCATTTCCTTTTACCTTTGCATCTGATAAACAAGCGGAAATGGCTTACGACTACAACACCCAAAGGAAAAGAATGGCTCTGCCGGAATATGGCAGGAACGTCCAGAAGATGGTTGATTATACCAAATCGATAACTGATGATGAAGAAAGGAACAGGGCGGCCAAAACGGTAATTCAGATAATGGGAAACCTGAATCCCCACCTCAGGGATGTTGGTGACTTCAAGCATAAACTGTGGGATCATCTCGCCCTCATAGCTGATTTTGACCTCGATATTGAATCGCCTTATCCAAAACCTGAAAGGTCAAAATTCAACGAGAAACCTAACATAGTCGATTATACCCAGGGTAATATCCGTTATCTCCATTATGGCAAGATTGTTGAACAAATGATTGCCACTGTCACAGTTATGGAGGAAGGAGAAGACAAAGACTACCTTATTTCGCTCATCCTGAACCAGATGAAGAAATCATACATCACCTGGAACAGGAGTCAGGTTGCTGATGAGGTGATAATAGCTGATCTTCAGGTTCTCTCGAGGGGAAAACTAAAGCCCAAAGAAGGAATAAAGCTTCTGGAGGTCAAGGAACTAGCGCAGATGTCGCAGCAACAACAACAGAACAAGAAAAAGCTGTCTGGTAAACCGCATAACAAACAGCAGAACAAGAAGAAGAAAGGATTCAACAAGCATTAATGGGAACCTTTATTGTAGAGGGAGGCAAGCGGCTCAACGGGGAAATAACTCCCCAGGGGGCAAAAAATGAGGCACTTCAGGTGCTGTGTGCCACTCTTCTCACGAAAGAAGAAGTTACAATAAACAATATCCCCGGCATAAGGGATGTCAGAAAGCTCGTGGAACTTCTTGGTTCCCTTGGCGTTTCAGTCAAATGGAACTCTCCAAACTCAGCCACCTTCAAGGCATCAGACCTTAATCTCGATTGGCTTCGTACCGACGAGTACAGGGATCAGACAATCAGCCTTCGCGGATCCATAATGATAGTAGGGCCCCTTCTCGCGAGGTTTGGTAAAGCCACTATTCCCAAACCTGGCGGCGATAAAATCGGCAGAAGACGAGTTGACACTCATTTCATAGGCTTCCAGAAACTTGGAGCCAGTTTTGGCTACGACACGACAGATTCGTTCTATTCGGTTACCGCTGAAAAACTTGCCGGGACTTACATGCATCTTGATGAAGCATCTGTGACCGGAACTGCCAATATTATAATGGCCTCGGTGCTTGCCAAAGGAAGAACAACAATTTATAACGCGGCCTGCGAACCTTATGTTCAGCAACTGTGCAGGATGCTTGTCAGAATGGGCGCAAATATCACAGGAATAGGTTCCAACCTCTTGTATATCGATGGAGTCAGCCAGCTGGGCGGGTGCGATCACACCATCCTTCCCGACATGATAGAGATCGGTTCATTTATCGGGATGGCTGCCATGACAGGCTCGGAGCTGACAATAAAAAATGTTTCATACGACAATCTTGGAATAATACCGGAATCGTTCAGGAGACTGGGGATTGAAGTAGATCGTCGTGATGATGATATCTTCATTCCCCGTCAGGATCATTACGAGATAGATACCTTCATCGATGGTTCCATAATGACTATAGCCGATGCTATCTGGCCGGGACTAACGCCCGACCTGCTCAGTGTTTTCCTGGTTACTGCCACGCAGGCCAAGGGAGCTGTCCTTATTCACCAGAAAATGTTCGAGAGCAGGCTCTTCTTCGTCGACAAGCTGATTGACATGGGAGCACAGATAATTCTATGCGATCCTCACAGGGCGACTGTTATAGGTCTCGACAATATGCACAGGCTTAAGGGAACAACAATGTCGTCACCGGATATCAGGGCAGGCGTCGCGCTGCTCATAGCAGCCATGTCGGCTGAAGGGACCAGCACCATTCATAACATCGAGCAGATAGACCGGGGCTATGAATCAATTGATAACAGGCTGAACGCTATTGGCGCCAGTATAAAAAGGATCTGAAAAGGTCATATCCGTCAGCTTAATCATCACATCCGAAAATGATAACAGAAAAATTCAGCAGGTTGCATAAACTTGAACTTGCTCCACTGTGCACTCCCGTTGAAAAGATGGAACGATTGTCAGCTTCAATTAAAGGAGCACCATCACTTTTCATTAAAAGAGATGATTTCATCGGGCAGCTCGTTTGGGGCAACAAACTGAGAAAACTTGAATACACTTTCGCTCGGGCCATCGAGGTAGGAGCCGATACAGTAATAACCTGTGGCGGTGTACAATCGAATCATGCCAGGACTACAGCCCAGATAGCAAAACGTTTGGGTCTGGAGTGTGTGCTCGTGCTTAACGGGGACAAGCCTGCCAATTCAAACGGTAATTACAGGGTGGTAGATCTCATGAAGACGAAAGTGATCTTCATAAAGGGGCGTGAAGAGAGAGCTGCTGCTATGAACGAGGTGGCGGAAAACACCAGAAGAAGCGGCAGGCATCCATTCATAATTCCTCTCGGAGCATCTGATGTAACTGGTGTACCAGGTTTCGCGGCCGCCATGGGTGAGCTCGAGGAACAGATGAAAACAATGAGTACATTTTTTACTCATATTTATCATTCAACCTCTTCAGGTGGCACACAGGCCGGGCTGGAAGCTGGCAAAAGGATATACGCCCGGGATATTGTAATAAGGGGTATAAGTGCTGATGATCCGGCAGATGCAATTGCCGTGAAAGTGAGTTCGCTGGTGAATGATTTTTTCACCAGCCTGGACGAGGGAATCAGGATCGGACCTGAAGATGTAAATGTATTTGATGAATACACGGGGCCGGGATATGGAATTCCTTCTGCCATGTCGGAAAGGGCAGCCAGTCTGTTCCTTGAACACGAGGGGATTTTGCTTGATGACACTTATACCGCTAAAGCAGCAGCAGCCCTTATTGATCATTGCGAAAGAGGATATTTCCGCGAGACCGACAAGGTACTGTTCTGGCACACCGGAGGTATTATAGCAAAGTTGTGATATCTTCACCTTTGACCGGGTTATGTCAATTTGGCAACTGTCAGCCCGTGGCAGGTAATTTGTTGTAATCGTAATAACTTAATGCAATCTGTTTTGAAATGACAAAAAAGAAAAATCTAAAAGAGGAGGATAACGTGAAGGAAAGCACATTGGAATCATCTGAAAACAAAGATTTTATACCGGAGGGTGAACAGGTAACAGGTGGCACTGAAAGTAATGGACAGGTTCCCGGCGAACCGGTGAAGGAAGGAGAAGCAAAAGGCAGTTCATCTGCCGACACGGCACAACCTGCCAAAGAGACTGCAAAAGGGCCAACAGCTGAAGAAAAACTGGCAGAGATGCAGGACAGGTACCTGCGACTTTCTGCCGAGTTTGATAATTACAGGAAAAGGACACTCAGGGAAAAAATAGAACTCACCAAGCACGCCGGTGAAGAGATACTAAAGAGCATAGTCCCGGTACTTGACGATTTCGAGAGGGCCATGAAGTCTATGGAAGGAGCCACCGATTGTACAGCCATGAAGGGTGGTATTGATCTTATATATAACAAATTCAGGGATATTCTGAAGCAGAACGGGCTCAAGGAGATTGAATCGATAAACCAGGATTTCAATGTTGATCTGCACGAGGCAATAAGCAAGCTCCCTGTCCAGGATGAAGCTTTGAAAGGGAAGGTTGTGGATGTTGTTCAGAAAGGATATTATCTCCACGAGAAAGTAATGAGGTTTTCAAAAGTGGTTGTTGGGGAATAGCCCGGGCCAGAAAAAACGAAGCCAATGACAAAAAGAGATTACTACGAGGTCCTGGGTGTTCAGAAGAATGCTTCAAAGGATGAGATCAAGAAAGCTTACCGCAAGCAGGCATTGCAGTATCACCCCGATAAAAATCCTGGTGACAAGGCAGCCGAGGATAAGTTCAAGGAAGCAGCCGAGGCATACGAGGTACTCTCGAACGACGAGAAGAGAAGCCGCTACGACAGGTTCGGGCACCAGGGCATGGGCAATCAAGGAGGTGGATTCAGTGGCGGAGGCATGACTGTCGAGGATATCTTCGCCTCGTTTGGTGATATCTTTGGTGACGCATTCGGTGGTTTCGGTGGTTTTGGCGGAGGCGGCAGAAGAGGCAGAACAATCAACAAGGGATCCAATCTCAGGGTAAAGGTTAAGCTGAATCTTTCCGAAATATCAGCGGGTACCGAGAAGAAGATCAAGGTCAGGAAGTATGTGGCATGCAGTGCCTGCAACGGGTCGGGGGCAGCTGATTCCCGCAGTGTATCCGATTGTCAGACCTGCCGTGGCACCGGACATGTTACAAGAGTTACCAGCACCATCCTTGGGCAGATGCAGACCACGACAGTGTGCCCTTCCTGCGGCGGCGACGGGAAGACTATCACGAAAAAATGCAACACCTGCTACGGCGAGGGTATAGTTGAAAAGGAAGAAATAATAAACATAAACATACCCGCCGGTGTTGGTAAAGGGATGCAGATGACCGTTAACGGCAAGGGAAACGCCCCTAGACGCGGGGGAGTGAACGGAGATCTCCTTGTTGTTATTGACGAGGAGGAACATCCCGACCTCCTCAGAGAGGGTAATGACCTTATATACAACCTTTTTGTCAGCGTACCCGATGCAATCCTCGGGACAAATGTTGAGATACCGACAGTTGATAACACTGTAAAAATAAAGATTGAACCAGGCACTCAGCCAGGCAAAATACTGCGACTAAGAGGGAAGGGACTGCCGGAGGTAAATGGTTACGGCCGCGGAGACCTGCTCGTGAACGTGAACGTCTGGATACCGAAATCCTTGAGCCGCGACGAGATCAAGACCATAGAGAAACTGCGGGAATCAGAATCATTCGAACCGAAACCTGACAAGGACGACAAGGGTTTGTTCGAAAGGATGAGGAGCTATTTCCAGTAAAAAGGGATTACCAAAAATCCAGGCTGTTTTACCGTCATTAAGCGCCATTTTACAGATTTTATTTCTGTGGAAATTTTTCTTGTATCAATTTTACTTCCGAAACTGAACACCATTGACCAGCCTCGGGCTGTTCCACAGAGGAAGATGTTGACAAGAAATATATATATTTACAGGTTCTTAATACAAACACGAATAAAAACTTATGGCAATTTTTGAAGCAAAAGAGGTTACCAAGCAATTCGGTACCCAGTATGCTCTCGACAAGGTGAGCATATCTGTACCGGAGAAGAGTATCTATGGACTTCTTGGACCAAACGGAGCCGGAAAGACCACTCTTATCAGGATCATTAACCAGATCACGGCACCCGACACTGGAGAATTATTTCTCAATGGTAAAAAGCTAAGCCCTGAAGATGTCCAGTATATCGGCTACCTGCCCGAGGAAAGGGGCCTTTACAAGAAGATGAAAGTTGGTGAACAGGCGTTATATCTTGCCCAACTAAAAGGTCTGTCTCACAATGAGGCCATGAGAAGGCTGAAATACTGGTTCACTAAACTCGAAATAGTTGACTGGTGGAATAAGAAAGTGGAAGAGCTCTCGAAAGGTATGGCACAGAAAGTCCAGTTCATTACCACTATTCTTCACGAGCCCAAGCTCATTATCTTCGACGAACCTTTCACCGGATTCGACCCGGTAAACGCGAATATTGTCAAGAACGAGATCCTCTTCATCAGGGAAAGAGGCGCGACGATTATCTTTTCAACACACAACATGGGATCGGTCGAGGAGCTATGCGATAATATTACCCTTATAAACTATGGCCAGACCATACTCGAGGGCAAGGTTGACGATATCCGCAAGGCCTGGGCGGAAAACGAATACAATCTCGTATTCGACGGGAAGGTGAACATTGAAAGCAATAACATGTACAATGTTGTAAGCCAGGAACAGACAAACGGTCATACTTCCATTAAGGTAAGAACCGACCGTGGTGCAACAACAAAAGAGATAATTGGGAACCTGCTTGAATCAGGCAACCTGATCTCCTTCAATCCATCCCTCCCATCCATGAACGAGATCTTCATAAGAGTAGTAGAGGCACAGAACAAAAAAATGAATAGATAATACTGGTTAGCTATGAACAAGATATCTGTTATTATAAAAAGAGAGTACCTGACAAGGGTAAGGAAAAAATCATTTATCATAATGACTCTCCTTGCTCCGATACTCATGGCTTCGGTAGTGGTTCTCCCTGCCCTCCTCATGACAAACAAGGATGCTGATTTCAAAAAGATAGCGGTTGTTGGGGACGGGTCTAACCTCTTTAACAATGTCATTCCCAATACCAAGGATGCCGAGTTCGTTTACATCAGCGATAAGAAGCTTGACGATATGAAAAACAATTTCTCGAACCAGGGTTATTATGGTGTTCTTTATATTTCCGACGAGGTCGTTCACGTGCCTAATGCAATCCAGCTTATTTCCAAGAAACAACCTCCGATCGGTCTGCTTGAACATATAGAGAAATCGCTCGAGAAGGATATTGAAAAGAAAAAGCTTCTGGCATACAAGATCGAGAACCTCGACGAGATAATGAAAAGCGTCCAGACCAGTATCAACGTCCAGACAATCAAGATGGACGAGTCGGGTGTTGGGACCCAGACAAGTACGGGGATTTCGATGGCGCTAGCTTATATCGGGGGATTCCTGATGTACATGCTTACCTTCATTTTTGGTTCACAGGTTATGAGGGGTGTTATTGAAGAAAAAACGAACAGGGTGGTCGAGGTTATTATTTCCTCGGTAAAACCGGTTCAGCTGATGATGGGTAAGATTATCGGTATAGCACTTGTTGGATTAACCCAATTCCTTATCTGGGTTCTGCTAACAGTTGGTATCGCCATGGCGATAAAATCAGCAATGCCAGCGAAAGATCTCATGGCTGTCACCCAGAGTGCCCCGCAGAGTCTAATGGGCTCCGATATGCAGCAGGCTGCCCAGGCGGCGGTAAAGACCTCGCCGATGGCCTCTACTTTTACTCCTGAGTTCACCAAGGCATTCACGGGTGTACTTAACCAGAACTGGCTTCTGATAATAGTATGCTTCATATTCTATTTCATCACCGGTTACCTTTTGTACGCCTCGGTATTCGCTGCAATAGGTTCGGCGGTCGACAATGAAACTGAAACACAACAGTTCATGCTGCCCGTCACCATCCCGATTATCCTCGCGCTATTCGTTGCAATGAGCATAATGCAGAACCCCGAGAGCTCGATAGCCTTCTGGTTCTCGCTCATACCACTCACTTCACCGATAGTCATGATGGCCAGGATACCATTCGATGTGCCGGCATGGCAGCTTGCCCTTTCAATGGGTATCATGGTAGTAACCTTCGTGTTTTTCGTGTGGATGGCGGCCAAGGTTTACAGGACAGGGATCCTGATGTATGGCAAGAAAGCATCCTGGAAGGAAATGTGGAAGTGGCTTCGCTACAAAGGCTGATTATTATTAATTTACACCTGAATTCCATAACTGATTAACTGGAGACCAGATGCCGAGAATCCTAGTAATTGATGACGAGAGATCGATCAGGAACACCCTGAAAGAGGTGCTGGAGTATGAAAATCATGAAGTTGACCTCGCCGAGGATGGTCCCACCGGGATTGGCCTCTTCCAGGCGAACACCTACGATGTTGTACTTTGCGACATTAAAATGTCAAAGATGGATGGTGTGGAGGTCCTCCAGAAAATAACAGAATCATCGCAGGACGTGCCAGTCATCATGATATCAGGCCATGGTAACATAGACACCGCGGTCGATGCAATAAAGAAAGGAGCCTACGATTTCCTCGAGAAACCGCTCGATCTCAACCGCCTTCTCATAACGATAAGGAACGCGATGGACAAGTCGAAGCTGATAAGCCAGACCCAGGTCCTCAAGAACAAGGTCAGCAAGATGTACGAGATAGTTGGTGAATCGGAGCCCATCAAGATCGTCAAGGAGATGATCGACAAGGTCGCCCCCACTGAAGCACGTGTCCTCATAACCGGTTCTAACGGGACAGGCAAGGAGCTGGTCGCGCACCAGATCCACGAGAAATCGACAAGGGCAAAGGGTCCCTTCGTTGAGGTAAACTGTGCCGCTATTCCTTCAGAACTGATTGAGAGCGAGCTTTTCGGACACGAGAAGGGATCATTCACTTCAGCGATAAAACAAAGAATAGGCAAATTTGAACAGGCTAACGGCGGGACTCTCTTTCTCGACGAGATAGGCGATATGAGCCTGTCGGCCCAGGCGAAAGTGCTCAGGGCTCTACAGGAAAACAAGATTACAAGAGTTGGCTCTGATAAGGATATCCATGTGAACGTGAGAGTCATCGCAGCGACCAACAAGAATATCAGGAAGGAAATTGAAAGCAATAACTTCAGGGAAGACCTCTATCATCGGTTGAGCGTCATTATCATACACGTGCCCACGCTAAACGAGAGAGAGGAAGATATCCCGATGCTGGCCGAGCATTTCAACACGCTCATTTGCAAGGAATATGGCGTTACACGCAAGAACATCAGGAAAGACGCCATAAAGGAACTTCAAAAAATAGAATGGACCGGCAACATAAGGGAATTCAGAAACGTTCTCGAAAGGCTGATAATACTCTGCAGGGACGATATTACTTCCAGGGATGTTATTACTTATGCCCGACCGGTCTCGGGAAATAATGTTTAATACACCTGCCAGAAGGTGAACGGGTTCTATCGCTTGTTCACCTTTTATTTTATGGTCCTTGCATAGAACAAGTAATATCTTGCAATAAGTGAACATGGACGATCACACATACAGGAAAGAGACTGACGCTCTCGGCGAAATGAAAATACCTTCAGGAGCCCTGTACGGTATTCATTCGGCCAGGGCTGCTGCTAACTTCCCCGCCGGAAATCAATTTTCAACGGACTGGTATAAAGCTGTGGGTACGACCAAAGCCGCATGCTACTCTACTTACCTGAAATTCCGCGATGCCGCTCTTGAAAAATATGGCGGACACCCTGCCCTGTTTGTCATCCCCGACGACATCCTCACGGCACTCCGGGAGGCGGCCGGCGAGGTGGCACAAGGACTACATTTCAGCGATTTCATCGTTCCAGCCATTCAGGGAGGGGCCGGGACAAGTATCAACATGAACGTGAACGAGATCATATCAAATGTGGCTCTCGTTAAAACAGGTCATAAACCAGGCGATTACAGTATAATCGACCCTGTAGCGCATGCAAATATATACCAGTCAACAAACGACGTTGTTCCTACTGCCCTTACCGTTGCCGCCATGAGGCTGCTTCTCGAACTCGAGAATGAAATAAATTATCTCCGATCGGCCACGGAACAAATTGAAAGGACCAACCGCCAGAACCTGAGGACAGGATTTACCCAGATGCAGGAAGCTGTGCCATCATCTTTCGGGCTGCTCTTCAGCGCCTACAATGAGGCCTTCTCGCGTGACTGGTGGAGGGTGTCAAAATGCATCGAGAGGCTTAAACCGGTTAACCTCGGTGGAGGGGCAACCGGAACGGGAATGGCCGTTCCCAGGTATTTCCTGATGAATATAGTGTCTGAATTAAGAAATATAACTGATCTCCCGCTGGCTCACAGCGAGAACCTGGCAGATGCCACATCAAACCTCGACAAGTGGGTTGAAGCTCACGCCATCGTGAAAGCACTGGCCGTGAATCTCGAGAAAACGGTGTCGGACCTCAGGCTGCTATCCTCCGATATATCAGGCAGCAGGGCAATTCAGATACCTCCAAGGCAGGTTGGCAGTTCCATCATGCCAGGGAAAATTAACCCGGTAATACCCGAATATGTGATTTCAGTGGCTCACAAGGTTTACTCGAACGATCAGCTTGTATCGTCATTGTGCTCCCAGGGCTGCCTCGAGCTGAACGCGTATCTTCCTGTAATCGGTGACGCTTTTCTCTCGAGCATCAAACTTCTCATTGCTGCCTGCAGGACCACAACCAGCAACCTACTTGCCGGATTGCAGATCAATGCCGCAGATAGCCTTGATAGCTTGCTCAGGAGCCCGGCTGTGACAACGGTGCTGATACCCTTTATTGGTTATCATGGCGCTGAGAAACTGGCCCTGGTAATGAAAGAAAGAGGATTAAATATTTTAGAAGCTAATGCAGTTACCGGCAGCATCGAAGCTAGCAAACTCGAAGAGTTATTAAAGCCCGGCAATCTCCTGCGGTCAGGATTCTCGCTCGACGATTTTAATTCATGAATCACTCACGATGAAATATTTTGTCACCGGTGCAACCGGTTACATAGGGGAAATGCTTGTCAGAAACCTGGTTAAGGATGGGCACCAGGTGCATTGTCTATACAGGAATCCACTCAAAACAAAATATATAGAGCAAGAGAATGTAACCTTGTTTAAAGGTGACATACTCGATCGTGAAAGTCTTAAGAGAGCAGCCAGAGGATGTTCTGGTCTTTTTCACACTGCCGCATTCACAGGCATCAAGGGCAGCGACAAAGAGATTTACGAGCTCAATGTTACCGGGACGAAAAATGTTCTTGATGCCGCCCTTGAGGCAGGGATAAGCGAGGTGGTGCTCACTTCCACAACAGGGGTAATAGGCCCGTCATCAGGTACTGTTGTCAACGAATCAACTGCCCGCTCCGCACGATACTTCATTAAATACGAGGAAACGAAGGCTGCCGGAGAAAAAGTCGCGCTTGAATATATTCCCAGGGGACTGAATATCAGGATAGTCAACCCGTCGAGGGTATATGGGCCGGGGCAATTCTCTGACAGTAACGGTGTTACACGTATGATTTTGTTATATATTAAAGGCAGATGGAGGATAATCCCGGGGAATGGCAAAAGCATTGGTAACTATGTCTATATCGACGATGTAGTTTCCGGTCATATGCTCGCGATGCAAAAAGGCAAATGCGGAGAACGGTATATACTTGGAGGGGAGAACGCCGATTTCAACGAGTTTTTCAGGATAGTTTCCGAAATATCAGGAAGGAAGCAAGTAATGTTCAGACTTCCGCTCCCGGTAATGCTGGCTGCTGCCGGAACGATGGAATTCATTTCAGCGCTTACACGTACGGCACCGTTCGTGACCCGCGGACTTGTAAGGAGATACAATCATAACTGGGAATCCAGTTCGGGTAAGGCCATAAGGGAACTTGGTTACTCACCTCGGTCGTTGCGCGAAGGTGTTGCTTCAACAATAAGCTGGCTAAAGGATAATAACCATATCTGACCTTAATTTTCTAATTTTGTCCGACAAATAACGACAATGGCAAAGGGTAAGGATCAGAAACCGCATATCGGCATATTCGGAAGAAGGAATAATGGCAAGAGCAGCCTCATAAACTCCCTGGCGGGACAGGATGTAGCCATTGTTTCCGATCAACCGGGTACCACGACTGACCCGGTAAAAAAATCTTTTGAAATAACTGGGTTTGGACCAGTTGTCCTCGTCGACACGGCAGGTATTGACGATACCGGTGAACTTGGCCGGAAGAGGATAGAAAAGAGTATACGAACACTTGATGTTATTGATCTGGCAATACTGGTCATTGAAGGAAACAACTGGGGAAGTTACGAGGATGATCTTGTCTCCAGATTCAATGATAATGACCTGCCATTCATTGTTGTCCATAGTAAATCGGACCTTTCAAAGCCCGGGCAGAAATTCATTTCGGATACGAAAGCAAGGACTGGAAAGGCATTTATTGAATTTTCGGCAGCCGATAAAAGAAATTTCGAGGACCTGATAAAAGAGATCAGGGAAGCAATACCTGAACATTCCTACTCCACTCCTGCCCTCCTCGGCGACATAATCCGACATGGAGATATTGTTTTGCTGATAACGCCCATAGACGTTGAGGCCCCTGCTGGACGACTAATTCTTCCACAGGTTCAGGCTATAAGGGATATACTGGATAATGATGCCGTCGCGATAGTGTTAAAGGAAAGGGAGGTTGATTCCTTCCTCAGGAGAACAGGAATCAAACCTGCTCTCGCGGTGACCGATTCACAGGTCTTCGTTAAGGCCGATGCTTCTGTACCCCCAGAAATTCCGTTGACAAGCTTCAGCATAATGCTTGCACGCTTCAAGGGAGATTTTCAGAACTATCTCAAAGGCACACCTGCCATATCGAAGCTGTCTGACGGTGACAGGATACTACTCCTGGAGTCGTGCACTCATCACGTTTCGTGCGACGATATTGGCAGGGTGAAAATTCCACGCTGGATCAACTCGTTCACTGGCAAAAAACTTGAATATGACGTTGTTGCAGGACTAGACGCCCTGCCACGTCCTGTAACTGATTACTCGCTGGTAATACAGTGC
Organism: Bacteroidales bacterium; assembly: GCA_046329885.1. Classification (GTDB taxonomy): domain Bacteria; phylum Bacteroidota; class Bacteroidia; order Bacteroidales; family VadinHA17; genus LD21. The sequence continues at coordinate 18,183 of JAXLTU010000017.1, forward strand.
GGTGGCTGCATGATAACTAGAAGGCAGCTCCATAACAGGCTCCTCCCGGCAATCAAGGCCGGAGTGCCAGTAACAAACTACGGTATGGCCATCGCCTACGTCCAGGGTATATATAACCGGGCAATCGCACCGTTCACGGGGTCTGGCAGGAAGCAAGAGGATTATCTTTGATCTGTAAAGAGGGAACAGTCATCAGAACCTGAAATAGATAAAAGGCATCGATCCGGTCGATCGCAATTGCCATAACAGGACAGCCATTACTATCATCGCGAAGACCTGAAGTACCTGTGGTGTGGATATAAATACCGCCCTGAGCGACTCTTTGAACGATTCCGGAACAAAATGTAAAAGGTAACCTGTTACAATCAGAATTATTACACCGGCATAAGCCATCAATACCTCATCAAATCGCCCCGGGGAAAAATTACCAGCGATCTGTGAGAGCATTATTCCGACATCCCCGAGACTTTCTGCCCTGAAGAAGATCCAGCAAAAAGTGACGAAATGAAAGGTTATAATTGCACCTGCCAAATTCCAGCCCCAGCCATTAGATGTTAATTGACCAGTCAGGGCTTTCCACCCCTTGTGAATGGCCAGACCCGCGCCATGCAAAGCACCCCAGATAAGGAATCGTATAGAAGCCCCGTGCCAGAGCCCGCCGAGTACCATCGTTATGAATAGATTAATTACAGTCCTGATCTTTCCTTTCCTGTTTCCTCCAAGAGAAATGTACAGGTAATCTTTAAGCCACTGCGACAGGGAGATATGCCATCTCTTCCAGAAATCGGTAATATCGGTGGCCTTGTATGGAGAGTTGAAATTGACCGGAAGCCTGAAGCCAAGCACCAGGGCGACCCCGATGGCTATATCGGTGTACCCCGAGAAATCACAGTATATCTGCAACCCGTAGCCATAAATAGCAAGAAGATTCTCGAAACCGGAATAGAGGGCGGGGGCATCAAATACCCTGTCGATGAAAGTGACCGCTATGAAATTCGAAATAACAATTTTCTTGATAAGTCCTTTTGAAATCATGAACAAGGCATGACTGAATTCCCTTTTCGACAGGCTGTATTCAGCATAAATCTGTGGTATGAACACGGAGGCCCTGACTATAGGACCCGCGACAAGATGCGGGAAGAATGACACGTAGAATCCAAAATCAAGAATATTACGAACAGGTTCCATTCGCTTCCGGTAAATATCAATAGTATAACTGAGCGACTGGAAGGTGAAGAACGATATGCCCACCGGTAGTATTATATAGCTGGTATCGAACGAGGTACCAAGAGTCTTGTTCGATAGAGCGGATAGCAGGTCAAAGACCTTGATATCCGTTCCGGCCAGCGAATTAATTGTATCGGTTATAAACCCGGCGTATTTAAAATAAGCCAGCAGGCTGAGATTGGAAACAAGGCTAAGGACGAGGAAGAAAGTTGACCTGCTCTTCTTTCCGGAACGATAGATCAGAAGGCCAAGCGTGTAATCAGTTATAGTTATGAAAAGCAGTAATACCAGGAATAGTCCGCCGGTCTTGAAATAGAAATACAGGCTTATCACGAAAAGGTAAACGCTTCGTATTGCCAGCTTCCTGTAGATGAACATGTAACCAGCCAGGACGATCAGCAGAAAAACCCAGAAACCCGGGGTCGTGAATATGAATGGATTCGCCGGATCGTACGAGAATACCCTTGTCACAATCTCCCTGGCTGCAGGAGACCTTCTGCCATTTCCCTGCACCGGAGTAATAATTTGTTCTGGTTCAATTTGCGCTCCTGCTTTTATAATAGTCGTGTCATTCGCTATAGAATCAACAGTGCGTGCTGCATCCCCAACAATAGTCGAAACAACAGTGCTCGACGGGTTGAAGATGCTATCGATAAGGAGCCCGGCAATTGTATCTGCACCATTATTTGTGAAATGGGTCCAGTCTTTTTTTGCAAGCGGATCAGGCAGGTCCGACCACTTTACTATCGATCCCTTTCCTCCCATGGCGGCATAAGCGTCCCAGAAAAGGGCGCCTGTTCTCTTTGCCGCTTTTCTTTGCGCTTCCCTTATTAATGGGACATTAGGATATGATACGATGCTATCCCCAATGGCATAGGCCATATCATTCAGACTCACCATAAGGATAAGAGCGTCAGGTGCTACTCTTTTCAGCAGGTTGATCTGCCTCGACAGACCGTCCTCGTAGAAACTATAATCGGTGCGTATGTTCCTCACGGTATTAAGCCCGTAATGCATAATAACAAGATTGGGCCTGAGCAGGGAGTACACGTCACCCAGGTTTTCTTCATCGACCATCGTGAACTCGAACCCGGCGCTGCCTCTCTGCGGTATGTTATCCACAACGAGCCCTGTCCTGCTCTCGATACTTATGCCGTATATATCAGGACTGGAACTACCTTCAAACTGTATCTCTGCCTCCGATGAACCACCCAGAGGGCAGGATAACTCCAAAACACCCTGACCGGTCTTCAACGTGTCTGTTAGAACTGTTTTTCCTCCCGATTTCACTATTACTGAAACACCACCAGTGCTGTTTCCATAGATGATCCGGAGCCTGTCATAAACCTTCACGGCCGAATCGGCAGTCCTCGATGGAAGGATCCTGACCCATGCTCTTACTGGCTTCTCGGAGGCGGCACCTACAGGAAGGTACCGGCAGATAGTCATGAAAGGACCAAGTGAATTGGAAGCTATTTCTCCATTATTATAAGAAAGGTAATTATACCTGAGCCAGTTGGAAGAAGACCGGACAAAGTAGGCCTTCGTGTACATAACCGGCATGAGCGGAAGGAAAAGACCAGGGCCTGTTCCACCGTAGCGCTTCCTAAGCGAATATCTCAGGTAAGAAGTGATCCTGTCTCCCTCTATCTGCGAGTCGCCATAATACATGATCCTCATTTGTTTTCCACCTGCTTCCAGCGAATCAAAAAGCCTTGTCACCGGTGAAACAACTGGCGGTGTTACAACAATAGAATCATTCCTGCTGGCATCCAACGTGTCGGATCGATAAGGAAAAGAATCAGCAGGAGTAATTACAGGTTGTTGCTGTAAAGAATTATTTTCCACCTGTTTCTCCGTGAAGAAACCAGGGATAAAATCTTTTGCAGAAGGAAGATAGCGTTCAGTCCCGGGTATCAGGTAAGCTGCTGTAGCAAGCAGAAGCAGAATGAAAAAAAGCAGTATGAACGACCTGGAAGGACGCATAGAAAGTTTATTTAGAGAAAGCAGGTCCTCCTAGCTCTTCTTCCTGATCTTTAACTTCTGACCTGGCTTGATCCTCGACGGATCAGTTATATTGTTTAATGCTAATACTTCTGTCGTTGTTACATTGTCAAACTTCTTGACTATATCCCAGATCGTGTCTCCATTCTGAACAGTGTAAGTAACATATTCTGAATCGGATGCAGTGCTCTGGACAGGTTGTGCTACCTGTTTGACAGGTATTGTCTGCCCCGACATAGACTGTTTCTCTGCAAAGGTCATCTCGTTTACTCTAGAGAAATAATCTGCTTTCGCGGGGTCAACGAATATTGCCAGTTTCTGACCCACCCTGATTGTATTGGAATAGATGTCATTCCAGTATCGCAGATCAGTCAGTCCAACCCTGTACCACTCGGAAATAAAACCAAGATTATCACCCTCTTTGACGGTGTAGTAGATCTTGGTTTTCCCTTTAATATCCGGGGGCAAATAGGTCGACTTCGCCGGGTTTACTGTTATATTGGTCTTGTTAAGATAAACATCTGCCTTGTACTTCCTAATGGTGTCGTTCAGATCGATGAAGTTTGTAAGATGCGACATCGGGAGAGTAAGTGACTGAGGCCTTGTATTCCCGGGGATGAGACCGGTACGATACTGGGGGTTAAGTGCCCTCAGCTCGCCCAGAGGAATGTTCATCACTTCCGAGATCTGGGAAAGGTGAATATCCTTATTTACAACTATCGTATCCGTGGTGACAGGAAAATCGAGTGGCAAAGGCTGAATATTGTGGCTCGGGTAATTATTAAGTATATAAGTTGCAGCAACATATGCCGGGATATAACCCCTGGTTTCCCGTGGGAGCCTGTAGTAGATCTCCCAGTAATCCTTCCTGTTTCCTGAACGCCTGATAGCCTTGTCGACAGTACCTGGCCCGCAGTTATACGCGGCAATAACCAGAACCCAGTCGTGATAAATATCCCACATGTCCTTCAGGTACCTGGCCGCTGCATGGGTGGCTTTAACGGGGTCTCTCCGCTCGTCGACAACTGAATTGATGGTCAGACCATACATCTTACCGGTACTGTACATGAATTGCCACATGCCAGTTGCCCCCACTCTTGAAACAGCATTCGGATTGAGTGCTGATTCAATAACAGCCATGTATTTGAGTTCGGCTGGCAACCCGTACGAATCAAAGATATCCTCGATCATCGGGAAATAATAATCAGATAATCCCAGTATCGCCTGCAGGCTTGCCAGACGTCTTTCAGTATAGACATGGATGTGATTCCTGATTATATTGTTATATGGCAGATTAATAACAGAATTGATCTTCTTGATCCTTTCCTGGTAAACGGTATCAGGGAACTCCACGATTATCGAATCCAAAGCGCCTGACGGCATGTTCCTGATAGCCATCCTGACATACCACGAGTTAACAAGACTGTCGAGGTTCCTCCCAATTATCTCGGCCCCGTCATCAACCCTGATCCTGATTGTGTCTGTTACCATTACAGATCTGGCGGGAACCGCCAGTACAAAGAGAACCAGTATTATCAGTATTTTCCTCATCATTAAAACTTTATTGTCATTGTTACATTAATACCCACGCCCGTGAAATTATACATTGGCATTGGAAAAGGTGACACCGTGAGGTTAAGATTATCATCAACCTCGTAACCATACAGGCTTGCATCGACATTGGCATCGAGGATCGACACTATGTACCATGCCGCGATGCCAATATACGACAAATCGCGGTAACGTCTGAAATAATCCACCTGTCTCAGCAACTGATCGCGTATATACTCCGCGTTGGCAGGTTTATAGCTATCAGGGAAAAGAACGGGATCGTAACTGCTTGCCGGCATTCCCCTTATGAACTTGAGGTAACTCTGCGTCTCGGGAATGGCGTCCACGAAATCCTGATATGCCTTCGTGTAATCGTTATAGAAGCTCGTGTTATAATAAACGGCATAACCGATTCCTCCAAATCCCGCGTACACCAATGGTATTTTCCAGTATTTCCTGTTGTAGACCTGGCCCATCCCGGGGAAAGCGGCGGCGAGCATTGTTGCCCTCAGAGGGGTCACATCCCTGGTTTTCAGCCTGACTGTTTCAGTTTTGAGCGTGTCTTGTGCAAAACAGTCATCAGCTGCTGAAAATACCAGCGCCGTTAAGAAAAAGATTATATAGCTAATTCTCTTCAAAACAATAACTTTCCGGCCGTGAATCACGGTTATACACTATAACGGCCGGACAAATATAAATATTTTCAGGAGTTGAGACGGTCGAATACACCTAAAATGCGCTCCATCTCTTCAGGCGAATCAAACTGGATGACGATCTTACCTTTCCCCTTGTCGTTTATTCTGAAGGCCACTTTCGAGGAAAATATCTTCTCGAGATGACCCGACAGCTGGGCGAAATCGTTATTGAGTTTCTTCTTCTTTTCTGCTTTTGATGGATCCTTATGATCTCCAGACTGGATGGACCTGACCTCTTCTTCAGTGGCTCTCACGGAGAGATCCTCATCAATAACCCTGTAATAGATTTTAATCTGTTTCCTGGGGTCATCAATATTTATGAGAGTGCGGGCATGGCCCATTGTTATTTGCCTGTTCCTGATGCCAAGCTGTATCTCGGGAGGTAACTTGAGGAGTCTTAGGTAGTTCGTAACTGTTGAACGCTGTTTGCCGACTCTGTCGCTAAGCTGCTCCTGTGTAAGGCGGCACTCGTCAATGAGGCGCTGGTAACTTATAGCTACCTCAACGGCATCGAGGTCTTCCCGCTGTATGTTTTCGACAAGGGCGAGCTCGAGCATAGCCTGGTCATCGGCCGTGCGCACGAACGCTGGCACGTGTGTCAGCCCGGCAAGCCTTGAGGCACGTAGCCTTCTTTCACCGGCAATGAGCTGGTATTTGCCCGGTGCAATCTCTCTTACTGTAAGAGGCTGCACTATACCCAGCTGCCTGATTGAAGCTGCCAGTTCCTCGAGAGCCTGTTCATCAAACCTCGTGCGAGGCTGAAACGGGTTTCCCTCAATGGCATCGACAGGTATCTGCAGATTAGCCTCGACCTTCTTCTCGAGTACTTCCTTCTCTACTCCTTCAATAAGCGCACCCAGGCCTCTGCCCAACGCGTTCTTCTTGGTCATGTTCATGCTCTTTGGTTCCCTGTTACTTGTTTACGACTGTCTCCACTTTCTCTATCAGCTCCTTCGCGAGATTAAGGTAGTTAACCGTACCGCGCGACTCGGCGTCGTATAAAATTGCTGGCTGCCCGAAACTGGGTGCCTCCGATAACTTGACATTCCTCTGTATAATGGTCTTGAATACCATCTGCTGGAAATGCTTGTTGACCTCGTCAGCAACCTGGTTCGAAAGCCTCAGACGGGCATCATACATGGTGAGGAGAAATCCTTCAATCTCCAGCTCGGGGTTCAGGTTACTCTGTATTATCTTGATCGTGTTTAGCAGCTTGCCAAGTCCCTCGAGGGCAAAATACTCGCACTGAACCGGGATAATCACCGAATCGGAGGCTGTTAGTGCATTTACAGTAAGCAGACCAAGCGATGGAGAACAGTCAATCAGGATGTAATCATAAGATCCCTTAAGTGTTCCAAGAACCTTCTTTAACACCTTCTCCCTCTCGGGAAGCTCCAGCATCTCTATCTCCGCACCAACCAGATCTATGTTCGAAGGCAATATGCTTAGGTTTTCAACAGCACATCCCATCACCGCTTCTGCAGGACTCTTACCATCAATAAGACAATCATACACGGTGCTTGATATCTGACGCGGGTCTATGCCAATACCCGATGTGGCATTGGCCTGCGGGTCAGCATCAACAATAAGCACCTTCTTTTCAAGTGCCGCCAGACTTGCTGCCAGGTTTATCGCGGTCGTTGTCTTCCCAACCCCGCCCTTCTGGTTAGCGAGAGCAATTATCCTTCCCATCTCTTTTCGTGAAATTCGTTTCTGATTTTGAGTTTCAAATTTACTATTTATGAGCCTACTCCCCGGACCACCCCCGCTGTAATTGTAAACATTTTTTTTGCGGTTTTCAACATGTTATCAACAATAATTGATTATATTTTTCCATATTTGCCTCCGGACCAAACCTGATAAATCTCATGGCTGATGAGCTGCTGAATTCGTCGTGTATTGCCATTGTAAACCCTAACGCCGGTAACGGGAAAGGGAAGAAAGACTGGAAAAGAATAGAGGGATTGTTCCTCAGGGAAGGAATAACAGCCGTACCCCAATTCACTACCTGCAAGGGTCATGCAATGGAACTTGCGAGGAAGGCAGTAATGGAAGGCCACGACAGGATAATAACTGTTGGTGGCGACGGTACCCTGAACGAAGTGATAAATGGTATTTTCACCCAGGACAAGCGTGATCCGCGCGATATAGCCGTTGGTTTGCTGCCCGTGGGTACCGGAAACGACTGGGGTAGGATGTTCGGGATACCCCTGGTTTACGAGGCAGCTGTGAAAGTTATCAAGGAAAACAGGCAGATGAGGCACGACGTGGGTCTCGTGAACTACTTCACCGGCGATATCCAGCAGAAAAGATATTTCATTAACATAGCCGGTCTCGGGTTTGAAGCCCTGGTGGTAAAAAAGACAAACAAGCAGAAAGACAAGGGGAAAAGTAATACAGCTATCTATTTCTACAACCTGCTGTCAAGCCTTTTGTCTTATCATATCACTCCTGCCGACATATATATCGACGGTGTGAAAAACAGCAGCAAGGTTTTTTCAGTAAACGTGGGAAACGGACGGTATTGCGGTGGCGGGATGAGGCAGACCCCCGAGGCCCTTCCCTACGACGGGCTGCTCGATATTACTGTAATAAAAGAGATGGGCAGGCTTGAAATAATAAGAAACCTGAACCTCCTGTACGATGGTACCATTCTCAGTCACCCTAAGGTTGATGGTTATCGTGCTTCATCGGTAAGGGTCGAATCTGAATCCCTCCTGTATGCCGAGGCTGATGGTGAATCTCTCGGACACACGCCTGCTGAGTTCACTGTAATTCCTTCAGCAATAAATATTATTTACGCCACCAGGCTCAATCCGTGATCCTGATCTCGAAAAGCCATGGCCAGTATTTTCCGGTAACGAAAATCCTGCCGGTGGCCTGATCATAAGCTATTCCGTTAAGCACATCTGTTCTTGACTCCCTGTCCGATTTTGAAAGGAGCCCCTTCATGTCGATTATTGAAAGTACTTTCCCGCTTGCCGGATCAATCCTGGCAATCAGGTCCGTCATGTAAATATTTGCCCATATCTCCCCGTTGATATATTCAAGCTCGTTCAGTTCGCTAACCGCGGTCCGGTTATCATAGACTTCAATATTAGCGACAGTTGAGAATGTTTCCGGATCGATAATGTGAAGCACATTTGTCCCATCGCTCATCACCAGCTTATCTCCCATTGTAGTCAGTCCCCAGCCTTCTGTCTGGTAATACACCTTGTTAAGTAACCTGAAGGAATCCCTTGTATACACGAAACCCACCTTCGATCTCCAGGTTACCTGGTATATCTTGTCTCCATACAAGGCAATACCTTCCCCGAATAACCTCGGGTCAAGGTTAACCTGGTTAATAACCTCGCCTGTTGTTAGTTTCACGGTTCTCAGGTTCGACTCAGCCTCCTGTCCCGTGCCCTCGTATAATATTCCATCGGCATAAACGAGGCCCTGGGTGTAAGCCCCTTTGTCGTGAGGGTATTTATTTAAAACCTTGTAACTATGCCTAGCGGGAATGATATCTGAATATACTACAATAAACCTGGTGAGTGTCTGGGTCTTTCCACCCGATCCATAAGCGGTAACCTTTATCGCCTTTCTACCTGTCCTGGTCACATTTCCGGCTGCCACGCTGCATGTCCAGGGAGAAGAACGAATAACAGCGACCTGGGCAGCATCAAAATATATCTTCACCGAATCAGGAACCGCCTGACCCGCGAGAGCAAGCTCTATAGAAACTGGTTTGTGAAGGATGGCCTCGGCATCTTCTTCCGGAATTACGAATTTCACGAATCTGGCCGTCAAGTCCTGCCCAGTTTCTGTCAAACCGCTCCGCGTCGGTTCAACAGGGGTTTTACCTGATCTGCCTGAACATGCAAATAGAAGAATAAGCAAAACTGATGCTGTCGTGGCTAATGTCATAAGACTGCCTGAAAATCTCTTCATTTATTTTCCTTTTTTGAAAAAGCTCTTGCTAAAATACCCTTGCCCGTTTTCTTAAGCCTTTTCTCCGCTATCTTTTCCTGCACTTCAAACGGGAAGATCATGTGCCATACCTCGCCCCAACCAGGGAAGCCACCAATATTTCGATCATCAATGAATAAATCGGCGTCAATTTTCCGGCTGACATTATCTTCAAGCACCTCCTCGGGGTAGTTCCTGTTCACGGCATAAAATTCAACCCCGTTCTGACGACAGTATTCAACTGCCTCATCAAGTTCCTTTCCAGTCCTGATAGTCCATAGTATGAGCCTTGCTCCTCTCTTCTCGAGTTCCCTGAGGGTGCGAAAAGCAAAAAGTTTCTCCTTCCCTATCTTTGGATACTCGTGCTCCACTATCGTCCCGTCAAAATCAACAGCAATCTTTATATTAAGGAAATCTTCCATCGGCTATTTATCAGGGTAGTAAAATTAACCAAATTGACTTTATAACTGAAATTTATCTTAATTTTGCTCACCTCGCATCAGGATTATCATGAAAAGACACATTCCCAACCTGATAACATCGTTAAACCTGGCATCAGGATTCATCGCGATAATTTATTCCATCAACGGGGATCTGCTCACAGCCAGTTGGTTGATAGTTGCTGCCATGGTTTTTGATTTTTTCGATGGCTTTTCCGCCAGGGCGCTGAAGGCCTACTCCGACGTGGGCAAGGAGCTTGATTCACTGGCCGATGTTGTCAGCTTCGGTGTTGCACCGGGACTTCTGGTGTTCATGATGACGGGAAATGCAGTTACAATGAATGGTGATACCTATTCTGCCTACCAGGGTTTGACAAGGGTATTGTTCATGGCAATCGCGGCGTTCATGCCCGTTTGCGCGGCCATCAGACTGGCAGTCTTCAATCTCGACTCCACGCAGTCTAAAAGCTTCAAAGGATTACCAACTCCGGCTAATGCCATTGCTGTAATCTCGGTCATATTCGCTTCACGTTATGGTGAATCTGCCCTTGTCGACTGGTTCACAAGCACACCTGCTGCAATACTTGCTTTTTCATTCGTACTCTCGGTGCTGATGGTAACCAGGATACCATTATCCTCCCTCAAATTCAGTAATCTGAAATTCAGGGAGAATCTCGACAGGTACCTGCTTGTTATTTTCGTGGTATTACTTTTCATCGTGGCAGGACCATCCGGTCTGCCGCTTATAATACCCGTTTACATCATCATATCACTGCTGGCCGGCAGGTTCTGAGCTCCTGGTTTTTCCTTTTTCGTACAGTGTAACGGCCGATCTGATAATTATCCAGCTCACATAGATGAAGACAGGCCAGATCAGGTAAGTCAATATTTCGTTCAGATACATGATTTTCTTTTGTTTACTGTTATACTGAGAAACAAATTACCCGCGGCTGTCAGAACATCCACGGGAAGTAATATTAATATGCATGGTCATCAGCCATCATCTCTTCACCTGTGACAGGCTTGTTCGTTATTGATTTCCAGGCGTACCATATATATGCAAGCACAAAAGGCACGAGGAAAGAAACGAACATCATCGTCTTGAGGGTGAACTGGCTCGATGAGGCATTACGTATTGTAAGCGAGCTCTGAAGATCGTGCGAGGATGGATAGAAGGCCGTGTTATTGAAACCCATCAGGAAGAAGAGCCCCAGCACGGCAAATACTGTTCCTGCTCCTGTAAACCAGATCCCTTTCGAACTGCCTTTGAAGATTGTAATGCCCAGTCCCCAGAGAACCCCGACCACACCCAGCATGAAGATTACCAGTACTAGAGGCATAGCCAGGAGGTTATGCAGGTATTTGTACTTCTCCATGAATACTTCTCCAGTTACAGGTTTCACAGCATACCCCTCGGCAATGAGAAGGGTTGCCACGAAATAGAGGAAGAAAACAAGGAACATGAGCGCGTTGAATACAAGTTTCCTTCGGGCTACCTTGTCAATGCCTTCATCTTCAACAGTGTCAATGATATAAAGAAGGCCGTTCACTCTAACGAGGAAGAGGACAGCGAATCCCAGCGCCAGGTTTCTTATATTCAGAACAGCTTCAAGACCTTTCCAGGGAGTTTCCCACTTCACCTGGTTCATCGGGTTCAGCGAGAATTCTGCTCCAGTGAACAGAGTCGCGACCGCCGTGCCAATAAGCAGGGGGCCCAGTGAACCGTTAAGAAACAGGAACACGTCGAAGGTTTTCTGACCGTAAACATTCGATGGCTTTGACCGGTACTCGTAGGCTATAGCCTGTATTATGAAGCTGAAAAGAATGGCCATCCAGACCCAGTAGGCGCCTCCGAAACTTGTAGCATAAAAGAGAGGGAATGAAGCGAAGAAAGCACCTCCAAAGGTCACGAGTGTCGTGAATGTAAACTCCCATTTACGTCCCAGGGTGTTAACAATCATCTTTTTCTGAACGTCATTTGAAGGCAGGGAAAAAATAAAAGTCTGACCTCCCTGGACGAACATCAGGAAGACAAGTAGTGCAGCAAGCAGTGAGACAATTACCCACCAGTAGTTCTGCAGGAAAACGTGAGATATCATCATAGTCATGGCAATTCCTCCTAATGTTTTGGACCGGTTTTGATCTGTTTAACCATAATTGAAACTTCCGCTATAAGGAGAGCGGTGAACAGGACGGCGAACAGCCAGAAAGTCACCATGACTGATTCGGCGCCTATGTTCGAAACGGCAATCTTGAGAGGCATGAGATCCTGAATGATCCAGGGCTGGCGACCAACCTCGGTCAGTACCCATCCGAAAATACTTGCCAGGTAAGGCAGAGGTATGGAGATAACCATCACCCACAACAGCCACTTGTTCTTCTCGAGCCTGTTATTGAAGAAGAGGAATAGAACCAGTGCGAACTCGAGTATGAAGAGAAAACCAAGTAGAACCATCATATGGAACGAGTAGAATGCACCGTGTATATCTGGTATGACATCCTCAGGTGAATCGATGTAGGCGTAACCGAAGTATTTGAAATAATTCTCCCTGAAGTCTTTATCGTTGAATTTGGCGAGCAGTTCATCCTTCCTGGCTTTATCGCCGGCTTCGGCAGCTGCCTTATAATCGGCAAGTGCCTGGCGGGCAGTCTCACCCCTGGTTTTCTTTTCAGCCACAGAAAGAATTCCCTGTTCCGGGTTTCCCATAACGTGGTCGTATATTCCGGGCACGTAGGCATCCTTGTTACCGGAAGTCATTACAGAAAGCAATTGTGGAATCTCGATTTTGAAGACGAACTCCGGGGCACTTTTCTTCCCGATTTTCTCCTCACCGTTTTTAACCAGGCCCAGGGCAATAAGAGGTGCATTTGCCTTCCCCTTGTAAAGAGCTTCGAAAGCAGCGAACTTGACAGGTTGTTCCCTTGCAATGGTACGGGCTGAAGAGTCGCCGGTGAAAGCGACAAGAAGAGCAGATAATACCCCGAACACCGATGCGACAAGAATACTTTTTCTCGAGAATTCCTGGTGTCTCTGCTTGATGAGGAACCAGGCACTGATGCCCACGACAAACATTGAAGCCAGAAGAAAACCTGAAGAGATAGTGTGAAGGAATTTATCTGCAGCTACCGGGTTGAAAAGTACATCCCAGAAGCTTTCCATCTCGTTCCTGGCGGTATCGGGATTGAAGACCATGCCAACGGGATTCTCCATCCACGAGTTGGCAACGAGGATCCAGAGGGCAGACAGGTTAGCTCCTATCGCCACGAGCCAGGTTGATGCAAGGTGAAATTTCTTGCTTACCTTGTTCCAGCCGAAGAACATCACGGCAACAAAGGTCGACTCGATGAAGAAGGCAAGTATGCCTTCAACAGCCAGGGGGGCACCGAAGATATCACCCACGAACCACGAGTAGTTCGACCAGTTGGTTCCAAATTCAAATTCAAGAATGATCCCGGTGGCAACACCAATCGCGAAGTTAATGCCGAACAGTGTCATCCAGAATTTAGTCACTTTTTTCCACTCCTCGTTGCCTGTCCGCACGTAAAGAGTCTCCATCATGGCAACAAGGAAGGATAGACCCAGGGTGAGGGGGACAAAAAGCCAGTGGTAAATGGCCGTGAGAGCAAACTGTGCCCTCGACCAGCCAACCAGAGTTAAATCAAGATTCTCGATCATCTGTTGTATTATTTGGTATTTATTATTTGCTCACGCACCCAGTTTCCTCGCTCCTCGTCATTAGAGAATTTCCTGGCAAGGAAATCTGGGAAAAAGAAAATCTTGAGAATCGCGAACATTATGAAGAGCTTGATAATAATAATGATCCAAACTTTCCTGCCCCATCCCGACATGGATTTAAATCCGTCGTAGTAAAGTCCGAATGCCCTTTTTATAAAATCCATACGATAAAATTACTCTTTCCCTGTTGTGGCGGCTTCTGTTGAAGCACCCTCGCCGGCACCCCCGCCGGGGTCCATTACCGTCATATCCGTCCCAAGGCTGGATGTTATTTTCCTGACTGCCTTGAAATTATTAAAAAACTCTCTGGCAAATACCCTCATAACAGTATAAGCAGGTATGCCAAGAATCATTCCCGGAACACCGGCGGCGAACCCTGCAGCGAGAACAACTATGAAAATCTCGAGCGGATGAGCCTTCACGCTGTTCGAAAAAATGACAGGCTGGAATACAACATTGTCAATAGTGTGCACGATAGCCTCAACAACTATCATGTACCACACCAGCGGCAAAACGACAGTGTTGAAGTCCTGATCCATGTGAGACGCGACACCCATTATAATCGCTATAAAAAGGCCGAGCCAGGGTCCAACATATGGAATCACATTTATTATCCCGAGTATCAGTCCCATCACCAGCGCCTGGTCAAAGTCAATGCCCACTATCTTCATCCCTATGGTCACGAGTATCATTATACAGGTACTCTGTATCATGATGCCGATAAAATACCTGGTGAGAAGTCGCTTGATAGAGTAAAGAGCCCTCGTGACATTATCAACGTAGGTGTCAGGAACCCACATTACTATCGACTCGAAGAAGAGGTGCTGGTCCTTGAGGAAAAAGAAAGTGATAAAAGTTATTGAAAAGATCGCGACTATTACGTTCCCGAGTATCTGGGCCATCGATCCAATCACGTTCTGGATAACATTTATGTTCAATACCCCTGCAACCTTCGAAGAAACATAGTCGAGCAATGACACATCTGGCGACATCTCCTTGTTGACAGCTCGCAGTATTGACTCAACCCTCCTTATCGGTTCCTCGACAAGCTGCACAAGCTTCCCGCTGTCTATCGACGAGAACTGGTTTATCTGGTTAGCGACAAGGGGGATGAAAATATAAAAGAAGAGAACTATAAACCCCCAGATAACTATAAGTGTCACTAAAGCGCTCAGCGCCTTGGGAAAATGAAACTTCCCGACACGTATCCTGCAAAGAAGATCCACAAGGGGCCGGCCTATTATCGAAAGCACCCCCGACACCAGAATGTAAGCCACTATCTCGCGGAAATACCAGATGCCCATGATAACAAGCAAAACGCCAGCTATCAAAATCAAATACCTGACAACACTCTTCATAGGCCTGGGTTAATTACACAAACCTAACTTTTTTTTCCGAATTGTCATAAATCTTTTTGTCACTCCCGACCACGTCATTTTTTCATAATTGCCATTTTGTCATGTCTAAATTTCATATTTCGGTCATTATGGCATGTTTATTGACATGGAACGGAAATTGATTTACTGCTATCGAATTTGAAAAATGTTTAACTTAAAATAATGGAGGACAAAGCCATGTTACCAATGATTACAAGAAGAAGCTACAAACCGTTTTTATGGTCGAGCCTGTTTGATGATGATTTCTTCAGTTCACTTCCACAGAGAAGTACTTCACTCCCGGCAGTAAACATAAGGGAGGATGAGAAAAGTTTCACTCTCGACCTCGCCGTACCGGGAATGGAGAAGAAAGATCTCAAGATCGAGATCAACGAGGATGTAATAACGATCTCATCGGAGCGAAAGGACGAGAAAGAGGATAATACTGACAGTTTCAAGAGAAGGGAATTCAGCTACTCATCTTTCTGCAGGAGCTTCTACCTTCCCGAGAACGTGAACAAGGAGAAGATCGAGGCTAACTACAAGGATGGAATTCTGACAGTAACTCTTCCAAAAGAAACCGAGGAGAAGACAAAACTTTCAAGGCAGGTTAATATTGCCTGAGGTCAGGTTGGGTGAAAGGATAGAGGGTGTCTCAAAAGGGCACCCTCTTTAATTTTATAATTGATAAAGATCTATTAATCGCTATAGTAAGTACAGAGAGTAAAATCTTATAAGATCACCTCCAGATTTTTGAAGGAAAAAGACTTGGATTATTAAAGCTTCTGGTAGCACTCGGCTGTGACGAACTCGGCGAATTTTTTGCCGAATTCCACCAGGGCAGCTTCCTTATCCTCACCTGGATAAAACTTGAACAGCCCCTGTTCCTCGAACACCTTTATCTTAAGATTTTTCATCGTGTCGTTGATAATCCTCGGGGCTTCACCACTCCATCCGTACGAGCCGAACGACCCCGCTACCTTGGCACGGTCCCTGATCGGGTTTATTACCGAGAACAACCTGTATACCGGCAAAAGAGTGTTCTGGTTTATTGTCGGCGATCCGACAAGCATGGCGTCTGCCCTGACTACCTCCGATTCGAGTTCCCCAAGCGGAAGATCCTCTATATCAAGAAGACTCACGTTCATGTTAGGCACGCTCTTTATCCCGTTGGCAATCTGCTCCGCCATCGTCCTGGTATATCCATAGGCTGAAATATACATCACCATGATATTCTTGACCTCTTTTATGGAGGTAATGGCCAGGTAGTTATTCGCGTACTTGCCTGTCATGGTAACAAGTTCCTCTATGTTATCAAAGTGGATTGGTCCATGCCCCGGGCAAATGGTCTTAATCCCGAGGGGAGCTATTTTCTCGAGTGCCCTGGCCGCGAACCTGCTGAACGGTTTTATAATGACATCAAAATAATACTTGTAAGCGCCGAGATAATCGTCGGAAAAATCATTTATCATCTCGTCAGAACAGTAATGAGCCCCGAAAAAGTCGCAGGTGAACAGCACCTTATCCTCTACCAGGTAAGTGAACATCGAATCTGGCCAGTGCAGGTTGGGTGCTGAAACGAACTGAAGTGTCTTGTTCCCGAGGTCAAGCGTGTCTCCATCCTTTACAATCAGCGACTTGAATGGCTTGTTTATGATGTCAGCCAGGTATCTTATGGCATTTCCCGATCCAACAACAGTAGCCTCAGGTGCCAGTTCCAGCAGATCGCCGATATTACCGGAGTGATCCGGCTCGGTATGGTCGAGAACTATGTATTGTATCTCCGACGGATCCGTGAGCGATCTGAGCTTGTTTATGTGAACGTCGCTGAATTTTTTCTTTGCCGCCTCAATCACGGTCTTCTTTTCAGCGTTTATGAAATACGAGTTATAAGTTGTGCCGAACTCGGTGTGCATTACTATGTCGAAAGTAACTATGTCGTAATCAAGGACACCTATCCAGGTGACATCATCAGTCACTTTCAAAACCTTGTCATCTCTCTTGTCTTTACCAGTATTAATTTCCATGATCAGATTTTTGCAATGATGCTCTTGTTTGCTCTCACGTGCTGAAGTATCGGTACTTCAACTTCAGTACCAACAGGAAGGAACACGTCGACTCTCGAACCGAACTTGATAAAACCAAGCTCATCGCCCTGGCGAACCTCGTTGTTCTCCTTTGCATAAGTGACGATACGCCTGGCAACTGCACCCGCGATCTGACGAACAAGTATCTCCTTCCCATCCGGTGTCTCGATAACAATAGTGCTTCTCTCGTTTGACTCGGATGACTTGGGATGCCAGGCAACCATGTTTTTGCCAGGGTTGTGACTGACATATTTTATTTTCCCTGAAATGGGATACCTGTTGCTGTGAACGTTGAACGGCGACATGAAGATCGATACCTGGAGCCTCGCATCCCTGAAATACTCCTTCTCCACAGTTTCTTCAATAACAACCACCTTGCCATCAGCCGGCGAATAAATCAGCCCGTGGTCTGGTTCAAGCGAGCGCTCGGGAAGACGGAAGAAGAAGAGAAGGAACAAATAAAAAAGAATGGAAAAGATGGCAAAACTCCACTTCATCACATAATGATCAATCCAGACGGAACTCACCACTATATTGAGCGCGAGCAATACCAGAAATCCTATTAACAATAACTTGTGTCCTTCCTTTGAAATACTCATTCAGAAAAAATTTGTGCAAACATAATCAAGTCCTGGCAATCAACCAAACAGGGTTAAATAAAGGTAAACGGCCGGGAATGACATTATGGCGCTGTCGAACCTGTCGAGAAAGCCTCCATGACCAGGCATTATAGTACCTGAATCCTTCACCCCCAGGCTCCTCTTGAACATCGACTCGACCAGATCGCCAAAAGTACCTGTAACCGAAACGATCAGCGATATAATTATCCAGCCGGATGTACTGACAACACCAAGGAAGCCTGATAAAAGCCAGGCTACAGCAGCCGAGATTATCATCCCGCCGAAAAAGCCTTCCCACGACTTCTTTGGTGATATTCTTTCCATTAACCTGTGACGGCCGATAGTAACACCTACTATGTAAGCTCCCGTATCATTAGCCCAAAGGAGAAGCAGGAAGCCTATCACGATACCGGGAGAGAACACCATGCCGCTGTTACCAAGCAATGAAGACAGCCCGTCGTGACCAAAGGCGGAAAATGAGAATAGTGAAAATGGCAGCGTTGTATAAACGAGAGGGAAAAAGGTATGAGCCAGTGAGTCAAATGGTTTCTCCTGATGCCTGTATAGTTCGAAAATCATCAGTAATCCTAATACCGGTATAACGAGCAATAACATTTCCGACGCGATGAACCCCGCGGCGACGAGAACAGAAAGGCAATAAATTATTACTGCCGCCGCTAACCCGGCAACGAACTGTGGCTTGACCCCTGATACCTTAACAAGCTGGTAGTACTCGTACTGAGTGCCTGCCGCAAGAACGAGTCCGGTTATTACGAAAGTGAGCGGATGAAGCCAGAATCCCCCCAGGATGAAGAGTACTATGAAAACGGCTGTGAAGGATCTTTTTAAAAAATTATCCAACTCTATTTCTCTCCTTTACCCTTTTTAGACGTTTTTTTGACCTTACCCTCAGTCTTCACTGATTTTTTCGTTGACTTCTTTTTGCCAGCACCGGTTTCTGATTTTTCAACCAGGGTGGACTTGTCAGACATGGAAACAGAATCATTCGATGATTTTTCTCCTGCTGTAGTTTCAAGTTTGGTGCCATTAAGAGCCAGTTTCTGATCCTTGGCAGCGTCTCCCTTTCTCTTGCCGAATATGCGTTCGAGATCTTCACTGAAAATGACCTCCTTATCAAGCAGGAGCTCGGCCAGTTCGGTAAGACCCTTCATGTTCTTCTTCAGTACCAGTATTGCCCTGTCGTACGAGTCTTCAATAATTTGCTTCACCTCGTGGTCGATGAGCTCGGCGGTTTTCTCGCTATAAGGCTTCGTGAAATTAAAATCCATCTGGCCGGTTGAATCGTAATAGCTTATGTTACCGATCTTTTCACTCATGCCAAAATACGCGACCATAGCGTAGCTCTGCTTGGTCACTTTCTCGAGGTCGCTGAGAGCGCCTGTCGATACCTTGCCGAATACCAGTTCCTCGGCAGCCCTTCCGCCGAGAGCGTAAGCCATCTCGTCGAGAATATGTTCACGTGTTGTGAGTTGTCTCTCCTCGGGCAGGTACCAGGCGGCACCAAGAGCCCTTCCTCTTGGTATGATAGTAACCTTTACAAGAGGACTCGCGTGCTCAAGAAGCCAGCTGACAGTGGCATGTCCAGCCTCGTGATACGCGATGGTTCTCTTTTCCTCGTAAGAGATAATCTTGTTCTTCTTCTCAAGACCTCCCACTATCCTGTCGATAGCATCAAGGAAATCCTGCTTTTCAACTATATTCTTGTTCTTCCTGGCGGCAATCAATGCTGCCTCGTTACAAACGTTCGCGATGTCAGCCCCCGAAAAGCCAGGTGTCTGTTTTGCAAGGAAAGGCACATCAAAGTCTTTTTCAATCTTGATTGGCCTGAGGTGTACTTTGAAAATAGCTTCACGCTCCTTCAGATCAGGCAGCTCGACATGTATCTGCCTGTCAAACCTTCCGGCCCTGAGCAAGGCGCGGTCGAGTATATCTGCCCTGTTGGTCGCGGCCAGTATTATTACACCCATGTTCGTGCCGAAACCATCCATCTCTGTAAGAAGCTGGTTCAGAGTATTCTCCCTTTCATCATTAGCGCCGAAGTTCGGGTTCCTTCCCCTGGCCCGACCTACCGCGTCTATCTCGTCAATGAACACGATACACGGGGCTTTCTCTTTTGCCTGCTTGAAAAGATCCCTGACCCTCGATGCGCCAACACCGACGAACATCTCGACGAAGTCAGAACCTGAGATGGAGAAGAATGGCACGTTAGCCTCGCCTGCAACAGCCTTTGCAAGAAGCGTCTTCCCTGTTCCCGGAGGGCCAACAAGAAGGGCTCCCTTGGGAATTTTACCTCCAAGCTGCGTGTATTTCTTCGGGTTCTTGAGGAAATCGACAATCTCCATGACCTCGGTCTTGGCTTCCTCCAGCCCCGCTACATCATTAAAGTTTATCTTGACATTTGTATCCTTGTCGAAAATCTGGGCCCTCGATTTCCCTACGTTGAATATACCACCGGTACCACCCCCGGCCCCGCCGGTCATACGCCTCATCATGAAGATCCACAGTACTATCAGCAGACCAAATGGTAACATCCAGGCTAAAAGATCGCCCAGGTAGTTCTTCCTCTTTATGTTCTCCGGATAAATGAGGTCCTTTTCTTCATACCCTGCAGCTTTCTGGGTTTCGAGTATCATCGTCTCGAACCTGCTCATGTCGCCAACATTATATACATAGCTTGGCTTAGGCATTGACAGTCCCATCGCGCTTCCATTCTTCGGAAGATCCTTGTATTTGCCCGACTCTATTACTTCTTTCTTCAGGTAGATCTCGGCAATATCCTTGTTCACAACATTGATCTTTTCGATCTCCCTCCTCTCCAGAAGGTCCTTTAACCTGTTAGTGGTAATCTTCTCCGCGGTCTTCCCCGAGTAGATCAGCTGGAATGCCAGAATCGACACGGCAATGACTGCAAAGACCCAGTTCGAGTAATTACGTGGTTTTGTATTCTTATCAAGGGGTTTCTTGTCAGAGCCCTGATTCATATTATTACCTTCAGCCATAAGATTCAAATAGATTTAATTGTCCGTTAACCTCTCAATCACGGCATCCGCCCACAACGATTCCAGATTGTAGAAATTCCGGTATTCTTCCTGGAAAACATGTACCACTACATTACCGTAATCGACAAGTACCCAGAAGCAGTTCTCGAGTCCTTCAACCCTGATCGGTTTCTCACCGGCAAGCTTTCTCGTGGTGTCTTCTACCGAATAACTGATGGCATCAACCTGCGTCTTCGAGGTTCCGTGACAGATAATAAAATAATCGGCGATCCTTGTTTCAAGCCCCGTGAGATTAATTTTTACTACGTCAAGTCCCTTTTTTTCGAATATCCCTTTTACAATACTGTCCAATAGCAGAACTGTTCCATCAACTTTTTTTCTCATTCAGAATCATTAGTTTATTAGCAGTCGCAAAAGTACAAACAATTATCTGTATTTTTGTAGCCGTCAGGTACTTTTTACAATTTGAGTGCCAGACCTGGCAGGTGACAAAAAAGAGTCACTCCCCCGGCTAAAAACAATCACTAAATCACTGCAAACCATGATAATAGGATCAAAAAAAATCTATCATGAAAATCTGTCATCAACCAACACTCACGCTGCCTCACTGATCAGAAAGGGTAGCGTGCAGGAAGGCACTGTTATTTACACCGGATTCCAGACTGCCGGGAGAGGACAAATGGGTAACCGCTGGATCAGCCAGGTTGGTAAAAACCTGCTATTCAGCGTTATACTCTTCCCAAAAACTATCAAGGCCGAGAGACAGTTTATTATATCGAAAGCTATTTCGCTGGGTATTATTGATTTTCTTTCCGCTCACACGACCAACCTGAGTATAAAATGGCCGAACGATATTTACGCGAATGATGACAAAATTGCAGGTATCCTTATTGAAAACTCGCTGATCAGGGACGAAATAGACAACTCCATCATAGGCATAGGTATCAACATTAACCAGGAGAGTTTCCCCGCCGATCTCGTTAATCCTGTTTCACTTAAAAACATAACAGGCAAACAATACAACCTTGAGGAGTGCCTCAATGAGTTACTCTCGAAGCTCGATTCAAGGTACAAGATGATACTTCACGAAAAAAGAAGCCAGATTGACAGGGAGTACATGGCAATGGTTTACAAGGCAGGAACCTGGGCCGAATTCCGCGACAGTAATGGCATTTTCGAGGGAAGGATATCCAAAGTGACCGATACGGGTCGACTCCAGGTGGAGGACAGGAGGGGCAGAACCTACGAATACGGTTTCAAGGAAGTTGATTTTCTATAATCAGTCGGCCGGCCAACCGGTGTAATGCTCCATCCTTTCACAGAGCGTATCCAGCATTCTCTTCACGGGCCCCGCGGCAATCACCTTTATAAAGGGATTCATGTCAGCAAGCAGCACGAGCGTGGTTTTACTTTTACCGTTCTCTTCTGCAGCTATAAAAACATCTATTGAAAAATACGGCACCTGCGAGGATGCGCCATCGTACTTAACATGGTCATGGGGGTTGCTCGAGCTGATAGAAACCGACACGTTGCCAACCGGTGGAACAGACATGCTGCATCCCGCGGCAGTTGCATCCCAGTTCTCAACAGCGCCATCAGGTATGAACTGCCTGAAATTCCTGATATCAGTTATAAACCTGAAGAAAACATCGGGTTTGCAGGTGAGAATGGCCTCCCTGCTTCTGAATTCTGTCAATTCTGCCATGGCTTAAAATAATCAGATTCCCCACACTGAAGGATCCACTCTCCACTTCCTGAGTGTCTCGACTTCCTTTTCTCCTATGTACCCTGAGGTAACTGCTATACCAACAAGGTCGTTATAATTGCTGAGTGTATGAAGGGCACATTTCTCTGCCGCGAACCCGTCAGAAGCTTTAGTGAAACCGTAGGTAAATATTGCAACCATTCCCAGAACTTCACAACCTGCTTCCCTGAGTGCCCTGACAGCATTCAGGCTGCTTCCCCCGGTTGATATCAGGTCTTCAATTACCACCACCTTCTGGCCTTTCTCGTAAAAACCTTCTATCTGGTTACCCAGACCATGGGCCTTGGCCTCGGACCTGACATAGACAAAGGGTAAGCCAAGCTTCTCAGCCGCCAGTATGCCATGGGCTATTGCCCCCGTGGCAACTCCTGCAATAAGTTCCGCCCCGGGATATAACTCCCTCACTTTTGAAGCGAACGATTCAGCAATGAATCCCCTTACCTCGGGGAATGACAAGGTCTTCCGGTTATCGCAATAGATTGGCGACTTCCAGCCTGATGCCCACGTGAATGGATTTGATGGTTGCAATTTTATTGCTTTAATTTGCAGTAGGTATTCGGCGGTTCTTTTTGAAATATTATCCATATGAATAGTTATAAAGTTCACTTCGAGGACAGGTTCATACAACTAAGCCGCGAACCTGACAGGTTACAAAAGTACTCCTTATTTCATAAATTCAACGACACGAATGAACTTTACAACCTGATTTCCGGGTTCCAGCAGGATAAGACTATTCAGTCAATAAACATCTATTCCCCCGACATCAATCACCTGTGGAAATTATTCAGGATCTATTTCACCCTTGTTGAAGCAGCGGGAGGTTTGGTGAAACATAACAGCGGTAAGTACCTCTTCATCGAGAGACGGGGAAAATGGGACCTTCCCAAGGGACACATCGAGGAGGGCGAGAAACCGGAAGAGTGCGCTCTCAGGGAAGTAAGCGAAGAATGTGGTATAAACGGACATAAAATAGTAAAAACCCTTACTCCAAGCTATCATACCTATTCGTGGGAGGGTATATCTTATCTTAAAAAAACACACTGGTTCCTCATGTCGTACGAGGGTGAAATGATCTGTTCTCCCCAGATCGAGGAAGGTATCCTCAAAGCTGTCTGGCTTTACCCCGACGAGATAAGTCATATCCGCGACAGCGCGTGGCTGTCCCTTTTCGACCTTATAAATGCTTCAATTCTGAAGGGCTGATATCTTTCAGAGACCTGTTACAGACTGAATGAGCCTGGCAAGATTCTCCGACGGCATCGGTGCCGGATTTGAAACGATCCTTCCCTCGCTGTCGACAACAATAAAGGCCGGTAACATGATGATCCCGTACTGGAACCTGGTCGAAGCTGAAGAACTGCCATCAAGCACGACGGCATAGGTATAATCGGTTCCCAGCGAGGCGGCAGACCTGGAGAAGTCTTTATCAGTCAGTATGAAAATAACATTAAGTTTCCCTGTAAAGCTTTTCATCCACATGTTCATCACAGATAGCTCGGTCATGGTTGCTCCCGAGGAAGTCGAGATAAAACAGAGAAGCGACGGCTTACCCCTGAAGGAAGCGAGCGAGTGAGTCTTACCATTGACATCTGCAAGATTGAACCCCGGCAGTTGTTTACCACGGGTAAATACTGAAAGTCTGCCTGACAGAAATGATGCCGTTTCCCGTATGTAAGCTGAACTTCCATCTTTTCCCAGTGATTCAATAATTGATGATATGATCTCCCGGGGAATAGTGCCCGAAAAAAACTCCGGGTAAAGATTCTGCATTATGATAAAGTCGACAAGCTCGGGATTAGAGACCCTTCCTTCAGATATGATCGCGGCCTTCAGAGACGGTAATGATGAACTATAGATGGCCTTGTAAAGCCTGTCACTGTTTTTACCGGCTCCCAGGTTCCTGAAATAACCACCGAACATCTGGTCAACCAGGTCATAATACCCCGGGTTCGAAATATTAAAACTCCTGTTAATAATAACCGAATCCTCTATCCTTCCCTGGAATTCACCATTAGCAACAAGATTAAGCATTACCATCCTGTACCTGACAAAATCGCTGAAAGCTTCATTACCTCCTGTCGATGATACCTTGTTCATCCTTTCCACGTAACCCGGCAGTTCAGATCGTCTGAAATTATTGAAAACCCTGTGCGCCACGGCATTAAATACTGAATTGTATTCGATATCAAAACTCCTCATCAGGTTATTGATATCACCTTCAGGACTCGTCACCGAGGGTATAAATACAGTCTCGGAATAGAAAGGATTATCCTCCTCGCCGGCAGGACGAGCCGTGTAATCAGGTAATGAAAGTTTATATGAAGTACCGGGTGTAACCAGTAATGTGAACCTGAAAATACCCGAACGCAGGTAAATTGTTGAAATGCCCTCCACCTGTATACTTAACGAGAACTCACCCGACTCGTTAAAGCTGGTCCCGGCTATCGGTTCTTCGAGCTTTGTCACGGGATCTGTGAGCCTGAATACCTTCAAGGCAGTTCCGGCGTATCCGTTACCTGAACCGCTGATAGTTACCGGTTGCCCTTCAAGTGTTAATCCGATTAGTGAAAGGACCAGGGGCAAAAAAAGATCAGAGACTCTCATCGCCCTTGTAATCAGCAAGTTTAATTGATGATGGGACGAACATCGAGGCATCCCCGCCGCTCCTGATTATGTCTCGGACGATAGTGGAGTTGATAGGCGTGTGTTCGGGGATTGTAAGCAGGAAGACAGACTCTATACCCGGGGCCATGGCCTTGTTTACCTGGGCAATCGCTCTCTCGAATTCAAAATCGGCAGCTGTACGCAACCCGCGCAGTATGAATGCCGCCTCGTGCTTCCGGCAATAATCAACTGTGAGTCCCTCGTAATGATCAACCTTCACCCTTGGTTCGCCGGCGAATACCACCGAAATCATTTTCTTCCTTGTCTCTACCGGGTAAAAGCTCTTCTTGAGAGCATTTGCTCCAACGGCTATAATGATCTCGTCGAACATGGAGAGTGCCCTTCTTACAATCGACTCGTGGCCAATGGTGAAAGGGTCAAACGACCCGGGGAATACGGCTCTTCTTTTCATAATCTTGATATAAACCGCTCTGATACTTCATCGCGGTGTATTATTCTGAAACGGTATAACCAGTTAGTCGAAAGTGATCTTTTTAGGGTTCTTCACTTTTTGCTTCAGGAGGCTTATCTCTATCGCTTCAAGTATGGTGTGCACATAATGGAAATTAAGCCCCTTTATGTAGACATCCTTTATATCTTCAACATCCTTCCTGTTTTCAACCGATAGAATGATCTCCCTGATACCTGCCCTTCTTGCAGCCAGTATCTTTTCCTTTATCCCGCCTACCGGTAAGATCTTACCCCTGAGGGTTATCTCGCCGGTCATGGCAAGTGATTTCCTGACTTTACGCTGAGTAAACGCGGAGGCTATCGATGCCGCCATGGTGATCCCTGCTGACGGACCATCCTTGGGTATGGCTCCCTCGGGAACATGGATATGTATGTTCCATTTTTCAGCGAAATTATCCGGTAACGATAATATTTCAGCATTCGCCTTGAGATATTCAAGTGCAATAACAGCCGATTCCTTCATCACGTCGCCCAGGCTGCCGGTCAAGGTCAGTTTCCCTGCACCCTTGCTCAGGCTCGTCTCGACAAAGAGTATCTCGCCACCTGCAGCGGTCCACGCCAGGCCTGTCACAACACCAGCCTGCTCGTTGCCAGAATAGGTATCCCTGGTAAATCTCGGTGGCCCGAGAAACTTGAGCAGATAATCTTCAGTGATAGTTGGAGTGTAATCGGAGTCAGATGCAATCTCCTTCGCCCTTACCCTCACTATCTTCGCCAGTTTCTTGTCGAGCTCCCTCACTCCCGACTCCCTCGTGTACTTCTCGATTATATATTCCATCTCCCTACGGGGAATGATGAGCTGTTCCGGCTTGACGCCATGACTCTCGAGTTGCTTTGGAAGAAGGTGGCGTGAGGCAATCTCAAGTTTCTCCTCGACAAGGTAACCGGTAATCTCGATCAGCTCCATCCTGTCGCGCAGGGCTGGACTGATAGTTGACAGAGTATTAGCGGTGGCAATGAATAGTACCTTCGAGAGGTCATATTCCATCTCGAGGAAGTTGTCGAAGAAGGTGCTGTTCTGCTCGGGGTCAAGCACCTCGAGAAGGGCTGAAGAGGGGTCACCCCTGAAGTCCTGACCAACCTTGTCTATCTCGTCGAGGATGAATACCGGGTTTGACGATCCGGCCCTTTTAAGGTTCTGTATTATCCTTCCCGGCATGGCGCCAATATATGTCTTCCTGTGCCCCCTGATCTCTGCCTCATCGTGAAGGCCTCCCAGTGACATTCTCACGTATTTCCTGCCAAGCGATTTGGCAACAGATTTACCAAGAGAGGTCTTGCCCACTCCCGGGGGACCGTATAGACATAATATCGGTGATTTGAGGTCACCCTTGAGTTTAAGTACAGCCAGGTGCTCGAG
Source organism: Bacteroidales bacterium (assembly GCA_046329885.1). Taxonomy (GTDB): domain Bacteria; phylum Bacteroidota; class Bacteroidia; order Bacteroidales; family VadinHA17; genus LD21. The sequence continues at coordinate 45,153 of JAXLTU010000017.1, forward strand.
CATTCTCTCCTTCACCTCCTCGAGACCGAAATGATCGCTGTCGAGTACCGTCCTGGCATTGTTAAGATCGAGATTATCAGGCGAATACTCACCCCAGGGGAGGTCTAGCAGGGTCTGGATATAATTTACCTGTACCGAATATTCAGCAGCGGCTGGATTTAACCTGTGCAGCTTGTCAAGCTCGCGGTTAAAGACCGACGCCACTTCACGGGTCCATTTTTTTGACTCCGCCTTTTTCCTGTATTCCTCTATTTCCTTCTCAACAGGGTTACCTCCAAGCTCGTTCTGTATGGTCTTCATCTGCTGGTGAAGGAAGAACTCGCGCTGTTGCTGATCGAGGTCGGTCTTGACCTTAAGTTGAAGCTCGCTCTTTAACTCGAGAATCTGGATCTCCTGCACCAGGTATTCGAGAAGCATGTAGCCCCTGTCGCGTATATTACCCACCTCGAGGAGCTTCTGCTTGTCGTGTATCTTGATGTCGGTATTAGAACAGATGAAGTTGATCAGGTAATTATTGTTCTCAATGTTCTTAATAGCGAACGAGGCCTCAGGGCTTATATTCGGGTTAAGCTTTATTATTTTGAGCGAAAGGTCCTTGAGCGATCCGACAATGGTATCGAAGTCCTTGCTCGAAGGTTCAGGTTTTACTTCCTGCGTGGGACTCACCCTCGCCAGGAAATAAGGTTCTTCCGAGACTATCTCTGTTACTATAACCCTCTGGCGTCCCTGTATTATCGCGGTAGTCGACCCATCCGGCATTTCAAGAAGCTTCACGACCTGCCCGACGGTACCTATTGTATAAAGGTCCTGAAGCCTTGGATTCTCGATCTCGGGGTCACGCTGGGCAACGGTGGCGACGACCCGGTCGGACCTGTAAGCATCTTTTATGAGCTGAATGGATTTCGGTCTGGCAATCGAGATTGGAAGAACCACTCCAGGGAATAACACCGTATTCCTCAACGAGAGCAGCGGAACGAACTCCGGCAGTTCAAAATCCTCGAGGTCAGCGTCATCGCCATCAGAAATAATAGGTATTATGTCGCCGTCACCATTAAGGATATCCGGGAGCAATATATTTGAAGCGGGTTTCTTTTGTTTCTTATCCATTGTACCGGGTAATGCACAAAATTAGTATAAATAATCATGCCCGGGCAGGCATACCAAAAAAATAGGGGCTCCAAGCCCCTATCCCTGTCAGCCCCTGAAGGCTTTATTTTTTCTTGCCAACGTGATTCTTGTAACGGTTCATGAACTTGTCAACGCGTCCGGCGGTGTCAACAAGCTTCATCTTACCAGTATAGAACGGGTGCGATGTATTCGAAATCTCGAGTTTGATAAGCGGGTACTCATTCCCGTCTTCCCATTTGATAGTCTCCTTAGAAGGCGCGGTAGTCTTGCAAAGCCAGGTGTGGTTGTTCGACATGTCCTGAAATACTACCAGCCTGTAATTTCCCGGATGTATACCCTGTTTCATCGTATTGTAATTTACCTGTTAATCTAAAATGTGCCCAAAATCTGGGACTGCAAAATTAATCAACATTTTTCAATTTCCAAGAAGAATGTGAAATTAATTGGCGTCTATTCACGACATCTGCTTAAGTCTCAGTTTCTCAGCCATTTCCTCCTTGTACCTGACGAATGGGAGGTTTTTATTAATAAGGTACCTGTATGTATAGTGAGTCTTGGCCCTGGAGGCTCCAAGTGCTTCATAAATAGCTATCATCTTGGGATTAAAATCCCCCACCCATGAAAGTTCGAGCTCTTTCAGCCACGGTTTCCTCCTGAACACGTGATAAAGCTGAAGGAAGATAGCCGATTCGATCCCGCTGTTCTGGTGTGAAGGATCAACTCCTCCCACCACGGCCCTCATCCTTGTCATCTCGTGGTTCATGCGGTACCAGAGGAACCTGAGTTTGTTCAAAAGATGCATCCTGCCGTTGAAATGTCTCAGTATCTGGTTCAGATCGGGATAGAGGATGAAGAAGGCGACTGGTCTGTCATTTAGGTAGGCAAACCAGACAAGTTCCTCGTCGAGAAAGGGCTTTGTCTTTCTCATTGTCTCCCATAGAAGTGCCGGATCGAGTGGTGTAAAATCATCCTTGAAGGAAACCCAGGTAGAATTATAAACCTCGACAAGGTCATTTATGTACCTGGCAGCATCGCGAAACTCGAAATGCCTGAAACTATACCCTGGTCTTTTTGAAAGCCAGTCAGCGATTTTCATCATACGTTCGGGAAACATGACAATATTACCCTCACTGTCGCGTATAGTTCTGTGATAAGAGTATTGCTCGAAATATTTCCTGAAACCGTATTCCTCGAAGAATGATTTGTAATAAGGTTTGTGATAGGGCATCCCGAATGCCTGAGGCATGTAACCATCGACAAGCAGACCCCAGTTGGCATCGTTTTCCCCGAAGTTTATGGGGCCATCCATGGCTTCCATTCCTTCCGAGCTAAGCCATTCCCTGGCCGTGTCGAAAAGCAGGAAAGCTGCCTCGCGGTCTTCAGTAACCTCAAAATAGCCTATGCCACCCGTGGGCTGGCTATTGGCTTTTGACCTCACATTGTCGATGAAAGCGCTGATCCTGCCTATTGTCCGGCCTGATTCGTTTTTCAGGATCCACCGCTTGAGCAAACCTCTCGAGAATGTAGGATTCTTTGAAGGATCAAATGTTGACTCGGCTTCGGAATCGAGGGGACAGATCCAGTTTGGATCTCCCCTGTAAAGATCTTTCGGAAAATTCACGAAATCGGCAATGTCCTTCTTTGTAGCTACCTCGGCAATATGCATTTTGAAAAAAATTAAAAGAATAATACATATCCTCAAAAACCCGGTCACAAAAATCATGCAAATATATTCGAATTCTGAAAACTCCAAACAGGATTAAAATCAGTGAATGTCGATCACCCTGTGGTCGATAAGAATAAACAGGATTGCAATTAGTGTTGAATATATTGAATACGTTTTCAGCGGTATATATTCTGAAGGTTTAATTCCCATCTTCACCCATACATAGCCAGCCAGGAAGATTTTTTCAACCGTGTAAACGATGAAAGTAGCCAGCGCGACACCGACAGTGCCATATTGTCCGATTAACAAAAGACTCAGGGGGATATTTATTGCAAGTTCAATTATGGCAGCAACAAGTGTCACCCTGGTTTTCTTCCTGCCCACGACAATAGTCTGGGGGAACACCAGCCTGGGGATGATTAACAGTATATAGATCAGGAAAATATCGGCACTACGAATGTATTCAGGGGTAAAGATCCTCGGGAAAAGCCACCTGGCAAAAAGCATCATCAGCATTGATGAAGGGAAGAGGAAATGCATCAGTCTCTCCGATTTTGCCTTGATACGAGCCAGCGATTCCTTCATTCTCGAGCGGGTCGAGAACTCGGGAAGCATGGCATTGCTAAGCCCGTTGGCCAGCAGCAGCACCAGGGGAAACTCCTTGGCACCATACCTGAAGTGCGCGAAGGTCTCCGGATTATTATAATAAGCCGAGATTATTATGCCATCGATATACTGTGCCGAACCGCTTATCATCGAGGTGAGTATAAGCGGAAGCCCCAGGTAAAGATGCTCCTTCATGAACTCGAAAGAGATCTTCATCTCGGTGTAACGTCTTAGAAGTATGATAAGCCAGATCCACCTGATACCTGTTATGAAAAGGAGCCCGTAGAATGACCACATCAGGTCCTTACCGATAAGTATAGGTACCAGAACAACCGCCAGCTGTACTGTAAAAGTATAAAGCCCGTACTGGAATATCCTGTACGACCGGTTATTCAGAAGATAAATGTATTCTATAAGGCAAACCGGGTTGCTGAGAAGTATGTACCAGAGCAGCAGCTTTATGTAAGGCACATCTCCCGTGAAGTTGAATATCCTCACATCATTCTTTATGGAGTGACCCAGGATGAAGAACAGGACGCTGAAGAAACAGAGAAGTATGAACGCGTTGAAGATCTCGGGCGATTTACCTGTCCCGTTCTCTCCAAGTTTCCTGTAAGTCTTGTTCCTGTGATAGAGGGGAAGCAGTGACTGAATGATGCCCGTTACCCAGAAAAAGCTGAAAAGGCTGGCGATGAAAAGGAACATCTCCCACGAACCCACCTCGGCCTTGGTGAGGTGACTCTTGGTGAAAACGATGCTAATAATAAGGAAGATTCCAAATCGTAACAGCTGAAAAAGCTGAAGGCCCGAGATGTTATCTATGAACTTGAGTTTCTTCAACTGCCTTTAATAAATCATTCCTCCAATGAACTGCATAAGGAGGATATTATTGCGAGAAATTGGTTCATTTTTTTTTGAACCATGCAAATATAGCAAAGAACTGAATTATCAGAAATTAAATCCAAAATTTTGTTTAATGAAATTTTTGGTCTTATTTTGCACACCGAAACGGTGGATGTAGTTCAGTTGGTTAGAACGTCGGATTGTGGTTCCGAAGGTCGTGGGTTCGAATCCCATCTTCCACCCGACAAAAAAGGCTGTTCCGAAGGAGCGGCCTTTCTTTTTTCGCGGGTGATCAAAGCTCGCTTTGAATCGCCTGAAGAAAAAAGAAAGGCCGGTTTTACCCCTGGCAAAACAGCCGTTTTTGTCGGAAGTGCCTCCCCCGGGAACGCCTGAGGAGCACCGCGACGAAGGCAATCCGTTTATCTAATTAAAGCAGTATATCCCCTGACTTAAGCAGCCATTTCGCGAGTCCACGCGAGCCGTCCGGGCTTCGCACCGCGAAACCCGGACGGCGGGCTACTCTCCTCCAGCACCCATTACCGAGCGCAGCGAGGTAAACCTCCCACCCCTGCCACACCCGCCAGCACACAAAAAAGAGATGCTTCCCCCGCCCTGGCGAAGAAAGCCTCCCTCTCCCTCTACAACTTACAACTCTACAACTCTACAACCTACAACTCTACATCCTCTTCTTCCCATACCTGAAGTGAGCTACCAGTGCAAGTGATACCAGCAGTACAACAGCAACGTACACGAAAGCAGGAACAGGAACAGGATCACCCGCGGTAAGAATGCAGCCCTGACAGATAATAATTAACCCCGAAGTATGTCATAAGAACTGATGAAAAAGCAAATAATGAAAGGAGGTTAAACGTGTAAATATCCTTCAAACCGGGTATCAGACGGGAGTGAATGACTATACTATATATAATAATAGTAATCAGCGACCAGGTCTCCTTTGGATCCCAGCCCCAGTACCGGCCCCACGATTCATTCGCCCAGACAGCACCCAGGAAGGTACCGATGGTGAGGAAATAGAGCCCAAGGGTCAAGGTCTGGTAATTAAGAACTGTCAGTTCGTCTATCGTTGATGATATCCTGGCGATGTTTTTATTATCAGAAAGGGCAATGAGTATCATTACTATCAGACCGATAACAGCACCAAATCCAAGGAAGGCATAGCTTCCTGTTATGACAGACACGTGCATTGTCAGCCAGTACGATTTCAGAACGGGGACCAGGTTAGTGATTTCCGGGTCCATGAAGCTGAGGTGAGCGACCATCAGTGTCATCGATCCAAGAAAAGCAGTGGCAGGTACAGCGAATGGTGATTTTTTACTGAAGATCACACCCACCAGAAGCATGACCCACGAGATGAACAACATCGACTCGTAGCCGTTGCTCATGGGAGAATGTCCTGCAATGTACCATCGTATGGCCAATCCAATAGTGTGGAAGATGAATCCTGCGAAGACAAGGTACCTGAGTATCCGGAGAATTATCGAGTCGTTTCCCTTGTCACTTATAATATACACTATAAGAAGAATAATCAGGACCAGCCCGACTGTAGCATAGAAGGGAAACAAGCGCTCGAAGATCTTGGCCTTGTAATAGAACACCTCGGCATTAACACGTGTCTTCGAAGGCAGGCTGTATTCTGAGAATCTTTCCTGGTATTCTCTTACAGACCCAGCAATCTGCATCCCTGTCCTGGTGTTATTTGTCGACAAAGATTCTGCAAACGAAGGGATAACGTTCGAAAGATAGGTTGAGTCTTCAAAACTGATCGCACCCTTAACGGCGTCGGAGTAGTTTGCCCAATGCATCGATTTATCTTTCAGCGGGAAGAACCTGGAGAATTCACCGGTGTAAATCATGTAGACTATATTCAGTCTCTCATCCACCTTCATTATTTCCTTGTCGGTCTTGTTCCTGTCACCTGGAGCCTTGGCATATACTTTTTGAACGTCTTCCTGAAGCTTGTAAGCCCCGCCGTTCTTGAAGTCGACGAGGTCAGAAAATGCTGCCATATTCCCGGATATACCAAGTTTCTTTGCCAGATCTGAATTAGAAATCCTTATTAATGGCTCATTCTGCCAATGCTCGAAATCGAGATATAACCCCAGGTAAACCTGCATCGGGCTGAGCCCATTATATTCGTTTTCACGGGCCACTTTCCTCAGTATATCACTGCTCATGGTGAAGAGAGGCTTCGTTCTGCCTTTCTGATCCTGAACGAGTATCTTTCCGAACTCATCTGCCACTTTCCTGTCAGCAACGAGTTTCTGAGAAAAGGCCTCGCGTGGCAAAAGGAACAGCACCAGGAAGATCACTACAGGAAGTCCCTTTCTTATCGCTGAAGTCCAGTAACCAGGTGTTATGTTCCTGAGAAGCGAGTTCTTGTTTATCATCGAAAGGATAATGAAGAGCATCATGAGGAGATAACCTGTATAAGTAACGGTCATCCCTGCTTTGTCGTGATTAACTGACAGTACCGTTCCTTTTTCATCCCTGTCAAATGAAGACTGGTAAAAGCGATAGCCCTTGTACTTGAGTATGTTGTTCATGAAGATCATGAAAGGTTTCTCGACACCGGCAGCTTTATCGGTGAGAAGAACATCGCTCTTGTAACCCGATGGACTTGATGAGCCCGGGTATCTCTCGAGTATAAAATCGTTCAGCTTGAGTTCAAATGGCAGATTTATCACGCTCGACCCGTAAAACAATTCAACTTTCTTTCCGTTGATCTCCGTTTTGGCAGTACTGTAATAATCTGAAGTATTCTCCCACAGTGTCACGGACACCGGTTTATCGCCCGCAAACAGATGAAACAGCAGTGCATTCTTACCGGTTTCCTGCTCGGCCCGGTCAACTGTTACTGCCTTCAATAGCCCGGCCATCGTGAATCCGTTTTGGAATTATCCGCAGCTTACCGGCACCAATTATCTGCATGTTTTCAAGCCTGACGCCTTTTTCACCGTTGAACACGGTACTGTCGCCGTGCATCATACCGATAACCGACAGATCAGATTTTGATCTCGCGACGAAGCCAGAGCTGTCAGCAACAATATTTATATCGGAAGATTCAACGCCAAAGCCAATTGTCTTTCCTTCAGTGGTAACCGATTCTCCCAACCTTAATATGTGTTCTGACATGCCTTCCTCCCTGCTGCTGGTGTAGAAAGAGATAAGGATAACCCGACGGGTTTTCAACAATGGACTCTGTAGCATTGGTAAGAACCTGGGCAAGTACCACCTCTACCTGTACACCTTCAACATCAACCGTCCTGGAGTAGCCCTTTTTATCAGGAGTTGCAACTGAATACCTGCTGTTGTCTTCTGCTAATACTTTACCAGATTCGTCCTTGATTGTGAAGCCGAGATGAGTGGTGGCGGAATAGCATTCCCGGTTTCTCCTTCCCTGATATGAATCGTACCCTCGTAGCCAAAATATCTCGTTATAGCTGCACCCAGGAGTATGACAATGAATGGCGGGGTTACGAAAAGAAATATCGTTAGCTTCTCTTTCCTGTAGAGCCTGAACTCTATTACCTGGCCAGCCAGGTTCACGGCGAGCAGTAACAGTACCAGTTCAAACCACCATGGTGACATAAACACCGCCGTATGCCGCGCCGATCCAAAATCGTTTTCACGAATGTCGCTACTGGCCATCGATACCGCGAACACTATAAAAAGTATCCCCATGAACAGGGGCGAAAACAGGAATTTTACAACTTTCATATTTCTTATTATCAATTATTTTAATTTCAATCACTATCACCCTTTTCAGAAATCCTCACAAGCCTCTCCCTGTCGAGAATCTCAATTTTCGAGCAGGAGGTACGGATTATGCCGGAGCCTTCGAGTTCCTTCAATATCCTTACAACACTTTCCTTTGCCATGTTCGTCATCTCTCCCAGTTCCTGTCTCGATAGTAGCATATCAAAAACGTCCGACACGAATACCGAATCTGAAAAGAAGAGGAGAGCTTCGGCAATACGCCCGGGCATTTTCTTGTGAGCGAGGCTCAGGAGCTTGTTATGAGCCGTTATAGATTTCGAGCTTACATCTTCAAGCATGCCAAGGGCAAAGGCCGGGTTCTGCTTCATCAGCTTCTGAAGTATCTCGAAGCTCAGGAAACAAGCCTGCACAACAGATAGCGCTGACACGGAATAGGAATGCCTGTTCGAAACATGAGCGCCCGGGCCAATAAGAATATTCTTGGGAAGTCCGAAGCCCAGGATGAAGTTCTTGCCGTCAGTTCCTTCCATGTAGATCTTGGCTATTCCGGAAGCCAGGAAGACAGCGCTTGTAGCGGGCGAACCCTGCTTGAAGATAATCTCTCCGGGTTTGAAGGTGGCTTCATAACGGTTCTCATCCACGAGCCGTATTTCCTCGGGGGTAAGGTTACTGAAGTTCTTCCAGGCCACGATGCAGTTAGCACAGCTATGTATGAGCCTCTCGCTGAACATTTGTCTTTTCTAAAGGGTGTCAAAAATAGTTTTTACCCTTGCAAGATACAAAAAACCAACAAATATCACCTATGTCATTGACATATATCATCGAACATGCAAACATCGGTCAATTAGTCGTATTGCATATATCACGGGTTCTGTTAGTGAATTAACAGAGTCAATTTTTAATTTTGTCATGTGATACTAATCTAAACAAATCATATTTATGAAAAACCTGATTAAGACAATTTCATTATTCGCGGTAGCGGGTTTACTATTCGCTTCATGCGAAGGTCCGATGGGACCTGCCGGTGCTGATGGTGCCGACGGTAAAGACGGGAAAGATGCAAACGAGAGTTGCAAGCTTTGTCATAATGCAACTGCAACCGGAGTTGAAGCAGTAGCTATGCAGTTTGAACACTCGCTTCATGCTACCGGTGAGGCTTTTGAAGAAGGCACCAGGAACAACTGTGCTCCCTGCCATTCACACCAGGGCTTCAGGTATGTTGTTAAGAATAACACCCCGGTTACTTTCACTCTTAACGCAACAACAAGCAAGTATGACAACGGTTATGTTGTGGATGCTGCCACCATGGCGCTTCCCGCTCCGATCAACTGCTTCACGTGCCACAGTTCACTTCACTCGACCTACACTGATGATGATTTTCTTCCGCTTACAAGCACTGCAGCTGTTCCAATGACAATGTATGGTGGTTCAAAAACCATCAACTTCGCCAAGACAAGCGCTAACCTTTGCGCCAAGTGCCACCAGCCAAGGCCGGTTACCAAATCAGCAGACAGCAACGTTATGGATTATGCCGCACTCAAGACCAATCCCACCGCTACTTTCTCTGGTGTTTCAATCAGCTACAGAACTGGTGTTCACTACGGTACCCAGGGTGCAATGGCTTCTGGTGTAGGTGCGATTGAATTTGGCACTGGCTATACCAACTCCGCTCACGTGGCAAACGCTTCATGTAACTCTTGCCACATGGCAACTCCATCAGGACTTGCAGGTGGTCACTCTTTCGAAGTTGCCGGCAACTTCAACGGTTGTAATGTTTCTGGTTGCCACACTACCATGAGTGCAACCAATGCAACTTATACAGCTGCCGTTGCTGATGTCTCAACAAAACTGGCTGCTCTTGCAACCAAGCTTAACGCTATCGGTGCTGGTCATGATATCCTCCAGAAAGACCCGACAACCGGTGCTTATAACGGTTATCTTGATATCTATGATGCTTCTTCCAACCCGACAGGTTACTGGAAGAACCCTGCTAACGGAACACCTGCATTCCCAGCTCTTACCAACGCACAGTTCGGTGCTATCATCAACTTCCAGATGGTAACCAGAGGTGCTGGCAAAGGCGTTCACAACTACCCGTACATCAAGACGCTTCTTGAAAATACAGTAGCTGCCTGGTAGTTAGAAAGTAAATTATAAAGTATAAAAAGCCGGCTCATATCTTTGTTGAGCCGGCTTTCATTTTTTATAATCCGTTAATCATGGAGAATACCGGGCAAAAATTCCATAGTATATATTTCAGGACCATTACCAAAAAGCTTCTATAAAAGTACTTACAGCCCTTCCAGATAGAATCATTTTTACCCCGGCCCGGAAGGATACTGGTTCTACCGGCCTTCACCTCCGACTCTACTTCATATTGAAACTTTTCTTTATTATTCTCAAAGTTCCTTGGCACCAGCCAGCTCCACGTTCCATTCGTGCGATCTTTTAACAAGGAATTAAGCTTAGAGATAGTGCTATAACTAATTGTCTTATCGGAGTTTGATAATTTCAGTCAAGACCAAAAAAAAGAGGTAGCTCACACTACCTCTTTTCAATCTCCAAAATATTTTCTCCTACTTTTTAAAAGTCCTCATGTAGTTTACCACTTGTCACATTTGCTCATCAATATACGTTTACCATATGCAGGCATCTCTCCCCTGCCTGTCTTTGTCTTGTAAAACAAAGCGCCATCGGTCTGCGCCTGGAATCCAGGTTTTGAAAAGTTACCCGGCGAGGTACTGAGAACTGTTGATTTTCCCCCGTCACCGAGCCCGGTTTTCCCGTGGCAGTACTCGCATTGTGTCTTGTACAGTGCTTTCCCCGCTGCCAGGCTGGCCTGGTTGGCTGGAATAGGATTCTTAAGATCCCTGGCCTCCGCAGGCACCTTCCACCTTGGCTGGGAAAAAGCAGCAACAACAGTCAGGACCAGTAGTAATAAAAATGATCGGTAACCTCTCGAACTCATCTCTTCAAAAATTGATCGGTCAAAGATGGGAAAAAAGAGGTAATCTATCAATGATGATCTGAATCGTGATACCCTGTTATCATCCCCTTGAACAAGGATGTGGGTTTACTTCCAAGTGTACAGGTATAAACGTGGATAACCATGAATACCGATAGCAGGAAGCCCATGCTGATATGAAGGACGTCAGTCATGACAAGTCCGCTTCCGCCAAACACTCTTTCAACCGTGATCTCCGGGAAAAGGAGTCCGAAGCCGGAGATTATCAGCAGCGGCATACCGAGATACATCGCCAGCACGTAAGTAAACTTCTGCAAGGGGTTGAATTTACGTTCGAGTGTTACCGGGAAAGGGTGTTTCTGACCCTTGAACATCCCGAAAGCGTAGTATTTTGCCTGGCTCACCAGTTCTGCAATGAATCCGCGTCTCTCCACCTTGTAATATTTACCATTGGTTGTAACAGCATTCCCTATGATATAGAACACGTAGTTAGCCGTGAGTATGAAAGCACATATGTTATGCCATTTAACTGCCCGGGCAAATCCAACCATCATCATGTTATTATCGCGGCCGGTATATTGCATGCTGATACCGGTTATTATAAGGATAACAAATAGAATGGCATTGGTAACATGCCAGAGTCTCACCCATTTAGGATATAGATACATCCTTTATTCCTCCACTTATTTTTTTAAAATTCTTAATACTACATGAAATGCAATGGCTGCCACCACAAGCCCGAAGACTATGAAGCTCACGAGGTTGAGGTATTCATTCCTGTTGGCCCCGATAACGTACGACTCGTTAAGCATGACGGCGTTAAGGAAGCCGTTGTTTTCCCTCAATTCGCGCGAACGGTATTTGTATAGGGAAGACATCAGTATCGAGTTCTGCGAATGGCACTCGTTGCACAGTCTCACGGCCTCTTCTTTTGGCTTTATGCGATGTGAGACCAGCAGGCTGTCATTGGCCGCTGCATGGCACTCTATACATCGTACCGTCTTGAAATGTGCTTCCTGGTTTGGCAGCCAGTCGTGCTTGCCAATCAGGTTGGATTCTGTTTTCTCGGTGAGAAGGCGGAATTTCTCGAAGTTACCGTGACAATTCAGACAGATCGTGTTTGATTCCATTACTGTCTGCCTTATATCATCCGAGTGCCTCAGTATAGTCGAGTAACCATGCGGGTCGTGACATTTCCAGCACGAGAAACCCTCTCCCTCCATCTTGAAATGCGTGCTCTGCTTGTATTCTGATTCAATTTCTTCAAAATGATATTTAGCGTAGGTCTCATCACCACCATGACAATCGAGGCACATCAGTTTCTGTTCCATCCTCAATTCACCGGCGTGTGGCCAGGTTGTATACGATTCAGAATGACAATCGGTGCAACTGAAGCTCTTGTGGTTTGACGAATAGAACTTCTCCCTCTTCACAATTCTTTCCGCCGACATCGTGGCTTTCAGATCCTTGCCAAGCTGTTCGTTCCTGTAAGGATAAACACTCTGTCCGTGACACTTGAGGCATCTCTCGTTATCCTCTGCATACGGCGATACGAATTTTGTCGTGTCGGCCGGATCCTGCTGCCTGCCTGCCTTCGCTTTAAAAGGCCATGCCCCCGCACTAAGGCAGAGGCATAGTAGAACCGGTACCGTAATTAAACGGGTAATATTTAATTTCATCTTATATCCTGACTGTGACTAGAATCTTACAGTAATATTAAAACCAACCAGGTAATCACCTTTAGTGAAATCGTTAGTGTTAAACACGAGGTTTCTCTGGTTAATAATCTGCGAGTAATTTGTTACGAACACCTGGAAGCAATGAGTTGCAGTACCTATTTCCCAGCCAAGGGTGAGGTTTGGTTTGGGCTGAGTCTCGATATCCTGCTTTGTAAGAAGCTGATCATACTCGAGCAATAGCGACTGGTTTCCAACTATAGTGGCCTTGGCTCCAGCGTGAATGCCGAAGTTCAGGTTCTTGTAACCATCGGGAACAGCGTTGAAATAAATCACAGAAGGTGCTACCTGAGCTGAAATTTTTTCGCTGAATTTCCTGGCTATGATAAGCTGCGAGAAATATGATAACCTGTGTATCTCCCTGTATTCACCAGTACCAAATACTTCCTTGTTACGAAGATCTGCAACAACGTTGCCAAAGTATGAAAGTGATACCGGCATCTTGTTATCTTCTGTCTGCCTCAGTATAAGATATTTCCACTGGAGATCCTGTAATTTGTAATCTTTCGTGGTACCTGCACCAACCATGAGCCTGTCGGTGATACCATAATTAAGTCCTATCCTGGTGTTTGCTGATCCGTAAATGCCATAAAGGTCATCAATATCTTCAATCAGGCTGAACCTGTGATGAATCTCAAGCTCGAGTCCGCCCTTGTAAGGAGTAGCTACCGTCTGGTTCTCCACGAGCACCGATGTGGTGAAAGTATTGCTGACCGGAGTTGACCCCGACTCTTCCTGGCAAAATACAGGTGTCAGAAATGCTGACAGTATCAGAAGTAAAAAGAACTTTTTCATATTTGAGTTTTTATTAGTTTAAAAGTTAGGTTAGTTATTAAGTGCTCCTTGCTGTACCCAGTAAAATACAAGTAAGCGATCAACTTCTGTCGACCTGGAGACATGGGTCGATGATTTCATCTGAAGGTAAAGCCTGTTCTCCTCTGCAGGAGTATTCAGGAAACCGCGCCTCGAAAGATCACTGTATGATTTTCCGGTTCTGAGATCAGGAGCCAGTGCACCACCATGACAAGTCACGCAGTTGGCATCAAAGATTGGCTGAATATCTGTCTGGAATGACCTTGTTTCATCAGGGTCAACAGTCGGTAACGTTATCGTGTATTTCTCACACGAGGTGACCCATACCCCTGCAACAAGAAGTGTTATTGTGGCCAGAATATTTCTTACCTTTTTAACTTTTTGATTCATCGTTTCTATTGTTAATTTGTTCACAAATATACCGCATTCTGCTGATCTTAAAATTATTGACTTCTCATTTTTACACCCCTGTCCTATGCTCTTTATCATTCATAAAATTGATCTTTGTCACTTAGTCGGGCATTCGTGTTTATCAGGGTGATGAAAAATAAAAAACCGGACCATCAAATGATGAACCGGTTTAAATAACACCCCGAAAAAGGAATTATTTCTTATAATACTTAAGTGCCTCCGGGAGAGCAGCTTTGATCTTGTTGATCCTGTTCTGGTCAGAAGGGTGCGTACTCAGGAATTCCGGTGGCTTATTCCCTCCAAGGGCAGACATCCTTTCCCAGAAAGGAATGGCTGAAGAAGGATCGTACCCGGCCATCGCCATGAAGATAAGACCCAGCTTGTCAGCCTCGTATTCATGTTCACGCGAATATGGCAGCATGAGGCCCACCTGTGAACCGATACCGTAAGCCGACATGAATATGTTTTTCGTCTCGGCAGGCTTCTGCTTAATTGCCTCACTCAGGGCAATACCCCCAAGCTGAGTGAGTAGCTGCTGGCTCATCCTCTCGTTACCATGCCTTGCAACAGCATGGGCAATCTCGTGACTGATTACGACCGCCAGACCATTTTTGTCAGCAGTTAAAGGAAGTAACCCGCTGTAAACGACAACCTTCCCTCCTGGCATGCACCATGCGTTGGGAGTCTTGTCACTAACGAGATTGAACTCCCATTTATAACCGTTCAGCCTGTCCTGTAAATTGTTATCAGCGAAATACTTAATAACAGCATTCGCTATATTCGTTCCAACCTCGGTAACAATCGCGGAGTTCGTCTTATCAGTCGAGGGAGGATTCTCTTTCAGGAAGTCTGAATAATTCGTGAGGCCCATTGCTATCATCTCCGACTCGGGAAGGAGGTTGAGCTGTTTCCGGCCGGTAAGCGGGACAACCGAGCATGACTGATATAAAATCAATGCAAGACTTGCTAAAACAATCAGTTTTTTCATAATCGCGGTAATTTTAAAATTAAGAAGCCGGGTACAGATGCAAAGATACCCAGCTTCCTTAAAACGTGAAAAAGTATCAGAACTTGTATTCGTTATCCTCTATTAGTTTCGCGGCTATTCTTCTCCTGCCCTCTTTGACATTCACTCCAGCTACTGCTGTCAGGTTGCTGATAGCTTTCTCAAGCGACGGAGCAACATCTGCTGATGCAAAGGAATATACAGCGTCGAGGCCAGCTTTTCTGACAAGCTCGGCAACATCATAAACATGCACGTCGAGCATGTCCCTGTAAACCTGTGACTGTCCTTTCAGTGTCTCGCGCTTCTGAACCCTCAGGAGAAGACTCTCGGCAATATAGGCCTCGATCATCATATCAGCTATATTATTCAGAACTTCCTGCTCGTTCACGAGACCCTTTTCATACTGTTTCGATGCACCGTGGATGCAGAGTAGTATGGCTTTCTTGAAGTTCCTGATATACCTTGCTTTTTCTTCGAAATACGATTCACCCGCTTTCTTTTCATCTGTAAGGGAAGAGGCTGAGTTATACATCTTTTCTGCTTCAGCGAACAAAGGAAAATCGCCCTTCATGGCACGCTTCATGGCAGTGTCGACAACGAGTATCCTGTTAATTTCATTTGTTCCCTCGAAGATCCTGTTTATACGCGAGTCGCGGTAGCCGCGGTCAACATCCATCTCGGCCGAGTAGCCCATACCTCCATGTATCTGAACGGCTTCGTCGACAATGTAATCGAGCATTTCCGAACCTGCAACTTTAAGCAGGGCTGCCTCGACGGCGTAGTGGCTAATAGCTTCAATCGATGCCCTGCCTTTATCGCCGCAATCAACCTTGAGCTTATCCATCAGTTCGTCAATGTCCTGACTTACCCTGAACACTGCCGATTCGGTCGCGAACAACCTTATTACCTGCTGGGCAAGCTTGTGCTTGATTGCCCCGAAAGTGGAGATCAATACGCCAAACTGCTTGCGTTCGTTCGCGTAACGAACCGAGTCGGTAATACCTTTCCTTGCAGCTCCCAGTACATTACCTCCAAGCTTAATCCTTCCCATGTGGAGAATGCTGAGGGCGATACGGAATCCTTCGCCCCTCTTGCCAAGCATGTTCTCGACGGGCACTTTAACATCGTTGAAGTAGATCTGGGCTGTTGATGAACCCTTGATACCCATCTTGTGCTCATCGGGACCGATGACAACACCAGGGTAGGCTGTTTCTACTATGAAGGCGCTCAGAACCCTGTCTGTATCTATCTTAGCGAAAACGACGAGGGTGTCAGCGAAACCCGCGTTCGTGATCCACATCTTCTGACCATTCAGGATATAATGTTTCCCATCTTCAGAAAGTTTAGCGTTTGTCTTTCCGGAATTGGCATCACTGCCCGCTCCCGGTTCAGTAAGACAGTAGGCACCAATTAGCTCACCGGTGGCAAGCCTTGTAACATATTTCTGCCGCTGCTCCTCGGTTCCGTAGTACATTATAGGCATGGTGCCAATACCACAATGTGCCATGTAAGCAACTGAAAATGAATAACCTGCCCCTGTTGTAGCGGCAACGAGCATCTGCGATACAAACGACTGGCCGAAGCCGCCATATTCTTCAGGTATCGCTACCCCCATAAGGCCAAGCTCACCGGATTTCTTGAGCATGCTTTTCATGAGTTGCCTGTCGCTCTTCTCAACCTGTGCCATGTTTGGATAAACTTCCGTTTCAAGAAAATCCCTGCAGGTCTGGGCGATCATAAGTTGTTCCTCGTTGAATTCTTCCGGGATGAAAACGTCCTTCGCATCCACTTCGCTTACAAGAAATTCACCGCTTTTCAGTACTTTTCTGTTTTCCATTTTTATTATAATTAGTTCCGGTTAATTCAGATTCCAATAGATTGAACAATAAGTTCAGCAATGTCGTAATTCTTAACGTCCTCTTCCCTGTTCTTGTACTTGATACCGTCAGTCATCATTGTCATGCAGAATGGACATGCAGTTGCTATAACCGATGCACCTGTCTGTAATGCCTCCTCGGTCCTCTCGATAAAGATCTCCTTGTTCCCCTTCTCAGCCTCCTTGAACATTTGTGCCCCCCCGGCACCACAGCAAAGAGCGTAGCTCCTGTTCCTGCCCATCTCCACGAGATTTGGAGTCAGGTTAGATAGTATAAGGCGGGGTTCATCATATATCTCGTTGGCCCTGCCCAGGTAACAGGGATCATGATAGGTTACCTTTGGAGCTCCCTTGATCTGCACCGGCTTAAGCTTCCCTTCCCCTATGCTCTTTTCAATGAACTGGAGGTAGTTCATCACCTCGTAGTTACCACCGAGGTCGGGATATTCATTTTTAAATATGTTGTAGCAATGAGGGCACACCGTTATTATCTTCTTAACCTCGTACATCTTCAGGGTTTCAATTACCTGCAGTGCCTGCATCTGGTAAAGCATCTCGTTACCTGCCCTTCTGGCAGGGTCGCCAGTGCATGTTTCCTCCTTGCCGAGCACGGCGTAACTGACCTGAAGGTGAGCGAGTATTTTTGCAAAGGCTCTCACCACCTTCTTGTACCTGTCATCAAATGCCCCGGCACAGCCTACCCAGAGCAGATACTCGGGTTTTTCGCCCCTGGCAAAAAGATCAGCCATAACGGGCACTTCTATTTTCCGGCTTTCCATCAGATTGATTTTTCGGATTAGAATATACTATTATAAATGTCAGATCACGTTAATTTCCAGATCTTTTGCCCAGTTAAGCCTGTCCTCGGCAGAGTATTGCCACGGAGCACCATTGTTCTCGATATTATTGAAAACAGCCTTGAGTTCACCTGGTGCAGATGCTTCTTCCATCACGAGGTATCTCCTCATATCGACTATGAGAGATGGCTGGTTAATATTTACAGGGCACTCCCTGGCACAGGCATTGCACGTGGTGCAGGCCCATAGTTCTTCCTCTGAAATGTAATCGCGGACAAGTGAACGGTTATCCGAATAGTCACGTCCGTTCTTAACCATGAGGGGACCTTTTTCCTTCATCCTTGCCCTCAGATCCATCATGATCTTCCTTGGTGATAGTTTCTTGCCAGTTATGTTGGCAGGACAAACCGAGGTGCATCGCCCGCATTCCGTACACGATAGTGAATCGACATAACTCTTCCAGACCACGTCTTCCGCGTCTTTAACACCGAATCGTTCGGGTGGTGTATCGGATGGAGCCGCTGAATAAGCCGTTTCAGGATTCATCATCAGCCTCACCTCTTTCGTCACGTTATCCATGTTGATCAGCTTGCCAAGCGGCTCAAGTCTTGAAAGAAAGACGTTAGGAACCGACATGAACACGTGAAAATGTTTTGAGTATGGAAGTATATTGGCAAAGATGAAAATCAGCAGGATGTGAATCCACCAGCATGCTTCATAAATCATCTGCAATGTTCCCGTTCCGGCATTTCCAAGAAGAGGCAGGAGGAGAGTGCTTACAGGATATACACCATGCACCTCTCCACCCGTGGCTTTCATGAATCCGACATACCCGGTATTCATGCCAAGGAGGGAAATCATCAGGACAAGTATTATCGTCAGTGCAATATTGGCATCTATATGCGATATCTTCTTCATCTCGATGCCCTCGAAGCGCTTAATATGGAAGAATAACCTGCGCGACAGGAAGATGATAATTGAAACTGCAACAAGCAGCGCGAAAATATCGCCCGAAGCCATTATGAAATCATAAACCGGACCAAGGAATCTAAGCACCTTCTCGGAACCTGAAAGTCCATCGATAACCATCTCTATGCTACCGAACAGTATCACGCAAAATCCCCAGAAAACGAGAGCGTGAAAGAACCCTATTACAGGACGCCTGAATATTCTCGTCTGTCCAATGGCCACGTTCAGGGTTACCATGAGTCTCCTGCCGATATTATCTACTTTATAACCACGGCGGGTCAGCCTGAGGAAACTGTACAGGCGATTGATTGTGAATGCAAATACACCCAGTGTCAGCAGGAGTACCGCGGAGAAGATGATCTGTCGTGTCATTAGTAAGGTCGGTTAGTGTGTTGATCAGCAAGAAAAATAAAAAAGGACACCCGCTGACTGGGGTGCCCTGATATATCATTTTTTAATTTCCTTAACAGCCTCGACGAGCTTTGGAAGCACCTTCATTGCATCGCCAACGATACCGTACTGTGCTGCCTCGAAGATGGGTGCATCCTTGTCGGTGTTAATGGCCACGATGTATTTTGAAGAGCTAATACCTGCCAGGTGTTGTGTAGCGCCCGAAATACCTACAGCTATATACAGGTTAGGTGAAATGATTTTCCCTGTCTGTCCTGTATGCTCTTCGTGAGGTCTCCACCCTTCATCAGAAACCGGACGTGAACATGCCGTGGCAGCGCCAAGCAAAGTGGCCAGTTCGGTGAGAGGAGCCCAGTTGTCGGGCGATTTCATTCCCCTTCCACCCGAAACAACAACCTCCGCATCGGTGAGCAACAGTTTACCACTCTGCTTCTGAACATCCACGAGAGCTGTTTTTGCTCCCTGGAAAGAAACAGCAAGCTTTTCAATTGTTGCCGATCCGCCGGTTTCCTTTATATCGTAAGAGTTCTGCGCGAGGGTGATTATCCTGATATCGGATTTTATAACAAGTTGCGCGTAAGCATTTCCGGAATAGGTACGCTTGTAAACGGTGAACGGGTTCAGGCTGAGCGGAAGCTTGTTAACTCCCGATCCTATACCCGCCTTCAGTTTCACAGATAACCTCGGGGCTAATGCTTTCCCCGTGTTGTTATTCGAAAGAACGATAACGGTCGAGTTCTCTTTTACGGCTATATCTGAAATAACTGACGTGTAGTTCTGGTTGTCGAGATAACCAAGGCCGTCACCCGTGACGCTCAATACTTTGGTGGCGCCATAATTTCCCAGCTTCTGTAATTCCTGGTCGTCCACCGGCCCGATAGAAAGTGCCGTAACGGTGCTGTTCTGCATGGCGGCAACACCTGCTGCATATGATACCAGCTCGAATGATGATTTCTTGAATTTGCCGTCCCAGTTTTCTGTATATACTAATACTGACATGATTGCGATGTTTTTGTTAATGATCAAATTACTTTGGCTTCATTCTGAAGCAGTTCAACCAGCTGGGCGGGATTCTCCGCGTCAATGTACCTGCATGCAGCTCTCGGTGCTGGTTTCTCGTAAGCCAATACTTCGGTAAGAACATCCGAGGCCACGGGCTCCATAACCTTCACGGGCTTGGTCCTTGCCATCATGATACCCCTCATGGCTGCTATCCTTGGTTCCTTTGCAATTCCTTTCTGAACTATCGCGACGAACGGGGCAGGTACCGATACGGTTTCCCTTCCACCGTCTATCTCGCGTGTGATAACGGGTTTGCCCCCTTCAATCTTGAGCGCTGAAACTGCCGAAACAGATGGCATTCCCAAAAACTCGGCCAGCATGCCGCCGACAGTTGAACCATTGAAATCGCTCGATTCAATACCTGTCATTACTATGTCGAACTGTTCTTTTTTCACAACCTCGGCCAGCTGTGCTGCAACGAAATATGAATCGCGGGCATCAGTATTAACCCTTATCGCGTCGTCAGCCCCGATAGCAAGAGCCTTCCTGATGGTGGGCTCGGATGTGGCAGGCCCGACATGAGCAACTGTAACCGACTTAACACCGGTTGACTGATCATCCTTTAACTCGAGCGCCCTTGTGAGTGATAACTCGTCCCAGGGATTAATGACCCATTGTACGCCGGCAGGATCAAGTGCCTTGTTGCCTTCAACAAATCTGATCTTTGTCGTCGTATCAGGAACATTGCTGATACATACTAAAATTTTCATTCCGAATAATTTATAAAATGTTATTATTCAATTGTTTCTAAAAGAATCTCAATTAAAATCCCCATACCGGAGGCGGCAAATATAATAATTAATGATTCACAATCAAATTGACCCATTATCATATTTACCACGTGGTCGAAATAAATGCCCATGTTAAGCACCTAATAGCGTGCTATTTAATCCGATAGAAAATCCCGGTAACGAAGTCTGGTCGAAACAATAAATATAATTAGAGATGCAGGTTATGATAATTTTAATTAATAGGCTAAATTCGCACCGCTCAACCTCGGCTATTGATGAATAAATTCAGGGTATATGGTTCGGTTATTCTGGCAATGATCTTCTGGTCGTTCTCGTTCATCTGGTTCAAAATGGCCAACGAGTTCTACAAACCCATAACCATCGTTTTTTTCAGGCTGGTGATAGCCATAATAATACTCACTGTGTACCTGCGGGTGACCAGGAAGTTCATGAAGATAAAGAAAGAGGACTGGAAATTATTCATCCTCCTGGCTTTCTTCGAACCCTTCCTCTATTTCATCGGCGAAAGTCATGGCCTTACCTACGTGTCACCAACAACATGCTCGGTTATAATATCCACGATTCCAGTGGTTGCAGCAATTGGCGCCTGGATCCTTTTCAGGGAAAAACTGAGGATCATGAATTACCTTGGAATAATCCTGTCATTCATAGGTATTCTGATCTTCGTCGTAAAACCAGACGGGAGTCTGTCATTCAACATGAAGGGGTTGTTGCTCCTGGCGTTGGCTGTTGTCTCCGCAGTAGGCTATAACCTTACTCTCAGCAAACTGGTTGAGTCTTACAGCCCGGTGTATATCGTCAATGTGCAGAATGTAATCGGTGGTATACTTTTCCTGCCTGTCTTCCTTGTATTTGACCTGCGCGATTTTGCCGGTGCAACTCATTCGTTCGGTTCGATATGGCCGGTGGTGGCCCTTTCAGTTTTCGCGTCGTGCGGAGCTTTCATCTTCTTCGCATTCTCGGTCAGATACATAGGTATTACAAGAGCAAATGTTTTCACCAATTGCATACCCATCTTCACGGCCTTCTTTTCCTTCCTTCTTCTTCACGAGAAACTGACAATACAGAGCCTGGCGGGTATGGCAATAGTGGTCATTGGATTATTCCTTTCGCAGGCTGATGGACGGAAGAAAGAGCTCGAGGACGCCCTTGCACTGACTGGCAAAACAGCCTGATAAGGCTCTTGTGGATAACCCGAATTAAAGAAAATCATCCTATCTTTATAACAGACTGATGTCAGGTAAAAAACTATATATCGCGATCCTTCTGGCTGTCTCGGCGAAACTCTTCGCACAGACCGGCGGTGATAACGTGTATGAATTCCTCAACCTGACTCATTCCGGCCTCGTGGCTTCCCTCGGTGGAACCAACGTCTCTTTGCCTGCCGTTGACCTTAACCTGGTCTATCACAATCCAGCTCTGCTCGACAGCGGGATGAACAGTTCACTCGCTCTTAATTACGTTAATTACTTCGCCGGAATAAATTATGGCATGACGATGTATTCACCTCATACCAGGCTCCCCGGATTTTTCGCGGTTGGACTGACCTACCTTAATTACGGTTCATTCAGGGAGACAGATGAATCCGGTAATATAACCGGGTTTCTTCTCCGCGCCGAATATGCACTGATGTTAGTCTATTCGCACGATCTGGGCAGGAATATCACCATAGGCGCCAACCTCGCTAAGCCCGTTCTGTCGCACCTCGAGAAGTACACTTCATTCGGTCTCGTTACCGAGCATTGGCATTTCGTGGCACAGCAATAATATGCTTTCATCAGCAGGTCTCGTTTTCAAGAATGCCGGGCTGCAATTAACAAGATACGCCGGCGGTGAGCGCGAAAGTACCCTTCGAGATCCAGCAGGTTTTCCCCAGTCACCGAACATGCCCCTTCAGGTTTTCCCGGCATCACACTTCGCCACCTCTCGAGAAATCTTCGATCTGACACACGCTTACGACGACCAGGATCGGCGGAGTCAGCTGGTAGCGACGGATCTGGTGAGAACCTCTTCAGGCATGTTGTCCTTGGCACCGAGCCAAGCACTTCACACAAGAATTTTTACTTTGCTGCCGGGTACAACTACCAGCGGAGAAGGGAATTGAAAGTTGAATCTGGAGGATCGATGACCGGCTTCTCGTGGGGATTCGGGATAAATACCGCTTACCTGGGTATTGGTTTCGGCAGGGCTTCTTATCATCTCGCCGGTGCCTCGAACCACGTGTCAATAATTCTCAGACCGGATCTTCTTTACAGGAAATTCAGGAAAGGGAATGATACAGCACAGGTTCCAGAAAATATCTTCCCGGCCTTACTAACGAATGTTTTGAAATTTGATTACCATACGAAATAATGATAAAAAGGAAAATAATAATAGCGATAGACGGGTATTCATCATGCGGCAAGAGCTCTTTTGCCAGGGCGATAGCGAGGGAGATGCAATATATTTACATAGACAGCGGCGCGATGTACAGATCGGTCACTCTTTATTGCATGCGAAAGGGTTACGCCAGTGAACTGGCAATAAACGCGGCCGGGGTCATCTCCTGCCTGCCGGAGATAAATATCAATTTCGTGTATAACCCCGACCTTGGTGAGCACGAGACTTTTCTTAATTCCGAGAACGTGGAGAAAGAGATAAGGGGCATAGAGGTGTCAGGTCTGGTGAGCGCTAAAGTCAGGATTCAAGAGGTCAGGGAAAGAATGGTTGAACTTCAGAGACAGATCGGTGTTTTCAAGGGTATAGTGATGGACGGAAGGGATATAGGCACGGTTGTTTTTCCTGACGCTGAGCTAAAGATCTTCATGACCGCCTCAGTCGATGTAAGGGCGAAAAGAAGATACGATGAGCTAGTGAGCAAGGGAATAAAAACTGACTACGAGGAAGCGGAAGAGGAATATTACGGCGACATCGCTGACGAGAACAGGGATATCAGTCCGCTCAGGCGGGCCGATGATGCCGTGGTGCTTGACAACTCGAGGATGACTATTCCCGACCAGATGGAATGGATAATGAAATTAATTGAAACCAGGCTGCATGCAGGTTGAAGTAGACGAAAAATCGGGCTTTTGTTTCGGGGTAAGGAACGCGGTAGAGATAGCCGAGGAGGCTCTTGCCCGTGGTGAGAAAGTCTTCTCGCTCGGGCAGATAGTGCATAACGATATCGAGGTCGAGAGGTTATATTCCCTTGGGCTGGTGCCTGTGAACAAGGATCAGTTCATGCAGCTCCGCGACTGCAAGGTGCTTATAAGAGCCCATGGCGAGCCTCCGGAAACTTACGCTATCGCACTCGAGAACAACATAACGATCATCGAAGCCACCTGCCCTATTGTTAGCAGGCTTCAGCAAAGGATTAAGATGGCCTGGGAGAAGACCAGGAAGGTAAACGGTCAGGTTGTCATCTTCGGGAAGGCAGGGCACGCGGAAGTGATTGGTCTCATCGGCCAGACTGAAGACGAAGCTATACTCACCGACGGTGAAAAGAACCTCGACAAGATCGATTACACGAAAGAGATCCATCTCTTCTCGCAGACTACTATGCCTACCACCGATTATTTCCAGCTTGCAGAGAAGATAGCTGACAGGATCAGGGAAACAGACCCGTCTAACCAACAGAAACTGCTTCATATCAACAGGACTATCTGCGGGCAGGTATCTAACAGGGAACCTGGCCTGAGAGCTTTCTCGAGAAAACACGACATAATTATCTTTATAGGCGGGAAGGAAAGCTCTAACGGGAAAATGCTCTTCTCCGTGTGCAAAAGCGAGAATCCCGATTCATATTTCATCTCCTCTCCCGACGAGCTTAAGAAGGAATGGTTCACGGGGAAAAACTCGGCCGGGGTGTGCGGAGCCACATCAACTCCTAAATGGCTGATAGACAAAACCAGAGACGCGATACTTTCGATATAAATTTTCTTGTTTCCGCTCTTTTTTCTGCGAATTTATTATGCTATCTTTGCCGGCTGATTAAAAAAGTTAAGACTTTATGGGAAAGATTAAGAAAATCGGGGTGCTTACATCAGGAGGTGATGCACCGGGGATGAACGCGGCCATCAGGGCCGTCGTGAGAAGCGCGGTTTACCACGAACTTTCAGTGGTTGGGATAAGGCAGGGTTACCAGGGATTGATAGACGCTGATTTCATCCCGATGTACGCGAGCAGCGTGAGTGACATTATCCAGAAGGGTGGTACTATTTTGAAAACTGCCAGGTGTGAAGAATTCCGCACACCGGAGGGCAGGAACAAGGCATATAATAACCTCAGGCAGGCCGAGATAGACGGTGTTGTTGTAATAGGTGGTGATGGTACCTTTACCGGTGCCAGGCTCTTCAACGAGGAGTATGACCTCCCGTTCGTCGGGGTACCAGGCACGATTGATAATGATATATACGGTACCGACTACACTATCGGTTACGACACGGCGCTTAATACCGTCGTAGAGGCTGTTGATAAAATCAGGGATACGGCAAGCGCGCATAACAGGATGTTCTTCGTGGAGGTGATGGGTGCTGAAGCCGGTTTTATCGCGTTGTACAGCGGTATCGCAACCGGGGCCGAGGCAATTATGATACCCGAGATAAAGGGTGAGGCAAGAAACCTGAAAAAAATAATTGAACCGAACGATCACAGGAAAAAATCAAGTAACCTTATTATCGTTGCTGAAGGTGACGAGGATGGTGGCGCCATTGCCCTGTCGCAAAAGGTGAAGGATGACTTTGCCGGGTACGATATAAGGGTTTCCGTACTTGGTCACCTGCAGCGCGGCGGATCACCATCCGCCATCGACAGGGTCAACGCCAGCAGGCTTGGCAACGCGGCCGTAGAGGCTCTGCTTGATGACCAGAAAAGTGTGATGGTAGGTCTGCAGAATGGCGAGATTGTGCTGGTACCTTTCCGGAAAGCCGTCAAGCTGCACAAGGATGTCAACCGGGAACTCGTTGATCTTGCACGAATTCTATCAGTTTAAGAAACCAGTTTGGCAATGTCAGATTCAAAAGTATACTTCACTAATCTCCGCTCGAAACCTTCAGCCAACCTGTTAAAGAAGCTTGATAACCTCATCAGGAAGGCTGGTATAGACACGATAGATTTTGATCACAAGCTGACAGCTATCAAGATCCACTTTGGCGAGCCGGGTAACCTTGCTTACATAAGACCGAACTTCGCCGCCCAGGTTGTAAGGTACCTGAAATCGAAGAAGGCAATACCTTACCTCACCGATTGTAACACATTGTACTCAGGCCGCAGGGCTCATGCACCTGGCCACCTCGAAGCTGCTTTCGAGAATGGGTTTAACCCTCTTTCGACTGGGTGCCAGGTGGTTATCGGCGATGGTGTAAAGGGTATTGATTACCGCGAGATTGTATTGGATGGTGAATACGTTAAATCTGCAAAAATAGGCTCGGCAGTTGCCGATGCTGACGTCCTGGTCTCGATGAATCATTTTAAAGGTCATGAACTGACCGGTTTCGGAGGGGCACTAAAGAACATAGGCATGGGATGTGCATCGGTTGGCGGGAAGCTCTTCCTCCACTCGGGTTCATCGCCTGTCATTCACGAGGATAACTGCACGGGTTGCCGGATCTGCGAGAAATTCTGCAACTACGGTGCCATACAGGTTGGAGCCGACAAGATAGCCAGGATCGACTACGGGAAATGTACCGGTTGCGGTCAGTGCATAGCGGTATGCCAGTACGACTCCGCCAGGGTTGTCTGGCAAAACTCCTCAGAGATAGTGAGCAAGAGGATCTCCGAATACACTCTTGCTGTGCTGAAGGATAAACCTGCTTTTCACATTAACTTCATAATGAACGTTTCACCCGACTGCGACTGCTGGGGATTTAACGATTATCCTGTCGTTCCCGACATAGGTATCGCGGCCTCATTCGACCCGGTTGCTCTCGACCAGGCCTGTGCCGATCTTGTCACTGCTGCCCCGGCATTGCCTGGAAGCCGCATCTGCGACTCGCACAGGCATGGCGACATGAGGAACGAGGATAAGTTCGCGATGGCCCACCCCGAAACACACTGGCAGGCAGGCCTGGAACACGCGGAGAAAATTGGCCTGGGCTCGAGAAAATATGAACTAATCGAAATCTGATGAACCGCAAGGTAAAAATTGCAAGGCTGTCAATTCTTTCAAATACCTTTCTCATCACTATTAAGCTGGTGGCGGGATTCCTCAGCGGTTCCGTCAGTATCATATCGGAAGCCATCCATTCATCGATGGATCTGATGGCAGCAATAATCGCTTTCTTCTCCGTTAAAGTATCCGATAACCCACCCGATTCACGCCATCCCTACGGGCACGGGAAAATTGAGAACATATCAGGTGTTATAGAATCACTTCTTATACTGGTGGCCGCCATCTGGATCATTATTGAAGCAGTACAAAAACTTACCGGTAAATCGGCCGAACTTGATTCTATCGGATTAGGTTCCGCCGTTATGCTTGTCTCGGCCATAGTGAACTTCATAGTATCGAGGATGCTGTACAAGGTTGCGAAGGAGACCGGTTCCGTGGCTCTTGAAGCCGATGCCCTTCACCTGAAGACTGACGTCTACACTTCGCTTGGGGTTGCCATTGGACTGGGACTCATCATCCTTACCGGCATCGAATGGCTCGACCCGATAGTGGCTATCCTTGTTGCACTTCTTATTATGAAAGAATCATATTCGCTGATGAGGAAGGCATTTAACCCACTGCTCGACGAGGCCTGGTCTGACAAGGAAGTGGAAAAGCTCGAGAATCTGCTGGCAGGGATGGATGTTCAATATCACGATCTGAGGACTCGCTTATCAGGAAACTACAGGTTCATTGACCTTCATATTGAGCTTCCCCGCGAAATATCGCTGGAGAAGGCTCATAACTATTGCGACCAGATAGAGGACCAGCTCAAATCGATTTATGATAACATAAGCGTTACCATTCACGTCGAACCGCGGTAAAATATCCTAGAATCTTTGACGCAATTGAATATACGCCCTGTGATATAGCTTGCCGGGTTCAATGGTTCCCTCGTAAGTTGCAGAAAATGAAGTCTTGTCAAAAACCTGAACAAAGAGGTTGGCTTCGATAATATGCTGCACTATAGATAAATTGTTCTCAGGCAGCTTGTTATCAACAAAATGATAGCCAGCACCCAGCTGAACCTTCCCTTTTATGTCCTTCATCAGGTTCAAACCTGCTATCACTGATTTTACATAACTCGATTCAAGATAGGTTCCGGTAACAGTTGCCGACATGTTAACCCAGGGAACATTTGACCACGAGTAGAAACCATTGAAGTTCTTTGATGGCCGGGGGTCGCTCTTGAGGAATCTGTAGCCCGATGCAAGCCCGACTATCATCCCTTTAGCGAACCTCCAGTTTCCTGACAACCTGTAACCCTGCCTCAGTTCGCTCTCCATGATGCGCTCGTTAAAAGTCCGGTAAGTTTCATAATAAACGACGTTCTTTCTCGCATCGTACGATCCGCTTATTGAAACCGACGAAACAGGCCTGTAGTTAAGCGAGACATATATGGAAGTAAGATAAGGGGAATTGCTGCCCTGGTCGTTAACAAGCTTGTATAGGTCAATCTCCGAGCTGCCGAAGAATGACAGGTTCTTCAGGATACTGTTCGTGTGCTGAAGGTATATGAACCGCCTGTCTGTTTTGAAGTTATTTGTTTGTTCCATGAAAGCCAGCGAAGTCTCGGTGCTCCTTCCCGACTGACCTGTATGAAGAGATACGTAACCACCATATTGTACAAGAGCCGGATTGAACCCGTAGTTTATATAATCGGGTCTTGCCCCGGCAATAAGACCAAGACTGATATTCTTCAGGGTCGTTTCGAACTGCAGGCCGTCAATTGCACCCAGACTCGCTACCTTGCTGTTTATCTTCCTCCCCAGGCTGATGTTCGAGCGTTTGCCAATGTCGTATCTCAAAGCCAGGGCGAATATCTTCAGGGCCTCAAAGGGATCAGCCTTCACATCCTGCCATTTGCCAGCCTCGTGCCTGAATGATACGTAGGTCTCGAACGAAAGACGGGAACCACCAATATTTGTGGCGTTCAACGACAGGGTATATCTGAACTTCTGGATATCAGCTGCACCAGTGTTGAAAAAATCAGAATAAGAGTTTGCTGAGAAACTGCCAAAGACCCTGCCCCGGGGCTTTGCCTTTGTCTGTTCGTTTTTCACTGAATCGATCGCCCCCGTGTCACCTTCGATTACAGCCTTGCTCTCTGCAATTTTTTCTGCTGGCGAGGGCTTCTCCTCGGGTTTCCTGCGACTGGCAACAACAAGACGATCAATGGCGAGCTGCTGTTCTCCCAGTGGTGTGCAAAGACAGGAGACTGAAGACTTGCTGCTGACCACAAGAGCGGGAACAAGTTTTTCATTAACGGTGATAAACAGGGTATCACCCGTTTCAATTCCAGTGGTGGTCTTGAACTTTACATACACGTTCCCGGTGCTGATGAAGGAAACCTTCCCGACAATATTCTCCCTTGTTGCCTGTCCCCGCACGGGAACAAACAACACGAGCCAGAATAATATCACCAATACTCTTCTCATATTGCTATTTATCATCGGCAACTCCTCTCGGGTGACAGTGCAGGCAGGCGGCACTGGTGTATGAATAACCGCTTCGTCCCTGGTGCTTGCTATTCATTGATGTCTGGTTATGCTCATGACAACTCAGGCAGGTGAATTCCGAATAGCTTGAAGGATTAGGGTGACACTGGGTACAGGTAGTCCATGTTCCCCGGTGCCTTCCGGAATAGATCGGGAAGCTCTGGCTGTCGTGTTGGGTGAAGGCGGCAGGCTTCCAGCCAGGTGCGAGACTATGACACAAGTTGCAAGTCGTTGAGAAACCAAGAGATGTGTGATTGGGATTCGTCGTCGACGAGAAGTCAGTCTGGTGGCATGAATTGCATGCAGGATTGGCATCGGAGTATTTCCCGGTGGTGTGGCACTGGTTGCACTGCAGACCCGAATGGCCCTGGGCCAGCGCGAAGAAGTTATGGTTGAACCCTGCTCCCGTCCACTGCTGCGAGCTTACAGGGTGGCAGGTGACACAATCTTCAGAGAATCCTGCTTCAGCATGATTCGGGGTGGTGGTAGCCATGTAGTCTTTCCTGTGACAATCAATACAGTTAACCCCGGGCACATCGAAGCGAACCGAGTTTTCTGAAAGATGACAGTCTGAACAATCTGCTGTACGGTGAACACCATAGAGAGGGAAACGGCTCCTCTGGTGTATGGCAGTAATGTCTGTCACCAGCCACGAGGCTGTAGTGTGACACCTCAGGCAATCATCCCCGACAGTGGCCTGGTGCACATCGCGGTGACAGTCATTGCACCTCTCGCCGGCATCCGTGAAAACGAGCGTGGGGTGACACTGTTTACAGGCAACCTTCACGTGCTGACCCGTGAGAGGAAGCTTTGTCGTGTTGTGATCGAAGGAATAGTTCTTCTTGTCGAGTTTCCATCCCTCCGTGCTGTGACAAAGGCTGCAGCTCAGCTTGAAATCCTTACCATGAGGATTATCAGGCAGTATCCTGAAGAACAGGAAGAGGCTGCCAACTAAGATCAATGACAGGATTCGCATCTGAAATCTTTTATTTTATAAACTACATAACTTACGGATCCCTCTTTCTGAGGCTTGTGACATTTAGCACAGGCAACACCCGCGTGTTTCCCGTCGAGCTTGAAGGCAGTCTTGCTGTGATCAAACAATGAAGCCTTCCAGTTCTCTGTACCATGGCAGGTTGTACAGGTTGTTATCCCGCCCTTGCTGAACTGACCGTGATGATTATCATCGTGACAGGTACTGCAATCCTGTTTCAACCCCGTGAATTTCTGCGAAGAGATACCAGCCTGCTTGTCACGTATATGACAGGCCACGCAGTTCTGCACCTTGTGAGCACCAGTCAGCGCGAAGCCTGTCTTTGCATGGTCGAAGCTTATCTCCTTCCAGGTTCGCTCAACATGACATGCCGTGCAGCTCGACCCGGGGTAATATTTGGTCTGGATCATGTTCTTGTGTACGTCAACATGGCAATCTGAACATTTCTGCCCTATCTGCCTGAAGCTCCATTCCGGCTTCTTCCGGTGACAATCGATACATGGCACCGCGGCATGAGCCCCGTTCAGAGGGAACTTGCCGCTGTTGTGCATATCCATGGTGTACGAGAACTGTGTGAAGCCCTTGGTGGTGTGGCAATTGATACAGTCTGAAATGGCGCCATCCTTCACGAACTGACCTTTATGATAGTCCTGGTGGCAGTCAGTGCATTTATCATGCCTGAGCGGATCCGTGAACTTCGTCTTGTGACATTGGGTGCAACTCACAAGCTGGTGCCTGCCTTCAAGCCTGAACCCTGTCTTGTCGTGGTTAAAGTTTGTGAGCCCTTTTGCAACAGAGTGGAATGACTCCTCATTATGGCACTGCTTGCAGTTCTGACCAAACTGGTTCTGGTGAGGGTCCTTGTGACAGCTGGTACAGTTACTGTATCCAATGCCCTTGAACTCCTGGAAAACCTTGCCGTTGACAGTCTCTTTCTTATGACACTTGAGGCAATCAACTGACTTGTGCTTCCCGACAAGCTGGAACTTAGCCTTCGAATGATCGAATTTCGCAGCCGGCTTGAAGGCGTTATCGGAATGACAATCGAGACATGACGAAGAAAGGGTCTGCTGGTGATAATCGGCGTGACAGGTGAGACACTGGCTGTTAAGGCCAAGGTAGCTGTTGTTCTTCTTTTTTATTCCCGGTTCATTAATGAATTTCTTGTTATGACAATCGAAACATTGTTTTTTTGAATGCGGTGCAGACAGAGTAAAGCCAGTGAGCTCGTGCGAGAATGTTGACTGCTCGAGACGGGCAAGTTCAAAATTCTTCCCGTTATGCTCGCTGTGACAGGCAAAGCAAGGAGTACCTTTCACATCAGTAGATGCATGGTATCCTTTCCCTGCCGTTATCCTCTTTTGGATCTCGGTATGACAGGCCAGACACTTGTCGTCAACCACCTTGTTGCCGAGGGAATGGCACTTGGTGCAATTTGAAATCCCTTCCAATGACGCGTGCGCGTTCGAAAGCGGTCCGGGTGACAGCTGCCCCAAAGCAACACCACCTGAAACCAGCAGGAACAGTACTAATCCCTGCAAACGGTTGAAGATAGTATGATGTTCTCGTTTCATAATCAACAAAATTGCCAAAGTAAAAGTCATACCAGAGTCATTGGCTTCGCGTCATTCAATAGTCATTATCCCGCTCCGCGGGAGTC
>JAXLTU010000018.1:0-76452 GCA_046329885.1 Bacteroidales bacterium
CGTGTTTTTCCGGATCGTAGATGGCATCCCACAC
This sequence comes from Bacteroidales bacterium, assembly GCA_046329885.1. Lineage (GTDB taxonomy): Bacteria > Bacteroidota > Bacteroidia > Bacteroidales > VadinHA17 > LD21. Next base: position 35 of record JAXLTU010000018.1, read on the forward strand.
GTGGTCGATGTAAGTCTTCTCGATCAGAGCTCCGGTCGGGCAACGGTTAACACACTGGCCGCAATTGGTGCATACGACGTGGCTCATCGGCCTGTTATGGAATGAAGATATCTTCTGGTGCTGACCCTTGTTAGCCACGGCTATTGCCGATATATACTGCAGCTCGGCGCAAGTCCTCACGCAACGCTGGCAGCGAATACATTTGCTGTCGTCCTTGATAAACGATGGAGACGACCTGTCTATGCTGTAGTTATGATCCTCGACAAGATCGAGAAATATATGGTCGCCGAATGCAAATTCGTTCGCGAGTGACTGAAGCTCGCAGTTCTGGTTTTTATAGCACTTGGTGCAATCAGACTTGTGTTCAGAAAGCAATAATTCTACTATATGCTTCCTCGCGTTCCTGACTTTGAGAGTGTTGGTATGGATATCCATGTTCTCTGCCACCGGGGTAGAACAGGCGGCAATAAGTGTTCTGGCGCCTTTCTGTTCAACAACGCATACCCTGCAATTACCTGCAACGCAAAGATCGGGGTGGTTACAAAGAGTCGGAATGTTAACATTGAGTGTTTTAGCTGCCTGAAGAACTGTAGTACCTTCAGGAACTGATATCTTCTGGTCGTTTATAGTAAGATTAACCATGATTTTCTGTTTTTCAGTTAATAATTAATATATGATCTCTTCCCTGAAGTTCTCGACAATTGATCTGAAGGCATTTCCCACTGACTGACCCAGACCACATTTTGAAGCGACTTTCATGGTGTCAGCAAGTTTCACGAGTTCGTTAAGGTAGGTTGATTTGGATTCACCTTTCTTAACTTTCTCTATACCTTTAAGCAACTGCTGGCATCCAACCCTGCAGGGTGTACACTGTCCGCACGACTCCTCGGCAAAGAAATCGAGGTAGTTATGCAGCACGTTATACATTGAACGTGAACTATTGAACAGCTTCATTGATCCGCCTGTCGGAACACCTTCGAAACCAATTATGGTGTCAGCGAATTTCTTCCTCGGTACACAGAAACCCGAGGCTCCACCAACCTGGACGGCTTTCGTATCACCGTCGCCAAACTCGTTCACGAATTGCTGTACTGTCATGCCGAGCTCCAGTTCGAAAATACCCGGTGTAGGTGTATCGCCGGAAACCGAGAACACTTTGGAACCCCTTGAGTCTTTGGTGCCAAGCTGGCTATAAGTAGCCGGACCGTGCTTGAGGATCATCACTGCTGTTACCAGTGTCTCAACGTTGTTGATTGAAGTCGGTTTACCGAATACCCCTGATGTTGTGGGGTAAGGAGGCTTGTTTCTTGGTTCACCTCTCTGGCCTTCTATAGATTCGAACAGGGCGCTCTCCTCGCCGCAGATATAAGCGCCGCTGCCAAGAGCATAATTTATTTTGAATTCAAAGCCCAGTTCCTTAAGCATCTTGTGGAAGTCTTCGAGTTCTTTCATTAGTTTTGGAAGAAGGAAACGATATTCGCCGCGGAGGTAAACAATGCCTTTTTTCGCACCGATTGCTTTACCAGCTATCGCCATTCCACCATACATCTTCATTGCCACCCTGTCGAGGATCTCCCTGTCTTTAAACGTACCGGGTTCACCCTCGTCAGCATTACATACAATATATTTCTCCGGCTCTTTTTCAGCAGCCGTGTATTTCCATTTCAGTCCCGTTGGAAAACCAGCGCCACCGCGTCCCTTGAGACCCGATTCAAGTATCTGCTTGATTATCTCCTCGCTGGTCATGCCAAACGCTTTCTTCAGTACCTCTTTCGTGTCTACGTTTTCAAAAATGAGGTCTACTTTTGTTAATCCTTGTGTTGCCATGATCTGACCAGTTTAAAATTTGTGCATATAACTTTTTAATATCTCGGTAACTTTTTCGGGCGTTAGCTCGGTGTACGGCATATCGTTGATAAGTATTGCCGGGGCTTTATGACACCATCCGATGCAGTTGGTCTCGAGGAGACTGAACATCTTATCGGCAGTCGTTTCACCTACTTTTATTTTGAGCATGTCTTCGATAGTATGAAGAATATCGCCCTTCCCTTTCATGGAACAGGTAATCGTTTTGCAGATCCTGATTACATATTTACCTCTTTCATTTGTGTCGAGAAACGAGTAGAACGATGCCGTTCCATACACTTCAGCTGCCGATATGTCGAGCTCTTTAGCAACCTCGACCATGGCTTCATCAGTAAGATAATTATGCTTCTCTACAATACCCTGAAGAATTGGCATCAGGCTTTCTCTCCTGCGTCCATGTTTCTCTGATAATTCTTTTACCAGATTTCCTACTTGATACATTGCGGTTTGATTTTTAGGTAGTTATTATTAATTGTGTTGGTTCTTTAACCAACTGTTAAATTAATAACAATACTTTTCAAAAAAACCTTACTTATATCATTCTTTCGCTAATTTAGAATGATACTAAATAGAAATCCGGCTGTTAGAGATTGCACCACTCGTAGAACGGGAAGCGTTACTAGAAATACTATAGATCCACTAGTCTTCCTTTATGATTGTAATGGAACTTAACAGGTGAATATTCGAGAGGTTCGAGTAATCGTACTGATAGAGACCATCATCGCCTATCATAACCAGCACAGAGCCGATTGGCACTACATCATAAGCGTTTATACCGGGATAGCTGAATAAAAGATGGTTTGAAATTGACCTGGAATCGGATGCATCATAGACCTTGAGCCCCGCGCTGCCGTCGCAGACGAATAATACATTCCCGTCTTTCCCTAGCCCATGTGGATTGGTCATCGGGTAGGTAGCAACCAGGGTCGGGCTCGAGATGTTCTTAACGTTAACAACATCAAGCGTATTAAGGGCGCCGCCACAAGAAGTGCCGGACCTCAGAGTAATATATGCCAGTGTATCGTCGACAATAACCGGGTCGCAGCTCCTCATGTGATTATAAAAAGACTTGTTCTGAGGCGAGAGAGGTACCGTAATATCCATAATAACCATGCCGGTAGTGGTCCCCAGAAACATATACTTGTCGGTAAGGAACATTGTTTCCATATTCCATCCCGGGTAAAGCTCATTATATTTTGCCGGAACGTTTTTGTTAGCGATACTGAAAATTTTGAGTGAATTCTGATCAAGAATATACAATACTTCATTCCTGATACCGAACCTAGCCATTGATCCACCTATGCCAACACCACTGCCGCTCAAGCCTGATGAAGCACCACCAGCATTCACGGCATCGAGAAAATACTTGCCCCTCTCCCAGAATATTGGATAATTATTGGGCTGACTTACAACTTTTTCACGAATAGTCTTCAACTCCCAACCTGTCACAACACCCTTCCTGTTATCGATCCCTGCCATGGGGTAATCGTTACCTGTTGCCGGCACTGTATAAGGCAGTACATTCTCAACCCTGCCGGTCTCATGTATATTGTTTATATCCTGGACATCGAGAACAACAAGATCCACGTAACTATCCGCGTATAACGTGCTGCCCGATACTGAAATGTCTACTACCCCGGGTACTTTAACAAACGTCTTTTTAACTGGCAGAGCCGGATTGGTGTTATCATATACATGTATCCCCTTAAGTTCCTCGACAATAAATATGTAGGAATCTTTGAAATAGATCTTTCCAGGGTTCCCGAGTTGCACGTTTGCCTCGGTGCTCACGGCCGCCCTGAGATCATCATAGGTCATGTACACTGGTGCATTACCCCTGTATTCCTTGTAGGTATTGTCCTCGCACGAAATGAAAAGAGATGACGCGAGCAGCGATATGGATATAATTGGAATGATTTTTGTATTCATAGGAAGTTAGTTTTGGTAATTTTAACAAAACAAAAATCATGCAAAACTTGTAGAACCTAACCTTAAACCAGATGAAAAAAGCAATTTTATTATATATTACACTGGCCTGTATAACTTTAACTACCGTTGCTCAAAATACCCGCGATGTTGTATACCTGAAGAACGGCAGTGTAATAAAGGGCGAATTGTACGAGATATCTGATAACCAGGCAAAGATAAAGACCACTGATGGAAGTCTTTTTATTGTTAATACTTCCGAGGTCGATAAATTTCTCAAGGAGGACCTTTCGAAGGCTGAAAGGAAGAGCTCGGGCCTGGGTATAGCACTCGAGGGGGGTTTCATGATCGGGCCCCAGACCAGTGATTATTCTGCTCCATTCAGTTTCAATACCGTTGTCAACTATACAGTCGGGACGAAAAATGTTTTTGGCATTGGCACCGGTGTAGAGTTTCTGGGCAAGTCGTATACCCCGGTTTTTTTCGAATACAAAACCTATATAAACGATAATCAGGTTGCTCCCTTTGTCTTCTTCAGGGGTGGCGTGGTTCTTTTCACTGGTTCTGACGAGGAAACTACCAATTACTATGATCCTTATTATAATACCTATCGCAAATACAGCGGCGGAGGCACCTTCACTGCCGGCACAGGTGTATCGTGGGTAAGGGACCAGTTTGAGACCTATCTTACCTTCGCGTACAGGTACGCCCACACGAGCTACGAGGAAAAGAATTATTCAAATTACCCGACTACCTATAAAAACAATTTTAACCGCCTCGAGATAAAGGTAGGTTTCCGCTTTTAAGGTATAGTCCTTTGGTCATTTATTGAAGACTGATTTGTCGCTTCTATATCGGAAGCATATCCAACTTTTTTTACTTGCTCCATATCTTTATATTTGAATAATATTTAAAGTATGGATTACCAGGCAATACTAAGGGAATTAAGGCCAAAACATGATTTTTTTATCGGGATAGATTCCGACGGTTGCGTCTTTGATACTATGGAGGTCAAGCAAAAGGAATTTTTCATTCCTCTGGCTCTTAGAAAATTTGGGCTTATACCAGTGTCAAAGACAGTCAGGGAAACCTGGGAATTCGTCAACCTGTATTCTTCTCACAGAGGTACAAACCGGTTCGTCGCACTGGCAAAAGTATTTAACCTTCTCGAGCGAAGACCTGAATTCAATGCCTCGGGACTCATCCTGCCCGGTAAGGAAGAGCTCGGGGAGTGGCTCCTGGAAGAAACAAAACTAAGCAACGAAAACCTGAGAAAATACTATAACAAAAAGCCTGGGAAGGGTTTGGGTGTTATACTCGATTGGAGTGAGGAGGTAAACAGGGAGATCTCGCGATGGTTCAAGGGGGTAGCACCTTTTCCTGCAGCCAGATCAGCAATCTCGCTTGTCAATTCACGGGCAGATTTAATTGTAGTTTCACAAACACCATTGGAGGCACTCGAGAGGGAGTGGCTTGACAATGGTATAAAAGATCTGGTGAATGTGATAGCGGGGCAGGAACACGGGACGAAGAAAGAGCACCTGGCCCTGGCTGCAGTCGGTAAATACCGGAACGACAGGATACTCATGATAGGTGATGCCAGGGGAGATATGGAAGCAGCCATCGACAACGGGGTGTTATTTTACCCTGTGATACCTGGCCGTGAGAACCGTTCCTGGCAACTATTCCTTGAGGAAGGCTTTGACAGGTTTCTTTCCGGGAAGTTTGCCGGGTCATACCAGGATTCCCTGATCAAAGAATTTATGGATTCGCTGCCCGATACTCCTCCATGGGAAATGATTAGCCGGAATATTTCAAATTAAGTCTGCTTTCCATCCACTGATATGTGGCATTTTTATTGACATTAAGGATAATAATTTTTATCTTTAATGAAGTAACAGGAGGCTTGTTCAATAAATCTAGAAAAGGAGGACACCATGGCTGAATTTTTATGCAAGGCCTGCCGGGGGCATCTGCAGGTAAAAACATCGATTGTGCTGGCCGCACAGAAAATGAATTCCACTAGCAGGGGTCTTGTTTTTCTCGACCCCGAAATAGGCAACTACACCAAGACGACTCATCCCAGTTTCCTTATCAGGGAAGGTGAAGAGTATATCTATACCTGTCCCATTTGCCATTCGCTGCTTAACAGTGCAAAGTATAATCACCTGGTGAGGATCATCATGGTAGATGACAAGAAGAAAGAATATGATGTTTACTTCTCCGATATTGGAGGTGAAAAATGCACTTTCAAGATTGGCGGAGGTGAAATGGAAATCAAGGGACCTGACGCCAACCGGTACAACAAGTACTTTGAAGTACCTGATGAAGATAAAAAATACCTCTGACCCCCTTTTTACTCTTGCCAATTCATTGCCGGTTGACAAATAATAATATTTTTGTCTGCTGTTTTATTTTTAACAGATTATCCCTATTCTGATGAGTAACGACATTAACAAGAGGGCCGCTGACAATATCCGTGTACTGGCTATGTCGATGGTCGAAAAAGCCAAATCAGGCCATCCCGGCGGAGCAATGGGTGGTGCAGATTTCATTCATGTTCTTTTCTCCGAGTATCTTTCATTCGATCCAGACGACACGAAATGGATTAATCGTGACCGCTTCTTTCTTGACCCCGGGCACATGTCGCCAATGCTTTACTCGATACTGACTCTCACGGGGCAGTTCAGCACCGACGACCTCAGGAACTTCAGACAATGGGGAAGCCCAACCCCGGGACACCCTGAACTTGATCTGGCAAGGATGATCGAGAACACCTCGGGTCCCCTTGGTCAGGGTCACACTATGGCCGTGGGCGCTGCAATTGCCGAGAGGTTTCTTGCAAACCGCTTCGGCGAACTATTCAGTCACAAGATCTTTGCTTTCATTTCGGATGGTGGTGTACAGGAAGAGATCTCGCAGGGAGCCGGGAGGATTGCCGGTTTTCTAGGCCTTAATAACCTCATAATGTTCTATGACTCTAACGACATCCAGCTGTCGACAGAGACAAGTGCCGTTACCCGCGAAGACACGGCGATGAAATACAAAGCATGGGGATGGAATGTCATCGAAATTGATGGTAATGATCAGCCATCAATAAGAAAAGCTCTCGACTCCGCCATTTCAACTAAGGACAAACCGACGATCATCATTGGCAAGACCATTATGGGCAAAGGCCTTCTCGATAACGAGGGTAAAAGTTTCGAGAGGAAAACTTCGACTCACGGGATGCCGGTTGGTGAAGCAGGTGGTTCATTCGAAAAATCACTGCTCAATCTTGGAGGCAATCCTGCCGATCCGTTTGTTGTTTTTGATGATGTTAAAGAATTATATAAAAGGTCGCTTGAAGAAAAGAGGAGAAAAGCTGCTGCCTGGAAGAAGGAAAAATCAGCATGGGCCTCGAATAACAAGGAACTTGATGCTAAACTGAATGGCTTCTACTCGGGTAAAGTCGACGATATTGACTATTCCTCTGTAAAACAGAAGGAAGGTGCTGCAACGAGAGCCGCCTCGGCAACTATGCTCGAGTTGTTTGCTTCCAAGATAGAAAACATGATCGTTGCCTCGGCTGACCTTGCCAATTCAGACAAGACGGACGGGTTCCTCAAGAAAACAAAACCATTCACGAGAAATGATTTCAGCGGGGCATTTTTCCATGCCGGTGTATCCGAGCTGACAATGGCAGCTATTATGAATGGCATGGCACTCCACGGAGGGGTTATTCCAGCCTGCGGAACCTTTTTTGTCTTTTCCGATTACATGAAACCCGCTGTCAGGCTTGCCTGTCTCATGCGTCTTCCGGTCAAATACATCTGGACTCACGATGCTTTCAGGGTAGGAGAAGATGGACCAACACACCAGCCCGTTGAACAGGAAGCACAGATTCGTCTGATGGAACATCTCAAGAACCATCACGGTGAAAACAGCATGCTGGTGCTTCGCCCGGCCGATGCAGTAGAGACAACAGTAGCCTGGAAAATGGCCCTCGAGAATACAAGCACCCCGACTGCCCTGCTCCTCTCGAGACAAAATATCAAGGATCTTGCCGCTGCTTCAGGAAACAGGTATAATGAGGCATTGAAGGCATCCAAAGGTGCGTATATTGTCTCGGGAACAGATGAGAGACCTGATATAACACTTGTGGCTAGCGGTTCAGAAGTGGCTTCTCTTGTTGAAGCTGCCGATCTGCTCGGGAAAGACGGGCTCAAGGTAAGGATAGTTTCAGCCCCTTCTGAAGGGTTGTTCAGGCTGCAGGATGAAAAATACCGTAACTCTGTCATCCCGGCAGATGGCCCGGTTTTTGGTCTGACGGCCGGACTGGCAGTAACACTTCAGGGACTGGTTGGACCATTTGGAAAGGTATGGGGACTCAATAGTTTCGGCTATTCGGCTCCATACAAGGTTCTTGATGAGAAATTCGGTTTCACAGCAGAGAATGTTTATCGCCAGGTGAGGGATTACCTGGCTAACTATAAAAGGTAAGCATTATTATCATTCGTGATTAACCCCGCCTATGCGGGGTTTTTTATTATATTTGCCGCTTACTAAAATTCTGATGAAGCACGATATTAAACCTGGTGTAAAAGGACTGATTTTTGATCTTGACGGAACCCTGGTCGACTCCATGCCATTGCATTATGAAGGATGGAAAAAAGCCTGCGACCGCTTCGGGGCAAAGATTGATCCGGCATTTCTCCGGTTCCACACCGGGAGCCCTGGCTGGGCAATTGCTACCGCCATCATAGAAAGCAGCGGATTAACGGGGGTTGTCACTCCCGAGCAGATCATGAAAGTTAAGCTCGAGGAATTCTATAAAGTGCAACACCTGATAAAGGCAGTTGACCCCGTGGCCGATATCGTAAGGAAATACCATGGTGTTTTACCTATGGCAGTTGGTACCGGCGGACATCGTGAAGCCGTTGAAAGAAGCCTGGAAGTAAGTGGCATGAGAGATTACTTCGAGATAGTGGTAACGGCTAATGATGTCGAGAAACACAAACCTCATCCCGACACCTTTCTCAAATGCGCCGAATTAATGAAAATCGAGCCAGCATATATTGAAGTATTTGAAGATGGTGATCTTGGAATTGAGGCTGCAAAAAGAGCCGGGATGCAGTTTACCGATGTGAGGCCCTGGTACCCCTCGAACTGGTAATCCATTTTCTTTTCACATAATAATTGTTAAATATTCAACCATTTTCATTTTAATCTGTTCATTTACTTAAATTTGGGTCTTTAACTCAATAACTGGTGAAGCTGATCAGAGTAAAAGCAACGGTTATTTTCCTGGCATGGATGGTCATTTTTCTCCATGGTGTTATTCCTCATGTCCATATCCAGGATCAGCCGTCACAGTGCTTCGACCTGGTCCATTCATGCAATCACGACGAAAAAAGCCAGTCAGATTCTGACCATCCCGAGATTAACGGATCACATTCCGAGAAGGTATGCCATTTCCCGGGCACACTCTTTCAGCACACCGGCTACGACGATATACCTGTCGTCCAGAATTTGAAACTCCACAATCTTCCGGTATCGGAGGCTGTCTCTTTATTAGTTGCAGATTCAGATGATGTCAATACAGTTCTGATCTCCCCCGCGTCTCCATTCCGGGCACCTCCCGCGGCCTGATCCACATCCTTTTCCAAATTAATCATCCTGCAAGATAATCTCTTGATTATCATATTTTTAATTATTTACTCATGATTGAACGAATAATACATTTTTCAATAAAGAATAAGTTTATTGTCGGTCTGTTCATCATTGGTCTAATGAGCTGGGGAACTTACTCGTTGACTCAATTGCCAATAGATGCGATACCCGACATAACGAACAACCAGGTTCAGATCATTTCTATCGCCCCTTCACTCGCTGTTCAGGAAGTTGAGAGCTTCATTACTGCACCGGTCGAGATGGCCGTTGCAAACATCCCGGACATTATTGAATTGAGATCAATATCAAGGCTTGGACTGTCAGTAGTTACAGTCGTTTTCAAGGATGGAATTGATATTTACTGGGCCCGGCAACAACTAACTGAACGGATCCGCGAAGCAGAGGAAGTGATCCCGGGTGGACTTGCCAAGATAGAGCTTGCGCCGGTATCAACAGGCCTGGGCGAGATATTCCAGTACAGGCTCGCGGTGCAGAAAGGTTACGAGAAAATATATGATCCTTCCGAGCTCAGAACGATACAGGATTGGATAGTAAGACGCGAGATGCTTGGCACACCAGGGGTAGCGGACATAAACAGTTACGGGGGCTTTGTTAAGGAGTACGAGATCTCCGTGAATCCTGAAAGGCTTAGAGCGATGAACCTGACCCTGAGCGACATATTTGAGGCACTCGAGAAGAACAATGAGAACACGGGGAGTGCATACATTGATAAAAATCCGAATGCATATTTCATAAGGGGCATCGGGCTTGTAAAATCGGGTGCTGACATTGAAAAAATTGTTGTGAAGACCTCCGATTCCGGCCTGCCTGTTCTGATCAGGGACATTGCAACAGTTGACTTCGGGACGGCAACCAGGTACGGGGCATTCGTTGTTGACACGACAGAGGCAGTGGGCGGAGTGGTGATGATGCTCAAGGGTGCAAACGCGCACAAGGTTATCGATAATGTGCAGGAAAGGATTGAGTCGGTCCAGAAATCACTTCCGGCAGGTGTGAAGATTGAGCCTTACCTCAACAGGTCCGATCTCGTGGGAAGGGCAATAGGAACAGTATCAAAGAACCTTATCGAGGGTGCGCTTATCGTTATTTTCATCCTTGTATTGTTGCTGGGAAACATGAGAGCCGGCCTGATAGTCGCGTCGGTCATTCCCCTGTCGATGCTCTTTGCAATCTCATTAATGAACATATTCGGAGTCTCGGGAAATCTCATGAGTCTCGGGGCCATTGATTTCGGGCTTATCGTTGACGGGGCCGTGATAATCGTTGAAAGCGTGGTTCACAATATATTTACAAGGAGAAAAGAATCCGGGCAGGATAAACCATTTACCCAGGTTCAGATGGACGAAACGGTTTTCGAATCAGCAAAAAGGATGATGAGTTCCGCCACGTTCGGACAGGTAATAATACTCATCGTTTACATCCCTGTTATGGCCCTTGTTGGAATAGAAGGCAAGATGTTCAGACCAATGGCACAGGTGGTTACTTTTGCCCTTATCGGTGCGGCAATACTATCACTTACCTGGGTACCCATGGCATCTGCCCTCTTCCTCGACAAAAAGATTTCGTCAGCACCAGGCTTTTCTGCAAGACTGATGGATAAGGTACATTCCTGGTTTGACCCTGCATTCGGTTACGCTTTGAGACACAAGATGGCAGTTTCATCTATTGCCGTGATACTTTTTGCCGGCAGTATTTTCCTTTTCACCAGGCTTGGCGGGGAGTTCATCCCGCAACTCGAAGAAGGGGATCTCGCTGCCGGGGTCATGACACTTCAGGGTGGTTCACTCACACACACTGTGAATACTGTAAAGCAGGCAAACAAGATATTACTCGATAATTTTCCTGAAGTGAAGCACGCCGTTTGCAAGATCGGCGCGGGTGAAATCCCGACAGATCCGACACCCATGGAGACAGGCGACTACATAATTACACTCAAGGACAAGAAGGAATGGACATCAGCATCAACACGTGAAGAGCTTGTCGCGAAAATGGAGGACAAACTAGTGACACTTGCCGGTGTCAAGTTCGAGTTTCAGCAACCAATACAAATGAGGTTCAACGAGCTTATGACGGGATCAAAACAAGATGTCGCCATAAAAGTATTTGGTGATAACCTGACAACCCTGGCCGAACAGGCCTCCCTTATTGAATCGCTGATAACTGGTATCGAGGGAGTCCAGGACATAAATGTTGAAAAGGTCACGGGACTTGCCCAGATCCAGGTAGAGTATGACCGCGACAGACTGGCTCAGTACGGGTTATCGGTAAGTGACGTGAACAGGATACTCAGGGCTGCTTTTGCCGGCAGCCAGGCTGGTGTTGTCTATGATGAAGAAAAGAGATTTGGCCTTGTTGTTCGCCTCGAGAGGGAGTACCGCCAGAATCTCGACGATGTCAGGAACCTGTCTGTTTCTTTACCAGGGGGAGGCCAGATTCCTTTCGACCAGTTAGCCAGCATTGAAATTAAGTCAGGTCCGGCACAGGTATCGCGAGAAGAAACGAAAAGAAGAATTACTATAGGGTTTAATGTCAGGGGGCGCGACGTTCAGGCAGTTATTTCAGAGGTTTCATCTGCCATCGACAAAAGCATTAAATTGCCGGCAGGCTATTATGTAACCTACGGTGGTCAGTTCCAGAACCTACAGGCAGCAAGAGAACGTCTTTCAATTGCAGTGCCGGTTGCCCTGCTTCTCATTTTTGTCCTCTTGTATTTCACCTTCAATTCTGTAAAGCAAACACTGGTAATTTATTCCGCTGTACCCATGGCTGCCATTGGAGGAGTCGTGGCACTCTGGCTCAGAGGAATGAGTTTTTCCGTTTCTGCCGGGGTCGGATTTATTGCATTATTCGGCGTGGCAGTTCTGAACGGGATTGTTCTTATAGCCGAGTTCAACAGGTTGGAAAAAGAAGGTATCTCCGATATCGTCGACAGGGTAAGGAAAGCACTTCACTCGAGACTAAGACCGGTAATAATGACGGCTGCAGTAGCCTCGCTGGGTTTTCTTCCTATGGCACTCTCAACATCCGCTGGCGCGGAAGTGCAGAAACCACTAGCCACGGTTGTTATAGGAGGACTGCTGACATCTACCATACTGACCTTATTCATACTGCCTGTCTTCTACATTTTCGCTTCTTCGCCCCGGAGGAAGTCATTTTCAATGTCAAACCTTCCTGTACTGCTAATGGGCCTAATGATTTTCTTCTGTTCTAATAGTGAAGCTTATTCACAGGAGAAAAGGGTAATAACTCTCGAAGAGGCAATAAAAAAAGCCGGTTCCTCCAACATGATGATCAGATCGTCAGAGATGAACCTCAATTCACTCAGGGCACTGAAAGGAACCGCGTTTGATCCAGGAAAGACTGAAATAGGTTATGAATACGGGCAAATGAACTCGTTCACGAAAGACAACAGTGTGAATATATCCCAGTCATTTTCCTTCCCCGGCGTTTATATAAACCAAGGCAGGCTGACAAATGCCGAGATCAGGACAGGAGAACTTGAGCTCGCTGGAACTAAACTCGAGATTTCTGCCCAGGTGAAGCAGGTTTACTGGGAACTCTCGTACCTCTATTCCAGGAAGAAGCTACTGGAATACCAGGACAGTCTCTACACCGGGTTCAGCAGGGCGGCTGGTCTCAGGGCAAAAACAGGTGAATCGAATAAACTGGAACTTGCAACAGCACGTTCCAAGAGCCTCGAGATCAGAGACAGGCTGCAACATGTTAGAGCTGATATAAGTATCGCGACAAGGAAATTAGGCACACTGATTGACCAGACTGGTTTTCTGGTTCCTTCAGATTCTATACTCAGGAGGGCTGTAATAATATCAGATGCTGATAGCTTGAGCATAAATTCCAATCCCGATCTGGCTATTATGATACAAAAGGTTGAAGTAACCAGAAGGGAAAGGAATCTCGAGAGAAGCAGGCTAATGCCCGATTTTAATATTGGCGTCTTCAGTCAGACTATACAGGGCACCCAGGACATAAACGGGACACCAAGGGTATTTGGGCCGGGAGATCGTTTCACTGGAATACAGGCAGGTATTTCGGTTCCAATATGGGCAGTGCCCTATACGTCGAGATCTAAATCCGCGGCTTACAAGGAGAAAGCCGTGGCCCTTGAAGCGGAGTATTTCCGCCGAACCTTATCAGAGCAATGTCTATCTCTTCTTGATGATTACAGGAAATATTCCGGTAGTCTGAGGTATTTCGAGACCCAGGCAGTTCCAGAGGCTGATCTCATCATTGAACAATCAGGAAAAAGTTACAAGGCAGGAGCACTCGATTATCTCGAGTATATCCTCAGCCTCGACAGAGCCCTTGAAATAAAGCAGGCATACCTTGAAGCCCTCAGGGGTTACAATCTTACAGTTTTGGAAATAGAATACTTAACAGGAAAAAATTAAACAAATAAGGATATGTTATCATTCAGATTTTTCAGTAAAGCGGTTTTATCCGGTCTTCTCGTGATAGCAGCTGCATGTGGCAAGTCAGGTAGTACAGGCCAGGCCGAGGGGGAAGGAGAAATAATTCCAGCTGATATAGTCGAAATGAGGTTCGACCAGATCAGGCTGGCAGGCATCGATACCGGGCATATCGTGATGAAATACCTCGGGAGTTCTATTAAATCAAGCGGCCTGGTTGTTGTCCCGCCGCAAAATTTTGCTTCGGTAAGTGCCCCACTTGGGGGCTTCATAAAAACAACCTCGCTTCTCCCGGGAAACCCTGTTTCGAGGGGACAGGTACTTGCCACTATTGAAAACCAGGAATTCATAGACCTGCAGGAACATTACCTCGAAGCGAAAAATCGTCTCGAATATGCTGATGCTGAATATAAAAGGCATTCAGAACTTTTCAAGGAAGACGTGTATTCCGAGAAGAATTTTCAGCAGGTTGCTACTGATTACAGGATACTCAAGGCCCAGGTTTCAGCCCTTGAACAAAAGCTGGCCCTTGTTGGAATTGATGCCTCACTCATCAGGGAAGACAACATAACGAGGACAGTTGCAATCGTTTCGCCTATAAGCGGCATTGCAAAAACCGTTAATGTTAATACAGGGAAATCCGTCTCCCCTTCTGACGTACTCTTCGAAATTGTAAACACCGGCAGTCTGTTGCTCGAGCTCACCTTGTTCGAAAAGGATGCCAGCAGGACGACAAAAGGACAGAAGATCAAATTCTATATTAACAACGAGACCGAGGAACACGAGGCTGAAGTATACCAGTCGGGCGGATCTGTCAATAGTGACAAAACCTACAAGGTATTCGCGATCGTGAAAAGCGATTGCAGGAATGTTTTGCCGGGAATGTACGTGAGTGCATTTATTGAAACCTCAGGAAATATCGTTACTTCAGTACCTTCAGAAGCAATTGTCACATTTGAAGACAAGGACTATATCTTCACCTTTGCCCGAAACAAGGAAGAGGAAGGAAATCCTTTCACGGAATATCGTATTGTTGAAGTCAGGAAAGGCATCAGTGACGGGGGATCAACAGAAGTGATACTGCCCGCCGGATTTAATATCTCCACCGAAAAAATTGTTATAAAAGGAGCATATAACCTCTTAGCCGCTAAGAAGAACGCTGGCGAGATGGCATGCTGATAATGAAGTTCAAAAAAAAAGCCGGATTAACACCCGGCTTTTTTCTTAAATACTGTCGTCAGACAAGTATCTTCGTTTTCAGATTGGTGATGCTCGTCTTGATAGCCTCGAATGGAAGTCCATCTTTCGTACTATCCTGTTCAACAATCATGTACTTCATACCGGCCGTTTCCCAGGCGGCAAGTATCTCCTTGAAATTGATTACACCCGCTCCTACCGGTGCAAAATCAGTCACACCATTTGTAGTATAGAATGGTGCTTCATTTGTAAACATGTCCTTCATGTGGAACAATTCGAATCTCCCGGGATATTTCTTGAATATCTCGACGGGGTTCTGTCCGGCTTTGGTTGTCCAGAACAGGTCCATCTCCATTGTAACGAGATCCTTGTCCAACTCGGCCATGAATATGTCGAAATATGGGACTTTACCTTCCACAGTATCGAACTCGAAGTTATGGTTATGATAGCCGAAACGGATACCTACCGATTTCATTATCTCACCTACTTTATTCCAGTCAGCAGCCATCTTCTGGTAGCTTGCAATAGTAGTTCTGGCTTCTTCAACAACCCATGGCTGCACGCAGTATTTTACACCCAGGGCAGCATGATCATCTGCCATCTTCTTCGCATTCTCGAGAGTGATACCCTGTGCTTCAACCTGGGTATGACTGCTCAGTATTTGCATGCCGAGGTCCTCAACAAGTTTCTTGAATTCCGCCGGGGCCATGTTATAGAATTTACCGTCAGCGTAACCGGCCAGTTCGAGATATTTATATCCCAGTTCAGACACTTTTTTCAGTGAACCAGGAACATCTGCAGCCATGGCATCACGAATAGTGTAAAGTTGCAACCCGATACCTGCAGAGGGGTCAATTGGTGAAACCACCTTGCGTGCCTTTGTACCAGCCGTACCGCAAGAGTATTGCGAAAGCACCATAGCTCCAAGCGCTCCCGCTGCTGATAATTTCAGAAAATCTCTTCTTGAACGTGTTGTTTTCATGTTTGATATTTTGTTTGATTCGTATCTGTAGAAAATCTGAATAAAAATAATATTAAGTTTCTTTCATGACAAAAAATATCCCTAATAATTGAAGGCCCTGCCCTTACATCTGCAGACTGTTTTCGGTAAACGATTCTTCCGGTTGCAGGGTAAACATTCTTTTCATAATTTTATTACATCTTTACCGGCACATGAAAAGGATAAAACTTGTAATTCTGATAATTACGGCCGCTGTTCAATCCTGGTCCCAGGAGCCCGGCAGATTGTCGAGGCTGGGAACGGAGGATCTGAGTGCTCCACCCGACTCGATGGAGATGAGCGTTATCTCGGCAAGCCGCAGCTCGAAAAAAATCGCGGATCTTCCCATTTCAATATATGTTGTTACAAGGGACGAGATAATGAAAAATCACTATTTCACCCTTATCGATGTGCTGAAAACGCTTCCGGGCATCCGAGTCTCGCAACCGGGTAATGGTGAACTGGGTGAGACGTTCCAGTTGAGAGGTCTCACCGGGAATCTTTATACAATGATCCTGATCAACGGTCTCCCTGTAAAACCAGGTGCTGTTACCGGCATGCCACTTCTGGCCCAGCTTCCCGTGCGCCAGGCTGAAAGGATCGAAGTGATTTACGGACCCGCTGCCGCAATTTACGGGGCTGATGCCGTGTCGGGAGTAATAAATATTATCACCCGCGAAGCAGATAAAGGCACCTTCGTTCTTGGCGACGTCAGCATAGGCCAGAATGACTACAGGAATACCGACTTCATGGTTGGTGGGAAGACGGGAAAGAACAGGAACATCCTGCAGTACAGCTTCTATGGTGGTCTGAACGAGGCAAGCGATTATAATGTAAGAAAAGGATATGACGAAGTATACAACCCGCTTCACTACCTGCAGGAGAAAGGCCATAAGTACACGATAGGGTCTGAAGTGTACGAACCTTTGAAAATAACTGAAAATGTTCTGACAGGAGCCGGAATAAACCCTTCAACATTCATGGCAGGGAATTTTATGCCTGGTTACTCCGGAAGCCTGACGATGCCCCTCATAGAGGATCTGCCATCCGAAAGTAACCTCCTGGGATTAAATCTTAAATACAGGGGTGTTGCCTTGTCTATTAATAACATGTACAGGAGGTCACATAGCTCGCTTGGCCAGAGTTCTTACCTCTTTCGCTACGATAACCCTCAGAATTACTGGGGAGAGAACATCAGGTCCACCACCATCGGCTACAATCATGAATGGGGAGCAAGGGTGTCAACATCCACGAATATTTCCAACCTCGTCTACAGGATGGATAACAATTCCAGCATGGGTGTCACGTTTACCACCTACACTGATAAACTTTACAGGTATGCTGCAAGCAATGATATACTTTTCGAACAACTGGTAACCGTGATGCCTGCACGCGAACTTGAGATAATGTCGGGGGTGACGTACCGGCGATCCTCTATACTACCCCAGACAAGTTTTCTCGATTCACCCTTCAACCCGGGCGATTACAGGTTCTTCTCTACCGACGTTGATAAAGATGATCCTGTCACGGGCAAATTCGGACTAAACCCACTTATAGAGCATAACTTGTCGTTTTTCACGCAGAGCTATTATTCTCGTGAAAAAATAAGGCTGATGGGAGGCGTCCGTCTCGATAACAATTCACATTACGGTTTATCAGTGAACCCGAGAATTGCCGGACTTGTGAATTTCAACCCGAGAACCAGCGTGAGAGGCTCGGTTGGGTTTGCATACATGGCTCCGCCCGCATCTCTCTCCTGGCAGTCTCTTGCATATAAATCAGGCAGTTCACTCGACAGCATCAGGTATCTTATAATTCCTAATCCTGACCTTGAACCAGAAAATTACATGTCGGTTGAACTTGGTTTAGTGAAATACTACAGGAAAAAGGTTAGTCTGAACATATCAATATATTATAACTCGATCAAAAACCTGATAATGGACAGGAATATTCCGTTATCTGAACTTGATTTACCTCTCGCGATAGTTGAATCCGACTCAGCCGATGTGTTGACGAAGACGAATAATAAGAAGGCAGTGTCGAGGCTGTACGGCCTGCAACTCACGCTGAGGGCAAATGATATAATAAGATCTGTTCACATGAATGCTGAACTGAGTCTGACATTCTCTAAGTCGAGCGAGTCATTCCCCGACATATTCGAAATAGCAGGAAATGTCCTCGGCAATTTCAAGCTTACTCCAAATCACTTTGGTCAGTTGAAATTGTCAATGGAACCATTCAAAAATTTCTACATGCAGATCTCGAGCATTTGGGAGTCAAGCTGGCTAAGAGTAATAATACCTTTCAAGGAGATTTACAGTGATATAATACACGATGTTGATGGTTTTTACAGCATGGATGTGATAGCCAATTACAGGATTGGAACCAATCTTAGCAGCTTTATAAGGGTCAGCAATGTTTTTGACGAGAGATACGGGGGACCAGTGTACAGCGGAATGAATGCTTCACTTCCATATAGTCCTCAAAATGGAAGAACCCTGCAAATCGGATTGACTTATAATATGAACTGATGAGATTAGCCAGATCATTACCGGTAATTTTTTCACTTCTCATATCCCTGTCAGCCGCCGGCCAGGATTCAACTCTCGTCAGGGACAACCTGGAAAACAGGAGGCTCATCGATTCAACTCACTGTGCTGAACTTTATAATAGAGCGTCCCGTTTGCTTGAATCTTCCAACCCCGATTCAGCAAGAATACTTGCCGAAAAATGCCTTGAAAGGTCTAACTCAAATGGTTTTTCCTTTATCGAGGCCCTCGACTGCAGCCTGCTCGGGAAAATAAGTGAACGTTTCGAAGACTGGGAAAATACTCTTTATTGGTACCTCAGGTCAGGTATCATATTCGGTCGTTTAAAAGAATCGTCGCTCGAGGCTGGCGTAATGGATATTATCGCGAATAAATACAGTGAGCAGGGTATTCATGAGAAAGCAGCTTATTATTACGAAAAAGTATGGTCTCTAACTGAATCTGAAAAAGACACAAGAAAGGCACTGGCGGCAGAAAAGACCGGGGCTGCCTGGTTGATGGCACCGGATGATTCACTTGCTTACACATGGTACCTGAAAGCTACAGCGGCTTACAAGGAAATTGAAGACAATGAAGGTTACACGAGGTGCCGTGAAAAGTTAGCCTCCCTCCTCCTTTCGGCCGGGAATTACAACGAATCGCTGAAGGTGTATAACGAATTAGCCGCGGGTTATAAAACAAATGGCGAGTCGGGAAAACTAGCGTCCGCGTACAATAGCATCGGGTTCTCGCTATTCAGACAGAAAAATTACCAGGAAGCCCTGGACTATTTCAGAAAAGCTGCAGAAACTTACACAGACAGCGACAACAAGGATTCGTTTCTAACAGACGTGTACTCCAACATCGGGATATGTTTTCAGAACCTGGGAAAAGAAAAGGAAATGCTGAGCTCTTTCTCTGAAGCGTTAAGATATGCCGGATCGTCACAAAGACTGGAAGATGTTGCAAGACTTTCACACATACTTGCTGTTACAAACTTCATGAAAGGAGATAACTATCACGCCGAGATTTACTGCGAAGACTGTATCGAAGCCGCTAAAAAATCAGGTTCCCCTGTCATTTTGCAGCAATGCTACAAAACTCTTTCCGAGGTCTCCGAGAAGGGGAATGACTTTGTTAAGGCACTGAAATATTACGAGAAATATCTTTCAACCCGTGACTCCGTGAATCTAGAGTCCAGACTGGCCGCCCAGGAGGAAACAGACAGGCTGGAAAGTTTTAACGCTGCAGAACAGCGTATCAGGCTTGGAATAGCTGACGAGGAAGTAAAGGGTTTTGCCTTAAGGAGTCTTAGGGCAGAGAACGAGAAGAAGGAAAATGAAGTCAAGCTTCTGCTTAAACAGCAGGAGCTTAATAACTCCGAGAAGGAACTGCTGGCTAACTCGCTTGCCCTCGAGAAGGAAAAAAATATAGTAAGGGAAAATGAAGCCAGGGTAAAGGAGCTCGAGAGAGACAGGATAATAAAACAGCTCGAGATTGACAGGCGTACACAACAGGAAGCTACACTGAAATCAGAAAACCGTCTTCTTGAAAGTGAAAAAGCCAAGCAGGAACTGAATGCCAGGAAGGAAAAACAGATAAGACAGCTTGCAGTCTGGCTTGTTGTGTTAATGGTCTGCATCGCTATTATGATCCTCGCGGGGCTGATCTCTACAAGGAGGAAGAATTACAGGCTGGCCGAGAGCAAAAAAGAAATCGAAAAAATCAACCTGGACCTCGCCAACAAGAATTCAGAGATACTCGCCAAGAACGAGGAGATCCTTCAGCAGAAAGAGATAATCGAGGTTAAGAACCAGTCAATTACAGACAGCATCCAATATGCGTCGAGGATACAATCAGCAGTATTACCACCGGTTGACTTCATATCTGAAATGGGACTTGACAACTTTGTCCTTTTCAAGCCAAAGGACATAGTTAGCGGTGATTTTTACTGGGGAATGAGGAAGGGCAGCAGCATATACGTGGCAGCAGCTGATTGCACCGGGCACGGTGTCCCAGGTGCATTCATGAGCATGCTGGGCCATACTTTTCTCGACGAGATACTCAATACCAGTTCCCCCCGGTCAGCTGCCTCTATACTCGATCAGCTCCGCGAAGGTATAATTAGCACGCTCAAGCAGAAAGGGACAGTCGGGGAAACACGCGATGGTATGGATATTTCCATTTGCATTATAGACATGGAAAGGCGAATCATTGATTTCGCCGGGGCGAACAATCCTGTCTACCTGGTAAGGAAAGGTTCCATGATAAAACTCGCGGCCGACAGGATGCCAATAGGGTTGCATGTATCCGACCCAACACCATTCACTAGAAACGAGAAAGATTATCTCGAGAATGATATAATTTACCTTTTCACCGATGGTTACGCGGACCAGTTTGGTGGACCGAAGAATAAAAAATTCATGTATAAACCATTCCAGGATCTGCTTGTTAAAATCAGTGGCAATGAAATGGCTCAACAAAAGGAGTTGCTTGAGAAAACATTTAATAACTGGAAGGGCTCAAACGACCAGGTTGACGATGTACTGGTCATTGGAATTAAACTATGAATAATCTGAAACTGGTAAAGACCGTTGATGGTTCCCATACACTCTATAATCCTGATCTGGATGAACATTATCACTCGGTAAACGGGGCAATAATCGAATCGGAAATTGTCTTCATAAAAAACGGACTAAGGTTCAGTGGTTTTAATCCGGTCAATATCTTCGAGGTAGGCTTCGGCACCGGACTAAATGCACTTCTGACCCTGGGTGAAACGGCGAAGATTGACAGGAAGATCAATTATACAGCTATCGAGAAGTACCCTTTAACAGCAGACCTGGCAGGTAAGCTAAACTATGCCGAGTTCTGTGGTGATGAAATTGCCGGTCATTTCATGGAGCTCCACGAGGCACGATGGAACACGCCTGTTAAAATCACGGAACGATTCACCCTGACCAAGATTGAAGGGGACATGCACGATACAGCAATAAATTACAAGTTCGACCTGATCTATTTTGATGCTTTCGCACCCTCAAAACAACCGGATATGTGGACGGAGGAAATTATCGAAAAAATTGCCTCGATGACAGTCAGTGGTGGTATTTTCGTAACATACTCATCCAGGGGAGAATTGAAGCGCAGTTTGAAGAGGAACGGGTTTTCGGTTGAATTGCTGAAAGGCCCTCCTGGAAAGAGAGAAGTCACGAGAGGAATTAAATTTTGATAAAAAGCTATAACGGAGTTTTTAAATTCGCCAAAGTGTTATCTTTGCGAAAATTTAACTTAAAACAAATAATATGAAAATCAAACAATTGCTTGTTCTGTTCATTACGCTGGCACTTATAATGGCTTCGTGCGGCAAGACCGCCATTACAAAAACCAAGGTAAGCACTCCTGTTGATTCACTGTCATATGCTGTTGGTGTTAATCTCTATTATTCACTTTATCACGATAGTCTTGATCTTAACCCGGCCGTACTTGCAAAAGCTATGATGGATGCAAAAGAAGGTAAGGCATATCTTGACGAGGACGGTTGCAGGGAGTTCATTTTCAATTTCATGAACAAGAAAGAACTCGAGAAACAGGCCAAGCAGGTTGAAATGAATAAAGTGACATACAAGGACAATATCGCCCAGGGTGATTCATTCCTTCAGAAGAACAAGGAAGTTGCAGGGGTTGTAGTGACAGCAAGTGGACTTCAGTATAAAGTCATCAAGCTTGGCAACGGACCTAAACCTACCGAAACAGATGTTGTAAAGGTGCATTACACAGGTACTACTATTGATGGAAAGAAATTTGATTCATCTGTCGATCGTGGTGAGCCGGCTCAGTTTACCGTCAATGGTGTTATTAAAGGATGGGTAGAAGGACTTCAGCTCATGCCTGTTGGTTCAAAATACATGCTTTACATACCATCTGAACTTGGCTATGGTGCAACCGGTGCCAGCGATGTAATAGAACCTTATTCAACCTTGATTTTCGAAGTTGAACTTCTTGAAATTGTAAAACAGAAATAATGAAGGGTGAGATACATACTTCCAGAGGTGTGATGAAACTCGAGTTCTTCGAGAAAGATGCACCAGGGACTGTAGCAAACTTCGTTAAACTGGCAAAGGAAGGATATTATGACGGTCTCGCTTTTCACCGTGTCATACCCGATTTCGTTATCCAGGGAGGTTGTCCTTATTCAAAGGATATGAGTGACCCCAGGGTCGGAACAGGCGGACCGGGTTACCAGATTGACTGCGAACTAAAAGGAGGAAACCAGTATCACGACCGCGGTGTTCTTTCAATGGCTCATGCCGGAAGAAACACCGGAGGTTCGCAATTCTTCGTTTGTCATAACAGAACAAATACCAAGCATCTTGACAAACAACATACCTGCTTCGGTAAAGTTGTTGAAGGTGTCGAGATAGTTGATCTTATCAGGAAAGGTGACAAGATCGAGAAGATAATAATAACAGAAGAATAATAACATGTCTTTCGAACTAGTAGGAAAGCTTATTGAAATACAGCCTGTTATTCAGGTTAGTGACAAGTTCAGGAAAAGGGAATTTGTCGTGGAGAAAAAAGAAACAGGAAACGGGAACGTGTTCACCGATTATATCAAGTTCCAGCTTGTACAGGATAAATGCGACCTTGTAAATGAAAATTTCCAGAATAGGGAAGTAAAGGTTTCATTCAACCTGAAAGGGAACAGGTGGGAGCGCGACGGGAAAGTGAATTACTTTACAAATCTCGATGCCTGGAAAATAGAACTTGTACAGCAAGGTTCATCTCAACCCCAGGAATCTGTCAAAACACCTGGTTTTGACGAGATACCTCCTGAATCGGATGATTTCAATGACCTTCCATTCTGAATACAACCCCGCGCACGCGGGGTTTTTGTTTGTTTATAATTATTAAGAACAGATTTAACATATGAATAATCCACTGCTTGAAAAATGGGAGACACCGTTCGAAGTACCACCGTTCGGCACTATCAGGGCAGAGCATTTCTTACCTGCAATTGTTGAAGCCATTGGTGTTATTGAATCGGAGATAAATGCAATAACCGAATCGGTGGCAACTCCAACTTTCGAGAACACGATAATAGCCCTTGAAAGATCCGGGGAACTTCTTTCCCGCATAACCCCGGTACTTTTCAATCTAAACAGCGCGGAGACTTCGAAGGATATCCAGAAAGCTGCCATGGAGGCCTCCCCCCTCCTGACGAAACTATCAAACGATATCACTCTCAACGATAAACTCTTTGCCAGAGTCAGAACAGTATATAATGAACAAAAGGGCAGGCTGACTGACAATGAAGATGAAATGCTTCTTGAAAAACGCTATCTCAGCTTCAGGCTGGGTGGCGCTGAATTACCCTCCTCTTCAAGAGAAGAATTCAGGAAAATGACTGGTGAACTGGCACAAGCATGTCTCAAGTTTGAAGAAAACGTATTGGAAGAAACAAACGCCTTCTTCCTGCACCTGACAGAATACTCCGACCTGGACGGGCTGCCTGATGGAATTAAGGAAATGGCGGCAGCCGAAGCTGAATCAAGGAAGATTGACGGGTGGGTATTTACTCTACAATATCCCAGCTATATTCCCTTCATGCAGTACTCTTCGAGAAGAAACCTGAGGGAGAAGATGTTAAAAGCCTACAGCTCCAGGGCTTTTAACGGGGGTGATTCAGACAACAGGGAACTGGTAAAAAAAATAGTTAACCTGCGATTATCAATAGCGAGAATGCTTGGCTTCGACTGCTATGCCGACATGGCGCTATCAGAAAGAATGGCTGACAATAAAAAAATCGTCTCAGATTTTCTTGATGATCTTTTCAAATGGTCACACCGGGCTTCCCTGCGTGATTTTAACAACGTTCTGGATTTCGCGTCAAAAGAAGGCCACCATGGAGATTTCGAAAGATGGGACTGGGCCTACTGGTCAGAGAGACTGAAGAAAACTAAATATGATATTGACGACGAGATCCTGAAACCATATTTCCGGCTCGAGAATGTTGAGAAAGCAATATTTGATCTCGCGAATACTCTTTACGGTATAAGATTCATCCCCGACAAAACAATACCGGTTTACCACTCTGAAGTGAAAACTTTTCATGTTGTTGATGAACAGGAAAAGCATCTTGCAGTTTTCATGACTGACTATCACCCGAGGCCCGGGAAAAGCGGTGGAGCCTGGATGACAACTTACAGGGATCAGAAAAAAACTGAAGGAGCAGACACAAGGCCTGTTGTTTCGATCGTCACAAACTTTTCGAGACCAACACCTTCAGCACCATCGCTTCTGACATTCAACGAACTCACCACTTTCCTTCACGAATTCGGACATTCATTGCATGCTATTTTCTCCGATTGCAGGTACGAGAGTCTTTCCGGTACCAACGTGCCACGGGACTTCGTTGAGCTTCCATCGCAGATAATGGAGAATTGGGCATTCGAAAAGGAATGGCTCGAGAAATGGGCGGTACACCATCTTACAGGAGAGATTATTCCATTCAGGCTGATCGAGAAGATAAAGGAATCATCAACCTTTAACGAGGGCTACGCGTGCGACAGGCAACTTAGCTTCTGCTTTCTCGACATGGGCTGGCATACATTAACCACCCGGTTCGACGGGGATATAAATGAGTTTGAATCAGGAATAATGCAAAAGACCAGCCTGCTCCCCCCGATACCTACAGCAAACATGAGCTGCTCCTTCACTCACCTGTTCGGGGGAGGTTACGCTGCAGGATACTATGGATATAAATGGGCCGAGGTGCTCGATGCCGATGCTTTCAGTCTTTTCAAAGAGACCGGGATCTTTAACAAGAAAACTGCAGCTTCTTTCCGACATAATATCCTTGAAAGGGGATACTCCTCGAAACCAGGGAACCTCTACCTGAAATTCAGAGGAAAAGAACCTTCGTTAAATGCACTGCTTGAAAGAAGCGGACTAAAAAGTAACAGTTAATAAAATAATCCAATATGAGGAAAACATCAGTCGCACCAGGAACTATCAGAAGTCAGTAATACTGAAACATGCATTATATTTACAAGGTAATAATAACAACATCGAATCACCATACAAGTAGTTATTTATCAACTTATTAAGAAATAATATGATCCTGTTTTTCGAAAGCTCCTCCAGGAATGTAATTGCCGTTGGCACCGGGTCGACGTTACCGGAATCAGATATTGAAAAACTGGTCTGGTTATTTGGTAAAGCCAGGCAACTGAAGAATGAGAAAATAAAAGGAATGTTCATAGGCCCCCGGAAGGAAATGATTACCCCGTGGAGCACGAATGCTGTCGAGATCACCCAGAACATGGGGATTGCTGGAATACAACGAATAGAAGAGTTCTTTCCGGTATCAACAGGCAAACCTGTTTACGATCCGATGCTTCAATCATTATATACTGACCCGGGGCAGGACATCTTCACGATAGACAGGCAGCCTGAGCCGGTAAGGTACATTGACGATATCAAAAATTATAACGATAAAGAAGGTCTCGCCCTGAACGAGGAGGAGATTAAATATCTTGAAGAGCTTGCCACCAGTATTGGAAGGAAACTTACCGACAGTGAGGTTTTTGGTTTTTCACAGGTTAACAGTGAACATTGCAGGCACAAGATTTTCAACGGGATCTTCGTGATTGACGGGCAGGAAAGAGAATCGACACTGTTCCAGATGATCAAGAACACCACCCATCATAACAGGAACAGCGTGGTGTCAGCTTACAAGGATAATTGTGCCTTCATCCAGGGGCCAGTGGTGGAACAATTCGCACCAATGACCCAGGATAAACCTGATTTTTTCACGATAAAAGAGTACGAGTCAGTATTATCCATCAAAGCAGAAACCCACAATTTCCCGACAACAGTTGAACCATTCAATGGAGCATCAACAGGAACTGGAGGTGAAATCCGCGACAGGATAGCTGGTGGAAAAGGAGCATTTCCAATAGCAGGCACTGCTGTTTACATGACTTCATACCCGAGAAATGCTGAAGGCAGGGATTGGGAGAAACATATAAGCCCGCGTGATTGGCTTTACCAGAGTCCGGAAGATATTCTTATTAAAGCCTCGAACGGGGCAAGCGATTTCGGGAACAAGTTCGGACAACCACTTATCTGCGGTTCTGTTCTTACTTTTGAACATGCCGAGAACCAGAAGACTTATGGTTTCGATAAGGTAATCATGCTCGCGGGTGGTATTGGTCTTGGAAAGAAAAAAGACAGCGTTAAAGATACCCCTGAGAAAGGCGATCTGGTAGTGATGCTTGGAGGCGATAATTACAGGATAGGTATGGGCGGAGGAGCGGTATCATCCGTCGATACAGGTAAGTTCCACAGTTCAATAGAACTTAACGCGGTGCAACGTGCCAATCCGGAAATGCAGAAAAGAGTATATAATGCCCTGAGAGCACTGGCTGAACATGACAACAACCCAGTAGTGTCCATGCACGATCATGGAGCCGGCGGGCATCTTAACTGCCTCTCCGAGCTTGTCGAGGCAACTGGAGGCAAGATTGATATCAGCAAGTTACCTGTAGGAGACCCCACGCTTTCTGCAAGGGAAATAATAGGAAATGAATCGCAGGAGAGGATGGGCCTTGTAATCAGAAGGCACGATATTGAAGAGCTGAGGCAGATTGCCGAAAGGGAAAGGGCACCTATATATGTAATCGGTGAAATTACAGGAGATCACCAGTTCACTTTTTATAATCCGGTTACGGGCGAGAAACCAATAGACATACCGCTCGTGTCGCTATTTGGCAACCCGCCGAGAACGGTAATGAACGATTCTTCTGCTATTAACCGTTTCGGAGAACCCGAATACAACAAGTCAGAAATTGTAGACTACCTGGAACAGGTATTGCAGCTTGAAGAAGTTGCATGCAAAGACTGGCTCACGAATAAAGTAGACCGATCGGTTACAGGCAGGCTTGCAAAGCAGCAATGTGCCGGACCGCTTCAATTACCGCTAAACAACCTTGGTGCCATAACACTCGATTACAGGGGAAAATCAGGGATGGCAACCTCCCTGGGTCATGCCCCGGCAGCCGGACTGATTGACCCTGCTTCAGGTTCAGTGCTTTCTATTGCCGAAGCTTTGACAAACATAGTCTGGGCTCCCCTGAAAGATGGACTTAAGAGTGTTTCCCTGTCGGCCAACTGGATGTGGCCTTGTAAAAACGCTGGTGAGGATGCAAGGCTGTACGATGCAGTGAAAGCAGCCAGCGAATTTTCAATTGACCTCGGCATAAACATCCCTACTGGTAAGGATAGCTTGTCTATGACCCAGAAATATCCGGGGAAATCAGTACTTGCTCCCGGGACAGTAATAATTTCCGCGGCAGGTGAAATAAGCGATATAAGGAAGATTGTTGAGCCTGTTGTTTCAACCGAACCGTACACGAGCCTGTTGTACATCGACATGAGCAGGGACAGGCACAAACTGGGCGGAAGCGCGCTGGGACAGGTTCTCAACAGGTTAGGGAATGATGCTCCTACGGTTACTGATCCGTTCTACTTCGCGGAGGTATTCAACACGGTACAGGATCTGATAAAAGCAGACAAGATTATTTCAGGTCACGACATTTCAGCCGGCGGGATTATTACAACCCTGCTTGAAATGTGTTTCTCTAACACTCATGGAGGTTTGAGCATAAACCTCTCGGCGATAAACGAACCGGATCATGTTAAAGTCCTTTTCAGCCAGAACCCGGGTCTGGTGATTCAGGTCAAGGATGAGGATGAAGTTGCTGAATTGCTTCTGGAAAGAGGTATATCCTACCTTTCAATAGGCCACCCTGTAATGGACAGGGTCATTCTTGCAACTATCGGTGACGAAACATACGAGTTTGACATAGATGAATTGAGGGACAAGTGGTTCAAGACATCATATAATCTGGACAAACGACAGTCGGGTGAAAAACTGGCGCTGGAAAGATTCGCTAACTACCGGAATCATGCCCTCGAGATTAACACCGGTGCGTTCACCGGAACATTCAAGTCAATGGGAATCAGTCCCGACAGGCGAAGGAAAAGCGGTATCAATGCCGCTATAATCAGGGAAAAAGGTGTGAATGGTGACAGGGAGATGGCCTATGCCTTATGGTTAGCTGGATTTGATGTAAGAGATGTTCACATGACAGATCTTATTAGCGGCAGGGAGACACTTGAAGATCTTAATATGATAGTGTTCGTGGGGGGCTTTTCCAATTCTGACGTTCTTGGTTCTGCCAAAGGTTGGGCCGGGGCTTTCAGGTATAATGAAAAAGCCCGTCAGGCACTCGAAAAGTATTATAGCCGTCCGGATACACTTTCGCTTGGAGTTTGCAATGGTTGCCAGGTTATGGCTGAACTGGGACTAATTTATCCCGATCATGAGAAGATGCCCGAGCTACATCTTAATTCCTCGGGGAAATTCGAGTCATCCTTCCTGGGTGTAAAAATACTTCCAAATAATTCAGTCATGCTGGGTAACATGGAAGGTATGGAGCTTGGCATCTGGGTGGCTCATGGTGAAGGACGATTCGTTCTCCCCTACCAGTCCGACCGTTACAAGATAACTATGAAATACAGCCACGGAACATACCCGGCTAATCCCAATGGATCTGATCTTGATGTTGCCGGTTTATGCTCGGACGATGGCCGCCATCTTGTAATGATGCCTCACCTCGAGCGGGCATTCTTCCCATGGCAATGCGGGTTTTATCCGACAGACAAGAGAAAAGATGAAGTAACCCCCTGGATCCAGGCTTTCGTGAATGCCCGCAGGTGGATAACCAAAAACACAGGGTGTAACTGATTTATAGAAGATCGGAGATCTGTACTGTTAACGTCGAATTTTAACAGTTAAGTCAATACGTGAAGGACAGGAAAGCCGACAGGTGATGAGTATTACCTTGTCATTGGTGTGAGAACGACCGACATCAGTTTGGCAGGGACAGCGGCGTTATCGGACTTCGCGAGATCATCTTTCGAGAGAACCTTTTCGCTGATAACCTGCAATGAGTAAGTTCCCGCATCCTGGATATAAAATGTACCCATGTAGGAATCGGCCCTGTAATAAGGAGGTTTAATATTTTCCGAATCAAGTACAATCTTATCCCCGACTGGTCTTACTTCCAGTAGATCATCCTGCAACGACACGCGTACTTTGCCTGAGTAATTCAGGTTCATCGTGTCAATTGTCGCGGTCGTGAGCCACACCTTGTACCTCCCGGGCTTAGTGATCACGAAACTCCATTCGGCAGTGTTGTTGGAAGGATCGGCCTGGTTCCGGTAACAAGCTGCCTTTTCAATATCGAATACAATTGAACCATCTGACCGTGGTTCAATCTTTGGAGAATTACTGCCACTATTGGTTCCGTCTTTCCTGCCACATGCAGCAACAACGCAGACAGCTATAATGATCGAGATATATTTATAAAGCCTGTTCATTTTGTCAATTTTTCAAAAAGCACAACACAACCACCCCACAAGGCATTAAACGACAAAATAAGGCGAATTATTTTAAAGATTGTGAAAGAATACACCTTTTTTTTAGAGCGAAGTTTTTAAAGCAGCAGATTATAATTCTGACTTTCTAGCGCAGTGAAATATTAGCCAGTTCCTTTATTTTCAGCACCCCTGTTGTTGTTTTCTTTTTCTGGACATCTGATATTTCACCTGCAATTATTTCAGCAATATCTGCAACCCTGGTTTCAGAAACAGATGCCAGTGTCTTCTTACATAGAGGGCAACCGGTAGCAATGAGGTCCGGTTTACAATTGCTTAGCTTGTCTACAACATCCTTCGCGATTGCCGTTCGTTTTTCCTGAGAAAGGCTGATATTACCAAGACTACCACCGCAGCACAACGAGTTTTCAGAATCGAATGAGGTATCCTGCAGGTCGGATACATGTCTGAGCACATCTCTTGGTTCCGAGTAGATTCCATACCCCCTGCCAAGCTCGCAAGGATCGTGAAAAACGGTTTTGACCCTCGAGTATTTCATCCTTACCGTTCCTTCATCAATGAGACGCTTGATGTATTGTGAATGGTGTATTACCTCGGTTTCAAGATGGTAGCTTTCCCTGAATACTTTAAAACATATAGGGCATGAAGTCACAAGCGTATGCGCGCCGGATTTCCATATCTGGGAAGAATTATAGTTAATCAACTCCCTCGCCTCCCTGTCCTGTCCGGCAAGCATGAGAGGTCTGCCGCAACAGGCTCCGCCATCCTCATCCATGAACCAGACTTTTTCTCCTGCTGCATTGAATATTTTCTTCATTGCACCTTTGATACCCGGTGTCAGATGCGTCATGCATCCGGCGAAATATATAACATCGGCCTTGATACTCTCGGAATCCGGGAGATAGGTGTAACTCTTTTGTTGCTGTTTTTCAGGAAGTGGTTTAAGTTCTTTTTTCCTCAGGTAGCCCTTGTACTGATTGAAAATGGAGACTGGCGAGTTCCAGCTTCTCCTTTCAATCATTCTGATGGAGGCCATCTCTATGCCAACTGGGCAAGTCACTTCACACCTGCCGCACATAAGGCAATTATGAGCCTTGGCTGAAACATCTTCATCGTTTCTCATTGCCTTGAACAGGTAGGCAGACTGAATATCGTTGATTCCCGCGACATAGTTAAGCTGGCAGGTATCGATGCACATTCCACATGATGAGCATGAATGCACTTCTACCTCTGAAAAGGACCCGGCTTTGTCGCCAGTTGCAATACCTGAATTCCTCATGAAGATAAGGAAGAACTCGGTTGGTATATGCATGTACCTGGTTACAGGAAGCAGGAAGAAGAAGGTTCCAAGAGAAAGCGAATAAAGCCACCAGAAGGGATAGGCCAGTGATTCACAAGGCAGGAAAGTATTGAAGAAGCTGCCTAGGGTTCCCGTGAGGAAACTACCGGAATCATATGCACCGGAAGTAAAGCTCTCGGCCAACAATCTGCTAGGGAAAATGAGCCAGAGCGATGTCAGGGCTATCTTGTCGCGAAGCCTCAGTTTTGTAGTTTTCTTCATGCCTACAACCTTACCTGAGAAGCGTTTCAATATAGCCAGGACCAAACCCGAAAGTATGAAAGCAAGTATCAGATCCATCCAGAAGCCATAGGCATTTTCAAAAGGTGTGGTACCATGAGTCGGGTTAAAGAACTTGAAGAAAATGGCTTTGGCCGGAGGATTAAGATGAGAATCTCCAAAAATATCCGCTTCAATGGTACCGAAAAGGATCAGGAGGTACCATCCGAAAGCAAGGCTCATGTGCATGTAACCAAGCCTTGGATTTGACTTCAGTATTTTACGGTGAATAAGACTCTCGAGGAAAATTTCTTTAATACTCTGCCCGAATGCCCTGCCAAAGAACCCTCTCTGTAATCTGAGTTTATCCGATCGCGATAATTCCCTGAACCAGATAACACATCTGGCTATTATATATAGCACGATGAAATAGAGTCCAAGATTGAATGGTATGACAAAGGGATCAAACTGCATTTTCCTGAAGTTTTTTAATAGCGGTCCTCGCTGAAAAAACAACATTCCTTGTATTTACACCCCTGGGGCACACAAGGATGCATTTGCCACAGAGCATACAATCCCTGATCTTTTCAACCGGCTTATCATTCTCCCCTCGTTTTATGAGGATGTGTATTTCTCTAAGACTGAAAGAAGTGTATCTGCCTGCAGTACACGCGGCTGAGCAACATCCACATTCGATGCAAAGCCAGAATGATGGTTCCTGCTCGTAAATATAACGGGAGAGACTATGATCATTTGCATCATAGTTAATAATCCTGGGTTTAGATATTGTATATCCGAAATTACTCATTACTTATTACTGTCATTCAACCAGTTAATAACCTCGAATGCCGCTGCCCTCGCGTGAGAAATGGTCTCGGTAACGTTCATGGGAGCGGTGCAGGTTCCTGCATAGAATAACCCTTTCATCTCGCTCTTGTTGTTACCAAAATGATTGTCGACGGGTTGAAAGAATCTGTTCTCGCCTGTCTTGAGTCCCGAGCCAACAGCGAGTTTTCTCCCCTCTTCTGAAATCTCCATTCCTGCCATCAGTACAAGGATGTCAAGCTCAATTTTGAGAGGCCTCCCTGATAGAGTGTCCTCTACCCTGACAACCACCTTGCCATTAATTGTTTCACTCGCTTCCGATACCTTCCCCCTTATGAAGTTCACGTTCCATATTTCCTGGGCTTCACGATAGAGTTCCTCGTAATGTGCTCCACCCATCCTCATGTCCATGTAGAAGCAGAAGACCTGCGTAGCTGGCAGGTGTTCCCTGATCTCAATAGCCTGTTTTACAGCCGTGACACAACAGAGCTTTGAACAGTACAGATTGCCAACTTTCTCGTCACGCGAGCCAACACAGTGGACTATCCCGATCCTTCCGGGTTCCTCTCCGGAATGAGTATTGATCTTTCCACGACGAAACATTTTTTCCAGGTCAGCAGAAGTAATGACGTTGTCGTAAATGCCATAACCATATTCTTCCTTACTCTCGCTTTTAAAGAGATCAAATCCGGTAGACACGACAACCGCATCAGATGCCAGTACATCACCATCGTTAGTTATGGCATTAAAAGCTTTTCCATCCTTTTCAACCCTGGAAATGGTTTTCCCGGTTATTATGTTCACCTTCTTTTCAGTAACCAGATTATCCAAATAATCCTTTACCTCTGAACTATCGCGGCGGTCAGGGAAAAGTTTATACCAGTCATTCAGATGGCCTCCTGTCGAGGTTTCCTTTTCTACGACGGTTACCTCGAGACCCGCGCCTGCCAGCTGCCCGGCTACTTCCATACCGGCTACTCCGCCGCCTATTACAACTACTTTATTTTTCATGGTATCAGCAAACCATCATGTGTGGGGTGTTCTTTCCCGGTTTTACACCAACTGTTCTGAATTTATCTTCCGGAGAGTACTCGATGCCTATCTTATCAAGTATTGGTTCGCAGTCGGTCTGGTGCATCTGAAGACCGAGATCCCAAGGATCATATCCGAGTACGAGCCCGGCAACTTCCTCGTAGGTGAAGACAGGAATGCCCTGGTTATTCTGACCGTATGTTTTCCCTTCCATCTCCTTGATTACATATTGCCACCTGTCGAGGAACATTGGACAACCCGGGCAGTTAGTAATAATCATGTCGGGTTTAAAAGGTTTCATCGATTCAAACTTCTCGTGAGAACAGGCCACTGAATATCCCCTGTTCGCCTGAACCAGGTATTGCCTGAACCCGAAACCGCAGCAGTGTCTTCGTTCCGGATAGTCAACGATCTGACCACCCCACTCCTCTATCATTCCTGCAAGTACATAAGGGTATTCTGCCCCTCCAACTCCCTTCGACGGGAACATCTTGGCATAATGGCAACCTATATGATCGACAACCTTGAGTGGTTCCCCGGTAAGTTTGTTAACAAGCTTGTATTTTGCCCTGGCTCCTATCTCTTTGCGGAATTTGAAAATAACATCACTGGCATGAGCCAGGTTCTTTGGCTTGTTGAATTCTCTTCCGGTAGCCTTTCTTAGGTTTTCCCTGACACGGGCTTCTATCTCCGGGAAATGATGCCATGTCTCCAGTATTTCCGTGTAAAGGCCGAAAGATGTTATACACGATGGAATATAGTTCTCGTACCCGGCTTCCGTCATGAGGGCGAACTGCCTCGCTACAACTGTCATAGCAGTATCCACAGGCACCACGTCGCCATGATAGCCTATTCCTGAGCAGGTAGTGTGGCATGGATGTTCGTAAATATCCTTGCCTATTTCTTCCCTCATTATTCGCAGGAAAGCCACCTCCGATCCGGGGAAAAAATTCTGCCTTATGCAACTGCGCACGTAGAAGAATTTATCCTCAGCGATTTCCTTCTGGTATT
The DNA here is from genome assembly GCA_046329885.1 of Bacteroidales bacterium. Taxonomy (GTDB): domain Bacteria; phylum Bacteroidota; class Bacteroidia; order Bacteroidales; family VadinHA17; genus LD21. The sequence continues at coordinate 34,541 of JAXLTU010000018.1, forward strand.
CATTCCAGATTGCCTTTTTTCCTTCTATTTTCATTTTGAAAATATTTACCTGGTATGGTTTCCGCTATTGTTCTTATATATAAACTCAAAATATTCATTATCAATACCCTCGGTCAGCTCAAGTCCCATTTCCTCCGCCTTCCTCTTCGAGCATTCCTCAATCTTATCATACCTTTCTATTCCACCTGTAACCTCGAATATTCTTCTTAATTCATCAAGTGTATCCTGGGGGATTTTCCTTAGTATCCCGGGTCCCTCACCCTTGTAGTTTCCGCCCAGCCTGTCGAGAAGTGACTCTTTATTATCCATCACCCATTGCCAAACCGGTCCCTGTTCAGGATGAAGCTTAGTAGAAATTCCATCGAGATAAACACAGTACCCGGTACTTAGTATCCAGTCACCAACGGTTCTCTTAATAGCGAGTTGCTGTCTGCCTTTTTCAGATTCAACAAAATAGCCAAGGTCCTGCGAAAGACCCCTTAACGCCATGATAATCAGACCGGGGGCATTTCCCCTGGGGCATCTCGTTTTGCACGACATACATTCACCACAGTACCAAATAGTTTCAGACTTGAGTAGCTCCTCAATAACATCATCATCCTTGTCCTGCACCGCGTCCACAACTTTTCGAGGATCGTAGTCGTAGAATTCCGCCGCCGGGCAAATTGCCGTGCACACACCGCAGTTCATACAGGCATTCATCCCCTCTATGAAGCGGATATCGCGGGAAAGTTTTTCATACAGATTTTTCATCCCCAGTACCCATGAACAGTTAGTGTTACACGGATAACACAAAGTTAGAAAACCCGTGGCATCAGGGAATAGAGTTATTACGTATTTAAAAAGTGGTATTTATACCCATGATATTCATTCCACAACAATGTCGTACCTGGCGAGAAGGCCGGGAAGTCCTTGCAATGAGAATCTGGCGTTTTTAATCCTGTTAGCTTCGGGATCGATTATGAAACCATGGGCTTTCGAGAAATCTGCTCCCTCGAGGTTGCATCCGCGAAACTCGCTTCTCGAGAGATCGCAGTCATCAAAAACAGAACCTGAAAGATCAGCACCACTGAAATCAGTTTCTACTATCTCTGAATTGCTGAATAATGTCTTTCTTAATTTCAACCCGGCAAATGAAGCGACTGAAATCTGGCAACCTGAAAATTTAACACTCATAGTCAGAGAGTTGCAATCATCGAAACGCAAACCTAGTATCTTGCAATTCCTGAACTCCACGTCCCTGAACGAAGCCTGCCCTGTTTTCGTCAGGCTCAGGTTAGAAGATTCAAATGCACAGTCAATGAAATTGCAATGCGACAGATCAGAACCGCTGAAATCGCAACAAGAGAACACACAAGATTCATAATCTCCGGCAGGAAAGGGTCTGCCGGCAAATGATTCATTTTTTATCTCCTCACCTTCCCTGTAAAATCGTCCCATTTATGTCTAAAAAATATCAATCATTTAAACCATAATCCGGTTCCGCGTAACTTATTTAATCTTCAGTTTAAGCTCGATGAGCTTTTTGATTGAATCGAGATCTGTCCGCCCTTTAACCTGGATTGTAATGGCTCTTATTTTCCCGTATCTTTTACCGTCCCTGAAGCTTATCCTCAGCTCTTCCGGCAGATCCGACGACATTATTATACTTTCCGCCTTGTCGCCAAAATAGCAGGTCAGTCTGAAAGATCCATCAATCAGCACTGCCCAGAAGATAGTTTTCTTCCTGAAAACCATCTTGTAGATCCATCGTTTGCCGTCGTTATACCAGTTCCACGATCCAGAAAAGCCGCCGTCCTTATTGGCAAGGAAGCTCATCATATCGACCCAGACAGATTTGTTTTCACCCATTATTGAATGAACCAATTCATCTGTTGGGACTATATTCCTGTCGGAGAGTAAAACATCGTCGTTATCAGCCATGATTTATTTTATAGAGTATTCGTTAATCACCTTTCCTGTCAAGTCTTTCACAATACACCTTATTTCAGATCTGCCAGAGCTCACCTCCACGAACGAGTTATTCGAGTTGACAAGGAGCGGATAACCGAAGCCTGATTGGTCCCTGTCGTAGTAGGAGTTCCTGTGGGTGTGCGCGCTTATCATCAGGTTGATGCCGGCCTTTTGCAAAACCGGGCCAAAATTATCAGCCAGAAACTTCATCCCGTACCCCTGGTTATCCTGTTTTAAAATCGGAAAATGAACTATAACAATGCGCTTTTCAGCGTTCCTGAAAGAGCTGCCTGCAACATCTGCCCTGAGCCAATCAAGCTCTTCCTTCCTGTATGTGTCATAGTCGGCTAAACCGTAATAATACCTGTTATTGTCCGGTTTGTCCTCACCACAGTCAAGAACAATAAAATGAGTCTTTCCTATATCAAAACTGTAATAGTATGACTTCCCCGGATTATCGAAATAGTCAGCTATTTCCCTCGCCCTGTAACCCCTTGTCTCGTGATTCCCCCTCACGTAATAAAACGGGACTGAAGAGGCAAAGTATCTCCTTGCTGTATCTATAAACCCTGCAAATAATTGCCCCGGATCCTGAAGGAAGTCTACCATATCGCCATTAAAGAAGACTAGAGAATTTCCAGGTAAGGTTGTATTCTTTAGATATGATGACAGTTTGCCGGAATTCTCATGAACATCATTAATGACAAGAAACCGAACGTTTTCCGGGGATTCCGGGTAAGTTGTAAAATTAAGGGTTGCCGTGTTCAGCGTATCCCCGTAATATATCCTGTAAGCCTGGTATTTAAGTATCTGGACAGAATTCAGTTTATAACTGTATGTTGTTCCTGGCTTTAACCCTTCAAGTCTAACTTTGTGAACTACACCGCCTGCATTTATGATTCCGCTGGTGCTGTTACGCACCAGTCTTTGCGTGCTTCCTTTTTCAAGAAGGATAATACCAGGTACTGCTGCCCTGTTGGTAGTCCACATGATGGTAACGCCAGTGCTCGTCATGTTCTGAAGCCACGGGCCGTGAGTAATTCTCAGGTTTTCGTTATCTGGCATCTCCTGTCCCTGAAGCAAGACACAATAAAAAGCGAATAGTGTGACCAGTGTTAAAGGTATTTTCTTCATGAGAGTACGTGTGGTTAATATTGCATTAGCCCGGCTTCTTTCAGTACCTGGTAATAATTTATAATATCCTGTAAAGGCGTTTCTCTTTCGAACTGGGCATCTATCATTTTCTTGATCTGAAGGAGGGTTCTTTTCCCGTCAGCAAGTCCTGCAACCTCGTCGACGTTAAAGATACCATTATACGGATGTGTTCTCCTGAATTCGGAGAGAACTTCAGAGATGAACTTCGAATCGCCACCGTAGCCCATGCTTCTCACGTTCTGAGTAATGGCGGGGACTACCCTGGAGGCGTTCTTTTCCACCTCATCATTGCTTATCTGGATATCAGGAATACCCAGGGCTTTGCACCTTGATTTCATAATATCTTTCAGGTTTTCAATATGTGAATCGAGAACCTTATCGAGTCTGGATTTCGTTGAATTGACAACAGCAACTACCATCTGATCCCTACCCAGGATTAACAACCTGTCAACTGCTGCTTTTTCAGCGAGAGTTGCACCCTCGAGATTATATACAGCTCTCTTGTATACCGAGGTTATATTTTCCTTTGATGCTGTCCAGATCATGTCGCCCGACCTTGCCTCCTGTGCACCAAGCCTTAACATCGACAGACTATAGGATTCTGATGCCAGGCGCGAAGCATTGGATGGGTTTGCGGAAGCCAGGGTATATGCTCCGGCGGCAGTAATGAAAATCACCCGTCTCAATTGGGTAGGATCGCATTTGTCAGGGTTATCTTCCGATGAATGGTAGTAATCGTCTGGCCAAGTAATCAATTTCATTCCCGGAACATTAATACTCCAGTCGTTGAAAACGGCGTTATCCGAAGAACCATGAAGCGAGGAGATCCTGTAATAAAACGGGTCATCAGTGCCAGTCGGCGATACTATCCTTCTCGAGAATCCTCTCCTGCCTAGATTATCAGTTATGCCTTCCACATTTGTTTCGCCCACGTACCTGAAGTAGGATTCCATAACATCGTTCGCGAACGAGGCAGTGGAAAAGCCAGACCTGTGAAGGTACATGAAGCTGCGACTGTCCCGGAGCCTTAAACCGACCATATCGAGGTTTATATTACACAAGGCATTCCTCACTTCCGCCAGGTGATTATTTACCCAGGGTATCGTTCCGCTGAATTCAGGTACCCATAAAAACCTTATGCTCCTCTCGGGCTTGGCTATCCTGCCCTCCGTGATCAATTGATTAAGAATGTGGGCAACTTCGAGGATAACAGCTGACCCGGACATGTTATCATTGGCTCCCATCTTCACGTATCCTTCAAAGAGGTGAGCCGTGATTATGATCTCAGGTGCTGCCGGATCTTTGCCTTCAATAAGACACTGTGGAACCTGAAGGGTAACAGGCTGGGTGATGCTTTTGACCTTTACTCTAACAGTGATATTTTCTCTCCTCGTAAGCCTGTCGCGTAGCAGCATTCCTTCACGGGGTGGTAACATGAATGCGAAGCCTGTTCTGCCAATACCTGTATTTGGTATCTGAATAGGGTCGATATAAGGACGCGGGGAATAGAACGAAATAGTACCCAGGGCACCTGCAGCCAGGGCCGCGGAATGAACAGAGCCTGGACTTGATGATGTAACCACTATTTTCCCTTTCACTGATGACTGGTTCGCTGTAAACCAGTCCCGCATACCTTCTCCGACCCAGATCAACTGTGCAGTCAGATCAGCTGGCTGGCTTCCTTCAACAAGCATCTCGGGCACATCGCTGATATCAGCAAGCTTTGACATTTTCTCCCCTGTTTCCCATATGGAACCCTCTATGGCCCTCCATGTCGTGGTGCTACCTGCTATATCGAGCGAATAATTCGACAGCCCGTACTCCTTTAGCTTGGACATAATATAGGCACTCTCGGCCAACGTCCCCTTGAGCTCCTCATCAGTCCTTGGCCGAGTATATGGAGCAAGCTCATTTATATGATGCATGGCCAGATCGCCGGAAGAGTACCCAAGTATCTCATCAACAACCTGGTTGGGCAGTAAAGTATACTGGTAATTTACCGGGAACTGCGAAAACAATTTTCCGGGAAAGGATAAAAGTACACAGAGAAGCAGACTTTTATATTTCATCATGCAAGTGTTTTATTGTAATTTAAAATAGCTAGTAAATCACTATTCCGGCCTCCCTGAGCAAAGAACAAAAATTGAGCAGACTGGCCAGCGAGGTCTCCTCTTTGTTCTCGGAATCAATAACATATTTTATATCGAGTACCGACAATTTGCCATCGATAAGTCTGAACACCTCATCCTGATCCCCAACGCCACTGATGTCATACTTGTTTCTCTGATCCGCTTTCACGGATAGCAATTTTTCCCTCCAGCCGTTGTAACCCGATTCTGTTAAATCTCCCTTCAGAGAAGGAATCAGTTCGGAAGCTTTTTTCTCCTCAGGTGTCAATGCCAGTAAAAACCTATCCATTCCAAACTGATCTGCCCTGAAATCAGTTGTTTTCTTCAGGTTATCAATTAATGAAGTGGTCAGGTTGTTAATGGCGCTTACATCGTTCTGAATCAAAAGCTTCAGGTTATTGCTGGAAGGGGCAAGTTCCAGAACTGATCCAAGGGCTCTGGTCTCCGCGAGAGCGGTTCCCCTCATATTGCCTGATGCGCGCTGCAGTACTTTTTTAAGATCATCCGCTCCCGATTTATTTATCTCATCAAAAGCTTTTCCTGCCTGGTAGCCAATTCTTTTAACTGCATTACCATATACTTCTCCCAGTATATCCACAGCCCCGTCTTCAGAGGCCGAAGCGATAGTGTATGCGGAGGCAGCGGTGATGAAGACAGCCCTTTTCATCTGGGTGGGGTCAATATTGTAATACCGGTCACGCGATGTATGGTAAAACGGGTCTGGCCAGGTTATCAGCATAACGCCAGGTACACCGACTCCCGGATCGTTGAATACATCATGATCTGATCCACCTGAATTCATTTCTACCTGGTAATAAAACGGGTCATCGGTACCCGAGGGGGCAACGATCCGTTTGAAGAAGGATGAGCCGCTCACAACCGAGTTGACCTGGTTGGTTTCACCCACGTACCTCATGTAATTCTCAACAACATCATTCAGGTAGTGGGCGAACCCGTACGGTGTCCTGTGCAAAACAAAATAGCTCTTGTATTTTGACAGCGATAACCCTACCATATCCAGATTAATATTACACAGGGTTTTACTCACGATCTCCCTGTTTGTCTTTACCCATGGTATAGTCCCGGAATACTCCGGCACCCAGATGAACCTGATATTCCTCCGGGGTTTGTCAATCATCCTGTTGTCAATTAGCCTTTGAAGAGTTGTGGCTGTTTCAAGGATGGCTGCAGAACCGCTTACATTATCATTTGCTCCCTGGTTTCCGTAACCTTCAAAAAGATGTGCTGAAATTATGACCTCCTGACCGGAGGGATCTGACCCGGGAATGACACATGAGACCACCGGCAAATCGACCTCGTCAACCCTTGATCTGACCAGAGCTCTTACCGTGATTTGCTGACCCTCCGCAAGTCTCCTGTGCAGTAACTCGCCTTCACGCGGGGTGATAAGGAATGCAAAGAATCCATTGACTGATTCTTTTCTTATGCCCGAACCCTTCATGTCTGGAATTGACATATTATCTCCGTTCCCATGCGCCAGGCTATAAGAAATAACTCCCGCGGCTTCTTTCTGGATAAGAACGTTGATCAAACTGGATACTCTCGAACTGGTAAGAACGATTTTCCCTTTCAGATCAATCTTGTCAAGGACATCATTACTCCCGGTGCCAATATCAATCAATTGAGAAGTAACATCACAGTTTTTGCTTCCTGGCATTATCGTGAAAGATACATCGGCCGCATCCGCCAGCTTTTCTTTGCCCGGGGCAAGCTCCCATAACTGCGCCACTTCTGCATGCCAGATAGTAAACCTGCCAAGCTTTTCGACACTAACACCCGTAAGGTTATTTTTTCTGAGTTCTCCAACCACGTATTGCACCTCGAAAAGACTGTCGGGGAATTCACTTCTCTGCCTGATCCTGTTATATTCCGATAGATTCACTACATGGTTATAGGCCCGTTCCCCGGAAGCTTCCCCTATGATATAATCGATAGGTTTTCCCTGTAGGAGGGTCCATTGATAATACCAGGCAGTCTGACTATTTGCAGCCTGGATACCGGATAATATCAACAGGACAGGAAGAATAAAATACTTGAGTAAATCAGCTTGCTTATTCATCACTTCAGTCTTTCATTCCCTCGAACATAGCGGTAACAATACCGTATCTTGCTGTTTTAAGGAATATTTTAATTACAAATAATATCTGTGAAAGCAGGAAAAGCAGGAAAGTCATCACAGGAGTAGCCGGCATGATGGGACTAATAATCCTGGTTACCAGGAAAATATAAAGTACTTGCACGATCACCATTAATAGCATAACTATGTATGAAAGCGGGAGGCTCCTGAAAGTAAGTCTGAAGCCATTCCCAACAGCCTTGAAAACTCTTCTTTCATTTCCTGATACAATCCACGCTCGCGAAAAATCGACAATAAGAAGGATGACCGGAATCGTTAAAAACAAGAGTAATCCGGAATATTTGAGCAATCCAAAAACTGAGGATTCACTTAATGAAAACCCGGAAATTGCAGCAGGTATTCCAAAGTACAGAGATGTAAGTCCGGCAAAAATTGCCAGAACAACCAGATTGATTCCCAGGAAAGTGAAAAAGTTTGTGGCAGATCCGGCGAAAAACACTCCAGCATCCTTTCTGCTGTTACCCGAGCCCAGTGTTTTGAATATTCCGCCACTCAGGAAAATGTAAACAAGCGGAATAATCAGGACTAACAGGAAGAATCCTCCTGTCAGAACAGAGAGTACGAGCCGCAAATCAAATCCGGAATTTATTAATGCATCGATATTGAAACCGGTATCGAGCTTTTCAGTAATCATACTGGAAGCAAAGTACCTGCCAAGGATTGTTCTCAGCGATTTGGTTAGCAACAGAACTGGTAATGAAGTAAATAACCAGGTTACCACTATCCATCTCCACGAACCACAAGCCCTTTTAAAACCATCGGGGATGTACTTTAAATAATTCATATCATCCGATTTAGAATGTTATTATGTTCAGGATGAACTGGATCATCAATGCAAGTTTTCCGGTGATTCTCTTAACAGGGACACGATCTGGTTTCAGGGACATGGAGTTATTGATGTAATTGACATCCATTACTATCTTGTATTCCGGGTCTATCTTTACCCTGGTCGCTTTTCTTTTGCCGGTATATGTAAAATCCTTTGTTCTTGATTTCCCGTCCCAGTTTTCAATAACCGTTGATCCGTCGTCAAAATAAACAGCTATCTCGAGAGGCAGCATAATCTCTCCAATTCTTTCGAGTTCAATTGTAGATGTGTACAGACTGTCGCTCCCGTTTGTATCTTTTTTAAATAATATTGAATCCCCCTGGTTGAAATGCCTTCATATCCCGTCACTTTATTCACACGGATGCCACTTACCTTGTAGTCACATATGCCCGTGCCGAATGTTGTCTGGTCGAAAAACCAGTTCAGATCCTTTCCAAATTTTTCTCCATGCATTCTTGTGACCGTCGTGTTCACTACATTAATAAAGTCACGACCTGACGGATATTTGAAAGCCCATTGCCTGTAGTATTCCCTGAATACCTCATCCATCGTGTCCTCTCCTATTATACCCATGAGGGTGTAAAGCCAAAGAGCAGTCTTCTTGTACGACATCATTCCATATGTCCCGTGCGGGTAATTCCAGGAGTATTCAGCGTTCGTGGTTGCCTGTTTTCCTGGTGCCTGAACGTAGCCGGCCCTGGCAGAAGTGAGGTCGGTCATGATGAATGAAGGATGCTCGATCATTCCACCATTTTTCCAGTAGTGATCCATGATCCTTATTTCCCAGAATGAGTTAACACCTTCATCAAGCCATGGTTCCTCGAATTCGTTGCTTGCAAGTATTCCCATGAAATATGCATGACCAAACTCGTGAACTGTCACCATTTCAGGCATATGGATATACCACGGTACTCCCCTGAAAGACTGGGAGGTAAACAATGTGGTATATTCCATTCCACCGGCCCCGTTTCCCTTTGCAGGTGGATCAACGAAGGTCAGGTGCGACCACGGATAGGCACCAACCCTCGAGTCAAGGTATTCCAGGGCATTCTTCACAGCACTCATCTGACGTCCTGCCTGATTAGTCCTGTCAGCAGGTATCAGTAAGGTTATGTCGACATTTTTCCATTTATCCCTGAACACGCTGTACCCGGGCCAGGCAGTCCATGCATAATCAACAATATCCTCGGCCCTTGTGACAATTTCTTTCCTGCCATCACCAAGTGGTTTTTCCGAAAGAGTCTTTCCGCCTGTTCCTACTACATAATTTTCAGGGACAACCAGGGTGACATCGTACACGCTATGGTTGGAATAAAACTCCGACGTGCTATGAAACTGGTGGCAGTTCCATCCATCCGTTATAGCGTATCTCATACCAGTTGTTTCAAACACCCCGAACTTGGGAAACCATTGCGCCACGAAGAAGAAATCATCTGAAAATCCCGTGCGCATTATTCGTGAAGGAAGTTTCGAGGTAAACTCCCCGTGAAAGAAAAATGTATCACCCGGCATTACAGGTTCAGGAAGAGCTATCTCGAGAACAGTCATATCGTCAGGGTTTCCATCATCAGGACTGATATATTTTATCCTGCCCGACAAGTCAATACCATTGCCTGATGTGGCTGTTTTCAGGTTTATCCATCCATAATCCATTTCACTCGAACCCTGAGACTGTCCGAATTCCTTATTGAGAGTTGACTTGTTACTTCTGAAAGCATTAAGGTACATATGCATTCTAATGAAAGGAACCGGATTTTCAGAATTATTTATCCAGTAAGATTCCATCGAAGCATTGATTTTTTTAGAAACCGGGTCAAGCTCAGCCCTGATAGAATACCCCGTCAGTCTTTGGCTTAAAGGCCTGGCAGTTACGACCTGGGCACCGGTTGTAATAAATAGGAAAAAAAGCCCTGTTACCAGGGCACCAAACTTATACATTGTTTTAGAATAAGATTATTCCTTCTTCTTCTCCCTGGCAAGCATAAGCATAACCTCGCCTCCGGAGTAGACGGCTCTTCCGTTCATCTTGTCCAATTCCTCCATCTTGAGGTTAATTGTTATTTCTTCGCCCTGCATGTAGATCCCGAACGCGAGAGTTTCATTTTCAAATTTCACATTTTCTCCAGGAAGTTTGTATTCGCTGTTTGATGTGAAAGCCATCATAACAGTAAACTTTGAGTCCTTCATAGCCACCTCTATTGTACCGGTCGTGAATCCTTCAGGAGCAGAAGGCGCATCAAACGTCCATTTGCCAATCGGTGATTTTTTCTCGCTTACTGATTGTCCAGTTGCAGAAAGGCCTAATATTGCCGCGAATAGCAGAATTAATGTTCTTTTCATAGTTTGAAATATTGTGTTTTACATTTCGAATATATGTATTAAAAAAATTGAAACAAAAAGTTTGTGACCTTATATATCTCGAATGTTAATTAATCTTAATTGAATTCTACAAACAGAATTATTATATATCCTGAAAACAATAATTATTATTTTTGGCACTAAATTTTTTGCCTTGAAAAGATTTTCAATTCTTCTAATAGTTTTAGCATCCATATACGATCTTTCATGGAGCCAGATCTCTGTATCTATGGCATACAGGAGGGAAACTGTCGGTGTTAAGTCAGAGGTGCCGGTTGAAATAGTTAACCCTCGAGAAGGCATTTTTTCAACAAGAACATTATCAGATAATTATCCCTCTTCTAAAATTCCTGTCGAAGATATTAAGGTTAGCTTTCCGGATTTAAGTGGAACTTTAGATACTGTTGGGATACTATGGTATCTTAAACCTGAATCTTATTCACAAAAGGGAGAAGTTAACATAATCCTGGTTACTATAGATGCGGACAGTATAAAACGTTATTATATTGATAATAATAATGACAGGATATTTAATTCTGATGAAAAAAAATTCATTTTCAGGCCGAACGAGGAATCAATAGTTGTTGAGATCAGAATTCTTGGAAACTATTACGATTACACCCTGATGAATCCTGATTATATTGCTCCTGTTTCTACTCCATCGAGGTTAGCAGAATATTCAGACGAATGGAAAAAGTATTCAAAAAAACCGTCATTAAACCTTGATATATCCTTTATAACCGGTGGTGGAGATGGAAGTATTTCTTTTGTTCCTTCCCTTGAAGCTGTTGATCGATACGAGTACAGGGCCAAGTTGGTTGGAAGTTTCAGGCCATCAATTGGGCTTGATCTATCGTGGTTCAATTTTCATATTATCGGTTTTACTGCTTACGAAAGAATACAGTATGATGAAACTGTACTTTATGCATTTAAATCAACCTATAAAAACGGGAAAACCAGATATTACCAGAGAAGCGAATGGCCTTCTTCCAGGTATTATTATGGATTAATTGGAGAATATGACATCCGTTTAGGTAAATTATATATAACTCCTACAGCCTCCTACAGTAAATACAAGAACATTAACGAGGTACCTTTGGACTGGGAAGTTGATGTCCCTCCTGAGGCCTCCTACAAAAACACGAGTACAAAAGAACTTGGAGTTAAGATTAAGGTACCCATTAGTTTCAGGACGAATATTTATCTAAAATACTTGTATTCAACCTCCAACTTTGATGCGACAGACTATATAGTACCTTATGTTGATGGGACCTGTAAAGTAGATTATCACCAGAATTTATTTGGAATCGGATTACAGGTGAAAGTTTTCTAAGGCACGCTTGAGGGACTAGCAGCCTCCCGCTGCTTTTTTCTTCTTCGGAGTAGACTTGACCGCGGGCTTGTTACTTGCGGCTGAATTATCATTTGTTGACACTACAGCACTACCACCAAGCGCCTTACCGGCACTCATCCTGAAATCATATTTGGCCAGTTCTTCATCCGGGCTTGTTGATGACGGTCTGGCAGGATTCATTATAGTTTCCATCCAGTAGTTCAACCCTCCCTCCATGACAAAGTTATTCTGATAACCCAGTTGACGTGTAATCATCCAGGCCTCGTTTGCGCCAACAGTCCCGTTGGAATACAGCACGTTCATTTTGACATCCTGGTTTAGTATGTCAGTGTACTGGTCAGATAGTAAATCGGACATTGGTATATTTATGGCACCTGGCAGACTGTACTTTTCAAATTCTTCCTGGCTTCTGACATCAATAAGTCTGAGCGTCGGGTCCTTCTTAACTATCATGTCCGCCACCACGTCAGGTGTAATATACTGTGTTCTGGTGTTAGCTTCGGCCAGAAGCTGTTCCGCCGTCAGCTTGTACGGTTTAGTTGTGTTTTGTGGAACTGCGGCTATAATTATACCCATCGGCACAATAAATAATGCAAGCAATACTCTAGGTTTCATATACCTTGTTTTTCAATTATTAATACTCTTCTCTGGGAAACTTGTTTTCAGCCCACTCTGCCACCCAGAACATGACGAGAGCAGCGATAATGACCAGAAGGACAAAAAATCCATCAGACAGACCAAGGAAGGTGCTCATCTTGGGACTACCCATGAACTTTGCCATGTACATCCCATCCCACAGGTTATAACCTAGTCCGAAAATGAGTACCCCGATAAACAGGCCACCGATGAAAACAAGTGCATCTATCTTGCCTATCGAAGCCCCGCAGAAACTGGTACCCGGGCAGTAACCACCTATTATAAAACCGGCACCCATGATTATTCCACCTATAATCGCGGATGTAAGGTAGGTTGGGTTCACGTATACAAGGTTCAGGTCTATCCAGCCAAAAAGACTGAAGAAAAGCAAACCGAGCATCCCGGTTATAGCAGCTGTGAAAAAAACTTTCAGGACAACCGTATCATAACCATAAAATACTCCTGCAAGTTTACGGCTCGACGAAAAGCCACTCTGTTCGAGAACAAATCCAAACCCGATGCCGATTATGAAAGCGAGAAACAGGTTTGTATTTTCTGATATTAATTCATTAACTGATAATGGGCCCATTGGTTAAGTTGTAATGTTGTAATGTTGTAAAGTTGTAATGTAATATCGTTGTGGTTACAGGAAAGATCATATCCAGTTTTTCCTGAAGAAATAAGCCAGCGCGAATGCTGTACCGAAAATGGCCATCATTGTTATAAATCCACCAAGAGAAAGCACAGCCATGCCAGATAATGCAGACCCGCTGGTACACCCGCGTCCGAGCTGTGAACCGAAACCAAACAGGATGCCACCCGACAGCGCCAGTATTAGTCTTTTTTTCGAGGTGATAGAAGGTGAGTGTTCGACCTTGAACTTGAGCCGGCCAGCCAGTGCGCCTGAAAGAAAACCGCCAACCACCACCCCGAGCATCTGGAAGACCAGCCATGTTTTCATCGGGCTGCCGGAATGAGAGCCCTTGAACTCTTTAATAAACGCGGAATTGCCTCCGGCTTCCGGTGCAACAGCAGTAATGCCTGTTACAACCACGCTTTTGACTGCCCCGCTGGCACCTAATCCTCGCCCCGATACAAAATTAGCGGCGAGTAATACTATTCCTAACAATACCCCTCCGATGTATGGATTCAGGTATTTTGTTTTACCGTTTTTCACGTTTATTTGTATTAGTTCAGTTATAAATATTTTTACATTTTCAATAGAGGTACCTGCTGGCCTGCCCCGCGTATACAATAAGGAATCTCAGCATCAGACTGCCAAAAATCACCAGCATGGCGGGAATAATAACAGGAACGTGGAATCGGCCCATCTCAAGCAATTCAAGTACAGCAGGCAGTACAAGTCCGATCAGTACCACGAAGATCCAGAACGACATTGTATACTCACCTCCAAGGAACATACGGGCCGCATCAATCTGCACCTCGGTACTCGCCATGAAACCCATGAACATGTGGACTATGAGGAAGAGCTCAATACCGATGATCATCAGATCAATCTGTGCAAATTTGCTCCTTTCAGCACTGTCTTTAGACATGAGCAGTGTAACAGCGGCCCCTGCCGACATTCCTGACGCCAGGAATAATGGCCCCAGGATAGAAGTATTCCACAATGGACGAGCGTTAAAGGCCGACAAAAGTATGCCAGTATAAATACCCAGGATTATCGCGTAAATCAACATTATCCAAGCCAGTACTCTCTTGTATTTATTGAAAAAATCCTCGAGCATTTTCAACCAATCAAAAGGCCATTCCCAGCGGGGGAAAAGTTCCCTTATATGAAGTGCAGACCAGACAAATGATACAGGAGTAATTACCATCAAAGTCCAGGCACCCCACGACATGGGTGATTGAAGCTTTATATTGGTGTAGAGCTGCCAGAAATACATCTTGTGGCGAAGGTCAAGAAAGAGAGCAAGAAGCCCTATGACAAGAAGTACCGGCGCCAGGAAAGGTGCTATCCTGACAGCAGTCCGGTACTGATCCTCTTTTCCCCTCAGGTAATAGAAGGCAGCGAAAAATAAAATACCCGCCGCCATCCCGCCAAGAAAAAGATAAAGAGGGATCTGCCAATGCCAGATATGAAGATGCGGATCTACCATTGTATTCATCCTTCCGCTAACAATTATTTCTTCATTCATTTTCTTATGGTATTAGATTAGAAAATAAAGTTGAGGCCTGGTACCTGCTTCAGGTATAAGAGTCTTGTACTTTCTCTTTTTAAGCACAACCGAAACAGGACTGTTGGGATCGTCGAGGTCACCAAAATAAATGCACTTCGTGGGGCAAACCTCGTAACACGCGGGACCCATGCCATTTTTAATCCTGTGAAGACAGAAGGTGCACTTATCAACATAACCCGAGGGATGGGGGTACCGGGCATCGTAGGGACATGATGCAATACAAGCACCGCAACCGATACATTCATTTTTATCGACAAGAACAATACCCCCGTCAGTGAAATGACTCGCACCAGTAGGGCAGCATCTCACACACGGGGCATTCTCACAGTGATTGCATCTTTCCGATCTTATCTCCATTTCAAGCTGGGGATAGGTACCATCGGTTATCTCGACCACCCAGTCGCGGCAATAGCCTATCGGAACGTCATTTTCAGTCTGACAGGCAACAACACAGTCGCTGCATCCCACGCATTTCCTTGTATCAATGGCCATCGCGTATCTCATGACACCACCTCCTTCCCGGGGTTTTCTGTTATAAATGTTATGAAATTAGACCTCATACCCGTTCCTCCCATGATTGGATCAGTCTTTACCCGGGTTATCATCTGTGTATCGCTCGCACCGCGACCATAGCATCTTTTCATCTGGGTCTGTTTGTGCCCGAATCCATGAACCATGTATACAGAGTCCCACCTTATCCTCTCGGTAACCCTTGCTTTTACAGCGAAGTCTGAAACTACGCCATCCTGATTCTTGAGCCACAGGTACTGATCATTCTTAATCCCCCATTCTTTGGCCACCTTGGGATTGATCCACACGCTATTCTCATCCATGAGGTCGGTGAGATTAGGGTTATTCGCGGTCCTGCTGAAAGTGTGCATCGGGGCCCTCCCATAAATGAGCCTGTAATATCCTTCTTCCGGTTCAGGATGAGCAGTATATACAGGGAGTGGGTCAAATCCTGATTCCTCAAAATACCTGGAATAGAGTTCTATCTTACCAGAGTCAGTAGGAAACTCGACCTTTTCATCTTCACCGAAGTAAAGATCATCAGCCTCCCTTTCAAAATTCATAACCCCGGTTCTTCGCAATTCCTCGAGAGAGGTGCCAGATTCTTTCAACTGCCAGTCGATCAAATCCTCTAGTTTCTCGAATGGGAAGTAATCTGCAAGGTTCATTTTCCTCGCAAGCTCCCTTGCAATCCAGTAACCCGGTTTTGTTTCATATAATGGCGGAACAGCTGGCATCCTGAGTGCAATTGAAGGTTTCCTGTGCTGACTGACCCTGAGGGCATCATACCTTTCGAGGTAGGTGCATTCCGGAAGCACAACATCCGCCCATCCCGTGATCTCCATTGGCATTGTATCTACAGCAACTACAAAATCAAGATTGCTGATTGCTTTTATCGTATTCTGCTGGTCAGGGATGGTTACTGGCAGATTAGTCCCGTTAACAAACCATGCTCTGATCCTGAACCCCGGATTATTCTCGGGAATGGATGCCTCAACGAGCAGGTTGGAGACTGCCAGGCTGGCTAAAGGATATTTCCCGGGGAAAGCATCCTGCCATGACTTTGATGGAGCGGGGAATGCAGGAATCTTGTATGGCTTGAGATTGAATTTAGCAGGTCTGTAGAAACCACCCCTCCTTCCCCAGGCACCCAACAACGCGTTCAGAATTGCTATCGCCCGCGACCTCTGTGTATCATCACCATACCATGTTACATGACGACCCGGGTGAACGATCACTGATGGCGAAGCATCTGACATCTCTTTTGCAACCTTTCTGATAATGTCAGGGTGAATTGTTGTTATCCCGTAAGCCCATTCCGGAGTGAAATCCTTAACATGGTCCTTCAGCTTGTCAAAGCCTGTACAATAATTTTCGACGTATTTCTTATCATTACCAGTCATTGTAGATCCAACTCTAACATCAGGCCGGAAGCAAGGCCATATCTGTCGCTGGCTTGATAGGTAACCAGTATTTCGATTTCCCGGCAGCCGTCGAGAACCGTGGATCAACAGTAACGATTACAGCATCTTTGTCGATGGCATCTGACATTTCCTGTATCTGCCGTTATGCATGTTTTCGCCGATATGTGATCCTACAAGGACAAGACATTTTGTATCCCTGAGATCAGTTACCTCGGGCAGACAAGCTTCCTCTCCAAACGTGGCCATGAAGGCCTCATCCGCGCGGCTTCCCGCGGCATTAGCGTACGATGGTTCCCGCGATATTAACGCTACCAAGGGCTTTGAAGAGTGTTGTATAATACGAACTCCCTGAACCATGAGTGAATAATGCCACGCTCTCCGGACCATGCTCCCTGATTATTTTCGAGAGGTTTGAAGAGACATGCTCAAGCGCTTCATCCCATGTCGCTTCCCGAAAAAACCTGCCTGCCTCTTTCACAGTCCTAATTAAAGGTTTCTTTAACCTGTCTTCGTCATAATACATTCCGATGCCGCCTGTACCCCTGGGGCAAAAACGCCCGTTGCTGTGCTGATCGGCATCATTGCCTACTATCTTCCATATCGATCCGTCAGCTTGCATAAACCCATCCGGCACACTTCCAGAAGCATACCTCACAATAAGTAGGTGTCCTTGACAGATCTACCGTCAGATCACCCGGGCTGACAGGGCCAGACAACCATTCAATGGCTTTGTAACCACCGGCACCAAGGACCACTATCCAGTTCCGGCAGCAGAGATTTTTAAGAATTGCCGTCGGTTAATCATTAGTTTCCAATTAAGTGTCGATCAAGTAATATCTCCATATTAATATATATGTATTATTATATATATTTAGTCGTATTCAATCGTGAAAACAACTTCAGGATTCCAATACGAAAATCAGGAGTGAATTCACTATTCCAGGTATTTTTAAAAGAACCTTTTGTACAAGCCCCGCAGGCTACCCGAATTTTGAGATAGATTCGAGCTTCTTTATATCGTTTATAGTGATAGTTTTACCGTGAACAGAAATTATTTTCTCATCGGTGAACCTCGCCATCACCCTGCCGGCACTTTCCCTCGATGCTCTCAATCATCTCGGCTATTTCCTTCCTGGTAAGAGGTATCTGGAAATGAGTACTTTTGAAGATCACTCTTGAAAGATAAATCAGAATGTCTGCCATTCTCCCGTAGGCTCTTCTTGTGGCTCAGGTTTATAAAACGGTGGTAGCTGTTGAGACTTTCTCTTCCCACTGATGTCATTATTATCTCGAATGCAAAAGAACCATTACTCTTAACAAGACTGGTGAAAACATCAATATCGATATAACACAACTTGAGGTCGGTGGCGCCGTGTATGAGAAGTGATTTATCTTGTCACCAAACAATGAAGTCGAACCAAGGAGTAGGACTGAGGCTGGATGAGCTGAAGTATTTGCTCCTGGTTATCGGGACGTACGACATACTCAACACCAGGCCGGTCCTGAGATAGATAATGTGAGAAATTGGTGAACCTTCATTCAGAATATTAGTCCTTTTGCGGACGCTTGTAACAAACCTGTTATTCAGTATGAGGTCCGTTTCGCTAACCGACAGTATACCGGCTGCACAACTCTTATCCTGACAATCGTGGCAGCTGTTTTGCAATATATCGCCGGAGTTTTTTCATTCCTTGATGGACGCTACAAAGGTATCATTTTGCAATTTTATACATATGTGATCCCTGTCACATTATTTCATGCTCATTGTCACATTATGGGATTTTTTTCACGATTAGGAAAATTACCTTAAAACGATAATGACAAGCAAATGCATGGATAATCATCGATAAATATAAAGGAAAGTCACTATTTCAATTATTACCTGCCGTAAGGGCAAGGTATGGGTCAGGAATTATTCATGTGCAGGAAGAAGCACATAGACAGAAAATTGTCATTAACTTTGAGACGTTAATAGACGTTATTGCTGAAGTTAATCAGGCTTAAAAACAGTATTAAAAAGACTTGAATGACTAAACTTGAAGATTATTTTAAAGAATTCAGAGAGAGAATATAATAGGGATCGATCATACTATAGATACCCCGTTCAGGGAGCAAACCTCTCACCGTGTATGCCGACTGGATAGCCAGCGGCAGGCTCTAAACCAATAGAAGATTTGATGTTAAGTGAAATTGGTCCATTAGTTGGTAACACTCATTCTGAGTCCACAACAACCGGAGTGGCTATGACCAGGGCCTACCACACTGCCCAGAGAATAATCAAGGAGCATGTTAATGCCAGTGCTGACGACATGCTGATCTTCACCGGGACCGAATGACATCAGCTATTGCCAAGCTTCAGAGGATCTTGGGAATAAAAATCCCGGAGCAGGCCAAGCAATATTGCGCTTTTTCTGATGGTGAATCATATGCGTGTAAAAAAACACCCCAGGAATCGAGGCCAGTTGTTTTCATTACTCACACCGAGCATCACTCGAATCATACATCATGGCTTGAAACAATTGCTGAGGTAGTTGTACTTCAACCCGACAGCGATTTAAAAGTTGATCCGGGCAAATTGAGGGAGATAATCGGGAAATACAGTAACAGGCCTCTGATTATCGGTTCCTTTTCCGCGTGTTCCAACGTCACCGGGTATTTTCCCCCGGTATATGAACTGGCCGAAATCATTCACGAGCATCACGGCTATTGTTTTGTTGACTATGCCGCGTCAGCACCCTACGTGAAGATCAATATGCACCCTGCAAACAAGAAACAGCAATTGGACGCTATTTTCTTTTCACCTCACAAGTTCCTTGGTGGACCGGGGACGGCTGGTGTGCTGATTTTCAATAAGGCGCTGTATAAAAACTATACTCCGGATACTCCTGGCGGAGGTACTGTTAAATGGACAAACCGGTGGGGTGAATATAGTTATATCTCCGACATTGAAGTCAAGGAGGATGGTGGTACACCAGGTTTTCTCCAGGGAATCAAGGCGGCAATGGCAGTACGTTTAAAGGAAAAAATGAACGAGGAAAAGATTGCAGAGAGGGAACACGAGCTTATAAATATTGCATTCAAAGAACTCGGCGAGATAAAAGGTCTCCGTGTACTTGCAGAAAACATCAGGGAAAGACTCGGGGTATTTTCATTCTATATCGAAGGTATACATCATAACCTTGTCACTAAACTGCTTAACGACAGGTACGGGATACAGACAAGGGGCGGCTGTTCGTGCGCTGGTACTTATGGACATTATCTGCTTAATGTCGATTACAGGCTGTCGAAGACCATTACCGACAAGATAGAAGCAGGAGATCTTTCCCTGAAACCGGGCTGGATAAGATTGTCACTCCATCCAACAATGACAGATGCTGAACTTTATCTTATAACAGGTGCACTGAAAGAGATCAAAGACAATTTCAAGGAATGGCAGAAAGACTACATATATAACAAGAATACCAATGAATTCACTCATGTATCAGAAAACAACTCCAATTCTGATAATTACATCAAGTGGTTCATCTTGTGAATCAGCCCGACCTGTATAGCAGATCACCCAGCCGACCCCTCCCCTGTCACAAATATCAGTGATTCATCTCACATTTTTTTGTGACAAACACACATATTTATATATAAATGTTTATATATTTGTTCTGTTAAAACATTAACAGAATAATTATAATGAAAAAGCTACTCATATTAGGTGCCGGTACCGGAGGCACGATGATGGCCAACAAAATGAGGAAGGAACTTCCGAGGGATGAATGGTCTATCACGATTGTTGATCAGGAAAAAACTCATTATTATCAACCTGGATTTCTTTTCATACCCTTTGGTTATTACAAGAAGAATGACGTCATAAAGCCGAAGCAGAATTTCCTGCCAGCCGGGGTAACATCTGTCTTTCAAACCATTGAAAAGATTGAACCGGCGAGCAACAAGGTATGGCTTTCCAACGGTGAAGTGCTCGGCTACGATATTCTGATAATAGCCACGGGTGTCAGGATCAAGCCCGAGGATACGCCAGGCCTTAAAGGGGAATTATGGCATAAGAATATATTTGACTTTTACACGATTGAAGGAGCCGAGGCTCTTGCTGCATTCTTTAAAACATGGGGTGGTGGAAATCTTGTTATCAACATTGCCGACAATCCAATAAAATGTCCTGTAGCACCTCTTGAATTTTCCTTCTTCGCCGACGCATTTTTCACGGAAAGAGGAATTCGTGATAAGGTGACAATCACGTATGTGACTCCTTTATCGGGAGCATTCACAAAGCCCAGGTCTTCAAAACTCCTGGGAGCTATGCTGGAAAGCAAGAACATACAGATGGTCACGGATTTTTTCCTGGGTGAAGTCGACAATGAAAGAAAGATGATAATTGACTTTGGTGGGCGTGAAGTACCATTCGACTGCCTTGTCACGGTCCCTTTGCATAGTGGCGACAAGGCTATTTTTGGCAGTGGTCTGGGAGATGAATTTGGATTTGTCAGGGCTAACAAGCACACCCTGCAGTCACTAGCCAGCGAAAACGTATTTGTCCTCGGTGATGCCGGCAATTTTCCCACCTCAAAAGCAGGGTCAGTTGTTCATTTCCAGTCGGAGATACTGACGGAGAATCTTCTCTGCTTTATCGAGGGACGGCCCTTCACTGCCAGTTTTGATGGCCATTCAAACTGCTACATTGAAACCGGGCATGGCATGGGGGCGCTAATTGATTTCAATTACGATACAGAACCGCTACCGGGCGATTTTCCATTCCCTGGCATAGGCCCTTTCAGCCTGCTTAAAGAAAGTCGTGTTAATCACTACGGTAAGCTGATATTCCGGTGGATCTACTGGCATATACTTCTGAAAGGCAAGGAAATGCCGATTGATACTCATATGACGATGGCTGGAAAAAGGACAGACTAAAAGGCTATTATTATGTCAGATACGCAGATACAAATGCAAATAGCCGAGATCAACAGGAAACTGGATCTCGTGCTCGAGGAAGTAGCGATCCAAAGGCAGAACAGGGAAGCAGTTACAGACCTCGTTGATGATGTTGCAGTAATAGGCAAGGATGCATTCAGGCATATGGTCAAGGAACTTGACAATGCTGGAATACAGATAGACGGGGAGGAATTGAAAAGATTACTTCTCGCTATAACAAGGAACATTGGTAATATCAGTAACATGCTCGAAACTATCGAGAGTGTGAATGATTTAATAAGGGACCTCACTCCCATCGTCAGGCAAATAGGGTTGGACGGGATTCGCAAACTTAATGAGCTTGAACAGAAGGGTTATTTCGAGATACTTAACCAGCTGGTTCTAACTTTTGACACACTTGCCTCGCGTTACACCAGGGAAGAACTCAGGACCATTTCCACGAACCTTATTCCTGTCGCGGATACTTTAATAGGCATTGGAGACCAAAGAGTACTTGAGAAAATCAATGCTATCAGTAAAGCTCTCCGTGATATTGATGCAGACAATATTGAAGAATATTCAGTCTGGAGGCTGGCTGGTGAATTAAGGAAACCTGAATTTAAAAGAACGCTTGGGTTCGTAATGGCTTTCATAAAAAATATCAATTCAAACAATAATCAGTAATTTAAATAACACTAAAGCACACGACAATGGCACAGAAAGTTTATGCAGGAATCACTGTTGATGTAAACGAGGAAGGTTACTTCACCACTCCATCGCAATGGACCAGGGAGATAGGTGCTGAGATAGCCAGGGAAGAAGGTATTTCTTTAACTGAACAGCACTATGCAATTATTGATTTTCTCCGCACCAGGCACCTGAACGGGGATGCTCTTTCAATAAGGAGCATCAATACTTCAGGTGTTATTGATGTTAAGACCTTTTACCAGCTTTTTCCAGGGGCGCCTTTGAAAAAAGCCACGAAAATAGCAGGCATACCCAAACCAGCCAGTTGTATTTGAAAATTTTTAAATAATTAACCATGACAGAGACACAAAAATACCCTATCAAGAAAGTTAACATTATCTGCGCCAAAGGTGCCATCGAGGATGTTTACGCCACGCTCGTCCTTGGGAACGGAGCGGTTATGGAAGGTATTGAGACCAACCTCTTCTTCACGTTTTTTGGACTGGATGCCATCATGAAAAAAAGGATGGACGGACTTCATACCGCGGTTGTCGGGAACCCTGCCCTCAGACTTCCAGGTGGAATGCGCATGCCCACTCTGCTGGGTGTTATACCCGGCATGGAAAGCTTCACTTCATGGATGATGATGAAGGAGATGGCAGGACTAGACATCCCGCCGGTTTCCGAGTTTCTTGATCTCATAACAGCCGGTGGCGGCAAGATCTATGCCTGCAAGCTGGCAATGGACATGTTCAAACTTAAAAAGGAAGATCTTTGTGATCATGTTTCCGACATACTCACCGTTGGAGATTTCTATGCACTCGCGGGTGGTGAAGGATCGCAGATTATCTTCACGTAGAAAATAACTTTCAGGCAACCAGAATCCTGAAGCCCAGCAAGGAAGCAAGCTTCTGACCCGGGAAAAACAATTTATGAGCGGCAGGCCATACATCCGCGAGGTAATGGTCCTGCCTGTTTTTTATTATAACTGCAAGCTCCCTGACCTCAGGTGGGAGTTCCTGATCTGATGGCCGGAAGCCAAGTACTTTCTCGAGCTGAACAAGATCATTATACTTTCCCAGGTCCTGCGCCAGATCGTCGAGCTTCTTCTCGACATTTTTTATCCCCTGTGGATTAAGAGGCCTGAAAAAATACAGTTGGTACAGAAGCTCTTTTACTCTTTTCCTTAACCTGTGCATTTTAGCTGGCCGAGGTTTTTCCCTGCAGTCAATATAAACCGTTGAAACGGAATCGAAGGTTTTTTCAAGTTCCCTGAGAAGAAGGTAGGGATCATTATTCTGAACAGTGACAAATCTGAGCCTGAAGGCTGATTTCTTAAGCAGCTCCACAGCACCAGTGAATGGTCCTGCTGAATCCTGAGTACTTTCGGAGGGATTATCTCCGATTATCTGGTTTAGTTTTTCGTTAGTTGAAAGTTTATCGAATAATTCAGGGTTTCCTTTCCTGAGGTTCCTGAGTGTTTTCCTGTAAACCGAGTTTTCCCGTGAATCAGCCAGGAGACGTCCTGCCTCCCTGCAGCTTCCGTACTCTTTTTCGAATGTCTCTGAATCAATCTGCGGTCTTACGAGTTTAAGAGCAGCCCTGCTTTTTTTCATCAGCACCCTCGTGTCGTGTACTTCTTCCTCTCCAATTGCCTTCTGCGTATCGATCAGTACCAGGGCATCATGTATGTAAGAAGCCAATACAGGCTTAATCTCCTTTAGCTTAACTGTTTCAAGAACCATTTGTAATAATAATGTAACCGTTAAAGTTAATCATTTGTTTAATTTTGAACATGTTTGAAGAATAACTTCCCTTCGTGTCACACGAATAATTAGTTGCTATAATCGGCAGTTTTTGATAAATTTGAAATAAAACACCTGTACACCTCTGATATCTGAGCAATTAATACTTTAACCTTTTGGGTAAGTTGCATGATACATTGTATCAGATGAGGGGAGTTGGATGACATTATCAGATAAACCTCAAACAAATCAAAATGGGAAAGAAGAAAAAACCACAAAGGATCGGCATTCTGACAGCCGGGGGTGATTGTCCTGGTATAAACGCCGCGATAAGAGGGGTAGGTAAAACGGCAATAGTCAAGTACGGCATGGAGGTTGTCGGTATAAGCGATGGGTTCACGGGTTTGATAAACAAGGAATACACCATACTGACAGAGCATGATCTTTCCGGTATTTTGACACTGGGAGGCACCATACTCGGGACGTCTAGAGAGAAGCCTTTCAAGGCAGATGGAAAGGGTAAAAAGGAGATCAGCAAACCTGTTCTTATCAAGAAGCATTACGAGCAGTTGGAACTTGATGCCCTGGTTTGTATTGGTGGTAATGGCACACTGAAGACAGCCTATCTGCTGTCGCAGGAAGGGCTTAATGTTGTTGGTATCCCGAAAACAATTGATAATGATGTCTGGGGTACAGAGGTCACATTTGGATTTGACTCTGCAGTAAATATAGCCACGGAGGCCATCGACAGGCTCCATTCGACAGCGAACTCGCACAAGAGAATAATGGTAATTGAACTCATGGGTCACAACGCCGGATGGCTTGCACTTTATTCGGGAATGGCCGGAGGCGGTGATGTCATACTTATACCGGAGATTGAGTTTAACGAGAACAAGATCGCGCAGTACCTTTTAAAAAGAGCCAGGGGGAACAAACCATACTCGATTGTTGTTGTGGCTGAAGGTGTTAAGATTCCATCGAAGGAAAAATCACCAGGCAATTACCTGGCACGAAGGATCAACGAGATGACAGGACTTGAAACACGTGAAACAGTGCTTGGGTACATCCAGCGCGGGGGATCTCCCTCGCCCATGGACAGGATACTGGCATCCCGTTTCGGTGCTGCAGCTGCCAACATGATAGCTGACAGGGAATTCGGGAAAATGGTTGCCCAGAAAAATTTCGAAATGGCCACGGTTCCTCTTTCAGAAGTCGCGGGTAAAACTAAACTGGTAAGTCCCGACTCACCCCTGGTGAGAAAAGCAATGGAAATGGGGACTAGCTTTGGTATATGATTAAAAGTTAAATGACCGGTCTATGAAGCGTATCATTTTCATAAGACATGCAAAGGCTGAAGAAATGTCATCTGACAAGTATGATTTCGAAAGGTCACTGACCCTGAAAGGCAGGGAAACGGCTCATTCGATGGCAAAAGTGCTAAAGGAAAAGGCTGGCGGACCAGGTTTGATAATAAGCAGTCCTGCCTTCAGGGCCCTCGAAACCGCCCTGATATTTGCCAGGGAATCCGGAATAAGCCCCGATGCCGTCAGGATGAACAATCTAATCTACGAGCATTTTAACGAAAACACTATCAGGCAGTTACTAAACAGACTTGAAGATGAAACTGACACTGTCTCTTTCGTTGGCCATAATTTTTCACTTACTGATATGGCATCCTGGCTGGCAAAGGATAACTGCTGTGAGATACCCAAATGCGGCATCGTGAGTTTATCATTCAACACCGGTTCCTGGACTGGTATACATGCCGGATCCGGCAGGATTGATCTATTCCTCAAACCCAAAGAGATACTATGAACAAATCATTCATTCCCAAAGAGCTGAGCTGGCTTTCCTTTAACGAACGTGTACTCCAGGAAGCTGAGAACAAAAACGTTCCGATGATTGAAAGGCTCAAGTTCCTCGGGATATATTCGAACAACCTTGACGAGTATTTCAGGGTAAGGGTAGCGACCCTGAAGCGCCTGTCGCATTTTGGAGCGAAGTCGAAAGGCGTGCTTGGTTATGACCCCAAAGCCGTACTTAAAAAAGTACACGGCACCGTTCTGAAACAGAATGTCAAATTTGAAAGGATATACAACGAACTTCTCAAGGACCTTGTGAGGCACAAGATCCATTTTGTTAACGAGAATCAGCTTGACCAGGGTCAAAAGGATTTCGTGAAGAAGTTTTTCCACTCGGAGGTCAAAACACGGTTAATGCCCTTCATGATCGAGAAGGACGTGGAACTCCCTAATCTCACAGACGACGGTATTTATTTCGCGATAAGGCTGATAAATAAAAATTCAGACAAGAAACGTTACGCGTTGCTCGAGATACCAACAAATGTACTGCCCCGTTTCGTGGTACTTCCCGAAAGAGAAGACAACAAGTACCTGATGTTCCTTGACGATGTAATAAGATACGGGCTCAAGGAAATCTTCTTCATTTTCGATTTCGACGAGATTTCAGCCTACACGATAAAGCTCACCAAAGATGCTGAGCTCGAGATAGCAGATGATATTTCAGAAAGCTATATAGACAAATTATCCAGGAGCCTTCAGCAAAGGAAAAAAGGTAATCCTGTCAGGTTTATCTACGACAGGGAGATGCCAGCAGAGCTACTGAAATTCCTGACGAAAAAGTTCAATTTCGGAGCCGACGATGCCATGATACCAGGCAACAGGTATCATAATTTCAAGGATTTCATGAAGTTCCCCTATGTCGGGAAAAAGAAATTCTATTACGAGCCGCTGGTGCCTGTCCAGCACAGGGATATCGAACCCGGCAAGAGCGTTCTTTCAGCTATTGATAAGAAAGACATACTCTTGTTCTTCCCGTATAATCCCTTTGACAATTTCATTGACCTGTTAAGAGAGGCATCTATAGACCCCTACGTTACTTCAATCCAGATTACTCTTTATCGTCTTGCCAGGAACTCGAGTGTAATAAACGCCTTGCTAAACGCGGTGAGAAACGGTAAAAACGTGACCACCATCGTTGAACTGCAGGCCAGGTTTGATGAAGAAGCGAACATGTTGTGGGGGAACAAGCTTATGGACGAGGGAGTAAAGGTAATTTATGGAGTCCCGGGGCTTAAAGTCCATGCCAAACTCTGCCTGATTACCCGGGTAAAAGGAGAGATATCACAAAGATATGCTGCCGTGGGAACAGGTAATTTCAACGAGGATACAGCAAGGATTTATACCGATCACCTCCTGCTCACCTGTAACAAAAAGATAACAAACGAGGTCTTCAAAGTCTTTAACTTCTTTAATGCCAACTACAAGAAAGACAATTATTATCATCTTGTTTTATCTCCCTTCCAGCTCAGAAACAAGATCATCCTTCTTATCGAGAACGAGATTAAGAATGCAGTTGCCGGAAGGAAGGCTTTTATTTACATGAAACTCAATAATCTCACGGACAAGGAAATTATCGACCTGCTTTATTCTGCCAGCAAGGCAGGTGTCGAGGTAAGGCTTATCGTGAGAGGCATGTTCTCGCTGGTCCCCGGCGTGAAAGACCTGAGCGAGAATATAAAAGCCATCGGCATAGTCGACAGGTTCCTTGAACATTCGAGATTCTGGATCTTCAGAAACGGTGGAGCCGAGGAATGCTATATCTCATCAGCCGATCTCATGACCAGGAATATCGAACACCGTATTGAAGTAACCTGCCCCATATTCGACAAGGCACTACGGAAGGAGCTTAAAGAGATTTTCAATATCCAGTGGAACGACAATGTCAAGGCAAGAAAGCTTGATGTTACCCAGTCAAACAAGTTTGTCAGCAAGGGGAAAAAAGAATTGAGATCACAGGTTGAAGTATATAAATACATTGAATCAAAGAATAATAACACGGGAGTCAAATGAAACTTTACATTATTATACCGGTAACCATACTCATAATCATGTTTTCCTGGTACCTCTCGGTTAAACACGGAAGATATCATGGTGTGGCAAGATTCTTTGCCTTCGAGAGTATTTTCCTGCTCATCCTTATAAACCTACCCGCCTGGTTCCAAAATCCCGCGGGTCCAGTACAGATACTGTCCTGGATAATGCTTATCTGCTCTATTTATTTCGCGGTAACAGGTTTCCTGTTGCTCCAGAACGCGGGTAAACCGGTTGGCGGAAATTTCGAGAACACATCTGTTCTTGTCAAAAAAGGAATTTATGGCTACATCCGCCACCCACTCTATTTCTCGCTCTTCCTCCTTGGCACAGGTGCTTTCCTTAAACAAGTCAGTTATCTTACTTTATTGCTCGCAATCCTGAACATGGTGGCACTCTGGTTAACTGCCAGGATAGAGGAATCGGAAATGATTGCAAGGTTTGGAGACGAGTATCGCGATTACATGAAGGAGACAAAGATGTTTATACCCTTCATACTCTGATAAATATTTAAACAGGTAAGAAATTCTCTGCAATACAAAAAGAAACCGGCTTCCTAAACCAGGAAAGCCGGTGCATTTAGTATAGTCCTGCCTGATGACCTGATACTGAATATCAGGTAAGAAGTTTTACTTTGATGACAACCATGTGATGACCTTATCAGAGCCTGGTGTTTCCTTTGAATACAGCACTTCCTTGAGATTTCCTTTTTCATCAATCAGGTATTTCTGGAAGTTCCATTTAACCTCAGAGTCCATGACTCCGTTTTTCGCTTTTTGCGTGAGCCACTGGTAAAGAGGGTGCATATCCTGCCCTTTCACGCTAATCTTGTCCATCATCGGGAAAGTAACACCGTAGTTTGCAGTGCAGAACTGACGTATCTCGGCGGCAGTGCCAGGTTCCTGGTTGGCAAAGTTATTAGCGGGAAAGCCAAGGATGACGAAATTATCACCGCCATACTCTTTGTAGAGAGCCTCGAGATCTTTATACTGTGGGGTATATCCGCACTTGGAAGCTGTATTGACAATCATAACCTTTTTGCCTTTGAGAGTTGCAAAGTCGAAGGTACCGCCATCAAGTGTTTTGACCTTGAAATCATAAAAACCCTGGGCAGTCGCGAAGCCTGAAGTAGACAGTACCATGAGTACAATAGTGATTAGTTTAACTGTTTTCATTAGTATTTTTTCTAATAAACAAGGTTAGACTGTCTATTGTTCAAATAAGAAACGGGGCCGAAGAGCCCCGTTTCAATTATGAAATTTATTTTTACTTGAGTTTCTGAACTGTTGTCATATCCATGACCAGGGGAGCGGTCATGCTCTGGGGGCCACTGATCTCGATATTACCATTTAGCTTGAGAGTTGTTGTCTCCTTGACAAGGTAACCACCGCCAATTGAAAATAAATATTCACCTGTACCCGTGAATTCGCCCTTGGTGAGTATATCCATTCCCATGTTCTGGGCTGTCTGCTGCATTGTACCTTTCAGGACAGCTGTCACCCTGGCGCACTCAACTCCATCGACAGTCTGGTATCCTTCGAACTTGTGTGAAGCCTGTGTTATTCTTGATGTTATACCACCAGCTGCTTTTGTTGTAGAGGAGTCAACGCTCGACCATGTATCCCCGGGTTTAATAGCCTTTTCCGGCAATTTCACAAAATAACCTTCGAATGACGATCCGAGATTGGTCTCTCCTGAATTTTCAACAGTATAGGTAATTTTTGCTGCCTCCGATGCATCAACAACTTTTCCAGAGGGACTTAATACCATATTGAAGGATTTTCCTTTAACGGCATCTATTGCCCCACCCATCGAGCCGTTTGGTGAATCAACGCTCTGTGCCATTGTATCAATCCTGACATTAAGACTGAGATTTTCCCCGGCTTTCCCCTTGCCGGTAATAGTAGTGCCAAGAATAATCTTAACGCCTACCTGCATGCTCATGCCACCAAAATCCATAGACTGGAGTATGTCGGAGTTACTGGTATAGCTTAAAGGTTTTGGAGTTGACTTGTATTCAAGTTTTACAGCACCATTATTCTGTCCGATGGCTACTGATACAAGAAGGAAGGAACAAAGAACGGTTATAACCGCTGTTCCGGCATTTTTAATTAGTTTTCTCATTTTTAACATGTTTTAATTAATTCAAATATCGGAAATTTTAGATTATCGTGTAATCAGATAGCACATTTTCATTTTTATTTCCTGTTATTATTGATAATTGAAAAACTCGTTATATTTTTGCGCCTTGTTAATTGAGGGCATAAAGAGTCTTTTTACATGGTCTCCTTTGATAGGATGACAGAAGTGAAAAAGCTTTATGCAGTGAAAACGGGGTGTGGCGCAGTTGGTAGCGCATCTGGTTTGGGACCAGAGGGTCGTCAGTTCGAGTCTGGCCACCCCGACAAAGGTCCCCGGGCTTCGGTCCGGGGGCTTTTTTTTTGAGCACGTTATCCATTTTGATTTCAATCTTCCAGATATTAACTTTGAATGGAAGATGATCAGGTACAAAAAATCAAACACATGAAAACCCGTGCTTTTTTCCTTCTGCTCAGCATCATAAGCATCCCATGCTTCTCGCAGGCTCCTGACATAAAAGGAGCATGGACACTAACCGAGGTCGATTACATTAGCGATGATGGAAACCAGAAGATGAGCGAGCAGGTACTGAAAACGACAGGCTCCTATACAGAAATATCATTCCA
Source organism: Bacteroidales bacterium (assembly GCA_046329885.1). Classification (GTDB taxonomy): domain Bacteria; phylum Bacteroidota; class Bacteroidia; order Bacteroidales; family VadinHA17; genus LD21. Next base: position 65,195 of record JAXLTU010000018.1, read on the forward strand.
GGATGATCACCATTTCAGGCAAGTAACAAACATGTCGGGGTCAGGAAAGACTGAAACTTACGAAGGCACGTGGAACCTGGATGCCGGCAAACTCACCTTTGAATTCTCGCTTGAAGGAAAACCCGTGACCATCGCGTGGGATTTTGAAATGAGCGGTGAATTAATAAAACTGACAAGGTCGAACCCCGATAAAACTATTACTATAACAAATTTCTACAGGAAGAAATAATTGCCATTTATTTTAACCGTTATGATAAATATCGTAACAAAGGCAAGGGAAAAGACGTATAAATTTTGTTTTATGATTTTAACTTTGCCGGATTGAAATAAAGAATTAAAACAGTACTGCATATGAAAAAACTGATGACAGTGGCCATTATCACGGTGTTGATCGCCGCGGCTGGCTGTACCAAGATTGACAATGGCGGGAAAAATGTAAAGGACTCGATCGAGTCTGGAGCAAACAATCTCAGCAGTGCACTTGAAAAGATCTCCACGACCGGGGGTTACCAGATGCTAAGCTCAAGCAGTTTGAACCTGAAATCTGAACTGGCTTACAACGATAGTATCACCCTTGATCTTGTTTCGGGTGAGTACAAGTTTTCGCCTGATCCTTTTCACCACAGGAATTTCTTCATTCCTTACAGGTTGTTCAGGAAAATCGGTGAAAGCGACAGCATGATAGTACACATGCCAAACAAGCTGGCATTCAGACCATCATATCTCCACAGCCTGAATGCTCCGGATTCTGTTCTCAAGGCAGATTTCACTATTTCCGCTTACGATTACCAGTACCTGTACTCCTGGAACTCGAAGTACGATTACAAGCTGGGTGCCGCATTCACTCTCGACAAAACAGATGCAGGCAGGCTTACTGTTGAATCGACGAAAAACAGGGAGAACGGCCGATACAATTCATCTACTTATGTCTTCAAGGAAGGTTACAAGCTGAATACCTCATCTCAGTCAGGTGACACAACGGAAACCTCCTTCACTCTTACAGACAAGGAAGGAAACGTGCTGATAGAGGAACTCGTGACACGAGTTAAATCGGGATACCACAGCAGGGAAAGTATCTACTCTCTCACCCTTGGTGATGTTACTATCAAAAGAGGCACCGGACTCGATTCAATAGAAGTATATCTTGACGGTGTTCTTCAGAAAACAGCTGGTGCCAAGATAGTGGATAGCACTGATTCAGATGGTTCGGTCTGCCATCACAGGGACATCCTTCTTACTTTTGACGACGGAACAACTCAGAAACTTAGCGAACTTCTTGACCCGGTGAAAGAAACTTTGAAGACACTTGTCGATTCACTACACAGCATGAATTTTGCTAAAAACGTTGTCGACTGGATTGCAATAAGCATTTATTATCATTCGCACATACACTAGACTTATGTCCTTCAAATAGAAAAAGGTGACCTCCCGGGGTCACCTTTTTCATTTATATCTACAAAATTCAAAGATACCGGCTGATCAATCAAGAGACCACGATTCTTTCCATTCAATTACCAGGCTGTCACCTCTGAAAACCGCTGGCAGCCATACATATCTCGAGTCCTCGAGATCTGTTTTCTTCCACCTGTCAGCCATGAAGATGAAGCGTCCTGGCTTATTGACGAGCGGGAGCATAAAGGTGCCCTGGGATGAGAAGGTACTATCCGAGTTTACACCGGAACATGGATTATATAATTCACGCCAGTCACCCAATACTGAATCGGCGGTAGCCAGAATTGCAGCATTTGGCGACCATCCAGTGCAACCGGAAGTAATAAGATAGTACCTGCCTTCATGCTCGAACATCGCCGGTGCTTCCCTGTTCCGACCAACAAGTATCCTCCTCACGATGCCCGAAGGTTGAAGATAGTCCTCTGTTAGCAGGCTGACATGCATCGTGGCATTACTTTCCGATGAGAAGATGTGATACGCTCTGCCGTCCTTGTCCCTGAAAAGTGTCATATCACGACTCATGTCACCGCCGGGCCGGATACTCCCCAGGTACCTGAAAGGCCCAACAGGCGAATCACTTACAGCTACTCCTGCCCTGGCATAAGAATAATCCTCCGAATCGGCATGAAACCACATGACGAACTTCCCGGTCTTTTCATTGTAGATGACTTTTGGCCGTTCAATAACACGGCTGACATGAATATCGCTTGTTGTATCCTCCAGTTCGGGTTTAAGCACTATTCCCTCGAACTTCCAGTCAGTCAGGTTCGTTGAAGAATAGCAGGAAATACCACCTGCATCAACCCTGTAACATTCCCACGACTGACCAGGGACAAGTCTTGTCTGACCCTTTTTGTATTCACCATACCAATAATAAGTCCCCTGGTGGAACATAATGCCTCCACCATGTGCGTTGATCGGATTACCACCGGCATCATTCCATACCTGCCCTGGTGTGAAGCTTTTCTTCTCTCCATTACTACCAATACAGGAGAATAATATTGTAACCAATATCAAAGCCATGGGAATAATTAACACGATATTTCTAAACCCGGTCCTCTTCATATTAAAAGATATTAAAAGTTATTTCAATTGGATTCCAATTTAATCATTTACCATAAATTAGCGATGCTCTTTACTTCATACCAGGTAGCATAGAATTTATAAAAATCATGAGCTTAAAATCGTTTTCTGCAACTTCGCGAGGTATTATACTTCTCCTCCTATCACTGACGATATCATCAACCGCTTACTCACAGGCATTTACATCTCCCGAAAGGAAGAAATCAGCATCCCCGGGAAAAACAGTGACCAACCCGGTAATGAGTATCAAGGTCGATGGGTTTCTCGGTGAAAAGATGGATCTGTGCATTAGTCACAGAATCAAGGATCTTGATTTTGACCAGTTCGTTGAACCTTTCAGACACCGTGAAGAAACAAGACTCTGGCAGGGTGAATTCTTCGGTAAGCTAATGCTGGCAGCCATCGAATCATACAAGTATAATAATGACCCTGTAATGCTCGGGAAAATAAGCAAGGCATTCCGCGATTTCATTGCCACCCAGACACCCGACGGGTATATTGGTAATTACTCCCAGGCAGCACAATTGGAACAGTGGGACATCTGGTGCAGGAAATATTCACTCCTCGCCCTGCTGTCATTTAACAGTCTGACAGGCGACAAGTCTGCACTTGATGCAGCAATAAGACTGGCAGATTACACGATAACCCAGGTCGGTCCAGGTAAAATAAGTATTGTTAAAACCGGAAACTACAGGGGCATGCCCTCCAGTTCAATACTTGAACCGATTGTTTTACTTTACAAACAAACTGGTGAAGCCAGGTTTCTCGATTTCGCTAAATATATTGTTAAGGAATGGGAGACTGAAGATGGTCCTAAACTGATATCGAAAGCGCTGGCCGGTATACCTGTTGCACAAAGATTCCCGTTTCCCTCCTCGTGGTGGTCATATGAAAATGGTATGAAAGCCTACGAAATGATGTCGTGTTATGATGGTTTGCTGGAACTTTATACTATTACACGCGATCAGGCATACCTGAAAGCTGCAGAAAAATCGGCAGAAAGCATTATTCAAAACGAGATAAATATTGCAGGTTCCGGATCAGCATTCGAGTGCTGGTATAACGGGGCCAGGTACCAGACAGAGCCTGCTTATCACATGATGGAAACCTGTGTAACATTCACCTGGATGAAGTTCTGCCTTAAGCTTCTAAGTATTACAGGGAATCCCGAGTATGCTGATCAGTTCGAAAGATCCGCATATAACGCCTTACCGGCATCTATGAGGTCGGACGGGTCGCAGATAGCAAAATACAGTCCACTCGAAGGCCTAAGGGATGAAGGGGAAAAACAGTGCGGCATGAATATTAACTGCTGTAATGCAAACGGTCCCAGAGGGTTCATGCTCATACCATCATTCGCGGTATCTACAGGCAACGACTCGCTTACCATTAACCTGTACAATAGCTTCAATGCCACCGTATTAACTCCAGGAAAGGGAACGATGAATATCGCATTAAGGACCGATTATCCCGCTACAGGGCATATCGGGATCAGCATTGAACCTTCAAAAGAAGTCGAGATGAATATCTTCCTCAGGATCCCATCATGGAGCAGGTCCAACATGGTCGCAATTAATGGTATATCAGTCGGTAAGCCAGAGGCTGGAAGTTACTTCAGGTTGAACAGGAAATGGCAGAAAGGGGACCTTATTACACTAAACCTCGATCCTGTTGCCAGGGTTGTTAATCTTAATGGCTGCCAGGCCATAGTTAAAGGTCCTGTTGTACTTGCAAGGGATTCAAGGTTCATTGACGGGTATGTTGATGAAGTGGCTCTTGTAAGTTCAAAAAACGATATCGTGGAGCTAAAACCGGTTGTAAAGAATATTCAAGGTGTCTGGCTTACCTACGAGGCTCCGCTCACACTTGGCACCAACCTGGAAGGATCGTTCAGGACCCCGAAACAAGTAACCTTTTGTGATTTTGCATCGGCAGGTAACACATGGTTGCCAGACTCCAGATACCGGGTTTGGATCAGGAAACCCCTCAATGTCATGAAATCTGATTACAAGGGATATTAAAGCCCGGTTCAGGAAAACCCGTTTTTAATTCGCCTGGCCAGCTTTGTTTTTGAACGTGGGTTCATTATATTCGCGGCGGATTTTATTCCCGTATTCAAAATAATCCAAGGGCAAAGTGAATCTATCAGGCTATTATTTATTTATAATCCAACAAATTAACTTCAGAAAATCATAATCTACCTGAAGCATTTATAAATTAAAACTAAGATCATGGAAATAACACTGGATGGAGGTAAGATCGTAACGGCTCATATCGAGGGCCATTCTATCAAGACGGATCAACCATTGGATAATGGTGGGACAAATACTGCTCCCGCTCCATTTGATCTGTTTCTTGCATCAATCGGAACATGCGCGGGCATTTATGTTAAGTCATTTTGCGACAAGAGGCAGATACCAACCGATGGAGTAAAGATTGTACAGTCCGTTGAATATGATGACGAGAAAAGGGTTCCCGTTTCAATCAAACTCGACATACAGTTACCGGAAGGATTCCCGGAAAAATACAGGGAAGCAGTAATAAATGCCGCGGATCTTTGTCTTGTCAAGAAGACTATAGCAAGACAGCCAAAGTTCGTGATAATCACTTCAACAAGGTAAATATGAAAATAGCAGTGCCCGTTAATTCTGACAATAATGTCAACTCGCATTTCGGCAGTTGTGACAATTTTCTCGTTTACGAATTATCCGAATCCAGAGAGTTAGTAGGAAAGACTGTCATCGAAGCGCCCAGGGGCTGTGGCTGCAAATCAGGAATAGCACCCATACTGGCAGCCGAGGGCGTTAAAGTGCTGCTTGCTGGTGGTATAGGTGGAGGAGCCATTAACGTTCTAAACCAGAATGGTATAGAAGTAATAAGGGGATGTTCCGGCGACGCGGATGCCCTCCTTGGAAGTTTCGCGAAAGGGCTGATTATCGACAGTGGAAACACGTGCAATCATGATCATCATGGGCATCATCACGATAATCATGATCACACTCACGGGCATTCCTGCAGTCATAACTAGTTGAAAATATTTAATAATCAGCAGGTCGCGGCAATAATATGCCATTGACCTGCTTTTTTTATATTTTTATATCCTGATTCAACAATCATGCGATGAAATATTACATAATCCTTTTCGCGTTCGCGATTTTAACCGGTTGCACGAGTACAAATCATGATTATAAAGCATTCAAGCTAAAAGTTAACAACCTGCTCTCTTCAGGTGAGTTTTCAAGAATAAATTCAATTCGTGATTCCCTGACCTCGGCAAGGGCTGATGCAGTTCTTTTGCAGATTGCCGATTCCGCCGTTGACATGGCTCACAGGATAGAGGCTGATTTCAGCGTGACCCAGGAGATATTTGGTGAACAGCTAAAGAAAAGGGGCCTTGATTCGTCGGCATCTGATCTGGAATCGTGGGACAAGAATGGTTGGATTGAATGGAGGCTGATTAACGGGGAGAAGAAGTTTTTTAACCGGGCTGCTTCAAACCTGTACCTTTTGAAGGAATTTAACCTTCACAGATCAAAAAGGGATTCGGCCCTGGCACGTGATGAATACATCAGATCTAGGAATAAGCATACCGCGGGGATAATCGAATTATCGGGTAATCGATGTGACACGGTCGGCCCCGTCGAGATGGAGATAATCTACACCGTTACTGTTGAACCTGATGTTGTACCTGAAGGCGAAACGATAAGGTGCTGGCTTCCATTTCCCAAGGAAAACCACGAGAGACAAGGATCAGTTTACCTGTCAGCTATTTCGAACGAGGACTTTGTTTTAGCTCCAGATACCTGCATCCATAGAACTATTTACCTGGAGAACAAGGCAGAAAAAGGTAAGCCGGTTGTATTTAGCATAGCCTATAACTATACTTCCCTCGGGCAGTATTTTAATCCGGCAAATATTAAAGCCAGCCCATACGACAAGAAATCACCTTTATTCAGGAAGTACACATCGGAACAGCTTCCCCAGATTTGCTTCACACCTTCTGTAAAAAGGTTGGCAGACAGTATAGCAGGTAATGAAACAAACCCGCTCGAGATATGCAGGAAAATTTATAAATGGTTTTCTGGAAATATACCCTGGGCAGGTGCCCTCGAGTATTCGACAATGCCAAATATTCCTGAATATGTTATAACCAACATGAAAGGTGATTGCGGCATGCAAACACTTCTGCTGATGTCTATGCTGCGATACAAGGGGATTCCTGTGAAATGGCAGAGCGGCTGGATGGTTCCGCCGGGGAACAAGAATCTTCATGACTGGTGTGAAGTCTATTTCGAGGGTGCAGGCTGGATTCCTCTTGATGTATCGTATGGTTTGCAATATTCAGATAAACAGGCAATAAGGGAGTTTTATATTACAGGCATTGATTCCTATCGCCTGATTGTCAATGATGGCATCTCGGGCAGGCTATATCCTGAAAAGAAATTTCCCCGCAGCGATCCTTATGATTTCCAGAGAGGAGAATTGGAATGGAAGGGAGGCAACCTTTACTACGACACGTGGGACTATTCGATGGTGATCCGTTACAAGGATTCCAGGGGTAATCTGTTAAAACAGCCCAAGACTGACAGATAATGAATTTTTGGTACTTTCAGAAATACCAAATTCCAACACTATAAAGTAAAGAAATCACGTAAATAACTGGCAATGAAGCAAATTTTTCTTTTCATGGTACTGCTGTGCATGATTCTGTCTTCATCATGTGACCGTCCAACCGCGGGCTATTTTGTCAGGGATCTTGACTCGATTGCCCGAAAACTTGTTCCTGATAAAAGAGAAGGGGTTTTTGATGTCCGCATGTATATTAAAGGGAAGGATATGGTACTCACGGGCGAGACAGACAGCAGGGAGGTTAAAAATGCAGTTGTGGGCTTTCTGAAATCGAAAGGAGTCAGTTACACTGATAGTCTTGTTGTCATGCCTGATACATCTGAGGTAAAACTTCCCTGGGGGATTGTTAGAATAAGTACCTGTAATATAAGAGCTTCCGCTTCACATGGGGCGGAGATGACAACACAGGCAATTCTTGGCACCCCTGTAAGGTTACTCCGGTATTATAAAGGCTGGTACTACATACAGACTCCGGATTTATATCTGGGTTGGGTTGATGATGATGCCATACAACCACTAAGAGAGGAAATGCTTAATTCCTGGAAAAGTTCTGACAGGGTAATTTTCACTGGTCTTTTCGGGCAAATAACTGACAGACCAGAGAATGGGAAACCTGTAACTGATGTATGTCTGGGCAACATAGCAGTGCAAACAGCGAAAGAAGGAAAATACATCAAGGTTCTTCTCCCGGATGGAAGGACTGGATATGCTGATGAAAGTACCTGGACCAATTTCAGGCAATGGGCTGTCAATGCCAAACCCGAATTCCAGGGATTATTCAAGACAGCAGTATCAATGACCGGTACTCCTTATCTCTGGGGAGGGACCTCGGTAAAAGGAGTCGACTGCAGCGGTTTTATCAAGACGGTATACTTCAATAACGGTCTCATTCTTTCGAGAGATGTATCTTTAATGTTCCCGCGTGGGAAAGTGATTGACAACTTTAAAAATACTGATTCACTCGAACCAGGGGATCTGCTTTTTTTCGGATCAATCAGGAACGGCAGACCTAGAGCCACCCATGTTGGAATGTACGCCGGGAACACCGAATTCATTCACTCGTCGGGCCTTGTCAGGATTAATAGCCTTGATTCAACAAGGGCTAATTTTGACAGCTACCGATGGAAGACTTTTATAGGTGCAAGACGTGTAATCGGTTCAGAAACGGGAAGAGGATTACTCCCAGTTTCAGGACATAACTGGTATTTTTAACATGGATAAAAGAGAATTCATCAGGTATAGTGGTATGCTGGCAGGTGTTGCACTCGCGGGCGGAACACTTGGTTCATGCATCAGCAAGTCAGGAAGCAGCAGCAAATCAGTCAGCAAATCCGGCCGATTGTCGCTCGGTTTCACACCATACACTCTTAATCTCAGGCATGCATTCACTCTTTCGACAAGCAGTCGAACGACCACGCCTGTGATGATAACGGAAATCAGGTTCGATGATGTGATCGGCTACGGTGAAGCCTCCATGCCACCTTACCTGGGCGAGAGTCACGAGACAGCAACGAAGTTTCTATCTTCCGTTAACCTGGGGCAGTTCAGTGATCCGTTTCTCCTCGAGGACATCATCGACTATGTAGAATCAATTGCCCCGGGTAATTATGCTGCCAAGGCATCGATTGATATTGCCCTGCACGATCTGGTTGGCAAGCTAACAGGTCAGCCGCTGTACAAGCTCTTCGGGTTAAATCGCGCCTCAACCCCATCAACAAGTTTCACTATTGGAATGGACAAGCCCGAGGTTGTGAAACAAAAAGTAGCCGAGGCGGCACCATACAAGATACTTAAGGTGAAGCTTGGCAGGGACACTGACAAAGAGATGATCGAGGTTATAAGGTCGTGTACTGACAAGCCGCTTTGTGCAGATGTCAACCAGGGCTGGAAGGACAGGAATCATGCTCTTGAAATGGCTGAATGGCTTGCCGGCAAGAATGTGGTTTTCCTGGAACAACCCATGCCGAAGGAAATGCCTGATGACATTGCCTGGCTCAACGAAAAAAGCCCGATCCCTGTTATTGGTGACGAGGCCATTCAAAATCTGAACGACATAATCAAATACAAGGGTGTCTACTCGGGAATTAATATCAAGCTAATGAAATGTGGTGGATTGAGATCTGCCTATATCATGATTAAAACCGCCAGGTCGCTTGGCATGAAAGTAATGATAGGGTGCATGACAGAGACCTCATGCGCAGTTTCGGCCGCTTCACAACTGGCACCTCTGGCAGAATGGTGCGACCTCGATGGCAATCTTCTAATAAGCAACGACCCGTTCGAAGGCATGAAGGTAATTGATGGGAAAGTCACACTCGATGATACACCCGGTATAGGAATCAGGAAAATAGCAGAGTTTAAAAGCTGAGCGTCTTGTCAATCTCTACAGGGTACAGGTAAGCCTCTGAGACCGGCTTCAATTTCAAATGGCACCAGATAGTATTTGTACCATCTATGACTGGTGTTACCCAATATTTAAATAGTATTCTTCGCGTGGATATATTTGATAATATTTTAATGTACATTTACATATAGCTAATGTTCGGTTTCAAACAACAGCGGGATAATGGGACCTGGTCAGGACATCTACAAGAAACTGTTCGAGATTCTGTTGGAAACAGGCAATAGCCTCGATATGTATGAAATGCTCAAATCCTCGTTGAGTGTATATCTCAAGAGGTTTGACTGTATGTCGGGCATTGTCTTTCAACTTGATTACTCTTCCTCGTCCATTATCCATTCTGAAATGATTTTCTCGAAGCCTTACGCTCTCGTCACCCGCGAATCTTTTAGTCAACGTGAAAGCCTGGTACCGCGAAGTTTTACGAGCCAATCGCTCGAAGATTTTAACAAGTCGCTGCCGGTAAAGGGGATTATAGAAGGTGGTTTGTATTATCACATTTTCTCGCTGCCAGATTTAGGTTTTTTGATTATTGTCAAGGAAAACGAGCATTTTGAACCCGGGTTAATCCCTGAGCTAAAAAAGATTAATGATCGGATTGCGCATTTTTGCAGGCAATGCTACAGGGCTGAAAAACTAGAGGAAAGCGAGCGAAGGTTCAGACACCATCAGGCAATGATGCCCGAGATGATATGCGAAATCAGCGATTCGGGACAGATAACTTTCGCGAATAACTACGCTCTTTGGAAAATGGGTTATACCGAGGAGGAGTTGAAAAAGGGAATTAACGTGCTCGATATCGTTCATCCCGATTATCTTGATATAGCCCGTGAAAACCTGAAAAAAGCACTTGAAGGTGTTTCATTACCTCTAGTTGAATACCTTCTCGTGAAAAAGGATGGCCAGTCTTTTCCCGTTCACGCGTACACGAACAGACTTATTAGATTCAACAAACCCGAAGGTCTGATAACGATCCTGATAGACATAACCGATATCAAGGAAAATAACAGGAAGCTCCAGCATTACACCGAGAGACTCGAGCTTGCCCTGCTCGGAAGCAATGCCGGTTTATGGGATTGGAAAATTGAACCGGACGAACTGGTATTAAGTAAAAAGTGGCTGTCTATTCGAGGCATGGAAGAGCTCGACAGGGTTTTCACGAGCAGCGGCTGGCTTGATCTGATTCATCCCGACGACAGGGAAAAAACTATGAAACTGCTCAATGATCATCTCGAAGGTAAGACACCCTTTTTCTACGCGGAATACAGATCCTTATCCGGGAACGGCGATTACATTTGGCTTAGCGATACCGCGAAAGTGATGGAACATGACAGTCTTGACAAGGCCACCAGGCTTACCGGGACAAGCATTGACATCACCGCGAGAAAGTTAAACGAGCTAGAATTACAACAAAACTATTTCCAGCAGGAATTACTTTCAGAACTGGCGCTCGAGCTGAATTCGCTCGACGACTTCAACAGGAAGCTAAATGCCGTGCTGCGTCGAATCGGCACGCACACTTCCGTTAGCCGGGTTTACATTTTTGAAGATTCCGCTGACGGGTCGGGCACGAGTAATACCTTCGAATGGTGCAACAATGGTATATCAGCTCAAAAAGATGAACTTCAGGATATACCGTACACTATTATACCTTCGTGGAAGGATATACTCCTGAACAAGGGACGGGTATATT
>JAXLTU010000019.1:0-70314 GCA_046329885.1 Bacteroidales bacterium
AACACACCCCTTCCAACAGTTCGTCCAGACCTTCTTACCTTACCTGGATTATTGAGGAAAAACGGCTATACAACAATTAGTCTAGGGAAGGTTTTTCATCATGGCAAAGCCGACGCACCAGACGCCTGGAGTGTTGACCCCTGGATGCCGCCGGCGGGTCAATGGGTTAATCCTTCAAACATGAGAGGAACAAACGACCTTACCGAGGAAGCAGCCGGCAGCAGGCCCAGGGCCTTTGAAAGATATGATGCCGAAGATGGAGCTTATCGCGATGGACAGGTAGCCAGCAAAGCTTTATCGTATCTTTCCAGCTTAAGCAAGTCAGGCCAGCCATTCTTTCTTGCCGCCGGATTTATCAAGCCACATTTGCCATTCGTATGTCCCGAAAAATACTGGAGATTATATGATAATGAGACCATAAACCTTCCTGCTTACCAGGCAAAACCAGAGGGTGGACCCGATATTGCAATGACAAACTGGGGAGAACTTAGAAGATACAAGGGTATTCCCGCCGTAGGTCCGCTACCTGCCGACACATCCAGACTTCTGATCCAGGGTTACATGGCCTGTGTAAGCTTTACCGATGCCCAGGTAGGCAAGCTGCTTGATGAAGTTGAAAGACTTGGATTAAAGGACAATACTGTCATTGTACTTTTTGGTGATCACGGCTGGCATCTCGGAGACCACGGACTTTGGTGCAAGCATACCAATTTTGAACAGGCTACAAGAGCACCCCTGATAATTTATGTCCCGGGGATAAAAGGCGGCAAATCAGAATCAGCAATGGTGGAATTCGTCGATGTTTATCCTTCAATAGCCGAGGTTTGTGGTCTTTCGCCTGAAAAACAGACTGAAGGCCGGTCACTGGTACAACTCATGAAAAACCCGGGTATGAATTGGAATGAGGTTGCTTTCAGCCAATATCCAAGGGGAAGGATAATGGGCTACTCAGCCAGAACCCAACGATTCAGATATACAGCCTGGATTGATAAACAGGGAAGAATCACGCAATCTGAATTCTATGACTACCTCACAGACCCTCTGGAAACAAAAAATAATGTCAGAAATCCAGAGTACCAACCCGAGGTCGAAAATCTTAAATCGCTTGTAACAAGCTACGCATCTGGAAGATATATCAAAGACAAAGGTGCAACAGGACCACAGTAAACATCTTCAGACAGGAACCCGGTTCAAATACTCTTCTAAACATTGCCAATAAAAATGAAAATGAAAAAATGCTTTTATATTGCAGCCACAGGAGCCTTTCTTCTCTCTGCCACTCTCGTTGGTCAGGATTTAAAGGGGTGGATTTATTCGAAAGAGACAGCTGACAAACTCACCAAAGGACGATCCGAATTCAATTATTATGAGGAAAAAGTTGCGCCTTATAAGCTACCAGGGTTACTTCAAACAAGTTCCGGGAAAGAGATAAAAACGGCAGCCGGATGGAAGAATGAGCGACGACCGGAACTCATGAAGCTTTTCACAACTAACATGTTTGGAAAGATGCCTGGTACAAAATATGTACTCTCATTCAAATTGACAGAGGAAAACCCTGTTGCTTTGGATGGTAAGGCAACCCTGAAGAAAGTCGATATATTAATAGAATCCGGTGGGAAGAGCCTTGTGATTCATCTGTACGTCTTCCTTCCCAACCTTGAAAAGAAAGTTCCTGTATTCCTTCTTATCGATAACAGGTCGCAGGACAATATTGATCCCTCGAGGAAAATTAAAAGTGAATTCTGGCCCGTGGAAGAAGCGATCGAAAGGGGGTATGGCATGGCTGCATTCTTTAATGGTGATGTTGATCCGGACGATTACGACGGGTTTAAAAATGGTATACATGGTTTGCTAGACGTGAATGGCCGGCAGGATGATTCCTGGGGTACACTGGCAGCCTGGGCCTGGGGTGCACAACGATGCCTCGATTATCTACTGACCGACAAGCGTGTTGATGGGAGGAAGGTGGCGGTGATAGGCCACTCGAGGGGAGGAAAAACAGCACTTTGGGCTGGAGCTACAGATCAACGATTCGGAATGGTCATAGCCAATGAGTCGGGTTGTGGTGGTTCTGCACTGGCTCGGAGAAAATACGGGGAGACAGTTGCCAGAATCAATACCGCGTTCCCTCACTGGTTCTGCACGAATTTCAGACAGTACGGAGGTAATGAAGACAATATGCCGTTTGATATGCATATGCTTCTATCTCTGATTGCTCCGCGACCATTATATATTGACGCGGCCGCTGATGATTTGTGGGGCGACCCTAAAGGTTCATACCTCTCGCTCTTTAACGCCCAGCCAGTTTACTCATTATTCCATTACCCCGCTCAATTACCATCGGATGTCCCGGAACTGGATAAGCAGGTTATTTCAGGCAATATTGGATTTCATATCAGGGCCGGGGAACATAATCTCAAACTGAAAGACTGGAATTTCATAATGGATTTCGCCGATAATGTTTGGGGTAAAAAACAAGCTTATAAATAATAATTGGCCATAGTTATGGAGAGCAATATCAGGATTCAATCAGGTGTCATGCTGGATGTATTTAAAAAAATACTGGTGAAATATGGTTTCACGGAGTCAAAAGCATTGAAGTGCGCTGAAATATTCATGAAAAACAGTCTTGAAGGAGTTTATTCTCACGGGGTTAACAGGTTTCCGCGGTTTGTTGGTAACGTCCGGGACGGTTATGTAAAACCCGATGCTGTACCGGTGCTACTTTCAGCGAAGGGAGGAATTGAGCAATGGGATGGAATGCTTGGTCCCGGTCCCTTGAACGCCATCTTTGCCACTGAACGAGCCATGACGATGGCTGTTGAAAATGGAATTTCGCTCGTTACTCTTGCAAGGACGAATCACTGGATGCGGGCTGGTGCCTACGGGTGGCATGCAGCACGAAAGGGATTTATACTTATAGCCTGGACCAACACTGAAGCTAATATGCCGGCCTGGGGTGCGAAGGACGCCAGGCTGGGAAATAATCCCATGCTGTTAGCAGTACCTTACGGAGATAAAGCCGTGGTATTGGATTTCGCGATGACACAGTTCGCGTATGGGAAAATGGAAACATACAAGATCGCCGGAAAACAACTTCCTTTCCCGGGTGGTTACAACGACAGGGGTGAACTCACTACCGATCCTGCTCCAATACTCGAGACACGACGTGCACTGCCTATTGGATTCTGGAAAGGATCAGGTCTGTCATTCATGCTCGACCTTCTTGCAGCCGTTCTGTCAGGTGGCGATTCAACTTCGGAAATCACGAAAAGAGGTACGGAGTATTCTCTTTCCCAGGTATTCATTGTCATCAACCCCGCTGTAACAGATAGTGGAGGGAGGATGGGAGAGACAATAGGCCGGGTTATTGCAGATCTCAAAACGTCAATTCCCGATGGGAGCACTAGCTCAATAAGATACCCTGGAGAAAACATCGGGACTATCAGGAATGAAAATCTTGCAAACGGTATTCCCGTGAGCATTGAAGTATGGGAAAGTGTGAACAGGTTGCTGTAGGAGTATAAGACTGCTACTCTTCAGTAACAATCCTGAAGGAGATATTGTTTCTCTCGCAGAAAGCCATTATCGATTCTTTGATCCTTTCCGCTTTATCAGGCTCTGCAATGCCCAGTCTGAAAATTTTCTTTTTCATGTTTTTCATGCTGAAAACGACCTTGAGAGGATAAAACTCAACTTCTGATAAATCCTCGTTGGAAAACACGACAGGGGGAAGAATACTGTCTTTTTTTAGTCTTAGCTTACCGTTGTTTATTTCGATGAATCGTTCTGATTTTCCCAGGCTGGTTAGCAGCTGGTAGACTGCGAATCCGGTGAGGAAAATCACGGTTGCCCATGTTGTCCAGTCTGCTTTGCCTGCACCGGAAGTATAGATGAGCCAGTAAACCGCGATGGCGAGACAAATGACCCCGAAGAGCCCCTGAATTATCCTCGTGAACTTGTTGTTATCCCGTAATTCCAATGAGAAGTATTCTTTTTCCATGAGCGAAAATTAAAGCAGTATATTGTTTTTTTGATACTTAGCAAAAATACCATAAATAGCCCGGATGAGGTATTTGATTTGAAAGTAAATTATTATTTTTATATGCTACAAAAAAAGTAACACAACCAAAAATAACTACTATGAAAGAAAATCCGAACAAAGTATCACGCCGTAAATTCATCGGCACTTCGGGAGCTGTGGCTGCAGGGTTCACTCTGCTTCCGAGTTCAGTTATCAGTGGTCTGGGTCATAAGTCTCCCAGCGACAAGCTGAATATTGCCGTGGTTGGTATAGGCGGGATGGGTAACTCGAACCTGAAAGCAGTGAAACCAACAGAGAATATTGTTGCTCTCTGCGATGTGGACTGGGGTTACGCCAAGCATGTATTCGATGAAAACCCGGGTGCTAAAGCATACTGGGACTGGCGCAAGATGTATGACGAAATGGGCAAATCAATTGATGCTGTTATCGTTGCTACAGCTGACCATTCTCATGCTATCGTTGCAGCAACAGGTATTACACTTGGCAAGCATGTTTATGTACAGAAACCGTTGACACACTCTGTTTATGAGTCACGTCTTCTGACAAAACTTGCACAGAAATATAAAGTTGCCACCCAGATGGGTAACCAGGGTTCATCGGGCGAAGGTGTTAACCTTACAACAGAATGGATTCAGAATGGTGAAATAGGTGAAGTGAGGAAAGTAGAAGCTTTTACTGACCGTCCTATTTGGCCACAGGGTCTTAACAGGCCTGCTAAAGGGGAATGGGTTCCCGAGACTCTCAACTGGGACCTTTTCATCGGACCGGCTCCAATGCGTCCTTATAATAGTATCTATACCCCATGGAACTTCAGGGGATGGTGGGATTTCGGTACGGGAGCTCTTGGTGATATGGCTTGCCATATTCTCCACCCGGTATTCAAGTCACTCAAGCTGAAGTACCCGACAAAAGTTCAGGGAAGCTCAACACTTCTTCTAACCGACTGCGCACCTAATGCCCAGATGGTGAAGCTCGTTTATCCGGAAAGAGTCACCCCGAAAGGTTCAAAAGTTAAATACCCCGAGGTTGAGGTTATATGGTACGATGGTGGTCTGCAGCCAATGAAACCAGCAGGTTGGCCGGCAGGTAAGAATATGAATGACGCCGGTGGTGGTGTTATTTTCCACGGAACGAAAGATACACTCATTTGTGGTTGCTACGGAAAAGATCCATGGCTTATTTCTGGCAGGAAGCCTGTCGTTCCACAAACCGAAAGAAGAGTGGAAGGCAGCAAGCACGAGATGGACTGGGTTCGCGCGTGCAAGGAAAGTCCTGAATCAAGAGTTCAGACCAAATCTAACTTCGACGAGGCAGGTCCGTTCAACGAAATGGTTGTCATGGGTGTTCTTGCTGTCAGGCTCCAGGGTCTGAACAAAGAACTGCTGTGGGATGGCGAGAAAATGGAATTCACCAATATCGGACCAGACGAAAACGTTCGTATCTGCGTCAAAGATGGATTCTCAATCGAAGATGGTCACCCATCATTCCAGAGAGACTACACTCCTCCGATGAATGCAAGACAATTTGCTGCAGAAATGGTTAAACATACCTATCGCGCGGGTTGGACACTTCCTGAAATGCCTGCTTAATCAAGCAAATGGGATAAATAAAAAAAGGTGCGGGAACGCACCTTTTTTTATTTCTTGTATCACAGGCTACCCCGGAGTCCAATCTCCGAGGCTGCTTCTCTCATTCCCATTATACAGTCAGTTATCAGGTCCTCAAGGTTCACTCCAAGCATCGTGGCACCCTTTTCGATGACTGACCTGTCAACCCCTGCCGCGAACTTCTTGTCGGTCCATTTCTTCCTGACAGACCTTGCTTCCATATCCAGGACACTTTTTGTCGGTCTTACAAGGGCACTTGTCGCTACAAGCCCTGTAAGCTCGTCAATTGCAAATATTGTCTTCTCGAGCCTAGTCAACGGTTCCGTTTCAGTGCACAAACCATAACCATGACTCATAACCGCCCTTATCCAATCAGGTGGCCAGTTATTTTCGATAAGTATCTTCTCAGTCATCTTGCAGTGCTGCTCGGGATACATCTCGTAGTCGAGATCGTGAATAAGCCCGATTATTCCCCACATCTCCTCGTCCTCACCAGCCTTCCTGGCCATGTAGCGCATCACTGCCTCTACCGACAAGGCGTGTTTATAAAGACTTTCTCCCTTGTTGTATTTTTTGAACAGTTCTAGTGCCTGTTCCCTGGTAGGTCTGCTCATGATTTAATAACAATAAAATGTTAATTCGGGAAAATTAATAAGTGATTGATGATTTACAATGAAGAATCGGGAAATTAATCTTTTTTCACAATCGCGGCTGTCCTGAATATCGATTTACCTTTCAAAATCAGGGTGTAAAATCCTTTATGGAGCCTGGTTGGTGTTACTTCAAAAGTGTTCTCTCCTGCAAGGGCTGTCATCTTAATTTCATATAAGACACGCCCGGTAAGATCGCAAAGATAAAGACTCACTTCTTCGCTTACAGGAAGTGAATATGCTATCCTGAATGATGACTCGAATGGATTAGGATAAATATTTAAGCTGCTGTCAGGGCTGTCAGTCGGGGTTACGAGTGTATAGGCCAGAACAGCTTTTGCCGTGTCGTTTGCCAGGTAGACATCATTATTGTTCAGGCCATAAGCTTGAATAATATAGGTGCCACTTTTTCTAAGATCAGCGGGAGTCGAGAATGATACTGACGAGGTATCGCCCGGGTTGATCTTCCTTGTGAACTGCTGCAGAACCGGGACAGACTGGTTAACAGTATAGGCCATGTTGAAGCTCTTGATGGTGTCGGCCCCGAAGTTTACAACCTGTACTGATATGGTCTCCATGCCGTAGGCCTGGTTCGGTTCCGGTGAAAGTATCCTGGTTGATTTCAGATCAACCCTCCCGAGTGACAGTACAGGAAAACTTATGTAATCGAGCCAGGCACAATCTGATCCTGCTGTCACGGACTGGTCTTTCTTGTAAATCCATTCCAGCAGAGATATGCCTTCCGGTATAGGTATTTTCTTCGACGTCCACTCGGTCTCACCTGTCATGGAGAATCTAACCTTCCCGTTCAGCCTGAAGTGCAGGTAATCAAAATCTTTTTCGGAAGATACCTTCACATTGAACCTGACTGTATCCGGTACCGGGCAATTGACGTACATCCTGAGGATTGACTCAATATTGTGAACAGAGGTGATTACGGGTGACCTCGCTGAATACTGTCCTTCGTAAGAGACATTACCCGTAACTATCCAGGGGTAGCTGCTCTTGTTGATCCATGGAAAGATGGTGAATGACTGGTATTCAAAGCTCTCCCTGATCTTGCCGACGGGAACCGTGAATACTTTGTTAATAATGTAAGGTGTGCAATCGAGAATCGACTGGAAATCAACAGATGAGCCTTTGGTGAGGGCAGGAGAGAAGGTGACGGAAACTGGTATGGAAATAGTTGATCCGGCAGCGATGGGGCCCGTGGGGAGAGTAGGCTGGTTAATTACAATTCCGGGAACAGTGCTTGATAGCTTGATATTCCCTGTTGTTCCACCCGTTCCGGTATTCCTTATCTTGATAACCAGGCTGGCGGTTTCACCCGGATCAGCAACAAGGTCACCATTCCCGGTTCCCGAGTCATCAATTATACAGTTTATCAATTCCAGGACCGGCGAATGGAGCATCAGATCGTATTTATTTGCAGCACTTGTCTTGTCATCGGCAAGTATGATATCGAAGGTAACAGACGATTTGTCTGTTATCATTGAATTAATCCTTACTCCCAGTTTATCACTCAGCACAACTTCCGCACCTCCGGCCAGGTTGCCGACATAAACTGAATCGTTGAGCAGTGTAATGTCTGAAGAAGCAGATGTGACTTTCACGTAAATACCTGTTGCAGGCTTCAACCCGTTATTACTTATCCGCAGTCTTAAATAGACAGTCTCGTTATAATCTGCCAGAGAATTGCCGTTACCGGGAGAATCATTCACGTCGATTGAAGAAATCGAAACATACTCTTTATCGAGGGGTGCGAAGTGAATAGTCTTTATAACCGGTATCTTGTTCTGCCCCGTTATGACCAGCAGGCAAGAATCATTTGAAAGACCTGGCATCTCGAGGGTAACAGAACCTGACGGGCTTGAATAACCAGCATCCCACAGGGTGTCTGCATGCGTAAGTGCAGCGTAACTGAAAGGTGGGAGGACCATGTTAAGTGACTTGTACCCGTTAGGCAGTGTATCCGGTATCGATATTGTGAAGGTTCCAGGGTTACCGATGAATGGCACAAGACTTGGATCACCAAGGAGAGAATAGGTCTCCCAGTAATACTTCTTTCTTCCTGAAGTACTGGAGCTTACCGCGAGATTACCGGCATAATTGACCTGCCCCATTGTTATATACCAGTCTGAAGGCGACTCATTGTGTGTATGAAAAAGCCTGTCCATGGCACCCAGGCCGGTTTCTTCATATTTGGGATCGAGTGAAGGTGTCCCGGTGCCGACAGACCAATAGAAATCCTCACTCCAGTATGAATCATTAGTGCAGCCTATAAACCCGACCGCGCCTTTGTCCTTTGATTTAATCCAAGTGTTGCCAAAAGATCCTGTAACGGAAAAATTCCCCGTTTTGCAGGCGTTAACAACAACGAATGGATATTTGTGCTTGTTTGTCAGGGCATTGACTTCAGCCACCTTTATGAGAGGGTCAAGCCAGCCATAAGTGTCACCATGGCCGGTATAGTTCACGAGCGAGACACCAAGGTTTATTACCTTCTTTATCGAGTCTTCAGAGGTAGCGGCATTAGGATAATAGAATGCATGGCTCGTTATGCCTTTAGTTGAATTCAAATAGTACTTTTTCTCGTAGTTTAACTGGCCGTTCATGTATTCAGCAAAAGCGGGTTCCTCGCCTGCCGATATTAATGCCCTTTTGTAAAACTTTGTCGTGTCGCCAAACTGGAACTTCTCGTATGACGTAATTTTACGTATCATGTTATTAAGTTCCGCAGTATCTGAAGCCGGGAGTCGGCCAATGAACATTTCGGGTATGTAATCACCCTCGCCGTTAAATTCTCCCCAGTATAGATCTGATACCTGCGTCGTACCTTCCGAAGTTGGTATTCTTGTTATATCGCCAACTATAAGCAGGTACACGGGAGCATAATTATCCAGTACACCTTCCTGGTAAACAGCAGCTAGTTTGTTCTTCATCTCGCTGTAAGTAGTACCTGCTAATCCCGTACCTTTGTATAATTCAATGATTTTGAATCCTTTTTGAGTCTTCCATTTCACGAAGGGAGCAAGGGACTTCCTGAATATTGTATCGGCCAGGATAACCATTTTGACAGGTTTGTCGAAGTAACCAGGGATTACATCATCAGGGTCATAATTCAGGACTCCTTTGGAAGCAAGCTGATCGAACTGAAGAGATCCCGAGGTTACCGATTTTGTCAAAGAACTCTTGAAAGAGATCTCGATCTTCATTCGTGTAATTATCTCAACGACATTTCTGACAGGATCGTACCTGACCGGAGAAATCTCGAGCGTTGCAAGCTTGATGCCACTTAAACTACCGATTTTCTCTATCCTTGCTGTATCGGGGCCTGCAAAGCCTCTTTTACTGTAATAATCGCGGTCGTATGCGAATCCTTGCTTCTGCCTGTCATTATTCTTTACCTGGTCCGGCTGCCTGGGGTAATATTGACCCCTTATTTGCTGCCTCGATGCGGTGATCCTGGTAGTCTTAATTTCAGAAATTCTTATCGTGTAATTTTCATCTTCAGGAATCCTGATAAGTCTGGATAGTACAGGAAATTGTGGTTTGCCAGGATCTGTCGAAAAAGTGTGCCCGGGAATAACGATTGAGAAAAAATCCATGCCCGCCTCGTTTACAGCAGAAACACTAAACTCGGGCAGGCAATATGTTATTGTGATTTTGTTGCTCTCCGATCTGAAAGAGGTCTGTTCGCTGATGCCGGTTTTTATTACCTTTTCGAGTTGACTCTGGGCATGAATGTTCACTCCCGACAATATCGCGATGCAGGTTATTAGCGCACTTTTTCCCGGCGACCTGATCATCCGGATCCTCCTTATTAATTATACCCTGAATTCTACCGCCAATTTATAAAAAAATCCTAGGCTGTGAAAGTTGAAATGATATATTTGACCAATGCCTTAAGATTCGTACATTTATAGCGAAAATGATACTGGTAATATACCAACAATTGAATTATGAAGAAGTTCGTTCTGTTTATAATATTACTTGGTTGCGCTACCTTTTCATTCAGCCAGTTGAACAGGGATGGATCACCATTCATAAAGCACTACAGTAGTCAGATCACTTCAGGATCTGATCAGAACTGGTGGATTACCCGCGACAAATTCGGGGCTCTGTATCTCGCTAATGACGACAGGGGAGTAATAAGGTATGACGGAACAACCTGGTCGAGCATTCCAATTAGAAATAATTCAAGGGTAAGAGCACTCGATACTGACAAGAATGGCATTGTGTACGTCGGTGGCGCATTTGAATTTGGTTTCATTGAACCAGACGGGAATGGTAAGCTTACCTATCAGTCTCTGTCTAAACGATACGACAAATCTGTTACTGATACAACAGTGTCATCAAACCAGCGAACAACTCCCGCGGCCCAGGATGTATATATTGGCGAGATAGTCTCCCTGGTTGTATCCGATTCGTTAGTGTATTATCTTAGCGATGAATCACTGTTTATTTATAATATTAATACACAGGAACTTGAAAATGTAAATCCAACCGGTTTTGGCTATAAGCACATGACCCGGATTTTTAGAATTGATGGTCATATTTTCTTGGCTGATAACTCTAAAGGTATCTGCGAGATTAAGGATAACAAGCTTATAGAACTCCCAAAGGGTGATGCATTCAGCAACAAGAGGAATTGCCTGACTGTTCTTCCCGCTTCACCGGGTAAATTACTTGTTGCAACATACAGGAGCGGGCTGATACTCTACGATTATGTTACCGGTGAGATGAATGAAAACTGGGCTGACCCCGTTGTAAATAGCAGGGTTAGAGGAGTATATTGCGGTGCAAGGCTTTCAACCGGTGAATATATTATAGGAACAATTAATGGTGATGGAATCTATGTTATTGATGCTGATGGTAAGCTGACAGGTATTTGGAATATACCCTCGGGCGTTTTGAAGGATGATCTCATTTATGCACTCTATGCCGACAGCGAAAGCAACGAGTTATGGGTGGCAACCTACGGGTATGTTTCCAGGCTTTATACCGACATGCCTTATAACGTGTTTACAGAGGCCAATGGTCTTACAGGGGCTGTCAACGGTATAGAATCTTTGAATGACGTGGTATATGTTACCACCGACAGGGGAGTGTTCAAATCTTACGAGAACGAGGCGGGAGCAAGACTTTTCAAGGGTGTTGATGAAATTGGCGAACAGTCGTTCCCTATAGTCAAA
Source organism: Bacteroidales bacterium (assembly GCA_046329885.1). Taxonomy (GTDB): domain Bacteria; phylum Bacteroidota; class Bacteroidia; order Bacteroidales; family VadinHA17; genus LD21. The sequence goes on from JAXLTU010000019.1 coordinate 11,498, forward strand.
GCAAGTGTTGATGGTGAGTCATTTCTGCTTACAAGTTCGATATATGGTCTTTTCCAGATCGGCAAGGACGGGAAAATCACAGATATAAACGAGATTGCCAAGAAGAATGATCCCAAGCTAAAAATTGGATTTGCAGGCAGGTTCATCCTTCAGTCTCTTTCTGATCCTCATACCTTCTACCTCGGCTCGGGAGGGGACGGTATTCATATCCTTAACTACAAGAACCACACCTGGCGTTATGTGAAAACCGTTCATAACATCGAGGGCCTTATTACCTACATGGTCCTTGATAAAGAAGGAGGTGTGTTTGCTGTAACTGATTACCCAAATGCAATTTACAGGGTTGGCGAAAACGACACCCTGGTTCAAAAATACCTGCCTGGCAAAGCATTCCCCGCGACTGGAGTATCAAGTATTTCTATCATTAACGGCGATGTCGTTATCTCGACCTCCAACGGTCTGTTTAAATACGTAAAATCGTCCGATGCCTGGGTTGGTTGCAACGAGATTATCGGGGGCTATTCCGCGATGAAGGAAGTTGATATGATTTTCGAGGATTCTGACGGGGATTACTGGATCGAAATAAATGAACACGGACAATACAAGACTATACTCGTTGAAAAAAAGGATACTTCACTTGTGATACGGTCCGATCCGTACATGACACTGCCCAACGTGAAAGTGCTTCTGCCAGGCTCTATCGATGGTAAATCGTGGATTGGTAAATCGAAGAATATATACATCAGCGATAAGAAAAAGCTTGATCATGTCAAATCGAAACCGAGTCCCATGTTCACCAGGATTGTTGTTGGTGGTGATTCACTTATAATGAATGGAACGTTCTCTAAGCTATTGGAAAACGGCAGGAGAATTCCTGTTCTGACGAACGAGGGGATGAAAGTACCGGAAATCAAGTACACACTCAACTCTATTTCGTTCTACTGGACAACTCCAAGCTTCAATGCTGAGGAGAGGACCCTTTATAGCTACAAGATTGAAGGATTGGGTCAGGACTGGTCGCAATGGGAAAATATAGGTTACAAGGAATTCACGAATCTGCCATTCGGACATTACAAGTTTCATCTTCGTGCAAAGACTTCAACCGGTATTGAATCTGAATCACAGGCAATTTTCAGCTTTGTAATTCTAAAGCCCTGGTACCTGACAACAATAATGATCTTCATTTATCTCGTTGCCGCGATATTTGCAGTTTTTGGAATTACTGTCGCTTATACCAGGAAACTGAAGAACGAGAATCTGCGTCTTGAAGGCATTGTCGCTGAACGTACCGCCGAGGTTGTGAAACAGAAAGATGAGCTTGAATCAAGCATTCACTATGCAAGGCGGATCCAGATGGCATTGTTACCTGGAGAGACTGTTCTTGCCGATAACCTGAAAAACTATTTCATCCTATTCCGGCCACGCGATATCGTCAGTGGTGATTTCTACTGGATGACAAAGAAATCAAACAGACTATATATCGTGGCGGCTGACTGTACAGGCCATGGTGTCCCGGGGGCATTCATGAGCCTCCTGGGAATGTCGTTCCTCGATGAAATTATAGACAAGGAAACTGCACCCCGGGCTGATCATATACTCGACGAATTACGCCTGCATGTTACCGAATCGCTTAAACAATCAGGAGTTGATAACGAGGCAAAGGATGGTATGGATATGTCGTTGCTCGTTGTCGATTACAATTCTTCCAGGGTCGAGTTCTCGGGGGCATATAATCCATGTTTCAGGGTACGGGAGCTGACATCGGCGGAAAAATCGGATAGTCAGAAACTAAAAGACAGCCTGTCGGAAGGCTCACTAACAAATGGTAAGTATATTCTCGAAACAATATATGCAAGCAGGATGCCTATAGGAATTTCTTCAAAGATGGACGAGAAGTTCGTTTTCTATGATTGGCAGCTTGAGAGGGGAGTATCATACTATCTGTTTTCTGATGGATACATAGACCAGTTTGGTGGTCCAAAAGGAAAGAAATTCATGAAGAATAATTTCAAGAAACTCATACTCGACATTCAGGAACAGCCAATGTGGAAACAGAAAGAGCTGCTTGAAAAAAGTCTTAATGAATGGATGGGTCAATCGCCACAGATAGATGATATACTGGTGATGGGTATCAGGACAGACTGAGCCAGTCAAGGCTCAGGTCACGAGGTTTACCTTTCGCAGCTTATACCTGATTCCGGTACTTGTCGATACCCAGTCGAGAACTCCGCACGCCAGGAGGTTGATAATTATCTTTTCAGCTTTGAAAAATGGAATGCCGGCAATTTTCCTGAATCCGGCTACTGTGATTGTCTCGTTAATTTTGAGATAATCCATTAATGCTTTTTCAGGCAGACCAAATCTTATCAGTACACCTTTCGTTGACTCGCTTTTTCTCCAGGCTTCTGATACTACCCGGTTTATAACTATGTTCTGGTCGTGTTGCCTGCAGTATACCTTCCAGCGATCGTCCTCATCCCTGGCTTTATATGGCCTTTCCAAACCTTTTTCGACATCAACTTCCAGAATCGTCTTCCCGTCTATATCGTGCTGCCTGACAGTGAAATGTATTTCCGGCTTGCAATAAAGCAATGCTGCTGTTTCGATCATGTAGTATTCTTCTTCAGACCGTATGCCGGCTATAGCTCCATTATCCCTGACTCCGATTAGTAGCTTCCCTCCATTACTGTTTGAAAATGCAGCCAGTGTCCTGGCTATTTTCCGCGAATCAGAAATGCAGTATTTGAAATCCAGTTTCTGATTTTCACCCTCGGAAATTAGTTTCTTGATGTACCTGTCCATTCTTGCCGAAGAATTTGTGCATGAACAACCTTCAGGACAACCTCAGCCCATTACATGTTGATGTTATAAATCATCCGGAAGTAATTCGAAAAATAATACAAAATATTGTATATTGGTCAACCTTTCAGAATATTAAAAGTACCAATCATGAACAGACTCGGCAGGAGAAGATTTTTGAAGACAGGTATTGCAGGTGCAGCTGGTGTAATGGCATTTTCGCCAGTTATTGCTTCACCTGTTTCCGATAAAGCTGAACGCGATTACCCGCAACGCACACTAGGTAAAACCAATATCAAGGTACCAGTAGTAAGTTTTGGAGTGATGAGAGCCGATAACCCGGGCCTTGTGAAAGCCGCGTACGAAAACGGAATTAAATTATTTGACACGGCTCACGGCTACCAGAACGGGAATAACGAAACCATGCTTGGAAACTTTTTTAAAGATGTACCAAGAAGTTCGTTTTTCCTGGAGACGAAGGTGAAGCCAAACGGTGTGGGACGTGACGGCAAACCGACAGATCAGACTACCGAGGAAGATTTCCTGCAGAAATTCGATCTTAGTCTCTCGAGGTTGAAACTGGACTATGTTGATATCCTTTACGTGCACGATATTAGTAATCCTGAATTACTTGAGCATAAACCACTTCTTACGGCTCTTCAGAAGCTCAAAAAGCAAAAGAAGATAAGATTTGCCGGTTTCTCGACCCACGGGAACATGGCAGGTGTTATTGATGCCGCGGCCGGTAAGAAAGACTGGGATGTCATCCTCACATCATATAATTTCAAGCTCAATGCTATTGATGAACTGAACGCGGCAATAAGCAAGGCAGCAAAAGCAGGTATAGGTATCGTCGCGATGAAAACAATGGCTGGAGGTGGTTTTCTCGACAAGGAAAAGACAAAGCCGGTGAACACATCAGCCGCGCTTAAATGGGCTCTGTCAAACCCGGATATTCATACTACCATCCCTGGTATGACAACTTTCGATCATCTGACTGCAAACATCAAGGTGCTCGAGGATATATCGCTTAGTGAACAGGATAAAAAAGACCTCCTTCTGGCTGCTGCAGAGCCAGGCCTAATGTGTACAGGTTGTACCAGCTGTGCAGGTTCTTGTCCTTTTAACCTGCCTGTTCCTGACCTTATGAGAGCATACATGTATGCCTACGGGTATTCCGAAAAAGGGATGGCATACAACCTCCTTGGCGAACTCGGGACTGGTGTTTCACCATGCTCAAACTGCGAAGTTTGCAAGGTTGAGTGCGGTGGTGGATTTAATGTGAGAGACAGGATTGCCGATATCTCACGGCTGGTAAATGTACCGGCTGAGTTTATCTCCTGAGGTATATTCTTTTATTAATACTTGAATTATGAAATACAGGTTGTTAATGGCGGTATTGTTTTCCGCCGTGTCCATTATGGTATTTAGCCAGGATATGAACCTGCCTGACCTCCCGGGCTACAAGAAGGTCACCAGCTATCCGGTATATACACCTGACAATCTCTGGGACTTTATTAACGGAGCTGCTGATAACTATCTTTCCTATGGCTTCGAAGACCTGCACGTTGCTGAATACAAGAAGGGAAAAAATGTCATAAAGCTGGAAGTTTACAGGCATAAGGATGGAATTCAGGCTTTTGGTATTTATTCATCAGAGAGATCTCCTTCCTTCAATTTCCTCAAGATTGGCTCCCAGGCTTACAAGGCTGATGGTTCACTTAATTTTTTCAAGGGTAAATATTACGTCAAGATACGGACCTATTCAAAATCAGAAAAAATCCTTCAAAACCTTGAGACACTCGCCCTCAGGGTGGCTGATTTCCTTCCGGGCGAAAACCAAATGCCAAAAACCCTGTCGCTGTTCCCCGAGAAAGGAAAAAAGCTGAATGAGGAGTCATATATAAATGAAAGTGTCCTTGGCCATGAATTTTTAAACGGGGCATTCAAGGCACAATATGAATCCGGCGACGTTGTTTTCTCAGTTTATCTCATCGAGAAGAACAGCAACGAAGAAGCGATGAAAATCGTTAGCGCCTATCTTAAATCTGCAGGACTTGAGACTGACGACCCATCGGCAGGCAAATTTGCATTCAAGGATGGATATAATGGTGATGTGTTCCTGTCGTGGAAGGCAGGTAAAATCGTTATTATTTCCGGGCTTGCCAGGGACCAGGCTGACATTGCTAACCTGTATTCCTCTGAAATACTTAACTAGCACCGAAAATTTCTCTTGATTTAAATAACTCTGCTACAGCTCTTTAAGGTTCATGGAGCCTGTCGAATACTTATTTTAACAAATCCTTAACCAAATTTTAAGATTCCTCGTGCAACTTTAAGCCGACTTGCACGTCTTTATAGTGAAGTGAATGGAAAAATAAAGGTTAGGTTTTAGGGTTTAGGTTAAAAAATGACGGGGTTGTTGCTGCAACGACCCCGTTATTTATTTACGAGTACCATCGTCTCTCCCTGTTCTTAAGGCTTCCGAGAATTTCAACCAGTGTATTCGAATTCTCGACAACCTGGAAATCGAACATGCCAACGCAAATAAAATCGGCGCCGTTTTCGAATGCGTATCTGAAACCGTCGCTGGGGAGGATGGCTCCGGCTGCAAGGACTTTGAATGCTATCCATGGTTTATTAACCTTTTTCATGTAATCGATAGTCTTCTCTGGAAAGAGCTCGAACATGTTGTCGTGAGGAAGGTTATGATCAAGGAACTTTTTAGTGTCGACGCTGAATTCGGTGCGGTTTGCCATGGGGTGAGCCGACCAGTATTTATCGTGGTGAAATGTTTTCACGTAATAATCAGCATTAATCCCTGAAGCCTCACAGGCTTTAATAACTTCCAGGGAGTGAGCACCTACACCGGCCAGGTAACCTTTGCTTTTAATGTAGTCAACTGCCTTACCAAGAAGATCGGTCTTTCCTTCCCTTACATACCTGTCACTTTCAGCACCTTGAATGTAAAGAGTTGTTCCCCCGTTTTCGATCGCCAGATCAATATCGCCGAGGAAATTATCTTCCTTGATATAGGTCTGTACTATTGTTTGCATCTTGCTGCCGTACATCTTCTGGTACCTGTGGAAGATAGGAAAGTTCCTGTTTACCATGAAGGTGGCGTTAATGCCGGCTAGTTCTGCAAGCCTGTATGTCTCTATTACCTTCTGATCAGTGTTATAAGCCTTGAAGAGGTTATTAGCATATCTGAGATCCCTTGCATGAGCATAACCGCTTATAAGATTGCACCCCATTATGAGCCTGCTTATGTTAAACTCACCAAGCTTCCCTGCAGGCATTTCTCCTTTAAGATCCTTTATCTGTTTGAAGTCGAGCTTTATCGTGGCTCCTGAAACAGCATCTGTCTTCCCGTTGTTTTCACCAAGGTAAGCACCGGCAAATCCTGCCAGGACAGGAAAACCAGCAAGACTCTTTATGAATTCCCTTCTCCTGTTCCTGTCGGAAATTGCAACCGTATTAATCGAATTCAGTTCTTCCGGAGATTTGACAATTGGTTTCCTGTCCCTTAAAGAGTCGAGACCAAAATACTTTCCGGACCCAGTTACAACCAGTACTATAAGTGCAATAAGTTCTATCAGGTTTTTATTGACTATTAGATAGTTGCCTTCAGATACAGTGGCGAAGGCATATCCGGCAAACGGGGGATAAGCCAGGTAATACATCAGGAGAAGGAGTGCGCCCGAAAGTGAAGCGTACCTTGTGAATAAACCAATTATCAAAGCCAGCCCTATCAATGCTAACCCGTATTCATTAGCGTAATCGATGATCTTCATGGCAGTCTCTCCGGAAGCCAGCCACCTGAAGAAGTCCCCGAAGATCCATCTCGATCCCTCCAGGAATGGTCGTGCGGACCATGCCGGATTGAAAATTTTCGTTAATCCTTCATAAAGGAAGTGCCAGCCAATTGCTATCCTGAGAAAAGCGGCAACAAACGGGAAGTATCTGTTCTTAAGTGTTACTATTGACATTGAGTATTTATTTCAGGTTATCAAGCTTTTCAGATAAAAGTGCAAGTATCAAATTAAATTCCTCATCAGCGTAACCCCTGTTCTGGAAGAAAATCTTCCCGTCGCGGTCTATTATTACATTCCTGGGGATGTATTGCGAGGCGAAGAGGTTATAAATTTCCCTTCGCGGGTCGGCTCCAAATGGCAAAGTATATCCTTTCTTAACTGACCATTCGGCGATGTCTTTATTTTCATGCTCCCTCCCTAATACGAGGAGGGCAAAATCTGAATTGTCGCGGTATTTAACCCATATTTTTTCCTGGAGTGCCGGGAGCTCCTGTCTGCAAGGAGGACACCAGGTTGCAAAAAAATTGATCATGATCACCTTGCCTGAAAGTGATCCGGTGTCAAATATGCTTCCATCAACTTTAACGCACCTGAAGAATGGTGCCATGCTCCCTGTTTTCAGAAGAGTCGAGCTATCCGAAATTCCTCCTGTTATCATTTATTGTCTTGTTCTCGCGACCAGTAACAAAAATAATCTGAAAAAATTAAATCAAATGTTAATAGGAGACTTATCTGGGTACTGGATACTTGGTCCTGGGTTCTCGGTCCCTGGTCTGTTCGGAGCCTGTCCCCATACACTGCACTACCGAGCACCTTTAAAGAAAGCAGTAGAGGCTAAAAGGGTTGGATATCTTTCATATTTATTAGTACTTGGAAATGAAGTTATATAACCTTATTCTTCAAGCCACGAAGTGGCTGTATCTGAATAACCCCCGGTGCAACCGGGGGTTACCAGCCAAACATGCTTCAAGCTCTGAAGGAGCGTGACTCCGATCAAGGGAAATACCGCTCATCAATCTCCAATCCCGCTTTCAGGAGCAAGCTTCTGTATTCTTCCTCAAAAGTCTTTTTCCCATGATGTTCCTGTTGGGAATCTACATAATCAACAAGACTCCCGATGTCCGAATACGAGCAGGTAAATGATCCATACCCTTCAGCCCAACCATTAAACGATGGAAAATATCCTGAATTTTTCATCCAGTATGATGATGATGCCTTTATCTCTCCCATGAAGTCAGCCAACGCGATAGAGGGATGAACATCGGTCAGGATATGAAGATGATTTTCAACTCCGTTAATCCTGTAAATATGGCTGCTCTTGTTCTTGATAGGGTATGGATCATTTACCTGCTCGTATTCGGACATCGGGTGTCTTGTTGATTATGTAGATTCTAATCCGGAGCATCATGGGAAAAAGACTTTTGAGGAAGAATACAGAAGCTTGCTCCTGAAAGCGGGATTGGAGATTGATGAGCGGTATTTCCCTTGATCTGGGTCACGCTCCTTCGGAGCTTGAAGCATGTTTGTCCGGTTACCCCCGGTTGCACCGGGGGTTATTCATATATGGCTCTTTCAGAGCCTTTTGTATGTCCACCAAGCACTGCCCTAGCGAGGACCAAGCAACGAGCACCTTTTAAAGAAAGCAGTAGAGGCTTTAGATGCTATAAAGGGCTGTATGATGTAGTTGTAAAGTTGTATGTTGTAAAGTTGTAAAAGACCGAACACTGATTACCTTCTTCCCCTGCGCCCCTTGAAGAAAGCTGTAGAGGCACTAAATGCTTTAGGGGCTGTATTAGAAAGTTCCTTCTTCGACCTAGGCCCGAGCAACAAGGAACGAGGACCTTTAGATAAAGCAGTAGAGGCTATAGATGCTATAAAGAGCTTTATAAAGAGCACCTTCTTCCCCTGTGCTCTGAGCCCTGCGCTCTGAGCCCTGAGCCCCGTGCTTCTTCCCCTGAGCTCTGAGCCCTGAGCCCCGTGCCCTGTGCCCTGTGCCCTGTGCTTCTTCTATTTCCCTAATAAAGATACTTGTGGCAATCAGAGCAGTTTGCATCTTTCCAGTCAGTGCCAATGTCAATCGGGTGCTGGAACTCGAGCGATTCCCTGATGCGTGTTGTCGTGAATGATGCCGGGTTCCCCTGACCCAGGATAGCGTGACAAAGGTTGCAGTCTTTTGAAATGACTCTTCCGTCCTCAGATTTGAATGAATCGTTATGGCATCTGAAACAGCCTTCCGACTCGAGGTGACCAATATGCTCGGGATAAGCATCGTAGGTAACCTTCATGAACGGGAATGTATTCTGTGAATAAGATTTCTGAATATTTGCTATGGAACTCTGGATTATGTCCTTGTTCTTCTCGAAAAAGTCAGCATACGATTCCTTGTAATAATTGCTTATAGTATTATTGATTTCCATGAGTGCTGTATCCTTATCACCAAACTTTTGATTAAGAACACCCATCGACACCTTTTTAATGAATGGGATTTCTTTAGAAACAGCCCCCGTGAGCATTGCATTATCAAAATATACCGCTGGAGATTTGTAATTATGTGAAGGTCTGTTATGGCAATCAATACAGTCCATTGTACGGTGTTCTGAGGCTACTAATGTGCTGTCATTAATTGGGTTGGCCTCGTTTCTGTAAATAATCTCCTTACCGGTTTTTTTGTCAGTATACTTTACATAGGTGATTGTTTCCCTTTTATCGTTTTCAGAAACATATTCGATATTGACAGATGGGTTGATATGCCAATGTATACCCTCCCTGAAACCAAGGTCGGCGTATTCAGGACCAAGTTTCATCTCGAGGATAATATCCCATTCGCTGTTAAGAGAATCAGCAAGGAAATACTTGTTGTTTTGAATACTTCTCGGGTAGAACTTCTGGGGCCAGTGACATTTCTGGCAAGTCTCGCTGGCAGGTCTAAGGTCGTGAAGAGGAGTGGAAATTGGTGTCGGGTACTTCTTGGCAATGACAGAATATACCTGGTACAAACCTGACAACTTGGATTTTATATACCAGTCCGCCCCTGAACCAACGTGACATTCAACGCAGGTAACGTTGGCATGAGGTGAATTCTGGTATGCCGTGTACTCGGGTTCCATCACCTTGTGACATAAAGTCCCGCAGAACTCGACAGATTCTGTGATATGATAAGCCTTGAAGCTTCCGAGCGTCGACAGGAAAAGGATGATTATTGTTGCAATAGAAAACAGTATGAACGCGTTCCTGTGCCTTGGATCATTCAGATCTACATACGGGAGCCTCTGTTTTGTCGGGTCTATCATCTTTCTTATCCTCTTTCTTTCAAGGATCATCCCGATAGGTATCAACAGCAGACCAAGAACAAAGAACCCGGGCAGTATTATATATATGTATAACCCCAGGTTAGTGTTTCCCTTGTTAAAAACAGAGGAAAGGATAAAAAGAAACACTATCAGTGTGAGATTAACAGAAGCGATAATTGCTCCAATTATCGTCAGCCAGTTTTTTGTCGATCTTGGTAGTTTCATATTTGTCAGGTTATTAGGTCACATTAGTAAAATTATGAAATTTCTTACTAGCGACGTGTAAACATGATATATATTCTGTGACTGGAATCACAGTAAAATTACCAGGGAATTAAAAATTTATAATTGGAGTTTTTGATAATTATGTCAGCTGTTCTGTTTGAAAGAGTCCAGGAATGATTTCTCCTTCTGGTAACAAAAAAAAGGTGCCCCGACAGAGGCACCTTATATTATAGATTTACCCGACCTATTTTGATGCGGATTCAAGCCTTTTGAGGATAGAGAAAATAAACGCGGCTGACGCGAGGCAGCATAGGATGAATACCAGCCAGAGTTGCCATAATTCAACCCTGTTCCAAAGCAGAGTGCCAACGAATAGCAGCTTGTTCCCGACAGCAGTCGCCAGCAGCCAGCCTCCCTGCATGAGCCCCTGGAATCTTGACGGAGCCACCTTGGAGACAAATGAGAGACCCATGGGACTAAGGAATAGTTCTGCAATTGTCAGGATAAGATAACTGCTTATCAGCCAATAAGGTGAGACTCTTTCCATATCAGGAACAGGTGACCCGGCAAGTAATTTTGGTGATGACAGGTTCAACGAGGAAACGAGTACCACGATAAATCCAATGGATGCAATTATCATCCCGAAACCGATCTTTTTGGGAGTGCTTGGCTCTATGCCCTTCTTGTTAAGCCAGGCAAAAACACCCATAACCGGGAAGGTCAGGGCGACTATGAATAGCGGATTGTACGACTGGAATATCTCTGGTGAGATTGAATTCATTGCATCGGCTCCGATGAATCTGAAATAGGCAAGCACGAAGGCGGCAGCAAAAAGTACCCCACCACCTATCCTGTAATTTGCCGATATTTTCTTTTGAAGAATAATAACGAGTCCGGCTATTGAACCAATAACTGCCAGGAGTGAAGGCAAAGTGAAGAACATGTTAGTGAAAAGCCCGACCTGTTTAACAGTGTAGTCCCTGGCAAACAGGCTAAGTGTCAGACCATTCTGGTGGAATGACATCCAGAAGAACACTACAACAACAAAGACCAGGATGAGTGCTATGACCCTAGCTCTTTCTTCCTTCCTCGAGCTTAGTGTGATCCATGTTATGAACGCGGCGAATAAGCCGAAGGCGAAACCGTTAGCCCAGCCAACCTGCTTAATAAAGTGTAGAGCATAACCCACGGCACCCATTGCAATTATCGCGAAAACCAGTGCCACTGGTTTGAAGTCAACTTTCTCTGCTGAAGAAGCCGCTTTCTTCTCTTTGTTGGGGAGCAAGCGACTAAAGAACAGGTACACGAGAAGAGATATTATCATGGCACCGGCTGCTATCCCGAATGCATAGTTGTATCCCTTCGAGAATACTTCAATGTATTTGTTGGCAAACGAGGCAAGGTCAGCAGACTGCCCGTTAAGACTCACCTTGTCAGCGAGCTGCTGAAGTGTAGCTGTATCGACAAGTGTTCCGTTAATGAACTGGTGGCAAAGAGCTGGGATGCTGCCATCATGCAGGAACCCGTTATACTGTAACCACCAGTTTCTCATTGCAGTTGCCGCGAATGGCGCGAAAAAAGCACCAACATTTATACCCATGTAAAATATCATGAATGCATTGTCGCGGTATTTGGAATACTCCGGGTTGTCGTACATCTGTCCCACGACTGCCTGCAGGTTGCCCTTGAACAGTCCGTTACCGAATGCTATGGTGAACAGGCTTATTATGGTTATCTTGAGTGACATCCCGGGGACTGCCATCATGACATAACCTGTGAACATGATTATTATTCCAAACAATATGACGGTCTTGTATTTCTTGGTCGCGTCAGCAATTATACCTCCAATAAGGGCAAGAGCGTAGATGCTGAAATAGAACCAGCTGTAAATATCGCCGGCCTTCTCGGCCGTCAAGCCGAATTTTGCCTGGAGAAATAAAACCAGGATGGCCATCATCGTGTAGAATCCAAATCTTTCACCCATGTTGGCAAAGAAGGCAACAAGAAGACCTTTTGGATGGTTCTTAAGCATAATAGTTGGTTTTTAAGTGGTTAGTTATGTGATTATTTGCTTTATCAGTTACTTTTAAGATTACCCGGGTGCTTCATTGAAGAGACCCGTTACTGACAAATATATGAATCTTTTGATAAGTAAAAAACGTATTTTAGCCATCAGGATTGATGTAAAAGTCAGACGGATTGCTTGCTACCCTGTTTTTAGATAACTTTGAATTGCAAAATAGAAACTGAAATATTTTTTATTTCTCCCGGGTTCAATTGGTTTGATTATAAACATTTATTAAGGTGAAAATATTCACGGGCGAACAGATAAGAAGACTGGATGAGCTGACCATAAGGAATGAGCCGGTTTCTTCCACGGACCTCATGGAAAGAGCAGCACGATCTCTTTTCAGATGGATAATAACGCGATTTGGCCGGAACAGGACGATTTATGTTATATCAGGACCCGGTAACAATGGTGGAGATGGTCTCGCTCTCTCACGTATGCTATATGAGAACGAATTCAGGGTAGTCGTTGTAAATATAAAAATATCAGAAAAGTATTCAGCCGACTGGATTGTGAACAGGCGGAGACTCCAGACTGAAACGAGTGTCCCTTTTATTGACGTAACCGGATTGGATAGTTTCCCTGACCTTGAAGAAAACAGTATAGTAATCGATGCTATTTTCGGAACAGGGCTCTCGCGTCCAGTTGATGGCCTTGCCTCTGATATCATTAATACTTTAAACCAGCAGGGGTTAACTGTTATTTCAATAGATATCCCCTCGGGTTTGTTCGATACGGACAATGGTGCCAATAGATCTGCCACGGTTATCAAAGCCACGTATACACTGACCTTCCAATTCCCTAAACTGGCATTTCTCTTTCCCGAGAACAATGTTAACGTCGGTAAGTGGGAGATACTTCCAATAGGGCTGGATGCAGAGGCTATAAACAGGACAGAAACTCCCTATGCACTTGTTGAAACGGGGCATATTGCCAACCTGTTGTTTCAAAGGAACAGGTTTGCCCACAAAGGTAATTTCGGTCACGCGTTGCTGCTGGCTGGTTCAAAAGGGAAAATGGGAGCGGCCGTTCTGGGAGCAAAATCCTGCCTCAGGGCAGGAGCGGGGCTAGTCACAGCGCATGTACCTTCCGCGGGCTATGACATCATCCAGACAGCAGTTCCTGAAGCAATGACAAGCTGCGATCCGGAATCCGACCATCTTTCAATGCTGCCCGATACAGGGCCATATGATGCTATAGCAGCGGGACCAGGCCTTGGGCAGGAAAAAGAAACAGCCAGTTTGATTCACGAGCTTCTCGTGAAAAATGATAAACCTCTTGTGCTCGACGCTGATGCCCTTAATATAATTTCCTCGAGAAAGGATTGGTTTAAATTTCTTGGTAATAATGTGATTCTTACACCGCATCCAGGTGAATTTGAGCGCCTTGCTGGGAAGACGGGAGATGGCTTTTCGAGGTTGAACAGGCAATCTGCATTCTCAAAAGAGCACGGATGTATAATTGTTCTTAAAGGCGCTTTCACATCTGTTTCATTACCGGATGGGAACATTTCCTTTAATAATACCGGTAATCCCGGTATGGCAACTGCCGGAAGTGGTGATGTACTAACAGGAATAATTTTATCTTTGCTCGCCCAGGGATATAGCCCTGCCAACGCTGCCATAGTTGGTACTTTCATTCATGGTATGGCAGGCGATATCGGAGCCTCAAGGCTTGGCTACCAGGCCCTGATTGCCTCGGATATTACAGAGAACCTCGGAGAGGCATTCCTGCAACTCACCAGGAGCAGGCAATAATTTTTTTGTGGTGTTGTTTATTATATATAATTGAAAAGATAAAATATGAAAACCAGATACACGAAAGCAGTCCTGTTTACTTTACTGATCCTTTTTGCTTTTTCCTGTTCTGTTTTTAAGAAAGCTGAAGTCAGTAAGGCAACAATAAAACCATATTCAGACACTACAGCTCTTTTCGATGGTAGTCTCGTCTACGCGCTGCCTATGACTGTACTGACTGTAAACGTTGAGCTGGAAAAGACTATTGAAAGGGCAGGGCCATACTCGAGATTTGCCGGTGACTTGCTTGGGATTAAGGATATTATAACAAAGGATAAAGAAACATGGGAGATTAAGTCCATATCGATAAGCTCCATGCAGGAACCTGACCCTTCAGAGTATTATATTATTGAATCAAGCTCAATTTTCAGGTCTAATGCCCTGGCTCTGAGGAATTCAGGGTTAATTTTGGACTTAAATCCGGTTAACACTCAACCAGCTATAGTTTATAACAGCGGTAACCAAACAAGACAGCCGGGAGAAACAGGCTTTCATGACCTTGGTTCAGACGAGTATTTCATGGCACAGAGCGATACAGCCTACAGGGTTGTGAAACTTGATACAACCTTTGTCAAGATTCCATATCTGGTGGAGAAGAAGAAACAGCTTACCATAGAGCAGCTGGCTGACAAGGCGGCGAAGACAATTCTGGAGCTACGCGACGGGAAACAAATGCTACTGACAGGTGAAACAAACGTTTATCCCCAGGATGCAGCAGGTATCAACGAACTTAACAGGCTTGAAGATGAATACACGGCCCTGTTTGTTGGCAAAGTCGCGAAAGATAAGAAACTTTTATCCTTTACTGTTGTACCGAGAAAAGAACAACCAACTATTGAACTATTCAGGTTCAGCCGTTCTGATGGCCCATCGGATAAGCAAGGTGGCACAGGCGATCCGGTCGTTCTCGAGTTGAAAAACGCTGAAAAATCACGTGATTTTACTTACATAACCAGGCCGGTAGACAAGAACGAAAAGCAGAAGAAGGAGGAATATGACAAAATCTATTACAGGCTTCCTGAAAGCGTCATAATAACATGCAAAACAAGCAAGACGCAACTGTTCGAAACCAGGCGTCTTGTTTACCAGTTTGGCCAGATAGTCCAGCTCCCGTCAAACTTCATTATCGGGAAAAATTAAACCCGAAGCTGTAATACTATATAATCTTACAACTCTACAACTCTACAACTCTACAACTCTACAACTTCTCCTAAAGCTTCCCTTTGAAAGTCTTGAGGTAGTCGTCGAGATTCATCTTCTCGTAGGCTTTATCTGCAAAGTAGCTGAGCAGGGCTTCCATCTCCTTGGGTTGTCTGTAACCAGGGGCATTGGTAACAAGCTGGCTCTTCTCGTTGAAAAAGACAATATTAGGGTAGGATAGTTCGCCCCTAAGCAGAGCAACCGCTAACTGGTGAGCCTTGCCTGCCTGGCCATCATTTATAAACTTGCGGCCCTGGAATGTTACGGGGTCTTTTCCTTCCGCGTCGAATTTCACAGGGTAGAATCTTGTATTGAGAATCTCCGCGATAACAGGGTTAGAGAACGTGTCCTGATCCAGCTTCTTGCACCACCCGCACCAGTCGGTAAAGGTGTCAACCACTATGGGCCGGGGTGCTTGTTTCTGTAGTTTCTCGGCTTCCTCGATAGAATACCACTTAACTGTTGCCTTTTGTCCGAAAGCCGGAATAATCAGCATTACCAGTGTTGCAATTATAAGCGTTCTTTTCATTAATTCTTATTTTTAATATTATCCAAATTAAATAACAAATTTGATTCGTACCATCAACAAGTGACATATGCAATATTTTATATATGTACAAATATCCTGCCAGTTTTAAAATGTGACAAGTAGTCATAAATAGTCTGAAAATATTGATACATTTACCGATCTTAAACATATTTACAGAACATGGAAACAATTACTAATACACTGCGTGATTCAAAAACAGCAAGGTGGACAGCGCTTGCAGTAGTGTCATTCACTATGCTATGCGGCTACTATCTCACGGATGTGATGGCACCACTTAAACCCATGCTCGAGAAGGAGCTATTATGGAACAGTACCGAGTATGGATTCTTCACAAGCGCCTATGGCTGGTTTAATGTCTTCCTTTTGATGCTCATTTTCGGTGGAATAATACTTGATAAAAAAGGTGTCAGGTTTACCGGAAAGATGGCAACGATAACGATGGTTGTTGGTACTGCTGTTAAATATTGGGCAATATCCACGCATTCTTTAGACGGGATGCATCTCCTTGGAATGAAAGCACAGGTCGTGGTCGCTGCCCTTGGATACGCTACATTTGGTGTTGGAGTTGAAGTAGCCGGAATCACGGTTTCCAAAATAATTGTAAAATGGTTCAAGGGAAAAGAAATGGCCCTTGCCATGGGATTGGAGATGGCATCAGCCAGGATAGGTACCGGTCTTGCATTGTTTGCCTCGTACCCTCTGGCGACATGGATGCACGGGGTATCTAAGCCTGTTTTCCTTGGTCTGATCCTGCTCTGCATCGGTATGATTTCTTTCTTCCTATATACCGTTCAGGATAATAAGCTTGAAAAGTCAATAGCGGAGAATGCTGCAAAAACAGGCGAGGTGGAAGAGGAGGAATCATTCAAGATTTCTGATATATGGTTCATAGTTAAGAATAAAGGCTGGTGGTTTATCGCCATACTATGCGTCCTTTTCTATTCTGCAGTTTTCCCCTTCCTCAAGTATGCAGCAGATCTCATGGTTAACAAGTTTGATGTGGATCCGCTCATTGCCGGTAGTTTCCCTGCCCTTCTTCCTTTCGGTACAATTCTTCTCACGCCGTTTTTCGGAAACATGTACGACAGGAAAGGCAAAGGCGCCACCATAATGATAGTTGGTTCAATACTGTTGATACTTGTTCATACATTGTTCTCTATACCATTCCTGAACTTTAAGCCGGTGGCCATCGCACTGATCATAGTTCTTGGAATTGGCTTTTCTCTTGTGCCTTCGGCAATGTGGCCATCAGTGCCCAAGATTATCCCGGAGAAACAGCTGGGTACAGCCTACGCCCTGATATTCTGGGTTCAAAACTGGGGACTTATGGGAGTTCCCGCCCTCATAGGATGGGTTCTTGATAAATACTGCGTTACGGGAACAAGACTGATCGACGGGGTTAGTGTGCCAACATATAATTACACCATCCCGATGATTATTTTCACTGTTTTCGGTCTGCTCGCACTCTTATTTGCATTCCTTCTCAAGGCTGAAGATCGTAAGAAAGGTTATGGTCTCGAGTTGCCTAATATAAAGCAATAGAATATTTTGTTCCAGACTAAAGGCCGTCAGGGATCTTCTTTCCTGATGGCTTTTTTATTGATCAGTCTCGAGCACGTATCCCTCGGTAGGTATAGTTATTATTTTTACTGAGGGATCTTTTTTCAGGTAAGTACGCAATTTAGAAATGAAAACATCGAGGCTTCTCCCTGTATAATACCCGTCATCACCCCATACTTCATTCATAATTTCATCGCGTTTGACGAGCCTGTTCGCGGATCTTGCAAGTACCCAGAGTATTCGGCTTTCTTTCACTGTCAACCTCCTGGTTAACTTGCCACGACATAATAGGAGGTTATTTCTCTCGAACGTGTAAGTACCAATCTTTACAGAGTCCGGCTTTATTTCCGCCGACTTCACAGAGGCCCTGTTGAGAATGGCCTGGATCCTGCAAACGAGTTCCTCCTCATCGAAGGGCTTGGTTATGTAATCATCGATGCCTATCCTGAATCCCTTAAGTTTATCCTCTTTCATAGACCTGGCAGAAAGGATTATTATTGGGATACTGATTGACAACTGCCGGATTTTTTCCGCAAGCGTGAAACCATCCATTTTAGGAAGCATGATATCGAGTATGCACAAATCGAACTGACCGCCCGCGAAACCTGAAAGTCCTGCTTCACCATCGCGGTAAAGACTCACGTTGAAATTTTCAGATTCCAGGTACTCCTTCATGAGAAGACCCAGGTTTATATCATCTTCAACGATCAGTATCCTGGGGCCTGTCATGCCTTGCCGATATTTAAATGAAAAACAGGAAACTCGATAACAAACCGGGAACCTCTTTCACCGTTACTCTCGACACTAATCGTCCCCTTCATGTTCTTCACGGTCTTGTACACCTGGTACAGGCCTAACCCAAAACCGTCGTTGTTGAATACATCACCTGATGGTACCCTGTAGTATTTCCTGAAGATTTGTGTACGGAACTCCTTCGAAATACCGATACCAGAGTCGGCTATCACAATTTTAGCATTGTTTCCTTGCCTTGTTACCGTGGCTGCTATAACTGGATTGTCACCCGAGTATTTAACGGCATTATCGAGGAGGTTTACAAGCATCGTTCTGAATTGATCTGTATTTCCTTTAATCACAAGTTGTTCGGCATTTCGAGCAAGGCTTATGGTCCCGTTTATTGTTTCAATTCTGAGCCTGAATGAATCGATTACTTCTTCAATGATTTCGTTAACCTGAATCGGCTCATTCATCTTTCCCTCGAAGGTTTCCGAGAAAGTTGAATTAAGGATCTCGTTAACCCTTGTCATCAATTTCTGGTGTTCTGTCTTAATTACATTCGTGTACCTGCTTATCTTTTCATCGCTGGCGGCCGGATCAGTTCTTGATATCATGTTATTAGCCAGGCCGATATTAGTGAGCGGGGTCCTGAATTCGTGGGTCATGTTATTCATAATGTCGACTATACTCGCTGTCAGGATTTTTTCCCTGCGATAAAACCTGAAGATCAGGATGAACGAGGCAGAAACAAGAATCAGGAGTATGATTGATGTTATGAAGATGAAGCCAATCTGCGCCTTTATGAAATCGCCTTTTTGAGGAAAACGGAGTCTTAGTTCATAGCCCGATTGATCGAGAGCTTCCTCAAGTCCATTTGTAAAGTAGACGTTCGAGCTGGTATTTTTCGGACCTGCTTCCTTTTTGCTTACTATATCAAACTCGAAATCGAGATTTATGCCGGAAGCCTGCAAATCGCTCTTGATCATTTTGCCCATGTTAGCCCATTCTTCCCTGTTTTTCATCATCAGGTAACACGATTCGGGAGCATCATTCCTGAGGCAGTTCGTGACTTCGTTGCAAATCATCTTGTCATTTGACAGGTTATCAACGATCCTGTTCATGGCCATTGTTACGCTCCTGTTAAACTGGGCTTCCTGCATCCTGGCCGATTTACTGATCCAAATAACCTGTATTCCCAGGAGGGTGAGCAGGCATATGAATGCAGTGATTACCAGTGCTAATTGTATTCCTGATCTTTTCATATGAAGTCAAAAATAAGGACTATTTGCATTCAATCTTAAAATTTAACATCGGCTTAACACGAATTTGGGTCAGAATGAAATCTTGTATCAACATACCTTTTATTTTTGTATGCAGAAACTAATTAACAAAGTAGATATGAAAAAGGCAATTATTGGTATTTCAGGTGTTATCATTCTTTCACTGGTTGTTATTCTTTTCGTTAATGCAAAGAGCAGCACTCCCGATTCGAAGAAAGCAACAACCACGGTTACCGTTTCTGATAATTGTGCAAAATGTCCTTCAGCGGCTACATGCACGATGGCAACAACAGGAAAGACTGGCACTTGTGATCAATCATCAGCTACAGCTGCAAAATGTGACTCAACAAAATGTGACAAGACCAATTGTGACAAGGCCAATTGTGACAAGACCACTTGTGACAAAACTAATTGCAAAGAAGCATGCGAAACCAAGAGCATGGAAAAAAGTACATGCCCGGGTACCTGCCCGATGAAGTCTGCATTAAAATAACAAGGGTTTCCCATAAACGGGTTAAGAATGCCATACGTCAGTGTATGGCTTTTTTATTTTCCGGTTAATCAACCCCAGAAGGAAAAGATCCACCTGAAGAAGAAATACATTGATCCCCCGATTGTCGCGCTGACAGGTATTGTAAGTATCCAGGCCCAGAATATTTTTTTTGTGACTCCCCACTTCACTGCAGATGCACCTCTTCTTGCCCCTACACCTATAATAGCCCCGGTGATAGTGTGGGTGGTGCTTACAGGAATACCAAAATGAGTTGCCCCAAAAAGGGTCAAAGCCCCAGCTGTTTCCGAGCAGAATCCTTCAAACGGTTTCACCTTTGTGATCTTTTGTCCCATGGTTTTCACTATTCGCCATCCTCCGAATAAAGTACCAAGGGCAATTGCCGATTGGCACGAGAGTATTATCCAAAGTGCAATCGGATCTTCTTTCGTTGTTAACCCCGAAATGATGAGCGCGGCCCAGATAATACCCATCGATTTCTGAGCGTCATTACCACCATGTCCGAGACTGAGCGTTGATGAGGAAAGAAGCTGTAACCTGCGAAAAGTCTTATCCACTTTCCGGGGCGTGAATTTTCTGAAAAGAAAAACAACCAATGATGAAATAAGAAAAGAGATCACCATACCGAGAATTGGGGCAATAAATATGAACAGGACAATCTTGATAAGTCCTGGCAGTATAATTGAACCAGCACCGGCGTGAGCGTAAGCGGCCCCGACCAGCCCTCCTACAAGAGTGTGTGATGAACTCGAGGGAAGTCCCCACCACCACGTGAGCAGGTTCCAGGTTATCGCGGCTACCAGTGCCCCCGCTATTACAGTCATATTTAAAACATCGGGGTCGACAACTCCCTTGCCAATGGTGTGAGCCACTTTAAGAGGGAAAACAGTGAATGCTATGAAATTGAAAAAAGCTGCAATTGCCACAGCCGCGACCGGCGAAAGTACTCTCGTCGAAACAACAGTGGCAATTGAATTGGCAGAATCGTGGAAACCGTTTAGAAAATCAAAAATTAGCACCAAGCCCACTACGATATATAGTACTGTCATCCCTTGTTTTTTGAAAAGCAGAGGAAGGATAGGTGTCATTTAACCTCCAATCTGCCAGGTTTTTAAAAGTCAGGTTTAAACTGTTTCCCCTCGCGGGGATTCAACAACGTGAAAGTAATGATTCCGGAATAAAATGCAAAACTATTCGAGAGTTAACTATAAACCATTGAAAACCAGGATAATAAAAAAGTCCTGCCAGCAATGACAGGACTGTATTTATGATTAAGCGTTTTTACCTGGTCGTTTCAGGCCATTTTAATTAATATGGCCTTCAAGGTATCTGTTACATCTTCTTCTTCATCAACACATCTTTCAAGTATCTCGAGGATCTTGTTGTTCTTGAGAAGTTCCCTTGGATCTTCCTCATTCTCGAACAGTGTAGAAACACCCACGAAATAGACTTCATCTGCCTTATGTTCCAGATCTTTTACTTTTTCACAGGCGGCCATGATCTTGTCCCTGTTGGCGCCTGCATCTTTCAGACAATGCACCGCTGTCTCTATTTCTTTGGCGCCTTCGAGGATAATATCCGCCAACTGGGCGTAGACGGGCATAAGCTTTTTCGGTTTATATAGACTTACTCTCCTGCTTACACCGTTTATTGAATCAACTACGTCATCTATGTGAGCGGTGAGCTCATGGATATCTTCCCTGTCGAATGGAGTTATAAATGATTTGTTGAGTTGCTGGTATGTATTGTTCGTGATCTCGTCACCTATGTGCTCAACCTCCTTTATCTCCTTGTTGATGAGTTCTCTCTCTTCAGTATCGGATGAGGCCATTAGTTTTTTTAGTAATTCTGCCGCCTTGACAAGATTGTCTGCATCGGCTTCAAACAAAGGAAAGAAGGAATGATCTTTAGGAACGAAGACCTTGAGGATTTTGTCAATATTCATATTGAATTGATTAAAATGAAGTTTACAAATTTACAATATCCAATTCAGAAAATAATACATTATTGCACCAATGATTCCTGAAACAGGTATTGTAAGTATCCATGCCCAGAAAATTTTAGTAGTGACGCCCCATTTTACAGCTGATACTCCTTTATGAGCACCAACCCCGATTATTGAGCCCGTGATGGTGTGGGTTGTACTTACCGGGATGCCGAAATGCGTCGCACCAAACAGGGTCAGCGCACCTGCAGTCTCGGCGCAAAAACCCTCGAAGGGTTTTAACTTGGTTATACGCTGTCCCATCGTTTTAACTATCCTCCAGCCGCCGAAGAGTGTTCCAAGTGCAATTGCTCCCTGGCAAGATAAAATGATCCATAAATGATGCTTGATATTATCTGTCTTGTCTACCAGCCCGGTTATCAGAAGAGCGACCCATATAATCCCCATGGATTTCTGTGCATCATTTCCACCGTGCCCCAGGCTGAAAGCCGAAGCAGACAAAAGCTGGAGCCTCCTGAAATGTTTATCTACATTATGCGGGGTTGATCTTTTCACCATGAACATTACAAGCGAAGAGATCAGGAACGACATTACCATCCCCAGGACAGGGGCTACCACTATGAAAATAACTATCTTGAGCACACCTGCGAATACCACTGAACCTGTCCCGGCTCCCGCGATTGCAGCACCGACAAGCCCACCCACCAGGGTATGTGATGAACTTGATGGCAATCCCCACCACCATGTAAGCAGGTTCCAGCTTATGGCAGCAACAAGAGCCGAAGTAATTACTATTAGATTAACTACTCCGGGATTGACTATCTTCCCACTTATTGTCGTGGCAACATTTAGAGGAAAAACCGTGAAGGCAATGAAATTAAAGATGGCAGCAAGCAAAACAGCCGAAAAGGGTGAAAGGACCCTGGTGGAGACCACCGTGGCTATCGAGTTGGCAGAGTCGTGAAAACCATTTATGAAGTCAAAGATCAGAACCAGACCGATTACAATGTAAAGTAAAGTCATTATTTATTAAGTTTTTTTTCTTAAACTGATGTACTTAATGTTCAGTAAAAAACAGCGTGTTAGTATATTTTTGTCATTCTGAAATTCCGGCAATTTTCAAAAACAAAAACATTCCGGCCAACATTTTGAAATTATTAGTACATGCAAAACTATCCGACTGCATGAACCGGGCTTAACAACAACCTGATTAAATTCTTCGGCAACTCGACGCACTACTAACATCGAACTAAAATCAATTGCTAAAAAAGAACTCAACTAGAACTGGAACCACGGTCAAAACCAGCAGAACTACAGTATTTTCACGATCACCCGTTCTCACACTAAAAACAGGAAAAGCTTGCAATCAACATAGTGGAAGTAGCAAGAGCGCAGCACCAAACTAATTAACCCCATTCAGGCACCAGAAAGCATATTACCCTAAGCTTCCCCGAGCATAAACTCTTCAAAGCTGTGCTGAGAAGTTTCTCAAATGTATTTCCCCAGAAGAGCTGGCATGATAAGAGCCCGTTTCTAAAGATGACAAGCTGACTTAACAAACAGCACGAGCAAGGTTAAAGGCAAATGGAACGACCCTGGAGTTCTGATATGGGATAGGTGTTGCGGCCACCATGGCTATACTGGCCTCGAAAGACCTGGCGCATGGTCCGATTGAAGCGTTATTCACAATTGACGAAGAAACTGGAATGACAGGCGTGTTCGGTCTTGAGCCCGGTATGCTCAAAGGAGATATACTCATGAATCTTGACTCGGAGGACGAGGGCGAGCTTTATGTTGGTTGCGCCGGTGGTATCGATATCAGCGCCACAAAGAAGTATGCCGAGGAAGCAACTCCTGGTGGTGTAAAAGCATACAAGGTTACAATTAAGGGATTAAAAAGGGTGGCCATTCAGGAGTTGATATCGCTCTTGGCAGGGCTAACTCGAACAAGCTGCTCTCGCGATTCCTGATGCAGGCTGAATCAGACTTTGGTATCAGGCTTGCCGAGATGTCGGGTGGTGACCTGAGAAATGCAATTCCGCGGGAGTCGAATACAGTACTCGTCGTTCCCGAGATAAAAGCGTCCGAATTCGAGGAGTTTGTTGCCGGTTACGAGACAATGTACAAAGCTGAATTCGCTGATACTGAACCAGACCTGATTTTCACCTGCCAGAAAGCACCGATGCCTGTTAAGGTAATGAACCAGGGAGAACAGTTCAGGTTTATCAGGGCAATTTTCGCTTGTCCCAATGGAGTGCAGAGGATGAGCCAGTCGATGAAGGGATTGGTGGAGACTTCTAATAACCTTGCCATTGTAAAATGTTCTGGAGGAAGCTTTGAAGCACACAACCTGTGCAGAAGTTCCGTCGATTCTGCAAAGGAAGCTACAGCATGGAAAATTGCCGCTGTCTTCCAACTGATAGGAGCAGAGGTGAAACTGGCTGGTGGTTATCCCGGTTGGAAACCCAATATGAATTCTCCTATACTAAAGACCATGAGCAAGGTTTATTCGGATATGTTTGGTAAAGTTCCGGAGATTAGGGCAATTCATGCGGGACTTGAAACCGGTATTATTGCTGGCTCATATCCAAAATTGGACATGATTTCTTTTGGACCAACCATCAGGTACCCGCATTCGCCGGATGAAAAAGTCAACATCCCGTCAGTGGTAAAATTCTATGATTTCCTGTGCGAGACGTTGAAACAGGCTCCGGTTAAATAACCAGGGAAGCGATTCAGATATCCAGGTATAAAACAAGTGCCGGACTTTCCAAAGGGCCCGGCACTTTTTATTTTTACTTTAGTTAAAGACCTTTATTCAGGCTTAATCTCGACGAGGAGGTCATCTTTCATCACGTTGGTATTGGGCTTCGCGGATACTTTTATTACTGTCCCGTTAACCGGCGATTGTATCTCGTTCTGCATTTTCATCGCTTCGAGTATGACAACAGGTTCACCCCTGAGTACCTGGCTCCCTTCGCGTGCCAGCACATCAATGATCTTACCTGGCATCGGGGCCTTGACGTATTCTTTTTCGGCCTTGCCTTTCTGCTTGCTCAAAACTTTCATCCTCTGTAGTGAAAAAGGAGTTTCAACAGTGAAGGTGTAACTGATATCATTAAAGAGGATCTCGTACTTGTTCTGCCTCGACCTGATTATTTCGACAGGGTACTTCCTGTTTTTCCAGAGGATATAGGTGCCATATTTATCATCCTGCTTCAACTGGACATCGTAGTTCCTTTTCCCTATCTTAATAGCGTGCTTGAGCGGTAGAGAAAAACTGAATTTACGGTTCCCTGACGAGAGAGCGTATAGTTTTTTAATATCAAGATTGTCGTTTGCCATAACACTAATTATTAGAACTGGTTCATCCTCTTGTTCATGAGCCATGGGCTCAACTCCCTGCTTTTCTTGAAATCGATATTGATCGATTCCTCCGTGAGGTTTTCCTCAATGAACAGTTTTGTAGCGAGCCATGCAGCAAGCATTTCTTCATATTCACTGTTATAGTGATACTGCTCGAGATCCTTTTCAATGAAAGCAGTTGTGAAATTTCCTGATTGGAATTTCGGGTGTCTGACCAGCATCCTGAAGAAGGGTAAGGTAGTTTTGGTCCCTTTTATCCATACTTTATCGAGGGCCATCTTGCATTTTTTGAGAGCGTCCTTCCTGTCCTTGCCCTTCACGATGAGCTTGGCAATCATCGAGTCGTAGCTGGAAACGATTGCCGATCCTTCCTGGATACCGGTATCAACCCTGACGTAGTTATCCTCAGGCATGCTGAGCTTTTCAATCTTACCGGGATCAGGGGCGAATCCAGCCTGGACATCTTCAGCATTGATCCTGCATTCGATGGCCCAGCCTTCCAGTTTAACATCTTTCTGACCGTATCCCAGTTCTTCCCCTTCAGCTATCCTGATCTGTTCCCTGACCAGATCAATACCGGTTATTTCTTCAGTAACAGGATGTTCAACCTGTATCCTGGTATTCATTTCCATGAAGTAGAATTTCTTGTCCTGATCGAGCAGGAACTCAACCGTACCGGCAGAATAATATCCGACAGCGGACGCGATCTTAACCGCGACCTTTCCCATTTCCTCCCTCAGTGACTCGTCAAGTGCTGACGATGGAGCCTCCTCCAGCAACTTCTGATGTTTGCGCTGTATTGAACACTCCCTTTCACCGAGATGGACTATATTCCCTTTCTTGTCGCCAAGGATCTGGAATTCTATGTGTTTGGGATTTTCGATATATTTCTCGATGAAGACAGAAGGATCGTTAAATGCTTTTTCAGCTTCTTTACTGGCAATAATGAACATCTTCTCCATGTCCTCGGTCTTCCTGACTATCCTCATCCCCCTGCCGCCGCCGCCTGAAGCTGCCTTTATTATAACCGGATAGCCAATCTTCTCGGCTATTCTCACTGCCTCTTCCTCGTTGCTCACGTTGCCTTCGTGACCCATGGCCATGGGTATCTAGTGCGACATTGCAATCTTCCTGGCGATAGTCTTGTTGCCCATCTTGTATATTGCATCAGGAGACGGGCCAATGAACTCTATGGAGTTATCGTGGCACTTGTCAGCAAAGTAGGCATTCTCGGCGAGGAACCCGTAACCGGGATGTACTGAATCAGCATTAGTCTTCTTCGCTATCTCGACAAGCTTGTCTATATCGAGAAATACAGGAATGTCTGAAGTGTCTTCAGTATTATCGTAAATGACGTCAGCATACGAGAGATAAAGGGCGTTAGGCTCTACAGCAGTCCTGATCGCGACCGTCTCGATATTCATCGAACGGGCTGTTTTCATTATCCTGATCGCGATTTCGCCCCTGTTGGCTATCAGAATTCTTTTGATCTTCATTTTCTTGAATTTAATCGGGGATTTAAGCAGACCGGGCAGGTTCGGGAATACTACAATGGCATGTTACCATGTTTCCTTGCGGGAACCTTAACCCATTTATTGTTAAGAGCTTCGAAGGCTGATATTATTTTCTTTCTTGTAACGGCCGGGTCGATAACCTCGTCAATATAGCCAAGTTCATCAGCTATAAACGGGTTAGCAACCTTATCGCGGTATTTCTTAACAAGTTCTTTCTTGAGCTCTGCAGGGTTTTCAGCCTCTGCCAGTTCTTTCCTGTATAAAATTGCCACGGCGCCATCCGGGCCCATTACAGCGATCTCGGCGGAGGGCCATGCAAAGCTGAAATCGCCTCCGAGATTCTTGCTGTTCATAACAATGTATGCACCACCGTATGCTTTCCTGAGTATGACGGTTATCCTGGGCACGGTGGCCTCGCTGTACGCGAAGAGCAGCTTGGCGCCGTGCCTGATTATACCATTATGTTCCTGATCAACTCCGGGAAGGAAGCCAGGTACATCTTCGAAAGTAAGAATGGGTATGTTAAAAGCGTCGCAGAAACGGATAAACCTCGCTCCCTTGGTTGAAGAATCGATGTCGAGCACGCCTGCAAGTACCTTGGGCTGGTTGGCAACTACTCCAATGGTCTTCCCTTTAAGCCTTGCAAACCCGGTGATTATACTCGGGGCAAATAACTCGGCAGTCTCGAAGAAGCTGTTCCTGTCAACAACATTATTTATGACATCCTTGACGTCGTATGCCTTGTTGGGATCATCAGGCACTATGTCGCGTAACTTTTCATTATAGTCCGGCGTATTGTTTTCATCAGCTACTACCGGCGGGTTCTCAACGTTATTCGATGGAAGATAGGAGAGAAACTTCTTGAGAGCGAGAATTGTATTTTCCTCGTCATCATAAATCATCTGTGCAACCCCGCTTTTTCTCGCGTGAACCTCGGCACCCCCAAGCTCGTCAAAGCTTACATCTTCGTTTAGCACTTCCTTAACGACATTTGGTCCTGTTACAAACATGAAACTTGTATGGTTGACCATGAATGTGAAGTCGGTAAGGGCAGGGGAGTAGACCGCTCCACCAGCGGCTGGTCCCATTATCACCGAGATCTGTGGTATAATCCCTGAGGATTGAATTATATTGTGGAATATGGAGGCGTATCCGCTGAGAGAGGCCACACCCTCCTGTATCCTGGCTCCTCCTGAGTCCATCATGCCAATTATTGGTGCTCCCATCTTGAGAGCCATCTCCTGTATCTTGGAGATCTTCTTGGAGTGCACGAGCCCGAGCGAACCACCCATTATTGTGAAATCCTGGGCGTATGCGAATACAAGCCTTCCATTTATCTTGCCATGTCCAACTATTACTCCATCACCATATGATTTCTCAACCTTTCCAAATTCCACCGGAATGGCTGCAGGTGTAACGAAAGTATCAATCTCCTCGAAAGATCCCGAATCAAATAATAATTTGAGTCTTTCCTGAGCGGTGAGTTTTCCTTTGTTGTGCTGTTTATCCGCCTGCTTCGCGCTGTATTGTTTCTTAAGCGCTTCCTGACGGTCAAGAAATGTTTTAAAATTCTTGCCTGAAATGTCCATACCCTGTTTTTATTAATAATTGTTACCGGATTGTCAATTTATGAATATTTTTTATACCCTCATCCCCGGTAACATGACGGCTTCAAAAATAGTCATAATCTGACTAATTCCAAACAAAGATTCGACCGCTGGAAGGAGGTCGTAAATAAAGTCTTGTGATTCAGTTGTATAAATTGCTTTGTTTTTCGAACGCCTTATCTTCTGAAAAGTGATGATTCAATCTCGGAGCATAAAATATGTCCTGCCAGTATATGGACTTCCTGAATCCTTGGTGTAGAGTCTGAAGGAACACTGATGACAATATCGCTTATCATTTCGAGACTGTTACAATTGCTCCCTGTTAATACAATATTAAACATACCCTTTTCACGGGCCGACTTTATTCCTTCCAGGATATTGGCTGACCTACCGGAAGTGGTTATGGTAATCAGTATATCTCCATTTTTTCCAAGGGCCTCGATCTGCCTGGCGAATATCCTGTCAAAACCATAATCGTTAGATATTGAAGTCATTATTGACGAGTCGGTGGTAAGTGCCATGGCCGGCAAACCAGGCCTTTCGAAACCGAACCGGTTCACAAGCTCGGCAGCAATGTGTTGAGCATCAGCTGCACTGCCACCGTTCCCGGCAACCAGGATCTTCCCCCCGGTTTCAAGTGACCTTATACATGCTTTTGCTGCCTCCTGTATTTTGTTTATGAAACTATTATCCGCCGCTATCTTGTTCTTCAGATCTGCAGATTCCTGCAGTTGTTTCCTGATGCTCTCTGTCATATTCTAATGTTGGGTTTAACCATATCCTGATGGCTGTTACATCGTTTAATAATTACAAATATAGTGTTTATTGAATAGTTGGTTTATATAACCCTTCCGGATTGGATCCCATGAGACCAGAGATTCTTACTGTCTCGCTGACATGATTCAGCCTCGCTATCATTTCACTGGTCATGACATCGAAGTGCCTGATACTTTCTATCTTGTCGCCGATGAACTCGAGGTCGTCGTCAGTTGTTTCCCAGCCTGTTTTATTAAACTGATTCAGATCAAGTGGAAGGGAATACGATCTCAGGGTTTTTTCACCGGCTGTATTGAAAAAGAAGTCGAAATAAGACATCACCAGTTCCCTGACTGATCTGTAAACCGGTTCGCGGAAGCGGAGAGTAGTGAAGTTCGACTTGGCCACGGCACCCCAGCAGTTATCCACTTTGAAAATCGCGATTACGTGATCGTCATCATTGTGAGCTTTCATATCGACAAGCAAGGGTTTATATCCCAGGAAGCGCAGCGCTGCTGCTGCAAAAATGGCGCCTTCAAAACAATGTGCTTTGCGTCTCTTTATCACCCACCTTGGAGATCTGCACTCGTAAGAAGGATTATAATCGACCGTATCCAGGAAAGACTGGATAGCGTCGGGACTGTCCAGTTTTCTGAAGAATGCAAGTTCATCCTTTGTCCAGTTCATCGTCGAGGTTTTTGCAAAAATTTATTAAAGAAGTATTTTTAATCCAGTGAGCTCGGTGCTCGGTCCTAGGTGCTCGGTCCTCGGTCTTTGGTGAACGGTCCTCGGTGCTAGGTACCTGGTGTTCAGTAGTTGCTACAACTTTACAACTTTACAACTTTACAACTTTACAACTCTACAACTCTACAACCTCTTCACCCCCTCGCTGCCTCGTCGATAATTTTTTGCATCAGTGAATATTGTGCCTCCATCGATTTCACAAGTTGAAGCTGGGCCCTGGCTCTCTGAATATTATGATGCTCGTGGTGAATCTTGAAATAATGGTCACCGTCGAGATAGTCTGTCAGGAAACGTACACCTATAGTATAGGTTATTAGTTGCGGGGCGAAAGCAAGGTATTGTATCTCGGTTTCTGTAAGAGTGTCCCTTGTTTCTTCAATGTAGCCCTTCGCGTAAGCACGGAAGAGCTCGGTTTTCATGAAGACCTTCGACAGGTCAGCCTCATCTTCGGCGGCACTGTTGGCAGCTGTTCTGATAGCATCCCCAAAATCGTAATGCACGTAACCCGGCATAACGGTATCGAGATCTATCACGCATAATGCCATATCGTTTGAGTCAAGCAGGATATTGTTGAACTTGGTATCGTTATGGGTGATGCGGACAGGTATCTTTCCTTCGGCACCGAGCCTGAGAATGATTTTCATCTTTTCGGCTCTTTCCTCTACCATCTTCACTTCATTAATAACCTTATCGAGACGTCCGGCGGGGTTTGTACCGACCTTCTGAAAAAATGTGTCAAGCCTTCTGGAGATGTCGTGAAAATATGGAATAGTTTCGTGAAGAGGTTCTCCACCCAGGTCAGCCAGCATTGCCTGGAAACGACCTATGGCTTTTCCTCCCTGGAACGCCAGGTGAGAATTGCCGACTATATCGTACGAGCGATGATCAGTGATGAAGATATAGACCCTCCAGAAACTCCCTTCCTCGTCCTCTATCCAGGTCTTTCCATCTTTTGAAGGAATAAGTTGAAGACACTCTCTCTTCAGATCTGAACCGGGTTTCTCTGAAAGCTTCCTTGCAAGGTGAGATGTGACTCGCCCAATGTTTTCCTGTAATTGTGGTATATTCCTGAATATCTTGTTATTCAGGCGCTGAAGGATATAATCATCACCATCCTTTTCAACAGTTGTGACAAGGTAGGTATCGTGTATATGTCCGCTTCCGTATGGAGCACCTGACAAAAAAGTGCCTTCGGTATTAAATAGGGAAAATATTTCCCGGAGTTTACTATTTGTTTTTTCCTGCTTTGTGTCCGATGAATGCATAGTACATAATTATCAGATAAGAAGGAACGCAGATCCAGTAAGCAGCCTGTGTTGTTGTAGCGACTGCTATTTTCCCGTAAGCAAGTGGCATTATAGCTCCACCGGCAATCGCCATAATCATCATGGCCGATCCGGTCTTGGTGAATTTACCTAATCCTGATATGGCAAGCGGCCACATCGCGGGCCAGACAAGAGCGTTAGCAAGTCCGAGGAGGGCAACGAACAAAACTGTAACAGGGACAACCAGTTCAACCGGTTTAAATGTAACGAGATCGACGAATGGCATTGTGAAAACGCTGGTTGCAGGGACGAGAATAGCTCCAAGCGAAAATATAACCCCGAGGATAGTGCAAATCTTGAGCGCGTTGCCCTGCTTGATATACCTGGGTATCATGACTATTCCCGCAAGATAACCAATAATCATGCTAAGCATGGTAAGAGAAGTGAAATACTTGGCCGATTCCATTGGTATTTTAAGCGACTGGCCATAACGGATTATCGTGTCACCAGCAATTACTTCAACACCGACGTAGAAGAACAGGGCAATAACTCCCAGGACAAGGTGCGGATATTGCCATATGCTTGTTTTCTTCGTTTCCTGTGATGTCTCTGATGCGTCTTCCGAGTCAGTATCAACTTCAGGAAGATGCACGAAACGTAGTATGAGTCCTAAAATAACCAGGATGACTGCCATTATGATGTATGGCATAATAACCCTTCTGGCTAATTCGTCAAGAAGCACGGCCTTCGAAGCTGCATCGGCAGCCTGGGCAAGTTTTTCCTCGATCACATGCGAGTCTTTGAGAATGATACTGGCAAGGATGATAGGAGCGATGGCACCTGCAAACTTGTTGGCAATACCCATTATGCTTATCCTCTTGGCAGCACTTTCTCTCGGACCGATTATAGTTATGTATGGGTTTGAAGCTGTCTGCAATAAAGTAAGCCCTGTTCCCATGACAAATAAACCAGCGAGAAATAAGCCAAAGGTCCTCGTGAGGGCAGCAGGTATAAACACGAGACATCCAACTGCCATAATCCACAATCCAACCGACATACCTACTTTGAATCCTGTTTTTTTCAGGATGGGGGTCATTGGCAGTGCCATAACCAGGTAGGCGATATAGAAAGCTGTTGCAACAAAGTATGCCTGAAAATCATTCAGTTCACACGCTGTTTTTAAAAATGGTATCAGGATCCCGTTCAGCCAGGTCACAAAACCGAATATGAAAAAGAATAATCCGATTACTGAAATGGAAAAAATATAGTCTTTCCTGCTGATTGTTGTACCGTTATTTTCTGCCATGTCTGTTTAGTTTAAGGTTTCCAAATCTAATCTTTTTATGTAATGAAACCAAGAAAAAACATTATTTTGTTTTTTTAGTTCAAAAGTTATAGAACTAAATTATGATTTATTAATTTTGTTGTTGTAATTCAATTCTTCAAATGGAAGATACCGACAAGAAAGTAAGGGAACTCATAGAGGAATCGGGCAAGATATTTGAAAAGTTCGATCTTACTCCCATGCAGGGTCGCATAGTTGCATATTTCATGATAAGCGATCCGCCTGAAAAGACTTTCGACGAGCTTGTCAGGTTTTTTCTTGCCAGCAAGAGTTCTGTCAGTAATTCACTCAACTGGCTGTTGCAAAACGGTATAATAGACTACAAGACATTTGCAGCCGATCGCAAGAGGTATTTTTATCTGACCGATTCATTTTTCAGGGTGTATTTCCGTAAGGTACTTGACAATGTGGCGGAATTAAAGGCACAGACCTACAGGACTGTCACCATGCGTTCCCCGGAACATCCGGGGGCGAGCGAGAAAATCCTGAAATGGATCGGGAATGCTAATATTTTCGAGGAAAGGCTCAGGCAGACCTTGTCCGAACTCAAGGAAGAAGCATAGGGGACCTGGCAGGAGATTAGACTGGCAGTCGAAGGTGTATTTCGGGATATGCAAATAATCCTTACCTTTGCAGATTGTAAATAATTATGGAAAAGAGCGAGATAATTGAAAGAATAAAGGCTAAAAAAGCTTTCATTTCTGACATGGACGGGGTTATCTATCATGGTAACAGGTTACTTCCGGGTGTACCGGAATTTGTGGAATGGCTGAAGAAGGAAGGCAAGAAATTTCTCTTCCTTACAAATTCAAGCGAGAGAACTCCCAAGGAACTCCAGGAGAAAATGAGGAGGCTTGGGATAGATGTTGATGAGAACGTTTTTTACACGAGTGCGCTTGCAACTGCAAATTTCCTCTCTTTGCAAAAGCCTGGAGGTACGGCTTTTATTATAGGGGAGGCCGGGCTTATTAACGCGATGTATAACGCCGGTTACACGATGAATAACGTGAATCCCGATTATGTTGTTATCGGCGATACAAGGAGCTATAACTTCGAAAAGATAGAGCAGGCAGTAAATCTCGTGTTAAGAGGTGCCAAACTAATTGGTACAAATTCCGATGTCACTGGTCCGGTGGAGGACGGGATTATCCCGGCCACGAGGGCTCTCATGGCGCCGATAGAGCTGTCGACCGGCAGAACTGCGTATTATGTTGGAAAGCCAAACCCGCTAATGATGCGGATTGCACTCAAGAAACTCGGATGCAGCAGGGAGGATTCAATAATAATAGGAGACAGGATGGATACAGATATTATCGCCGGTATCGAATCTGAAATAGACACGCTCCTTGTCCTCTCGGGTATTTCTACTGCCAAAACAGCTGATAAATATGCCTACCGACCACACTTCATACTCGAAGGGGTCAATGAACTAGTGGACCTTTAAAGATCAGGGTTTTTGCCAGGGTTATTTATTTCCCGATATTTCTCTTGATTTTGCACCAAGGTAGCCGCCGTGGTGTCTCTTGGCGTAGTCGCTTGCGGAGAGGCCAATTCTTTCCATCATTAATACCACCAATGCATCTCCTATAACTGTCATTACCGTTGTTGATGTTGTTGGTGTCAGACCCAGGGGACAAACTTCTTTTGGTCCTCCTGTCAATATAACGCAGTCGACCACGGTAGTAAGCTCTGTACCGCTTTTCCCGGTAATAAGTATGACAGGAATCCCGGGGTAAAGATTTTCCTTGAGACTGAGCAGTTCAGATATTTCCCTTGTTTTTCCCGAGTTAGAGATAACCATCATGAGATCGTTCTCCTGCAGAACACCCAGGTCGCCGTGTTGTGCTTCACTAGGGTGTAAAAATACTGCCGGAGTACCCGTGGAACTGAAGGTCGTGGCTATGTCGTGAGCAATCTGCCCTGCTTTCCCCATGCCGCTGGTCACTAGTTTTCCCTTCCTGACATGGACATGCTCGTGAATGAGTTCCACGGCTTTTTCATATGAATCAGACACTGGAATGCCAAGCACCGCTTCGGCTTCTGATTTGAATATTTCACTTACCCTGTTTTTCATTTCTGTTAAGTTGATCGCAAAATTATCAAATTATAGCCAGATTGTTATTCCTACTTTTATTCACAATGGAATTTAATCTCGCAAAGATTTTTAATTTTGTTTAAATCACAAATCTCAGCATAACCTGATGTTCAGAAATGCAGCCTCCATAGGTGCCGATATAGGCAGGCAAAAATTGAAGCTTGCCGTTGTAAGAATGGATGGCACGGTGTTGATGGAAGACTGCCGGTCGATGGAAAGGAACAGCGACAGACAGACTGTCATTAACCTGCTAGTCGAGTCACTGCTTTCGATGCGCCAGAAGGCGGCAGACAACGGGATAAACGCTATCAGTATCGGTATCTCGGCGAAGGGCTTTGTCGATCCCCAGTCGGGTATTGTGCTTGGCCCGGACCAGGGTATATCCGGCTGGACCCAGGTTCCCTTGTCGAAGATTGTGAATAAGGAAACCGGGTTACCTGTCTTCGTGGGGAATGATGCTAATCTCATGACTATCGCGGAACAAAGATTTGGTGCTGCCACGGGTTACAGGAATGTCATTTTCGTGGCCCTCAGGACAGGAATAGGTGGAGGCATAATAATAGATGGTAACCTTTACAGGGGTGTCAATAACGCCGGTGGCGAGATAGGGCAGATGATTATTAACTTCTCGGGTGGCATAAGTGAAACAGGAATACGCGGCTCGCTGGAGTATTTTGCATCGGGAACTGCAGTTGCCCGTCGATATGCTGAAGAAGCAGGTCTTGCCGAAGAGGCTTCATCGCGCATTTCAGCCCGCGAAGTATTTAATCTGGCTGCCGGGGGAGACAAGATAGCTTCAAGTGTTGTCAGGGAAAATGCTGCCCTGATTGGTATAGGACTGGCTAACCTGATAACTATATTCGCTCCCGAGATTATCGTGCTGGGTGGAGGGATGGCGGAAGCTGATGGTGATTACTTCGATCTTATCAGGGAAAGTGCTTTTGAAAACTCTCTCGAGAACTGCCGGGCAGCAGTAAGAATTGAACGGGCCAGGCTGGGCTCAAGAGCTTCACTTATAGGTGCGGGATATTACAGCCTTACCCGCCTTGCCGGAAAGCAGATTTGAAAAATTATTATAACCTTCATGACCTCTGACCACAACCACAACCAGCTTGCACGAGCCATAAGCAGTAAACCGTACGTTGTTGCCGCTGCTTTTCTTTCATTGATGGCAATAGTCGGATTCGCGCTATATGGCCTTCCTTTTTACTATGATTTTATTTCCAAAGAATTTGGATGGAGCAGAACGATAGTGACCTCTGGTAATGCCCTTAGTAAGCTCCTGATTGCACCGCTGTTCGGCTTTATAGCCGGATGGATAATCGACAGGTACGGACCAAGGAGGATGATGATGGCCGGTGCGGTGATGGCAGGAGGAGCTTTGATAGGTCTTGGTCTGATGGGTTCTCTCTGGATGTTTTATTTCTTCTACATTTTCAATGCCCTGGGATATGTATTCGGTGGGCCGCTTCCATGCCAGGTACTAATATCGAGGTGGTTCGAGAAGAACAGGGGAAAAGCGATGGGCATAGCCTACCTCGGGATAGGCACCGGAGGAGCTCTTGCACCGCTGATCTCGGCAGGCCTGGAGAAAAACCTTGGCTGGCACTACGCCCTGGTCGGACTCGGGATTCTCGTTATCATCACGGCTTTCCCATTCGCATTTTTTATCCGTGAACCTGCCAGGTCAACTGCCACGGAAGAAAGGAAACATGAATATATCCCGCTTAGAAACATACTTACCAGTCCCAGCTTCTACCTTCTCGCGTTGGGAAGCATGTGTTCTATTGCAGCTGTAGGTGGTGCAAACCAGCATCTCAAGTTCTACCTGCGAGACCTTAATTACACCCAGTCTGAAGCTGCAAGTATAATGTCGCTGGTGCTTCTGTCAAGCCTTGTCGGAAGGGTTTTAATGGGCTGGCTTGCAGATATGTTTCCCAGAAAATACGTGATGATTCTTATTTACCTCATAGTCGCCTCTGCTATTCCACTCCTGCTGGTTCCTGATTTCCCCGGGAGGCTATACATTTTTGCAGTTGTTTTTGGAATCGGTTTGGGTGGTGATTACATGATTATCCCCCTTATGGCTGGAGACCTGTTTGGTGTCAGGGCCCTGGGCCGGGTAATGGGTATAGTACTGGTGGCAGACGGTATGGCAGAAGCCTCCAGTCCAATGCTGGTCGGTCACCTTTATAAGCTGGCAGGCAACAGTTATCTGAATGGCTTCATTCTGCTCATAATCATCGCCCTCGCGGGAGCTGCAATAGTATCCTTCCTGCCTAAAATGGGAAAGGATTTCAGAACAACCTGATCAGTTCCTGTACAGGCAACATTCGGGAAGCCTGCTGTAAACATCGTCAGGTGCCCTGTACTTCTCATTGTCGTGACCAACAGAAGCTATCTTTTTAAGGACTTCATCAGTTGTAACCTGATTTCCGTTATACCTGATTTCAAGAGCTTTTGTCTGGAGGTCCCAAACTGCAGATTTTATTCCCTTGATATCAAGGGCTGTTTTCTCAATCCTGTCCTTGCACATTTCGCATTTACCTGAAACATTCAGCCTGGCAATAAGCAATTCATTTCCATTTGCACTTCCTCCTGATAAATTTTCGTCTGCCTGGCTCATCATGCTCGGCTTTCCCTCGAGCTGGGCTGCAGCATCAACACTGAATGTCCCCCCGGAAACAATCTCGTCTCCTTCTTCAAGTCCGCTTATAACGGGGTAATAGTCACCATGTAACGGGCCTATGACAATTTGTTTCATGAGAAACTCCGGTTCATCCTTATCCTTTAGCTTTAGATAAACAACCGATCTTTTCCCGGTCCAAAGAACAGCCGATCGGGGAATGAACAACCCGGGTCCTGTTGGCTGAACACTTGCACTTAGAACCCCTGTAACAAACATTTCAGGCTTTAGTTGTCCATTATTGTTGGAGACATCAACCCTGATCCTTGATACTCTTGTGGCGGGATCAATAACGGGATCAATGAAACTGACTGTTCCGCTGAAGTCCTTCCCCGGGATGGCTTTCACCGTAAAATCAACCTTGTCACCTTTCCTGATATAGGGAATATCGTTCTCGTAAGCATCAAAGATCACCCATAAATGATCAAGATCTGAAACTCTGTATAATGCAGTTCCCCTCGAGACATAATCACCTTCATTTACAAAACGTGTGATCACGGTGCCCGAGGTATTCGAGAAAATGCTCATCGTATTAATAACAGATCTGGATTTCTCTGCTTCATTTATTTGTGAATCAGTGAGTTTATACTGCTTCAGTTTTTCAATAACGGCTTTGTAAGTGCCTGGGTCAGATTCTTTCGCCCGTGCGGCATAGATTAACTCCTGTTGGGCTGTTACCAGATCGGGAGAATAAATGTCTGCCAGTTTCTGGCCTTCTTCAACCTTTTCTCCGGTGAATGTTATATAAAGTTTATCAATCCTGCCCTGAACATGAGAGACCTGATTCTGGTAAAGCCTCTCGTCAGGCATCACTTTGCCAAAAAGCCTTATCTGCATTCTTTCTTTATTTTTCGATACCACGAGGGTTTCCACCCTGGCAAGCTCGATGGCTTCTTTTGTAAGGTGAATTGCAGAAGGATCAGTTTCTGTTGAAGAAATACTGTTTAATGGTACCAGATCCATACCGCAAATGGGACATTTATCCTTTTTGTCCATCCTGATCTGCGGGTGCATGGCGCAGGTCCAGACCTCGGCTTCATGGTTGTGAACGGCTGTTTCATCTTTTGAGTCTGGTCGTTGTTTAAAAACTATCGATCCAATAACAAGACCAGCAATGAACAGAATTACCGGCAACAATAGTCCAGGTTTGGTAATTTTTCTGAAAAACTTCTCTTTCATTTTGATCATTTCTTTATTTTATATCCTGTAAGTCTGTAAACTAGGGCTCCCGCTATTTCAATGTCAGCAGCAGCCTGGGCTTCTTCAAGTTTGTACTCCAGCAACTGTTGTCTCGATCTGAGAACGTCAGAGAGCGAGCTTTGAGAACCCATTAGTGTTGTAAGCGAAAGCTGGAGGGACTCCTCTGTCAATCGCGAGCGCGTTATTGAAAGCCTGAACCTCCGGCAGGCTTCAT
Source organism: Bacteroidales bacterium (assembly GCA_046329885.1). GTDB lineage: Bacteria > Bacteroidota > Bacteroidia > Bacteroidales > VadinHA17 > LD21. Next base: position 50,064 of record JAXLTU010000019.1, read on the forward strand.
CATACGACTGCACTGCTTCCATTAATTGAATTTTCAGTTCGTTCAGTAAGTTATCATATCCGAAACCTGCTTCTTCTTCCTGGAGTGACACTTCCCTTGTCATCGATTTATATTTCTTCCTGTAGATTGGCATTGTCATCGACACCATCGGCATTATCATATCCGAACCGTTCATTTCTGAAACTGACATGGGGTTCTTCCTGAGAAGAGAATAACTTAAACCAAATCCAACCATTGGATAGCCCATTGCCCTTGTCATTTTAAGCCTTGAACCATACGCCTTTTTCTCAAGATCGGCCATTTTAAGCATGGGATTGTTGGAAGAAAGAGAATCGATAAGCGCACCAATCTGAAGCTGGGAAATTGCAGGCGTAATCTCTGAAGGCACGTGGATAACTGTTAAGTCAGGCCTGTTAAGAAAACTGTTTAATTTGGCAGTTAGCAGGGTTTCGACATCTCTAAGGCTCCTTGTCTTTTCAGCGAGATTTTCATATTCAATCCTGATGCCGTTAAGCTCTATTAGCCTGTTACCTGTCATTGTGCCGGACATCCCTGGCCCGGATACCATACCGCCCTTATTGTCCTGTTGCCCGGCACCCTGCCCTGTCATATTCATATTAGTCATTCCCGAGCCTGAGGAATTAACTGCTGAAACAGGTGTTACTGGTAATACATCCTCTTTTTCAGATGCTGAAGAAGATGAACCCTGTATTGTTGATAATCCTGTCCTGGCAAGATCTTCAATCGTTTTTAGAAGAACCTGACTCTCTTCCGAAGCCTTAATTTGTTTCCTTACCTTGTATATATCAAGGACAGTTTTTTCAACATTGAAAGTGATTTGAAGACATGCATCCCTGTACTGCTCGAAACTTGCAGCAGCCATGTAGGTCATTTCATCTTTACCGTTTCCGAGTACACCAAACCAGGGCAACATCTGCATGATTTTGATCTCTGCTACCTGGTTTCCTCCAATCAGTTCCATCGGTTTTAAAAACAGACCTGCTTCGAGAGTCGGGTCAGGTATTATTCCTGACTGGATTACCTTTTCAGCGTTTGCCCTGTACTCAGCGTACTTTTGTCTGACAAGTGGATTATTCTTCAGGGCTTCTTTCTTGTAATAATCCAGAGAATCAGTTTGAGCTAAAGAAGATATGGTTGTCAGGAATAGCATGACAAGCAATACATATAATTGACGACCAGGGACTAACCACTGGATAACAGTGCAGGTGAAAATGCCTGGTTTATAGTTGGTTTTTGAGATCATTGCTTTTATTTAATTTTTTTATTCCGTTTTCTCTCCAGACAGACTGGAAAAGAGGTACAACGAAAACAGTCATTACCTGAATAAGCATTCCCCCGAAGGTTGGTATAGCCATTGGTACCATGATGTCAGCACCTTTCCCGGTTGATGAAAGCACTGGAAGCAGTGAAATAACTGCCACTGCAGTGGTCATCATCGCTGGTCTTACCCTTTTACTGCCTGCTTCAATAACGGCTTCCCTGACTTCCATAATTGTCCGTGGTTTTTTATCCTCGAAGACCTGATGTATGTAAGTTCCCATGATAACGCCATCATTTGTGGCTATTCCGAAAAGAGCAATGAATCCAACCCAGACTGCAACACTCAGGTTGACGGGATGAACCTGGAAGAGATCCCTCATATTTATTCCACTTATCGAGAAATTGAGGAACCAGTCCTGACCGTAAAGCCATAGCATAATGAATCCCCCTGAAAATGCAACGAAGACGCCGGAGAAGTGGATAAGGGATGCGGTTACTGTTTTAAACTGCATGTAAAGCAGCAATAATATTAACACCAGGCTGACAGGGATTACAAGCGCCAGCCTCCTGGTAGCACGCAATTGGTTTTCATAATTCCCTGAAAGTTTGAATGTGACACCTGGTTTAAGGACTGTTTCGCCCGAGCTCAATTTATTCCTGATGTGTTTTTCAACGTTCTCGGCAACAGTCACTTCTGAAAACCCCTCAATCTTGTCGAAAATTACGTATCCCACGAGAAAGGAATCTTCGCTTCTGATCATCTGCGCGCCGCGCGAGTAATCAATATCTGCTATTTCGCCGAGTGGAATCTGTATATTGCCTGCCCCCGGGACAAGTATCTTCTTAATGGCTTCGGGATTATCCCTAAGTTCACGTGCATAACGTACCCTTATCGGGAACCTCTCCCTTCCCTCGACGGAAGTTGATAAGGCCATCCCGCCAATTGCAACCTGGAGTATATCCTGAACATCACTTATTGTCATTCCAAACCTCGACATGGCCTCCCTGTCAAGTCTTATCTCGAGATATGGAGCACCAACCGATCGATCGTAGAATACCGATGAAGGGTTTACTCCTGGCACTGTCTTCAATAGCTTTTCAAACTCGAGTCCTGATTGTTCAATTGACTCGAGGTCGGGCCCGAATATTTTTAATCCCATTGGAGCTCTCATGCCAGTCGACAGCATTACCAGTCTGGTTTCAATCGGTTGAAGTTTCGGGGCGGATGTGAGTCCGGGTACCGAGGTTACCTTGACAATTTCATTCCAGATATCATCAGGGGTCCTGATCTCATCTCTCCATTGCCTGAAATATTCTCCCCTCGTGTCGCTGACCAGGTATTTACCAATTTCTTGTCTAAGAGAAACCGACCGGAGTAAGGTGCTGTCACCATTATGGTTTTCCAACTCAATCCAGTCATCTCCGCGAAGAGTCATTATCTTTCCTTCTTCCCTCGAGTATGCCAGACTGCTAAGCGAGTCAATTCCTGTAATCCATGGTAAATCAGCTTTAAATAACTTTCCCGAATCAAGTAGGTATTGACCTTTCTGGTTTACACTGAATCTTTTTCTTTTTCCATTCTCGTCAAGGATGTATTCTGGTCTGTAATTTATTGTATTCTCAAACATCTGGACGGGCGCGGGATCGAGAGCCGAGTTTACACGTCCCCATTTCCCGACGGCGACTTCAACTTCGGGGATGGCAGAAAGTCGTTTGTCCAAGATCTCGATATACTCTAAGTTCTGGCTGATACCTGTATGTGGCATACTGGTCGGCATGAGCAGGAACGAACCCTCGTTCAGCGATGGCATAAACTCTTTTCCAGCTCCTGGAAACGTTGAACTTAATGATTGCCATAACCGGGTATTCCTGAATTCCTTCCATCCGGCTTTCTCAGCCATGTTGCCCGCGAAACCGAAAATATTTTCAAAGCCCTGCCAGGCAAGCAATCCGAACAATATCGTGAACAAAGGGATCACCAGAAAGGTCATTCTATTCTCGAGCGCCCATCCCATCAGCTTTTTGTAGTTTCTGACAAGAAGAACCAGGATAGATAAGATCAAAATAATTATACCACTCACGAACAGGAAATTACCCATGGCACTTCGTTGAGGACCAAGTGGAAGCCATTCCATGGACAGGAACCACGTGGCAAAGCCGACCGCGATCAGTATATTTATCAAGTTCCTGTGCTTTTCTCCCTTTTCTGTGCGCCAGCCAGCGAGGTTGTTAACAGATGCCGCTGTTATAGCCAGCGGGAATAAACTCCAGGTAACGAGTGATAAGATAATGCCACCCACCGCTGCCGTATAGTTTAAAATCTTTTTTGTTTTTTCCCTGTCGACAGAGATGTTGAAAAAAATATGAACGAGAGTGGGAAGAACAACGATCCCGAGTATGAAGGCTGCCAGCAACGCGAAGGTTTTTGTCAGAGCCAGGGGATGAAATAGTTTTCCTTCCTGGGCCTGCATCGCGAAGACCGGAAGGAAACTAACGATTGTTGTAGCTATTGAAGTGACAACTGCTGCCCTTACCTCCGTGGTGGCAAGATAGATAACATCCAGGAGCTTTTTGCCCCTTATTCCCTTGTTCTCGGGTTTTTCGAGATGACGCAATATATTCTCTACATCAACTATCCCTATGTCGACCATAACACCGATCGCTATAGCAATACCAGACAAGGCTACAATGTTAGCATCGACACCTGTTAACCTCATGAAAATGAATGTCATGAGAACACCGATTGGCAATAAACCGGATACAATCAGCGAAGCCCTCAGGTTAAGAACCAGTACGATGATAACTATGATGCTGATCATTATCTCGTGAGAAAGTGCTGAACCAAGGGTTCCAATTGTTTCTCTGATTAAATGAGTCCTGTCATAAAAAGGCACGATTGTGACTTGTGAAACAGAGCCGTCCGGGAGTATTTTCTTAGGAAGCCCTGGCTCGAGTTCTTTTATCTTGGCTTTAATATTATTGATAACCTGCATGGGGTTGGTCCCGTACCTGGCAACAACCACGCCTCCAACTGCCTCAACTCCCGACTTGTCAAGTCCGCCTCTTCTTGTGGCCGGCCCGAAGCTTACCCTGGCCACGTCGCTAACCCGTACCGGAATATTATTTCTGACGCTGACTACCGCCAATTCTATGTCGCGGAGGTTTTTGACATACCCCAGGCCTCTGACCATGTATTCGGCATTATTTATTTCTATGGTCTCGGCACCAATATCGAGGTTACTCCTGGAAACTGCATTCATCAAATCCATCACGCTCACATTGAATGCTTTAAGTGCCTCGGGGTCAATGTCAATCTGGTATTCTTTAATAAATCCTCCAGCTGAAGCTACCTCTGACACTCCATCGGCAGATGAAAGGCCATATCTTAGAAAGAAATCCTGCACGGTACGTAACTCAACAGGATCCCATCCACCCTTTGGCAATCCGGTAGCAGGGTCACGCCCTTCAAGCGTGTACCAGAAGATTTGTCCCAGACCCGTCGCATCAGGTCCCAGTGTAGGCTGGACACCGGAGGGAAGGGTTCCCTGGGGTAAAGAGTTAAGCTTCTCGAGAATTCTTGACCGGCTCCAGTAAAACTCAATATCATCGTTGAAGATGACATAGATAAATGACATCCCGAACATTGAAGTGCTGCGAATCGTCCTGACTCCCGGGATTCCAAGAAGCGCGGTCGTTAATGGATAGGTAACCTGATCTTGTATATCCCTCGGTGAGCGACCCATCCATTCAGTCGAAATAATCTGCTGATTCTCACCAATATCTGGTATGGCGTCAACAGGAACCGGATCCCTGGGCAGGATACTTTCCTCGATTGCGAATGGCATTGTTATAATCCCCCCGGCTATGAAGGCTACAAACAGTATACTTGTGAAAAGCCTGTTATCGAGAAAATATCGAACTAATCGGTTAAACATTTCATTTACATTTTATTTCCATTGAACAGGCAGTACCCTGGATCTTTAATTTCATGAAGATTCAGGGTGTCTGCCTGAAAAATCATCTGCTTGCCAGGTATTATTTTGCCCTTGTATAATGGCAGCACCCTGGAAGCTTGGCATATACATCATCAGGAGCCTTGTACTTCTCAGTATCATGACCCACGGAAGCAAGCTTTTTGGACAAGTTATCCTTGTTAGTTTTTGATGCTTCATAAGTAACTGTAAGCATAAGGGTCTTGGAATCCCACGAAGCACTGGTCGCTCCCTCGGCCTTTACAGTTTTTTCTATCCTGTCCTTGCACATGCCACACGCGCCATAAACTTTAAATGATTCAGTCTTGAGACCATTGTTGTCTTTCGACTGATCACCAGTTTGCGCCGACAGGCTTAAGCTGATAATACTGAATGCCAGTAATGTTAGTAATGGCTTTGTAACTTTCATGATAATAAGTTTTTAGAATTTATAAAATGAATATTCAGACCCGATGATTCTGGTCTGGAAATAAAATGAAATGCAGATAGATTTTCAGATCCTGTAGCTACAGGTGAATTCTCTGGAACTGGTATCCTTCAAGGGACAGCCAGGGGGAGAATTGACCGCCAACCGGTTGTGAACCAAAAATGGTTCATCTATATGAATCGTTGTAACAGCTTGAAAAATAGTCTTTTCAACTGCCGGAGGCTGATTGCAGTTAAATGCCGGTTCTTCGAACGGGTTAACTGTGCCTGCAATTTTAATCCTGTTCTCGCAGCAATGATTTGCCAGGTTTGTAGTGGATGATACGGGGACCTGGCAAGTATTCTCCATACCGCATGTGGCGATATTACCAAGAATTGATAACTTTGATGAAACGAGATGTCCCCCGCAATAGTGCATTGATACGGTAAACTTCACACCAGCGGTGAAGATTAACAACAGGAAGAATATGGAGTATACTTTTTTCACCATAATTATAAACACAAAGTAAACAAAAATGTTTTATTCTTGTATGAATGATTGATTGTTTAAGATGAGATAGTGGCAAATGAGTTTTCATGTTTGTACTTTGTAAGGATCAGAACGAAATCAGATAATAATTTAAAGAGTGGTAACATTATTAAAGTGTAATAAATGAAGTTTTCTACAAAAGCAATACGGGCAGGGCAGAATCCTGAAACAGGCACTGGGGCAGTTGTTGTGCCGATCTACCAGACCTCCACATTCATACAGGAGGAGATCAACAAGCACAAGGGGTACGAGTACTCGAGGCTGGGGAACCCGACACGACAGGCTCTGGAGGATTGTCTGGCGGCACTTGAAGAAGGAAACCATGCCTTGTGTTTCTCTTCGGGACTGGCAGCGGAAAATGCAGTGCTCACCATGCTCAGACCAGGCGATCATGTTGTTGCCATAAAGGATATGTATGGAGGTACTTACCGGCTTTTCGAAGATATTTTCAGACCATATGGCATCACCTTTTCTTATGTAGGTAACCTGGGCAACGATTTCAGGAATGCACTTACACCTTCCACCAGGTTAATCTGGCTCGAGAGTCCTACAAACCCGCTTCTTGGACTTGTAGATATAGCAGAGGTAGCTGCCTATGCATCTGGAAGAGGTATCAAGGTAGTTGTCGATAACACTTTTGCTTCACCCTATTTTCAAAGACCGTTAACCCTGGGTGCTGACATTGTACTTCACAGTACGACGAAATATATCGGCGGACATTCGGATGTAATTGGCGGTGCCCTTGTGATGAAGGATCAGGAATTGTTTGATAAGCTCAGGTTCATCCAGAATGCTGCCGGCGCGGTACCGGGTGCCTTCGACTGCTGGCTGACTCTCAGGGGGATTAAGACCTTGGCTGTAAGGATGAAACAACACGAGGTAAACGCCCTGGCAATAGCAGAATTTCTAAATAATCACCCACGGGTTACGGATGTCTTTTATCCGGGTCTGCCCGGGAACAGGTTTCATGCTCTTGCCGGAAAGCAGATGACAGGTTTCGGCGGGATGCTGTCATTCAGACTCAGGGATGGGAACGAGGCAATGGCAAACAGTTTTTTTAAAAAGCTGAAAGTGATACTCCTCGCTGAAAGTCTTGGAGGTGTAGAATCGTTGATCTGCTATCCTTATGCAATGACTCACGCGTCAATGACAGACGAGCAAAAAGCCAACGCGGGAGTTACAAGAGATCTGATCAGACTCTCGGTTGGCATCGAAGACACTGAAGATCTTATTGCTGATCTGGCAGATGCACTGGCCTAGTGCTTCATAATCGTGAAAAACAGTTTATTTCAACTGAAGCTGCCGGACAGGTAGTCTTTAGTCAGCTGTTCCTTGGGTCTTGAGAAGAACTCCTCGGTAGGAGCAGCTTCAATTATCTCGCCCAGGTACATGAACACGATGTAGTCTGCTATCCTTTTGGCCTGCCTGAGTGTATGGGTCACGAGCACCACGGTATATTTCTCTTTCAGTTTAAGAAAAAGTTCTTCAATGCGTTTTGTCGAAATAGGATCGAGCGCTGAAGTAGCTTCATCACCCAGAATATATTCCGGTTCAATTGCAAGTCCTCTGGCAAGGCATAATCGTTGCTGCTGTCCGATCGATAACCTCGATGCGCTGGACCTCACCCTGCCCTTGATCTCATCCCACAAACCCACGTACTGCAGGTACTGAATGACTGTCTGGTTTATTGCCTTTCGTTTCTTCAGTCCGTGTATCCTCGGTCCGTAAGCCACGTTATCGAACACCGACATGGGCAGCGGGCACGGACGCTGTGCAAGCAGACCCATCTTCTTCCTGATCTCGATAACGTTGATCCCGGGTGAATAAATATTCTCGTGATCAACATAGACTTTGCCAGAGATTTTCACCTCGGGGGTCTCATCATGCATCCTGTTCAGAGTCTTCAGAAGAGTCGATTTGCCACAACCCGAGGGACCAATTATGCAGGTGATGCTCTTCTCGGGGATCGAGAGATTGATATTCTTCAGAATGTGGTGCTTATCTATAAAAACATCGAGGTTTTCAATATTGATTGAATGGCTGTGATCAATCTTCCTAAGAGGAGAATAATCCTTTTCTGAAGCCATTCTGTTTCTTGTTTGTGATGATGTAACAATATTCATATCAGATCTTGTTTTTCGAGTATTTTGAACTGAAATACCTGGCGCCGAAACTCAAAGCCAGTATTACAATTGTAAGAATCAGTGCTGATGCATAAGCCCTGTTTTGAACTTCCTCGACAGGACTTCCCAACTGGAAGAAAATCGAGAGGGGGAGTGTTGCGGCTGGTTGCCCTGGCGCTGTCGGTATATTGTCAGTATAGCCAGCGGTAAAGAGCACCGTGGCGGCATCGCCGATACCTCTTCCCACGGCCAGGAGGACCGCAGTTACCAGTCCTGGCATCAACTGCCTGATGATGACCTTTGCCATCTCGTATCTTGTAGTGCCGAGCGATAGCAGAGCCTGTGGCAGATCCTGTGGAAGCAGCCTGGCAACTTCGTCGAACGATCTCATCATTATCGGCATAATCAGAAGTGCAACGGCTATGGTACCACCAAGCAGACTCGCCTTCAGACCAAGATAAACCATGAGTGCGAAACCAAATGCGCCATACACTATCGATGGCACACCGAAAAGAATATCAAAAGAAAATCTTACTGCATTCGTGAGAAATGATTTTTTCGGGAGATAGAAGTTTATATACATCACAAGGGGTACGCTCATCATCGCGCTTATAGTAACAGATCCAGCCATGATCATGAGAGAGCCAACTATCGCGTTAAGCACTCCTCCTTCCTTGCCAAGATAAAAGCCACCCCCTGGCAACCGTGTTATCATATCGAGGTTGAGAGCGGGTGTTCCCTTGTAAATGATTGTTCCAAGTATGAAAAGCAGAATGAGGAAAATGATCGCGGCTGACAGGATCATTATTGCCTTGAAGATGATTTCTTCCTTATGCTTGAAGCCTTTTTTAATCATAGCTGGTATCTCTTTTCAATGTGATATAATGTGAACCTGGAGATGCTGTTGAATAAAACGATAATCACGAAGAGGAGCAGAGCCCCGAGCATTAAGGCAGACTCGTAACCAGGCATGGATAGCATCTCCCCGTAGTTATTAGCAATAAGAGCCGGCAACGGGTAACACGAATCGAAAAGCGATTTGGGTATTACCGGGATATTCCCGCAAACCATTAATACTGCTATTGTTTCACCAAATGCCCTGGAGATGGCCAATACAACAGCAGCAATTATTCCCGGCATCGATTTTCGCAAAAGAACCTTCTTTACAGTCTGCCATTTTGTTGCTCCAAGTGAAAGGGAAGCCTGGAAGATTTCAGACGGCATTGATCTGAACACTTCAAGCAGAATACTCACCAGAAGTGGTATAATCATCACTCCGAGAACGACGCCACCGGCAAGAACTGTGTAACCGGATGAATATTCCACGAAGTGCGGGGCGACCTTGTTGGCGATAAACGGGACTATTGTCAGTGTTCCCCATACACCGTAGATAACAGGTGGGATACCCGACAACAGGTCAACAACCGGCTCAAACATCTTCCTTACTTTCACCGGTGCATACGTGTTGAGATAGATTGCCGTGAATAGAGCAAGAGGAAGAGCTATTACAATTGCAATAAGGGAAATATGAAGAGTGCTCAGAATAAAAGGAAGGAAACCGAATTCGTTCTTAAATGGTTTCCAGTTAGATGAACCAAGTAATTTACCCAAATCCTGCTCCTGCATTATTGGCAATGCCTTGATTAAAAGACTCACACCTATGAGTAACAGCAGCAGGAGTGAAAAAAAGGCGATGCCCAGCATGGCGTGCCGGGCAAGTCTGTCCTTTAAAATTCTTAATCTCATCATGTGTCAGAGCTTCTTATATTCAGCCTCTATCTTTTCCTTAGGCAGGGCAATGTATCCTGCCTCGTGTACAAATTTCTGTCCGTCGGTTAGTACCCATTTAATGAATTCACTCAACACCTTGTTCGTACCTGGTTTCCCCTTGCAGACAAAATACAATTCACGGGCAGGGGGAGAGGGATATTTACCTGCACCAATTGCAGCAATAATATCATTCATGTTGTTATAAAAATTCTCCTCGGCATCTACTTTGCCATTATTATTAAGGTCGATTGGCACAACCCTCAGACCCTTTACCGGTAGCTTGGTCTTTGAATCATAAGCGTAACCGATGTTGTTGAAACCAATACCAAGGGGATCTCTTTTAACAGCCTGGGCTAATCCGGGATCACCAAAGACCCCAACTCCAAGCAGATCTTCCTGTTTCTTTCCGAAATACTTTGCCCACATTTCAGCAGCTCCGCACGCATCCGACCTCGTGTACACATGTATAGGTGTAGTTGACTTGGCACCAAATGCCTGGGCCCATGTAGTGACTCTGCCCGTTATCCAGATATTGTTTCCGGCATCTTTTTTTAAGCCTTTCGCGAGAATGTCGGCAAGTGACGGGTTTTGCTCATTTACTACCGCAACAACAGCATCCTTTGTTACCGCGATGGGGAAAGCGCCCTTCTTGATCTCCTCAGGATAGATCTCACGCGATACCATTCCTATATCCACCATGCCGCTTAGAGCGTCAGCTATTCCTTTTCCCGCACCACCAGCGGAAAGATCAATTTTGACGCCGGGATTGATTTTCCTGAATTCTTCGGCCCATTTCACTGTCATGGGGTAAAGTGCAAATGCACCTGAAATGCTTATCTGGCCGGAGAGTTTTTCCTGGCCTGCTACTGATGATGGCGACAGTATCCTAGATAATACTACTAACAGGATGGCTAAACCATTTAATTTCTTCATTTTTTCTATTTGAATTTTGTTGTGAAAAGAACAGGTTTGAAAGTCATGCTTATGAAGAACCACGAGAGATTATACTTGCTGCTTCCTGCAGCCTTGATAGTCTCAAGAGTCTCGGTAGGTACCATGTACGAGAAACCTATATCAATCTTTGTAACCGGGTTAGGCTTATAGGTAAGTAACCAGTCATTTTCAAAACCGAGGTACTTGTCAATAGCCACATCATTCACGTAATAATTGTTCTGGAGATGAAAAGTGTGAAAATCAGACCTGACTTCAAATTTCGGATTGAGCGGTTTTATCAGAAACAGGTAAGGGTTTATCAGGCCAGAACCTCCCACGTCACCAGGAAATTTTGTTATCAGATCCATTGACCCGTTGAAACGGTGTGCCACACCATAAAGTGGTACAAATGACTTGTCTATATTCATTCCTGCCTTGTTACCACCACCTGAGAAATACTCCATGCCTGCTCTGACAGTAAGAGATGTACCATATGTGAAGCGAATTTCTGGCTGCAGATAATAAGCCTGAAGTTCTTTTCCTGATGAATTCCTGCCACCCTGGTAATAAGCACTCATGGTAGCGTACACTGAACCAATAGTCCCCTCGATCCTTCCTCCGAGAGTGTACCTGAAATTCATTTTCTCGGTATCGGTTTTTTTCTGGAACCCATCTGTGCTGTTCAGCAGAGTTAAAATTGTGGTCTTCGAGAAATTATACTTCAGGTAATGAACGGCGAGAAACTTGTAGTTCGTGAATCCTACCGGTGAATAGTCAGTGCCAAGCAGGCGTTCTGAAGTCTGGTTGAACGCGAAAGCCAGTTCACTTGACAGGTTCTGTCCATAGTACCTGAGGTTAACTGCATCGTGTACCGCCGCGCTCAAACGCCAGTCATTTTCAGCGAATAGCCTCTGGTTATCGTACATGATTCTTTGCCTGCCTATCCTCAGGGAAAGCTTGTCAGTTAAATATGGTTCAGCCCATGCTTCAAACACCTGGAGAGTGGCACCGGTATACCTGGGATCCTGCTGACCCCAGACACGCAGATCCTGAACTGAAAACTGAAGTATAAACCTGTTGTCGTAAGTGTAATTCAAACTCAACCTGCTTCTCTGGTTTGCAAAAACAGCTGCAGATGATGAATCATTTCTCAGCACCTGGTACCCGTTCCTGTATTCAGCTCGCGGCCTGTACTCGAACTCGATTGTAAGCTTTTTTTCCGGAACAGTAGTCTGTTGATTAATAGCCGATTCGGCCCTGATTGAATCTGCCTGCTCCTGGCTGATCGATTTGTTTGCAACCAGGATATTCAGGATGTCGTTTGAACTTTGTGCCTGCCCGCGCAACGCTAAAAATGCGAACAGTATTATTAAAACTCTCTTCATAAAAGGTATTATTTATAATGTCTACCGATTTTATGAACAAAAGTATTGGTTATATTTTTCATGGTATAGCCGTTTTAAAACCACAAATGATAGGGTATAAATACTTATCTTTAGTGTGAATTATTTGATTTATGATTCTATCAAAGAAAACAAGGTATGCTATTGTTGCCCTTACCAGGCTTGCCCGGGAATATGGAAAGGGACCGATACAGATTAAAGACATAGCTGAAACAGAAAAGATACCACAGAGTTTCCTCGAGAACATTCTTCTTGATCTGAGAAAACTAGGTATCCTTGGAAGCAAGCTGGGAAAAGCAGGTGGCTATTTCCTTCTACGCCATCCTTCTGAAGTGAATCTTGCTGATGTAGTGAGGCATTTCGAGGGTACCATCGCACTCATGTATTGCGTATCGGAAAAAGCCTACCAGCCTTGTGAATTCTGCAAGGACGAGCTGAATTGTGGTATCAGGAACGTATTCAAAGAGGTACGTGATAGTACTTTTGATATACTCAAGAGATCCACTCTCGATTCATTGATAAACTACAGAGCCACGGGGAAATAGAATATCAATCCCACGTACTGGTTACCTCTGCATGTTCATTTCCTACACCCTGAACAAATAGGAAAACTTCATGAAAATTCCTCTTTTCATCTCCAGGAACCTTTCGTCAGCAATGTAGTCCAGTCCATCCCACCTGCTTCGTTCGTAAAGTGAACCGTAGCCAATATGAAAAACTGTTCCGGGGATGTAGGTGAATGATGCAAGAAAATCAGTTGATAACGATTCCCTGTAATCGTTATACTCGCAGATGGCCCTGAAAAACAGATACTTGTTCACCTGGTATGTTAATCTGCCTCTAAGCAGTAAATAATCAAAAACCTTGGCTCTTCCTTCACTCCGGTACAAATTCTGATACGTTATATTTAATTGGGTATGAATCTTCTCAGTTGGAAGGTACCTCAGTTCAGATACAAGGGTGTTACCATAACCTTGTTCCAGATCGGAATATATTACAGATGCTCTCCTCCGGTAGGTGAGCGAACCATTAAAAGTTGTCCCTATTCTGCCTGATAAGGCTGTCAGAAAACCACCAGTATTGAATTTTATTCCTGAAAATATTTCCGTCGAATAAAAGACTCTTGTATTGGTCCTGATCGTTCCTCCAAGAAGGCTTATAAGCGAAAAACTGTTGTAAGTTTCCCATTTGTCATAATCGTTGTCGCGTAAATACCCTGTGAAAAACTCGAAATCAAGGCGCCTGATGAGTTTTGAAGAGGGATATAACCTTGGGGTGGCCATTGCTGAAAAAATAGTCACACCGGTCCTGTTTATGAAACCGGCGCCTGAATAGAATTTCCTGCTTATATCCTGCGCTGTGAATGCATAATCTATATTCCTTTGTTCTGAATGGTAATTTAAACCAAGAGCATGCCCGTTATGCTTGCCTGGACTGAAAAACAAATTATTAGTCCTGGATAAGATAGCATGGAAATCGAGCAGTGTTGATTTATTTAACCTTATGTTACCATCGGCTCCATAATTAAAACTAGTACTAGTGCTATCAATGACCGAGGTTCCCAGGAACCCGATGTAGCTGTCTTCCTTCAGACTTCTCTTGTACCTTAATACCGGGTAATGTCCATAGGTTACCCTCCCGTTATCCGCCTCACTGATTTTCCTGTCAGCCGCGTATAGCACAGCAATATTATTCTTACTGCCAGCTTTGCCAGATAGTTTTAAACCGGCAACCGGATCAGCAATATTCCTGGTGTTAACGAATGAAATTATTGGATCGAGAACAGATGATCCCGACCCTCCAATCTGGAAATTTTCATTTCCTTCCTGGAAGAATGGTCTTTTCTCGGGGTAGTAAAGCTCGTATCTAAGGTTGGCATCAACCTGACCGGCATCAGCTTCCACCTGGCTGAAATCAGGATTTATCGCAGCGTCAAGCACCAGCTGGGAGGTTATACCATATTTGAGAGTGAGGCCGGCATCTGGTTTGTTTTCGGTGGTTGTCATCTTTCCGGACTGCTGTTCCCCGCGATAACTGTAAGTAACGGCGGGTAAAGCTTCAAACAGTTTATAGTGCTTGACTCCTTCATATTTAAATGGTTGCATCTGGTTGAGGAATGCCATGCCCTGGTCGGCAGACAGATTTGGAAAGGTTCCTTGGGTTGATAACCTGCTTATGTGCCTCTCGAAAATAACAGCCATCATTACCGGCTCTCGATTAGTGAACCTGATGCTCTTGAGAGGGAGTTTAATTTCAATGTAATAGCCTGTTGAATCAATTGAACCAGCACTGTAAAACACGAGGTCCATTCCAAGATCTTCCTTACCGGCCGCATATCTGGTATCCATTTGTATACCGTTTGCATTTGAATAAATACAATAAAGCGATTGCTGATCGTTGAATGAATCGAGATTAACACAGACCCAGTCATCCTGCCTGATCCTGTCGCGGGAATCGACAGATACCTTTATTTTCGAGGGGTCCGGATCAAAACACCGGAAAGCATAATACAGGTTCTCTTCATCGTAGCCCATCATGACCTCTGTATTGAAAGGCATATCTTTTCCATAATCCGGGGTGAAGGTCTTGAATCCGGTGAGAACCGGAACGCCCTGCCACGCCTTGTCATCAAGCCTTCCATCTATTTTTGGAGGTTCGGTGAATTTTTTCACGGTGATTGGATCTTTTGCCACCAGCAAGGCCGGTAACAAAAGAAGTACTGAAGTTAAAACCGGAGTGATTCTTTTCATGGAAAATGGCTAAATCCTGATCTTCAAAAATATGAATTATGACAGAAAAGTGAATTAAAAATGCATGGTTATAATTTGTTAAACTTACCTCGGTTAATCTGTTTAAAAGCCTAAATTTGTATTAGAAGTCATGAAAATATTGCTGATGCCCAATCCATTTCAATGAAAATGGGAAGTAAAATTTTAACAGGGTATTCTCGTACAAATTAAAGTGAACTTTATCCTGGCTGCGTTTGTATAAATCAATAAAGCGAACTAACTGCAATAAGAGAATACCAGGAATTTTTACAAAGGTCCCGGCGTTTTTATTTCTTGAAGAAATACCATGAGTCGTCTTAATCAATATTTGGTTTTTGCTGTTCTCCTGCTTGTTTCAAACTCCAGGCTGAGCGCGCAGTTTTCACCCGGACAGATTTTCGGTATCAATTTCTCGTCAACAAGGATGAATATTGACGGGGTGAAGTTTGACCACGCGGCACTCCCCGGAATCAATTTTGGCACTTATACCGAACTGAAAGTAACTCGTGATCTCTCTATTCAACCGGCGATTTTATTTACTTCGAAGGGTGCCGTCTACAAGACTGATACTACAGAAACCACCTTTTCACCTGTTTATCTCGAGGCCCCTGTTATGGTAATGTATAAGTCAAATTCCGGCTTTTTCAGGATCATTCTGGGAGCAGGTTCATACATGGCCGTGGGTGTTTCAGGATATGTACTTGAACAAGGAAAAGAGAACAGGGATATGCGTTTTGGAAATGCGATGGAATGCGATTTAAAGCCTTTTGATTTTGGAGCCAGACTGTGCGCTGGAATAACTTTAGGTAATTTAACAATCCTTGCCACGTTTGAACGAAGTTATATTAATCTTGCTCCTGGCGACAGACCATTATCGGACATTCGAAACAATGTGGTTGGCCTGACATTTATAGCCACCACGAACAGGGACAGGTAGCTTAATCCAAGATATATTTCAGAGGCGGGTGAAACCTTTTAATCAGGTTACTCAACGGTCATGCTGAATATACTCTCCTGGTTTGCAAACAACAGGATGTTATTATTCTTCCATTTCAGTTGAGACCATACCTCGGAAAAAGAGTAAGTGCCGGTTTCTATAGGTTGGATAAGTTTGCCAGAATCAATTACATATATCCATGCCTGGAGTTTTCCATTATAGTTGCTCAGAAATGCAATTCTCGAATTATCCGGAGATACTACCGGGGAACACTCAGTCCAGGTGGTACTGAAGACTGGTTCCGTCTTACCGCTTATATAATTCTTCCTGTAGATATCGAAATTCCCTGGATTAGAATTGTCACTTGTATAGTACTGGAGAGTGTAATAGATATACTTCTGATCAGCAGACCATGAAGGTCTTATCTCCGTGTATCCTGTTACCGGTTGTTGAAAAACTGGTTCGGATCCAACAGCGTAACTGGAATGAGTTTTAGGGTCTAGAGTCTTTATTCTAAGATTGTAATCACCGGTTGAAGAAGTAGAATAGGCTATGAGTTTATTATCGGGAGACCATGAAGGATATCGATTAACCGAATACCCTGTAGTAACCCTCGACGAACTTCCGGCAGTTATATCATAGATTGTAATATGCTCAGGAATTATTGTCCCATCAAAAACTTCACCCTTGTCTGAGGAATAAGAAATTCGCGATCCATTTTTATCAAGATCAGGGAACCATGAATTCGTTTCCACCATCACTGGTTCAATGCCTGGTTTTGAGAAAAATACTGTTGCCGCCGAATAGCCAGGCGAATATTCATAGGATATCTTCGCGTATACTAGCGGGTTGAGGTTCTCATTCACATCGAAGGAGTATACTGAACTGTATTGATCCTTGCCGAGTTCAGTGTAAACTGGCTTGAACGATGATGGGACGAACATGACCACGTTGGTGTTTTTCGAAGAGCCCGGTTTATTGTAGTGTTCCTTCAGGTATAGCTGGTACGGGATGCCATTTTTCAAACCTTCTATTACTAGGTTTTTATGAAGATAAGAGGTATCTGCTGTCATTTGCAGTTTCCAGCTTACACCCATATCATCGGAAATATATACCTCGTAGTAATCAGGATACCCGGAAGCAGTTAACCCTATCTTCCACCAGGCCGGGTCGAAATATGATAATGACAATTCAACAGAGGCATCTTTCCTGATGGCAACAACAGAGGTATTGGCACCTGATTGGATTGATGGAGATTTTATTCCCGAGAAACCAGAATCCTCATCGGGAATTAATGTTTTTTCACAAGCCGTTATTGAGAGTGAAATAAAAATAGAAAGAAATATACGGTATAGGGCAGGTTTCATAATCAGGGTTTTGCCAGTCAAAACTACAAATATTATACCAATATATGGTTAAATCTGCTTCACAGGGGGTGGTCTTTGCACGAAACAAACAATGCCGCGGCTTCGCATAATCAAGTATTCGGGACCAAAGTGAAAAGACTAGAAACAGGATTATTCACTTCGTTCATGATCGCGGGGGTGGTCTTTGCACGAAACAAACAATGCCTGGTTTAGCATAATCAAGTATTCTGGACCAAAGTGAAAAGACTAAGAAACAGGATTATTCACTTTGTTCATGATCGCGGGGATGGTCTTTGCACGAAACAAACAATGCCTGGTTTAGTATAATCAAGTATTCGGGACCAAAGTGAAAAGACTAAAAACAGGATTATTCACTTCGTTCATGATCGCGGGGGGGGGCTTTGCACGAAACAAACAATGCCGCGGCTTCGCCGCTATCATTATTTGTTTTCCACCGGATTTGCAAACTGGCGTTTGCATCCGTCGGAAAACAAATAATGCTCCTCGCGGAGCATTGTTTGTTTCGTGATCCCGACAGGATTCAAACCTGTAACCTTCTGATCCGTAGTCAGATGCTCTATTCAGTTAAGCTACGGGACCTGAATTGTTCGAGCGGTGCAAATATAACAAAATTTTTATTTTTGTTATTATTCACTAATTTTAATTCGTCGCAATTTGAACGTTTACTTGTCGTTATTTGTTTGATAATCAGAAAACAAAATTACAATGAAAAAGATACTTGGAATTACCTTAAAGTCATTGGGTGCCCTGTTGCTCCTTATTCTTATTCTTCTCTTCACGATTCCGGTTCTCTTCAAAGGTAAAATCAAAACAAAGGTTGAAACTGTCATTAATGAATCGATTAATGCAAAAGTTACTTTCGACGATTACAAGCTTGGTTTCTTCCGAAACTTTCCAAACCTCTCTTTCTCGCTTAGCAAGGTAAGTGTCGTCGGCATCGACAGGTTCGCAGGTGACACGCTCGCGGGTTTCTCATCATTCGATCTTGTTTTTAACCTTGGAAGCATCTTTTCCAAATCGGGCTACGAGGTAAAGTCTATTATAATTGATAAAGCGGTTGTTAATGCCATAGTACTAAAGGATGGTAAAGCAAACTGGGATATTGCAAAACCATCGGCTGATACAGCAGCGGCTGTAACCACGGCTCCAACCGAAACAGAAGCCTCATCTTCTGGCAGTTCGATGCGTCTCCTGCTGAGAAAGTTCGAGATAAAAAACAGCTCGATCTCGTATATCGACTCTACACTGCCAATGACCGCCAGACTTGAAAATCTGAACTACACTCTTTCCGGTGACATGACAACAAGTGTTACCAATCTCAATATGGCTCTCAACATAGCCATGGCAACAGTCAATTTTGATGGTGTAAAATACCTGAACAAGGTAGTTATCGATTCGAAAATTAAACTTGATGCAAACCTCGATAGCATGAGTTTTCGATTCCAGGAGAACTACTTCTCCATAAACGATCTTAAACTGAATTTCTCAGGGATTGTAAGTATGCCCGGCGATGATATATTTACCGACCTGAAGTACTCAACCGAGGGGACAACCTTTAAATCGCTTCTCTCGCTGGTTCCAGCGGTATACATGGAAGGATACGAGGATCTTAAGGCTAGCGGATCACTTGCATTGAATGGATTTGCCAGGGGTGTCTATAGCGATGCTGACAGCACTATCCCCGATATCGGTCTTAACCTTGCAGTATCTGACGGGTTGATCAGTTATCCGGTGCTCCCGGAGAAAATCACCAACATTAATGTCTCAGCTAATGTCAAAGTCGATGGTAAAGATATGGACAAATCGACCGTTAACCTCGACAAGTTCCATTTTGAGCTGGCTGGCAGCCCTTTTGACCTCTCTTTCTTCATGAAAACCCCTGTTAGTGATCCGGATTTTAAGGCATCAGCTACAGGAAAGATCGATCTGGCTGCATTATCAAAAGCTGTTCCCCTTGATAGTCTCTCTCTTTCAGGCATAATAGATATGGCCATGTCGATGGCGGGCAGGCTATCCATGATCGAAAAGGAACAATACGAGAAGTTTACAGCGACAGGGACACTGGGTATTAAGAATATGAATGTTGAGATGGCCGGCTACCCCGGGGTTGCCATAAAGGAGGTAAATGTACTATTTACCCCGGCTTATACCCGGCTTCAGAAAGCAGACATCGTTGTAGCGGGTACAAGCGACTTCTCACTTACAGGGAACATCGAGAATTACATTCCTTATGTATTCAGAAATGAGACAATCAGGGGAAAACTCAACCTTGTTTCAAACCTCACGGATGCAGGGGCAATAATGAATGCGATGGCTACGGATACAACAACAGATACCGTTGAAGATACGACTGCACTTGCAGTTATAGTGGTTCCAAAAAACATAGATTTCGATTTTAACGCTGTTATTAACAAGTTCTCATACGATAATATAAAGGCTGACAATCTCAAAGGTCACATAATAGTCAGGGATGGGATTCTGATGATAAGAGAAACTGGGCTGGATATAATGGGAGGGAAGGTGGTGATGAACGCTGATTATGATACACGCGACACACTCAAACCGGTTATGAAGGCCGATTTCGATATGAAAGGAGTGGGAGTGAAGGACGCTTATAATACTTTCGTTACAATTCAGAAATTCGCACCAGCGGCGAAAGGTATTGAGGGCAAGATTGATGCACAGTTCAAGTATTCCAGCC
>JAXLTU010000002.1:0-222727 GCA_046329885.1 Bacteroidales bacterium
AGGAAGCACGCGGGGATAGACCAGTTCAGCACCTGGTTTCACAGTTACCTCGACACCAACAAGTTCAGGAGAGTTAATATCACTACTTTCGACAAGGACTTCAATAAAAAATTCGGTTATTCATTCTATCCTCAAATGGAGGATTGGTTTACCGGCGTGGCTCAACCGGGATTCATAATCAGCAATCTTGAAGCCAGGGAGATAATTGTTGGAGACAGGTCAAGATACCAGGTTACGTTTATCGCTTCGAACAGCGAAAAGACAGGTGGCATATTCAATATCGCGTTCCAGACCGGTGGCGGTGGCAGAGGGATGATGATGGACAGGGTGATGAGTATCACGGTAACCGGTGTTGGCGGGGGAGGCAGCCGGGGAGCTTTTACAGTCGGCATGGCCGGGAGGGGCATGGATGCGACTGACATTTCCAAAATCGTTTACCTTGGACCGGGTGAAGCCAAGCGTATAGGGGTAGTTCTTGACAACCAACCACGTTCTATGCAGGTAAACATGCTCTTCTGCAAAAACCTGCCCGGGGAACAATCAATCCCCATAAATGAAGTTATCAAGACAAGAGAGAAAACAACGGGCTTCGATGGAGAAGAATTACTTCCTTCAATTCCGTTGCTTATTGAACCAAACGAGCTGATTGTTGACAACGAGGATAAAGGGTTTATAAACGATACAGCGAAAGCTACTAACAGGTTAAGAAAGATACTTGGTATAAAAGCCGAGAAAGGAGAAGTATACGGGGTTGTAAATCAATTCTGGGCTCCCGACTACTGGCAACCGGTAATACAAACGAATTATTACGGCTGGTACATCAAATCGGCCGTTTACACGAGGGCTGGCACCGGGGATAAATCCATAGAATGGAAAGGGATAATAAAGAGTCCTGGCTATTATGACGTATATGCCTTCGTCGGCAAGGCAGGAAGCCAGATGAGTGTCAGGGGAGCCATGAGAGCGGGAGGTGGTCCAGGCCCTGGTGGCGGACCCGGTGGTCCGATGGGAGGTCCGCAACAAATGGATAGTCCTTTCAAGGAACTGCACTTCCTTGTCTACCACGACCAGGGCAGTGAACCCATAACACTCGATTTCGAGAACGCGGAACCCGGGTGGAACAAACTTGGAACCTATTACATGTCACCCGATACGGTTAAAGTAAAACTCACTAACCAGACTAACGGTAGAATGGTTATCGGTGATGCTATAAAGTGGGTGCTTCAGAGGTAGCTCTAACTTACAGGGCAGGAAAAATGAAAATAAATTGAACTAAATATTACTACAGTGAAAAGAGGAATTTGGACAACATTTTTGTTTATGCTCGTCATGGCCGGAAACCTGGCCGGGCAGCAGGGACTGACTCTCGAACAGGCTCTCAAGGTGGCCGAAGATAACAGTCCGACGATGAAAAAGACAAGGTTAAGCCTTATAAGAAGCCAGGAGAACCTGAACGCTCAGAATGCGGCTCTCAAGTCGCAGTTCTCGTTAAACATCAACCCTATCGGTTACACGCAGAGCAGGGAGTTCAACGATCTGATTTCGAAATGGAATAGCAGGAGAACCACCGAGAGCTTTGGATTGTTTACAATTTCTCAACCCATAGTACTGACCGACGCCAGGATTTCACTCAACAACAAGTTCGGTTATACAGATTCATACAGCGAATACAGCAATACCACCACCAAAGGCTTCAGTAACAAACTTTCTCTTGATCTCGACCAACCTTTGTTCACCTATAACCGGACCAAGCTGCAGCTCAAGGAATTACAACTTGCTCTCGAGAACGCGCAGCTGAATTACTCCATCCAGTTACTGGCCCTGGAGAAACAGGTTACACAGGGCTTTTATTATGTTTACCAGCAGCAGCAGAGCCTCGATATAGCAAGGCAGGCATACGAGAACATGCAGAAGAGCTACGAGGTGTCGAAGAACAAAGTTGACGCCGGGCTATCAGCGAAAGAGGAAATGTTCCAGGCCGAACTGAACCTTGCCACCACCAGGTCGGATTTTGAAAACAAGCAGGTGGCTCTTGAGAATGCCAAGGATAACTTCAAGATAATGATAGGGATGAGCCTGTACGACGATGTGATAGTGTTGCCGAATATTGCAGTTGACACTGTACAGGTCAATATCTCATTTGCAATTGACCAGGGTTTGTCTAACAGGATGGAACTAAGGCAAAGGGAGATAAGCATCGAGACAAGCGAGTTCGACCTGATCCAGACAAAGGCACTTAACGAGTTCAAGGGTAGCCTGGGATTATCAGTCGGCCTTTTCGGCGACAATGAAAAATTCAAGGATGTCTATTCCAGCCCGACTGATAACGAGACAGTATCGCTCTCTCTTACAATCCCGTTGTGGGACTGGGGAGAAAAGAAATCGAGGATAAAGGCGACAGAAGCATCCATAGAAACCTCCAAGATATCGCTCGAGGAAGAGCAGAACAACATTATACTTGGCGTCAGACAGGTTTACAGGAATCTCCTTAACCTGCAGAACCAGATCGAGATAGCCAGACAGTCAGTCACCAATGCTCAGCTCACTTACGATCTTAACCTCGAGAAGTACAAGAATGGCGACCTGACTGGTATGGATCTGAATATTTACCAGAACCAGCTATCCGAAAAACAATTATCATATACCAACTCACTTATCTCGTACAAGCTGGAGCTTCTTAACCTCAAGATACAGACGCTCTACGACTTTGAAAAGAAACAGCCTGTTACTCCAGTTCAAACAACAGAAAAGAAATAAATAACCTGCAATATGAAAAAGAGCCTTTTTATAATAGTTGCTTCCGCGCTCGCCATCACAGCATGCCAGAACAGGGAAGCCAATCTTAACGCGGATGTCGAAATACCGGTATCTGTTGAAGATATCAAACTCAAATCGATCGAGGAGTACGTTAATACAACAGGAACGGCCTACCCGAGGGGCGAGATAACGATCAAATCAAAAATTGCAGCGGCATACTTCCTTGAAGTAAATCCCCAGACCGGAAGGAAATGGCAGCTCGGCGACAGGGTAAAAACAGGATCGCTGATCGCGAGGCTTGAGGACAAGGAATTTGTCAATTCAATAAAACTGGAAGCCAACGAGCTTAATCTTGAGCTTAGCGAGAGTGAATTAAAGAAACAGGAATCGCTTTATGAAAAAGGCGGTGTTACCCAGAAAGACCTCAAGACTGCTTCCTATAATTACGTGAATGCCAAGACAAACGTTGAAAATGCCAGGCTTCAGCTTGATAAAACCAAGGTTGTTGCTCCCATTGATGGTGTGATAGTTGAACTTCCCTACTACACCCAGGGAACACAGGTTGAATCAGGCTCGGAGATGGTCAAGATAATGGACTACGCAACAATGTACATGAATGTTCAGTTACCGGAGAAATACATAAACACTATCAAACCCGGACTTAACGTCAACCTCACCAACTACACCATACCGGGCGACACGGTACCTGGCAGGATAAGCCAGCTTTCTCCTGCAATCAATGCCGATACAAGGACTTTCCTTGGAACCGTCGAGATAAGTAATACAAATTATCTTCTTCGCCCCGGGATGTTCGTCAAGGCCGACATTGTAACAAGCAGGAAAGATTCTGTAATTGTAATCCCCAAAAATATTATCCTGTCGCGTCAGAGAGGAAAGACCGTATTCATCGTTGACCGCGGCCAGGCAGTTGAAAGGCCTATCGAAACGGGTCTCGAGAACCTGACTGAAATAGAAGTAACGAGGGGGCTGGCCAGGAATGAGAGAGTTGTTATCAGCGGTTTCGAAACGCTGAGTAACAGGTCGAAGGTAAAAATCGTTAAATAACTGACATGAACGGCATTGCAAGATTTGCAGTAAAATACCCGGTAACAGTATTAATGCTGGTACTGGGAATCATCCTGCTCGGATTCATATCTTTCAAGAGGCTTGGGACTGATCTGTTCCCCGACCTCAATACACCGAAGATATACGTTGAGCTGAAAGCAGGAGAAAAACCTCCCGAGGAGATAGAGAAAAACTATGTTGATCAGATCGAATCACTGGCTATGCGCCAGGGAAGCGTTACAAGTGTATCTTCAGAGACCAAGGCAGGTTCAGCCACTATCACTGTCGAGTACGACTGGAACAAGGACATGGACGAGGCCTTCCTGGATCTGCAGAAGGAATTGAACTCCTTCACACAGAACAGCGATCTCGAGGATTTTACAATCTCTCAATACGATCCGAACTCCTCGCCGGTAATGATAGTTGGGCTCAGGAAAGATGAAGTCAGCAACATGGACGAACTGAGGAAGGTGGCTGAAAATTATATCAGGAACGAGCTTGTCAGGATAGAAGGAGTGGCAGATGTGAAGCTCACTGGCAAGGAGGAGAGTGAAGTACTTATCGAGACCAACAAATATGTTCTCGACGCCTATGGACTTACAACCGATGTGATAGCGGCCCAGATAAGCAACTACAACAGGAACGTTTCGGGCGGGTCAATAGTAGACCTTGGACTCAAATATACTGTGAAGGGCGTTAGTGTACTGAGCGATATCAAGGACCTCGAGAATATAATAGTGGGCTTTAAACAGGCTTCTTCAACCGGGCAGTCAACATCAGCATCCTCAAACAACCAGGCCTCTTCTGGCCGTGTTCCTGTTTACCTCAGGGACGTGGCTACAATAAAGCTCCAGAACAAGGATCCCGAGAATATTGTCACGATAAATGGTGAAAGGTGTATAGGTCTTTCAATCTACAAGGAGCCAAAGTATAACACTGTTGATATAGTCAAGGATCTTGACAAGGCATTCGAAGATCTCCGGAAGGCTCTGCCAGGCTACGAATTCCTAAAGGTACAGGATCAGGGAACCTACATACACGGGGCCATAACAGAGGTTGAAAATACAGCATTGATAGGGATACTTCTCGCCGTGTTCATCATATATGTTTTCCTGAGGAGAATCGGGACAACCCTTGTAATCAGCGTGGCCATACCGGTATCAATAATTGCCACTTTCAACCTGATGTACTTCAACCATCTCACCCTGAACGTGATGACCCTGGGGGGTCTTGCCCTGGGTGCGGGTATGCTTGTTGATAACGCCATAGTGGTCCTTGAAAACATTATACGTAACCGCGAAGAAGGGATGCCATTCATCGAGGCTGTTATCCAGGGTACCGGGCAAGTTGGAGGAGCCATTACCGCATCAACTGTCACCACCATTGTTGTTTTCTTACCCATTGTTTACCTGCATGGAGCATCAGGCGAATTATTCAAGGATCAGGCATGGACTGTTGCTTTCGCCCTGATAAGTTCGCTGCTTGTCGCTATGCTCGTTATCCCGATGCTTGTCTCAACTTTTTTCAAGGGTGATACGCAAACCAGTTCTTTATCCAACTCTGTTAAGATGATCTGGTATCGTCCGATGCTTGAAAAAATCCTTGAAAAGAGAAACACTGTTATCTTCTTTTCAATCATCTTAATGGCAGGTTCCGTTCTGCTTGTACCGTATATTGGAAGTGAATTCATGCCAAGATCAGAGTCAGGCAGTTTCACGATAGATCTCAAACTTCCTGAAGGGACTGGTCTGGAACGCACCTCATCGACCGCGAGCAGTGTTGAAAACATAGCAAGATCTCTTGTCGGCGAAAACCTCAGCATGGTATACACACAGAGCGGAACACTTAACACGTCGACTATTGCTGATAGCAGAGTCAATGAAGGTGAAAATACCGCAAGCATAAAGGTCCTGCTTAAAAAGGAATTTGCCGTGCACACCGAGGAAGCGATCAGCCTCATTGAAAAGCAGCTGGGAAGTATACCCGATCTCGAAGTTAGTTTCTCGAGAGACGAGACAGCCCTTCAATCGTCACTGGGCACTGACGAAACACCTTTTGCCATTGAAGTATCCGGAGAGGATTTCACCGAGTTCGAGAGGATTTTGAACGAGGCCAGGGAAATTCTTTCAAAAGATGCCGGATTATCGAACATAACAACTTCTCTTGACGAAGGAACTCCGGAGGTCGAGATTGCTATCGACAGGTTCAAGACATCATATTATAATGTCACTGTCGATAATGTAATCGGTCAGCTCAAGAGCTATCTTGCAGGTGCAGATGGTGGAAATTTCGAGAAGGATGGCGAGATAAAGGATATAACGATTAAGCTTGGTGATATAACCCTGAACCAGCTGCGCGACCTGCTGATAACCGCGGGAAGCGTAAAGGTTCCATTAAGTGAGATCGCCACTATCCGTACTGTAAAAAGCCCGAGAGAAATAACCAGGAGGAACCAGACCCGCACAACATATTTGTACGCCATGGTAGACCCAAAGGTTCCGTTCGACAAGGTTGTCGGGCGTTCAGAGGAAGCTTTGAAGCAGATAACTCTTATGCCCGATTACAAGATTGGTTTTACCGGCGAAGAGCTTAAGCGCAAGGAGTCCATGTCGAACCTGACCTTCGCCCTGATACTCTCTCTTGTACTCGTTTTCATGGTACTTGCCGCGCAGTTTGAATCAATAATACAGCCGCTGGTTATCATGTTAACAATACCTCTCGCGGGAGTAGGGACAATATTGACCTTCTTCTTCCTGGGCAAATCTTTTAACATGATGGCCTATATAGGAATAATCATGCTTGGAGGTATCGCTGTCAACAACGCTATCATATTAATTGACAGGATAAATCAGTTAAGAGAAAGAGGTCTTGGGAAGAAGGAAGCTATAATCGAAGCTGGTACACAAAGGATAAGACCCATACTTATGACAAGTTTTACCACCATCCTCGGTCTTCTTCCACTCACGATCGGATTAGGGGAAAGTGCTTCACTGAGATCGCCGATGGCTCTTGCCGTAATTGGCGGACTTGTTACCTCCACGCTTCTGACTCTAGTTGTTATACCATGCGTTTACTGGGTATTTGACAATCTGAGTGAATGGATAAAGGGTAATAATGAAGTTACCTCGGGCATTTAACGGCAAAAAGAACGAAATGAATTTCATTTTAAAAAGAAGGATGCTCATCATCATGCTCTTCGCGGGCCTGACGATGCTTGGCTATATATCCTACAAGAAACTTCCCGTGGAACTGCTGCCAAATGCCCAGCTTCCCACTCTTATTGTCCAGGTTGGCACACCACTCGAGATGGACCCCTCTTACATAGAGACCCAGGCTATTATCCCTATTGAGGGAGCAATCGGGACACTCGAGGGCATTGAGAAAATTGAATCAAATATATCATCACGATATGGAACAATAACTGTTTATTACAACCAGAAAGCTGATCTTAAATACGCTAACCTGAAACTGCAGGAAAAGATAGACCTGGTAAAAACATCTATTCCTTCCGAGTTCGTGATAAATGTAATCAAGATAGACCTCGAGCAGCTCACGAACCAGTTCATGGAACTGCAGATAAGGGGAGAAGGCGGTATAGACAGGATAAGGAATATTGCTGACCGCGAGATCAAGCCGGAATTCGAGAATATCGAAGGCATAGCCGGTGTTCAGGTTTATGGAGGCCAGGAGAATTCAATAGAGGTAAGGCTCAACGAGAAAGCCTGCAAGGCCAACGGGATAACCATGAACCAGATCAGGACCCTGTTGAACAATAACGGGAAGGACAAGACCTTTACCGGGCGGGTTGTTGATGGAATAAACGAGTACTTTGTTACTGTTTCGTCGGAATACACTGATGTAAAGGACATTGGAAACATAATCGTCAAGAAGGACGGGCCCGTTCTGCTGAAGGATGTGGCAACGATCTTCTTCGGGGTGAAGGACGAAAGTTCTTACAGCAGGGTTAACGGGCTGGATGCCGTAACAATGGCCCTCGTGAATGATAACCAGGCTAACCTTATTGGGCTGTCTCACGACGCGGTGAAAGAGGTAGAGACTCTTAACAGGAAATTCGCTTCATCCGGTTTACAGATAGTTGTTCAGAACAACACCGCCGAGCTGATGGAGAAGAACATAAACCAGATAATTAACCTGGCTATCACCGGGGGAATCCTGGCAATCATGATACTATGGTTCTTCCTCAGGAATATAAGGCTCGTCACGATAATTGCTGTTTCCATACCGGTATCGGTGTACGCGGCTTTCAATTTCTTCTACGCCTATAACATTTCGATTAATAGTCTCACGCTTGTAGGAGTGGCGTTGGCCATCGGAATGCTTGTGGATAACTCGGTGGTCGTGCTCGAAAATATATACCGGCTGGCCGGGCTCGGGAAGGACCCGGAATCAGCCGTGAAACAGGGAACAACAGAGGTTTGGAGATCCATATTTGCATCAACACTCACAACAACTATCGTCTTCCTCCCATTTATTTTCTCGGATAATTTCATGATCAAAATGATCGGGAAGAATATAGGGGTATCCATAATCTCAACGCTCCTGATCTCGTTGATGGTTGCCATACTTTTCATTCCAATGGCAACTTTCCTGATACTTGGTAAAGGAGAATATGGCAAGTCGGAGATCTTCAAGAAGATGTCTATCCATAACCGGCTGATCCAGGGTTATTATCTCCTTCTAAAAGCCAGTATGAGGAAACCGGCAACGACAATAATCGGGTCACTGGTCGTCTTCTTCACGGCACTCCTTATCAGCCTCACGCTTAGCATTAACACGACATCAGAAATAGAAACTCCAACATTCAGGCTGTCTGTTACAATGCCTTCAGGTTCCACTCTTGAAAAGACCGACGCCGTTGTTTCAGAGATAGAGGCACGACTCAAAGACATACCCGAGAAAGAAGATATTGTATCGAGAATTGAAGAAGAACAGGCAACTGTAACAGTTCTTCTGAAAAAAGAATGGGACAAGGAAAGTAAAAGAGATCTTGCCGAGATAAAGAATGACATTTCCGAAAAGACAAAGAACATCTCGGCCGGCGAGATCAGCATGGATGATATTTCTTCAGGAGGTGGATTCACATCATCAGGCGGTGAAGGGATGGATAATCCCGGCGGCGATTTCATGAACCTCCTTGGTATCGGATCGCAGCGGGAGAGCGTCATTATTAAGGGTGAGAACTTCACACAGATGAAGGATCTTGCAGACGATATCGATTCTTACCTGAGCGATCTGAATTCCATTTCGAACGTGAACATGAACGTCCAGGACAATAAACCTGAAGTAAACCTGCTGTTCGATATGGAATACATTGGTCGTAATAACATGACCCTTAACAACCTGGCTTCCGCACTATCAACTTTCGGACGTGAATACTCGTCAGGTGCAACATTCAGGCAGGGTACCGAGACATACGACATCATGCTTAAATATGCTGACGAATCGGGTAATATCCTTGAAAACACCGACAAGACCATTGACGATCTCAAAACGCTGGAGGTTGCAGGTTCTGGCGGTTCAGTGATGGAGATGCAGGAACTGGCAGATATAGTTTTCTCGGCCGGGATGGGTAATATCCACAGGGAAAACCAGGAGAAGAGGATAACCGTTTCATATAGCTTCAACGACGAGATAAAAAACTCGAAGGATCTTCTGGAAGGCGCGAGGGCGGAAATAGAATCAATAGTGGCCGGTCTAAATATCCCCTCGGGTATTGCTGTTGAAGTAGTTCACGAAGAGAACCAGTTGAAGGATTTTTATATCCTTATCGGGATAGCCTTTATCCTCATTTACATGATAATGGCTGCAGTTTTCGAATCGCTGGTCATACCGGTTGTTCTGCTGTTCAGCATACCCCTGGCAGCCCTGGGCTCCCTGATAGCTCTTATACTGACAGGGAACTCACTGCTGAACGCGAACACCCTTACCGGCTTCCTGATTCTCATCGGGGTCGTCGTGAATAACGGGATCATACTAATAGACTACACCAATATACTACGTAAACGAGGTTACAGGCGCTCGAGAGCACTGATGACAGCAGGGGTCTCGAGGTTAAGACCAATCCTGATCACCGCGTGCACTACCGTTATCGCCATGTTTCCTCTCGCTATGGGTCAGGCAGAATACGTTTCAGTTATTGGAGCCTCGTTCGCCATAACGGTCATCGGTGGCCTTTCATTAAGCACCTTGCTGACCCTGGTCTTCATACCTACATTCTACTCAGGTCTTGAAAGTGCCATAGACTGGTTCAAATCGCTCAGCCTCAAGAACAGGTTTATCCAGGCTTTTATCCTGGCCGCCTTGCTTTTTGCCGTCTATACCTATATAGACAAGTTCCTCTGGCAGATGATAACTACTATCCTTTCTATCATCCTTGTACCGGCTACCACCTGGTTCGTGATGAACAGCCTTAGAAAGGCAAGGGAGACTGTCATACCGGTTGATGAACAGATCAATATCAAGATCCAGAGCCTTGTTAAAATATACGACAGGCAAAGCAAATGGTCGAGAGAGTGGAAAGGTGGCAAAGCAATCCGATCCAGGTTAGGTCTCGAGAAAGACTATACACGATGGTCCGACCTGGCTCACCTGACATGGCTGCTACCGTTGTTCGGATATCTCATCTACTTCACATATTTCTATCTTGACAAAGGTTTCTATGTATTCCTGTTCAGCATGGGAACGTGGTTCTTCCTTTCCTTCATCTGGAGCGAACTGAAGAAACTACTTGATAATCTGAAAAGCATCAGGAGCAGGAAACTATTTGTCAGGTTAACAAATATTGCTGATTTTATCGTGTTCTGGATAGTCCCGCTCCTGAACCTGGTCTTTTTCCAGATGAAGTGGGAAAATCTAGCTCCTGTCCTGATACTGGGCTTTTTATGGTATCTTGGATTGTTCATTTACAAAACCGGTCAGAAGCTTACAAGGGAGAACATCGATATTTACAGGCTGGAAGGCCGGTTCAGGAACCTCAGGAAAACAGTTTACAGGCTCGTTGCATCTGTACCTCTCATCGGCAAGAAGAAAAAGCCATTCAAGGCCCTTAATTGTGTTTCAATCGAAATTGGAAATGGAATGTTTGGTCTTCTGGGGCCCAATGGTGCTGGTAAGACAACGCTGATGAGGATCATATGCGGTATACTGGAACAGAGCTATGGCAAGGTGTGGATAAACGGTCTCGATACCCAGCAGAAAAGGGAGGAATTACAGGGTTTGATCGGGTATCTTCCACAGGAATTCGGAACCTACGAGAACATGACTGCTCACGAGTATCTCCATTACCAGGCCATGCTGAAGAATATTGTAGATGCCGGTACAAGGGAGGAAAGGGTTACCTACGTATTGAAGGCAGTCCACATGGACGACAGGAGGCACGAGAAGATAGGATCATATTCCGGGGGAATGAAGCAGAGGATAGGTATCGCCCAGATCCTTTTGCATCTGCCAAGGATACTTGTTGTTGACGAGCCAACCGCTGGACTTGACCCGAGGGAGAGGATCAGATTCAGAAACCTGCTTGTTGAGCTTAGCCGCGAGAGGATAGTCATATTCTCGACCCATATTATCGAGGACATTTCCAGTTCGTGTAACAAGGTAGCCGTGCTAAACAAAGGCTTCCTGAGATACCTCGGTCGCCCGATAGATATGACAGCCGAGGCGGAAGGTCATGTCTGGCAGCTATCTATACCAGGCCACAGTTTCAACGATTTCGTGAAAGATCATCTGGTGGTTCATCACATGTCGGAGGGTGGCGAGGTAAAAATGCGTTGCATATCTGAAAACAAGCCCTCTGAAAACGCGGTTAATGTAACTCCTAACCTCGAAGATGCCTACCTGTGGCTTCTCAGGGCAGAACGAAGAAAATAAGTCTAATTATGGAAGGCAGTAAAAGAAAAAATATTATCAACTATCTTGATCTTGTAACAAAGATGATTCGTTACAATCTAAGGATCATCTTTGCTAACAAGTTCATATGGTTCCTGGCCGGATCAGTGGTTTTCTACCTTGGTCTATCTGTTATCTACGTTTTCAGTAACGACGTATCCAGGCTCTCTGACCTTTGGGGGGTGTTCATTTTCTGTGGCATCCTGCTGGTCTTTTATCCATCCGTATTCGGCATCCAGAATGATCAGGACGCGAGGACAATTGAAATTTTGTTTGGTATCCCCAACTACAGGTACAAGGTCTGGCTTGTAAGGGTGCTGCTTATCTACATCATTGCATTCCTTATAATGCTCGCGTTCACCTTCCTGTCGACCGTGCTCATCGTGAAATTCAGATTCGTCCAGGTTACAATACAACTGATGGTCCCGGTAATGTTCCTCGGGATGATGTCTTTCATGCTCTCGACTGTCATCAGGAACGGGAATGGAACAGCAGTGGTAATGATAATCTTTGGTATCCTGCTAATGATGTTCACGGATAGTGATTTCCTGCGCAGGAGCCAGTGGAATGTTTTTCTCAATCCGTATGATCCGCCTTACCAGGTCAATGAGACTACATGGGCACTGATAAGCTTTAAAAACAGGATCATCCTGATAACAGGCACTATACTCTTTCTGCTAATTGCACTGCTCAACCTTCAGAAAAGAGAGAAGTTCATGTAGCCTTTCACCCCTGGCTTAAGCCTGGGGTGAAGGGGTGTTCCCTGCTGAAATCAGGCAGGTAGTTATCATTACTTCCCGGATCCTGGAGGTAACCGTTACGAAAGCCTAGTCGCTCCATGCACTCTGCCACTTCCCTGTATTCCTCGGGATGCAATATCCTACCAAGTGAAGGGTGCCCTTTGACTGCTGGCATTGGATGGTATTGCGACATCAGGGATATTGATAAACCTGTTGATATTTCCCCTGCTATGGTCTCGAGTATCTTACAACTTTCAGCGACATGACCAGGCAAAACAAGGTGACGCACGAGTATTCCGTTAACAGCCACACCGTCGTCATCAGTAACCAGCGAAGAACCTTTCTGGTAGTACATCTCTTTCAAGGCATCAAGTGCCACCTGGGGATAATCAGCGGCATCAGAGAACAATGAGGCTGATTCGGAATATGAATATTTGAAATCAGGCAGATACACATCAATATAACCTTCAAGCAAACGAAGGGTTTCCTTCCTGTCGTACCCGTTAGTGTTATACACTGTAACAGGGCTAAGACCTCTTTCCCTGAGGCCTTTGATGATAGTGATTACCTGGGGGACAACATGCGATGGAGAGACAAAGCCAACTGACCTCACACCCCTCGAAAGGATGTTTTCAATCGTGTCCAGTACATCGTGAAGTTCACTATACCTGCTGCCATAACAGTAATCCTTACGGCTGATTTCATGATTCTGGCAAAAAAGACACCTGAGATTACACGAACCAAAAAACACGTTACAAATCCCGGAGAAACCACTGATAGCAGGTTCTTCTCCCTGGTGGATGCAGATTGATGCAATATTCAATCCGGCATCGGTACCGCAATAGCCTTCAGCTCCTTCGTACCTGTTCACACCGCATTGCCTTGGACAGACATTGCAGTATTGTAACAGCGCCTTCTCGGCAGGCCCGTGCATGTCAATGATTCTTACCCTCTTTCCTGAATTCATTATTGTTTTGGTGGTGATGTCTGTCGCTTGCAAAAATAATGATATAGAGCTTTAAACAAACGAATTAATAAAACTACCACGACTTGCTAATTTCAAAATATTGACTACCTTTGTCCCCGAAAAGAGGCGTATTTGACTCCGGGGGACAGCAAGTCCCCCGTTTTGTTATTAAAATTTAAAATGATAGACAGGAAGCAAATAGAGGATGCAGTAAGAGGATATGTTGCCGGGACTCCACTTTTCCTTGTTGCCGTGAAAGTAAGCAGCACTGGGAAAGTTACAGTTCTTGCCGACAGGAAAGAAGGCATCACTATAGAGGAATGCGTTGACCTCAGCAGGTTTATCGAGAAGACCTTTGACAGGGAAAAGGAAGACTACGAGTTACAGGTATCATCACCGGGGATTGACATGCCATTCGTTGTGATTGAACAATATTACAAGAACGAGGGCAAGGAGATAGAGGTGCTTGATAATGAAGGTAAGAAATGGGCTGGGATACTCAGGAATGTCACGACCGGAGGTTTCGAGCTCATCATTACAGTTAAAAGGAAGAAATCGAAAACGGAAGCCGAGGTAACTGAAAAGTCATTTAACTACGAGCAGGTCAAATCAGCGAAAGAAGTATTAAAATTCTAATAAAATAATTGAGGTTATAGCCAGATGGAAAATGTTAATTTAATCGACACCTTTTCGGAATTCAAGGAGTTAAAGAGCATTGACAGGCCTACCATGATGAGCGTCCTGGAAGATGTGTTCAGGGGTATGCTTGCCAAGAAGTACGGCTCAGCCGACAACTTCGATATTATTGTCAACATCGACAAAGGTGACTTCGAGATTTGGAGAAACAGGGAAGTTGTTGATGATGAAGAATTTACAGACCCGAATACACAGATACCACTTTCAGAAGCCAAACGTATTGATTCCGATTATGAAGTTGGCGAAGAGGTATCAGACGAGGTCAAGTTCCTTGATTTCGGCAGAAGGGCAATCCTGTCGCTCAGGCAGAACCTCACAGCGAGAATACTCGATCTGGAGAAGAATAATATCTATGCCAAATACAAGGACAGGATAGGTGAAATAGTAACCGGCGAGGTTTACCAGGTATGGAAAAGAGAAATACTGGTACTCGATGATGATGGTAATGAACTCATACTTCCCAAACCGGAACAGATCCCTTCCGATCATTTCCGCAAAGGCGATTCCATAAGGGCTGTTGTTATAAAGGTTGAAATGAGGAATAATACTCCTTTCATCATCCTCAGCAGGACGTCTCCAGTTTTCCTCGAGAGACTGTTCGAACTGGAAGTCCCCGAGATATTTGACGGACTTATAACAATCAAGAAGATAGTTAGGGTACCTGGTGAAAGAGCCAAAGTGGCTGTTGAATCGTATGACGAGAGGATAGACCCGGTTGGAGCATGCGTTGGTATGAAGGGATCAAGAATACATGGTATCGTCAGGGAGCTCAGGAACGAGAATATTGACGTGATCAACTTCACCGCTAACAATCAGCTGTTTATCCAGAGGGCACTAAGTCCTGCCAAGATAACATCAATCAAGCTCAACGAGGACACGAAGAGAGCCGAGATTTACCTCAAACCAAATGAAGTATCGCTGGCGATAGGTAAAGGTGGTCTTAACATCAAGCTTGCCAGTCAGCTAACTGGTTACGAGATTGATGTATACAGGGAGCCGGGTGGTGAAGACGAGGAAGATGTTAACCTCGAGGAATTCACCGACGAGATTGACGGATGGATCATCGACGAGCTCAAGGCTATCGGATGCGATACCGCCAAGAGTGTCCTGAATCTTTCTATCAGCGACCTTGTAAAAAGGACTGATCTTGAGGAAGAGACTGTCAAGGAGGTGATTAACATACTCAGGGCAGAATTTGAATAGGATTTTCATTTACAGGCAATTATAACCGGTTTCATTATCTGAAGTAAAAAAGGCACAGGTATATATGACAGATGACATTAAGGCAACGAGGTTAAGTAAGGCAGCCCGCGAATTCAACGTGGGGATTTCCACCATCGTGGAATTCCTTCACAAGAAGGGCTTCAACCTTGATCCAAACCCGAACACTAAACTCCCCCCGGAAGCTTATGCACTTCTTGTTAAGGAGTATAGCTCCGATATCAGCGTCAAAAAGGAGTCAGAAAAGCTGATCCTGAAGGACCTGCACAAGAAGAAGGAGAGCGTATCTATAGACGATATGTCGGTCAAGCACGAATCAGAAGATGCGGAGACAGAGGATGAAGTACTCATCAAGGATGGTTCAGGCCTGAAGAAAAGTGTTGATCTCAGACCGGAGATCAAAAAACCTGACATCAAGCTTGTTGGAAAGATTGACCTGGAAAAGACTACAAAACCAAAACAGGAAAAGCCTGAGCCAAGGGAGGAAAAAGCCGAAAAACCTGTTGCTGAAGAAGCTAAGAAAGAAAAGAAACAGGCTCCTCCAAAAGAGGTAGAACCTGAACCACAGCCTGTTCCCGAGAAGAAGAAGACAATCGACGTAACGATAGTAGGCAAGATAGAACTTGAACCCGAGAAGCCTTCAAAGTCGAAGAAAAAAGAAGAAACAAAAGCTGAAGAGGTAAAACCTGTTGAAGCGAAGTTACCTGAGAAGCCTGAACCTGTTGCTGCAGTAGAAAAACAACCCGAGCCGATTGAAAAACCAGCCGAGGTTGAAGCAGCTCCGGTTACTGACGAACCGGCACCCGTGTTCAAAACCGAATACAGGAAATTATCCGGACCAACTGTTGTTGGGAAAATAGAATTACCTGTTGAAGAGAAGAAGAAACCTGCTTTCCAGACATCAGCCCCTGGTGGTGATGATGACTTCAGGAGGAAGAAGAAGCGTAAACGTATAACGAAAGAGAAAGAGGTTGTTCCTGTTCAAAAAGCTGAATCGCAGGAGAAGAAGGACAAGCAGCAGGTTAGTAAGAAACCTCTCAAGAAGAGACCTGTAAGGGCTGAAGTTGATGACGAGGAAGTACAGAAGCAGATAAAGGAGACACTTGCCCGTCTGACTACCAAGGGTAAGTCAAAAGGTTCCAAATATCGCCGCGAAAAGAGGGAAGCCATAAGCCTCCGTCAGAAAGAGGAATTTGAACAGAAGGAATCTGAAAAGAACATACTGAAGGTTACGGAGTTCGTTTCGGTCAACGAACTGGCTACTATGATGAGTACCCCGGTGACCGACATCATTTCGACTTGTATGAACCTGGGTCTTTTCGTCTCTATCAACCAGCGTCTAGATGCCGAGACTATGGCACTTCTGGCTGACGAATTTGGATACAAGGTTGAATTCGTAAGCGCGGAGTTACAGGAAGCAGTCAAGGAGGAAGAGGATGAGCCGGATGATCTCAAGCACCGTCCCCCTATTGTAACGGTAATGGGACACGTCGACCATGGTAAGACCAAGCTTCTTGACTATATAAGAAACACGAACGTGATTGCCGGTGAAGCCGGTGGTATCACGCAGCATATCGGTGCTTACGCCGTGAGGCTGGAGGATGGAAGGCAGATCACCTTCCTCAGTACTCCTGGTCACGAGGCTTTCACCGCGATGAGAGCAAGAGGTGCGCAGGTAACTGATATAGCTATAATAGTTGTTGCAGCTGACGATGGTGTCATGCCTCGTACCGTTGAAGCCATCAACCACGCTTCCGCGGCGGGTGTACCTATTATCTTCGCGATAAACAAGATAGACAAGCCGACTGCCAATCCCGACAAGGTAAAGGAAGCCCTTGCAAACATGAATTATCTAGTTGAAGACTGGGGTGGAAAATTCCAGTCGCAGGAAATATCAGCTAAAAATGGTCTTAATGTCGGTTTGTTGCTCGACAAAGTTCTTCTGGAGGCCGAGATGCTTGATCTCAAGGCAAACCCCGATAAACCGGCACTTGGCACGGTGATTGAATCGTCACTCGACAAGGGTCGCGGCTTCACAGCCACCGTGCTTGTCAAATCGGGTACCCTTCGTATTGGAGACGTGGTACTGGCAGGCAGCTGTTTCGGACACGTCAAGGCGATGTATAACGAGAGGGGTAACAAGATAGACGTGGCAGGTCCTTCAATACCTGTCCTTATTCTTGGTCTGAACGGCGCACCGCAGGCCGGTGATAAATTCAACGTGATGACAAGCGACAGGAAGCCAAGGATATAGCGACCAAAAGGGCCCAGCTGCAGCAGCGGGAACAGGAACTACGTACCCAGAAACTACATTACCCTCGACGAGATCGGCAGAAGGATCGCTATTGGCAACTTCCAGGAACTTAATATCATTGTCAAGGGCGACTTTGACGGTTCGGTGGAGGCACTCAGCGATTCTCTCATCAAACTGTCAACTCCCGAGATCCAGCTCAATATCATCCACAAGGCCGTGGGTCAGATATCCGAATCAGATATCCTTCTGGCGGCTGCATCAAACGCCATCATAGTGGGCTTCCAGGTAAGACCTTCGCACAACGCCAGAAAACTTGCTGAGAAAGAACAGATCGACATCAGGCTTTACTCGATTATCTACGACGCTATCGAAGAGATCAAGTCAGCTATGGAAGGTATGCTCATCCCCGAGGTGAAAGAAGAGATCGTGGCAACACTTGAAATAAGAGAAACTTTCAAAATCACCAAAGTTGGTACTATTGCCGGGTGCTACGTGAAGGAAGGGAAGATATCAAGGAGCTCCAAGGTAAGAATCATCAGGGATGGTATCGTTATCTACACCGGTGAACTTGGATCATTGAAGAGGTTCAAGGATGATGCCAGGGAAGTGGTAGGAGGACTGGAATGCGGTCTTAACATCCAGAACTTTAACGACATAAAGGTTGGCGACGTTATAGAAGCCTACCAGGAAGTTGAAGTGAAGAAAAACCTTTAACGGGATATACTGTCCGGCAACTTAACAAGGCAGACACTCGTGTTGCCTGTCAGTTCGTGCCATCTGCCTGTTACTATCGTGTCGAACCGGGAAAAGTATTCCATATTTTTCGTACCTGATAGTATTGTCGCTCTGGAGATAGCTTCATTTCCGGCACAGTCTGTATATACATTGATCCCTCGCCCGTGGCTGTCATATATTGCACTATCCAGGACGGAAGTATCAAGCCTTTTCATATAAAGGACAGCCGGTGATTTCAGCACGGTGATCCCATCCTTCTTCCAGTACATTATAATAATTGATACTCTTCAGGAGCTGGTCATCGGAAGGAAAATATCACGAGATTTCCCTTCTCCTGTGCTTTGCCTAAAAGGTAACGTGCTGATTCTCCCCTGGCAAGATGAAGCGGGAAGAGATCCCGTAAGCTCAGGTTCCATATCAGCATCGCTGCAGCCAGACATGAAAAGACCTCTCCATCGCTTCAGGACTAATGGCATTAATCATGAACAGAAGGATGAGAACGCAACCATGAACTCGGCATTACCTCTTGATATAACTGCAAAAAGAAAATTTATCCCGAAAATGACAAAATGCACATTAATAAAAGTATCAGCCCTGCCTTTAAGAGTTATACTTCCTGCCCTCCTGATGCTGAATACTACCAGGATAACAGAGATTATTGCCGGTAATAAAAACAGGATATTTCCCTTAACCATGCCGAACATGTAACCATGAACCTGTATGAAGCTCCTGACAAGGCCGATAACTGAAAGGAGTATACTCCTGCCATCCGGATCAAAGTTCAGGTTCCCCATCGCATCCATTGCAAAGAAATCGCACGCGGATTTCACCACCGGGCCATTGCCGGCACAAGAAATCACGAGAAGGTAAACTACGGGTAACAGAAGGAAAGACAGCAGGAAGAACAGATCTTGCTTTCGCCGTGCGAAAATAAAAATCGATATTAAAAGCACTGACCACCAGATTATATAGCTGAGATGAAACAAGGCAGCAAGTGAGGCAAGCAATCCTGTCAGAAACAGGTGTAATACCCTCCCTTTCAATTTGTAGCAGAGATAAAAATATGATGAACCAAGACCCAGGAATAGCGGAAGAATATACGTTTCATTTTCGGTGGCGTATCTCATAATGCCGAATGATGTGCCGGCAAGTATTGTGATAATCGCCAGTCGGTTCCCGGAAACCTCGTATTGTTTTAAAATCAGCTGAAGGAAGTAAAGGGAGGCAACAGCAAAAAATGAGTTGAAAACTTTCAAAAGGGCCAGGGCATCAATCCCCGTGAACGAGAATACATTGAAGATGGTCCATCCGAATGGATTATAAAGGAGATGAAAAGGACGTGCCAGATCGGTCCCATATCTGGCAGCGGCGGCGTAAGACCATGCATCTGTTGATGAGAACCCTGATGGGAAAAGGATGAAAACGAAAGTAAGAAGAACAATAACGACAGCCCGGGTAATCCGGCACGGGAGACATGATTCCATCTATATGCTGACAATCCTGCCATCTTCCGGGTTTTAACAAAAAAAATGCCTCACCGGTTCAGGCTTCCTGTTCCCCGGTATAGCAAAGAGAACAGGCACGAACTGGTGAGGCAGTTATATTATCAGGCTCCGACGAGCTCCTTGTATTGCCCGGGTGTGAGTAAAAGGTCGAGTTCCGAGGGATCAGCGATCTTTATTTTTACCATCCAGCCCTTACCATAGGGATCTTTATTTACCACATCAGGTGTTGTGTCGATTGCGGCGTTTTTCTCAAGTACCTCACCTCCCACCGGCATGAACATATCAGACACTGTCTTAACAGCCTCGATTGTTCCAAAGACTTCTTCTTTACCAAGAGTCTCGCCAACAGTTTCTATTTCAACAAAAACAACATCACCCAACTCACCCTGGGCGAAATCGGTAACACCAATTGTGCCTGTATTACCTTCGACGAGAATCCACTCGTGATCTTTCGTGTACTTTAAATTACCGGGAATATTCATGTCTGGTTATTTTAGTTTGTGAATTTATGCCTTAACACCGACCAAAAATAAAGAAATTTTAAAAGATAAGAGGTGACAAATGTAATAAATTGGCTTGCCAAGCGGACTCCTACTGAACCAGGGTGAACTTCAGGCTGAAGCCGATATTTGTATTAGATGTAGGGAACGTGTTAGCGACAAACGGGTTATTCATGGTGTGGTCGGCGAAAAGCTGAAGATTAAACCTGTCACTGAGGATATAATCAGCAGTGGCTCCTATCGAGAAGACCTTCTGACCAACGACTGGCTGATTGACATCTTCTATAAGCTTCCTGGCGACCGTTTTATTATCTCTCATGGAAAAGTCAAGTCTCACGTTCAGGTCACTTTTTAGCGCCTTCTGGGTACCTCCGGTCCTGATAATGATCTGAACATCATCAAACCTGTATCCCGCGCCTATCACTATCTCGTCGCTACGGGCATCAGCTACCTGGTTGCTGGTAAGGTTAAGCGAAACAGTCCTCGATTTCTTGAATTCTATACGGGTTGTAAGGCTGTTCTTCCAGTTAAGATCAATGTTGATAAGCGGGCTAAACTGCTCGTTTACAGTCACGACATTTATCTCGTACTGAGGCACGAAATTGCTGTTGAGGTCTCTCAGGTAACTAAGACCAGATGGATCCTGGTGGTAATTAAGGTTTGTCGTGAACGAACTTATTGTATATGTGCTCCTGTATTGATGGGACAGGCTCACTGACCTGAACAATTTCTGGACAATTTTGAACCGGGAAAGACCGTCGAAGTTTATTCTCCAGTTTGGCATCATGTGCAGGGCATCGGGGAAGGTTGACAAGGAGACTTTCCTGGGATCAGTTTTTGTATATGCAGCAAGAAAAGCCGGTATCAGCACTTCCCTCGAAGTTCTGCCATAGCCACTCTTGTACCCGCCTTCCATGGGATTACCAGTTATCGGATCAGTTTCAGGGTCATAGGTCGGATCAAGCTGTCTCCTATCTGATGCACGCCGTTCTGAAATGACAAGTGCATTTGATTTGAACGCCTCGAATGTTGGTGACATGTAGTCTGAGCCTTTCGATATCTTTTCAAATGCTGTTCCCCACGAAACTATTGATATCGAGAAATTACCTGAAACGACCCTGTTACGGGTACTGTCGGGAAAATTGCCATTCTTATCAGCTATATAGTATGCTGATATTGCCTCGGTAAATCGCCTGTCAGCATTCAGGTCTATTCTCATGCCCGGGAATGGTTCCAGTGTTGCTCTTGCAGTAATTGTCTTGGTAGCGTTGAAAGAGGCCGGGGTGTTAAGCAGGGTATCTGTTGTCAGCCAACCTTTCGAAGCCGCCCTGTCGAAGAGAACCTGTCCCGCTGGCTTGACACGAATGGCCGGCCCAGACAGGCCTGTTGAAATTCTTTTTGCCTGGTTCCCGGTGTATACCCCGGAAGCATCTGCCCCTGCTGGTTTGTAACCGTGAGTGACACGCTCCTCACTGCCAGCATGGCCCTAACGAGGTATTCACCCGTCACTATTAACGGGTTCCTCTTCTTCACTACCTTTCCTTCAACGGTAACAGTCGCGTTGTCAACCTGTGCCTCCGGGGTGAAATTGACCCTGTTTTCACTGACTATCTCCAACTTGCCCTTGACAACATTCCCATCCGCCCCGGTAACCTTTACAGTCACGTCGCGTGTCTTGAGGTTATGATAGATAGCCCTTGCTACCTTTGGCCTGAAGCTGACCTTATCCTTGGTATAAGTGACAACTTTCGTCTCGGGTTTCATCCTGACCGGGGCATCAGGCCTTGTATTATTCTCAATGTTCTTAAGGAACTTGATCTTGCTGTACAGAGTAGACAAAGTGGCATTTGCCGTGAGCGTCAGATCATTATGATTCTTGATTGTATTACCCAGGTCAATATTTAAACTGTCCGCGAATATCGGCCCTGCAAGCCAGGTGTAATCAGCTCCATATCGCAGGTTTGAATTGACCCAGCTCAGCAACGGCAGCTTGTTGATCGGCAGGTTATAGTTGATATTAAGGAAATGGTTATAATTTGTAGTCCTCCCGAAATTTCTGAGGTTGATCATCACCGAGTCTCTCCAGTTATCATAATCCTGGCTATACCTCTTTTTATCAACGCCACCCTCCGGCTCATCTATCCTTGAAATGTTTGTCGCTGTAAAGTCGACCTTGAGCTGCCTGGTAAGGTCATATTTGAAGTCATACAACCTTGTCCATTCGAAATCTTTTCGGAATGTTGGAGTTACCTTGAGATGCGGGTTATTGATGTTCCTTGTCTTCACCTCGTTATAATAACGGCTGAGGTCAGTTCTGAAAGACAGGCTCTTCGGGAAGAGGTAGAAGTTGAAGTCCTTGATTATCTTGAATACCGGGGCATTTAGGAACTTGACACTTTTGAACGGAGTGATATTGGTAGGTTGCCCCTCGTAATTATAATTAAGGCCACCTCTTATATTCTTCTCAAGATCTATTTCAGTTTTAATGTTGCTCCTGTAGACTTCGTTATAGGTATAATTTACTGTAAGGTTTGCAGGATCCCATACATGTGATTTTTCTCCCCGCTTGGTTGTTCCCGCGTTACTGACAGTAATTGTTTTCCTCCGGGAATAATCTTCAGACACCTTTAATATTGAATCGCGTATTGCCTTGTTCGCTGCTCCCCTTAGGGCATCATTCATTTCTATATCCGGGTCGAGAGGATTATACTGGGGTCTGACCCTGGTTTCGGAATATCCTATATAAACCGGTAGTCGGATCGCAGCTTTTTCCGGGAAGAATTTACCCAGCTCGATGGTTGAAGACAGGTCGTATTTCGCGACTGTCTCCTTGCTTCTCGCGTTTACTTTCTTCTCGATGCTTCCCCATCCAGGTGTGCTTGCCTGACCCACCAGGTCAACACTGCCGAGGTCGATAGCTGGCTTGAAAGATCGCGTTAGCCGCCCATCCACCGTTTTCCACGAAGTCATTAAGGCGAAGTTCGTTAACCCATATCTCCCCTGATTTTGGTGTTCCATCATCTGCAAGGGCATTCCTTGTCTTGATCGGGTTCCGGACTCCTACCATAATTACCCTGACGTTACTGAGGTTTGGGTTACCCGAAACGGATATCCTGTTCGAACCGTCATTGTAGATGAAGACATCAGAAACACTGAGCGTGGTGCCGGGTTCCTGCAGGCCTTGTTCCTGGCTTGCTTGGCATCCTGTAACACTGAAAGATCAATGTTGAAGCTATTCTCTTCCGGCCATACTATGGCTCTCGAACTCTCGCTTTCATTATCATATCTTCCCGGCGGGGTTAATTTAAGTGGTAATTCGTACTCGTAAAAATTACCCTTGTAATCGGAACCTATCCTGACGAAAAGAGTCAGTTCTTTATCCTGAAGAGGCTGACCTATTATTGCTTCGGCATGTACTTCCATCCTGAGTTTCCTGTACTGCCTGATATCGAGGTTGACGTTCCTGAATGC
This sequence comes from Bacteroidales bacterium, assembly GCA_046329885.1. GTDB lineage: Bacteria > Bacteroidota > Bacteroidia > Bacteroidales > VadinHA17 > LD21. The sequence goes on from JAXLTU010000002.1 coordinate 23,820, forward strand.
GGCCCTGGCATCACCATCCTCGAGGTTATGCACTCTCATAACCATCGACTGCTCGTTGAGCTGACGAAGCTGCGGGTTTTGCGGGTCAGTGATCCTGGTGAATCCCGGGGGCAGAACATAATTCACAGGTTCCTTGCCCGAGTTCTCCTCTATGCTCACTGAACTTATCTCGAATGATCCGTCTTCCTGCTCGGGAATGGTGACTCTCTCCCCACCCTCCTTGAACGAAATATTATACTTCCTCCATTCTGCCCTCACGAGATCCAGCTTGGCGAACCTCATGGTTACCGGTTCACTGAAATTTTTCATGAACATCCTCAGGAACCTTATTGATTTGAAATCCTTGATGGAACCTATGACCTTTTCGTAATCGGTTACTGGTATTTTGAACTGGTACCATTTGACCCTGGAAGTGGTGCCATTCGGGAACTTAACCTCACCCGATTCAATCTCGTCAACGATGAAGTTCCTCCCTACCTGCAGGTCCTGGGGACGCATGCTGACCTTGTACTGGTAATAACTTTCCGTTTCACTTAGAGTGTTATCACGGTTTATATCCTCCATGTCCGGGAGAGTGGTACCACTTGTCGGGTACTTTTCAGGTGACTGTTCCGCTGTCGGGGAGTTGCCTTCCTGACCGTTATAATTCTTGTATCTCTCCAGTATGCCCAGTTGATCGCGGTCGTAGTCTGATCCCCTGAAATAGTGGAAGTTATCGCCCGACGGGTCCTTTATGAACCTGTCGAGTACCTCGGGTTGGAGGATTGACTGCAGCTTCTGGAGATAGCCCTCGTAAAAACTATCTTCATCGACATCCCTGAGACCATCAAGACCCACATCCTGATACTGTCGCGATTGCGGATCATTATCAAAAGCATGTACAACGGCCTGGACAGTAGGTACTCGACCCCATGCTGTTGAATCGACGTTCTTGGCATCTGGTGAGTTTGGAAGCCCGTTCTCGAAACTCTTTCTCGAGTCTCTCAGTATGTCTTCCGAAATATTCCCGAGGTTGAAATACAGGTCACCACCTGGTGCAGTGGGGTCCTCGACAAACGGATCCATTACCCAGAACTTGATATACTGTATGTTTGCAGTTTCGAAGTCACTTGTCAATATCTCCCGCATCATTCCACCCCATCGTCTCTCCGGAGAGTTAAGCGATCCATTATCAGCCAGACCTGCAGAATACGCGCCCGGGTTAGTATCAAAGTTATACGGGCCCCTTTCACCAGGATAATATGAAACGTTTAGCACAGCTATATTCGTTGGGATACCACTGGGACTCTCGTAATAGGGGAAAATCTCATTTTCATAAATCTCCCTCACGAAATGACTTGACTGGAGGTCGGGATTCTGCTTTATGTGATCCGGAGTAGATGAGCCGTTCCTGAGGAAAAGCGGGTCGATGACGTACCATGCCAGCTTGGCCCTGTTCATACCACTCTGTATATTGTTGCTCAACCTGGCCTCGGGAAAGAGATTATCTTGTCCCTGTGGTATACTGGCCATCGACCAGGCGGAAAAAGATTTCAGATCGAGAGGTATCTCGCTGGCTTCAAAGTCATCTATGTAAGAGTTCCCGGCACTGGAAATAGCCCTTGAATGCCCCGGTATGAGATTGGCAAATTCACCGAAGAAAGAAATTGAAGAAGGGGTCTTGGTGGAAAGCAATGGTATCTTGTCGATAATATTGGTGAGTACCTGGGAGTTAGCCCGGTAAGATGTGTTAAGACCCCAGATGGTGTTCGAAATCGGCTCTTCGCCAAAATTAACTTTCTGCGTGTATGGCCTCTCGTTCAGGTGAAGTATCGTTCCCCCGAAATTGAAGTTGTCGTTTACCTTGTACTCTAGATGGGTACCAAGCAGTGTTTTTGTCTGGAATCCAAAATTCTGGTTGCTTTCGAGAGAAACCTGGATTGGTGTTTCCGATTCAATAAGTGCCTGGTTTATTATCCTCACCGAGCCGAGGTTATAATCTACGGTATAATCAACGTTTTCCGTTAGTGGCACACCACCTGCTGTGACTTTAACAGATCCCTGCGGCAGGTTTGAAGCCTGGAGCCTGATCTCCGATCCTGATGATGATGAATACTGGCCGGTAAGTTTAAACTTGTTCTTCTCGGCCATCTGCCGGGCAATTGTCTGCGTTGAATCGTATAACTCCTGGAAGACATACTTTTCCGCGATCCTGGGATCGGTGAATTGCTTCTTCAGGTGTGATCCAAATGGTTCTATTACAGGAAAGACTATCCTTCCCCTGTCCTGCATTACGGTTGCCCCGTCAATGAAGTCAAACACACCATCGGGGCTCCTGTCATTCTGTGAATTAAGATTATCAAGACCCATCACCTGCAGGAGTATCTTTTCAGCGAAATTTCCTTCAGGGATATAGTTAATCGAGTTTCCGGTCTTGTCATCCTGGTAAAGAACATGCATTTCAAAATCCGCGGTCTCGAGACGTCCGGAAGCCAGTGAATAGATGTTTTTCATCATCAGTTTCCACGTTGGAAGCCGCGGCGAAAGCGTGGTTCCCTTTATAAGCTTCAGCACCAGCGCCTGTGGCGCGTTGATGCCATCGGTCGAAAACTCACCTACCTTGTAAATCTGCCCGTTGAGAGTGTACTCGAAAGCCACGGCAAGTACTTCATCAGCATTAAGCGGACTATTCAGTGAGATATAGCCAAGCTGCTTATTCACTGAAAATTCCCGGTCATTGAGCTTCCTGGCGTTCTCGATCTTCTCGTAATCGCGACCTATCTGGAATGACGGGTAAAGTGCGCTGAAGGCATCTGTGACTTTATCGACTTCCCTGATACCCGTGTAATTATTAAGCAACTGATCGTACAGGAAGTTGACATCATTATCAGGGTTGGGTCGTGAGCCAGGTTTAGCCTGGAACTGTGGAATAGTATTGAATATATGACCGGCACTCTCTGCCAGGTCAAGAAACCCCACTATATTCCTGTTGTTTGCTTCCTCGAACCTGTTGGTCTTGTTGGTTACCCATACTTCAATTCGCTCGATATTAATACCCGAGCTGATAACAGGCAGGTTCTTGAGCGCCTCATCATATATATCCCTGAAATATTGAGAGAGAAAGAAGTGCCTGTTGGCTTCGTATTCATCTGCAAATATCTCGAATTCGCTGAGCTGGGCACCGCCTTTCACTTCGAGCACTGACGATTCCCCTTTCTGTTGAGAAAGAACGGTTGTTACAGTCAGCTTACCGAACTGCATCTCCGTTTTAAGACCGAACAAGCTGTAACTGCCCGAGATCAGGGTTCCCGGGAGTGGCAGGGTAACATCACCTGCCTCGACCTTCTTCAATATCTCGTCTTCCTTACCGGCATACTGCAGCTTGGTCCTGTTCTCGAAATCGAACATCGCATCGGTGTTATAATTCACACCGAGCTGCAATTTGTCACCAATAGTACCGGTAACGTTCATCTGGATTTTTTCCTGGAAATCGAAGGTAGGTATTGACCTTAGCTTCTCGGATAGAGTCGGGTTCTGGGTCCGGGAAATGTTAATCCCGAAAATCAGTTCAGCTGAACCCTGCGGGACAATATTAATAACATTGCTACCGAATATCTTGTCGAAGGTCTCGCCTCCTATCTCTATCTGTGGTATCAACGATGACTTGAACCCCGTTTCGTCGCCAGCCAGTCGCAGCTGCCAGTATTCCCTCATTGATCTTTCAAATTCATACTTTCTGAAAGCCTCGGGCGACATGTGCACTGGTGTCCTGTAGTCAAATGCACCAACCTTCTGGTAAACTATGTACTCGTTTTTTCCCGGATCGTAGACCGCCGTCGATTTAATGTTGGAGGGCGTGTTCAGGAACAGTGGATTACTGGCCTTATAATCCCATGGGATACCGGATATGTCATTAAGCTTGATATAGGTCTTCCGGGAAGTATCCTGGACAGACTGAGCGGGTACGCGAACCTGGGCCATTAGAACCGCGTTCACTGAATAGAATAAGAGGATGAGCAGGACAAATGACACGCGCAGCAGAGTCCGATATGATATCCCTGATCTCAATAGGCTTATATTCTGTATTACAAGTTTTTAAGCGCTCTTTTTATCAGGTCCTCAACAGTAAGGTTTTTATCCTCCCTCGTTATTTTATCAAGGACTTTAATCACAGCGCTTCTGGCAAATCCAAGCATTACTAATGCAGATAACGCCTCTTCCCTTCTTGTATTGTCTCCAAACGTAAATATTTCGCCGGTTGAAGCCTGTCTGCCAACCTTGTCCTTGAGATCTACAATTACTCTTTGCGCGGTTTTCAATCCGATCCCCTTGATGCTCTTGAGAGTGTTGACATCAGAAGTGATAATGGCTTTCTCAATCTCGTCGGGGTTAAGTGATGAAAGCATCATCCTGGCAGTATTAGCCCCTATTCCGGAAACCGAGATGAGAAGCCTGAAAAGCTCGCGTTCGGCAGACTCCGCGAAGCCGAATAGCTGGTGAGCATCTTCCCTTATTACCTCGTGTACCAGGATTTTTGTCTCGTTCTTGCCCTCGAGTCTGGAGTAGGTATTTAGCGATATGCTTATAAAATATCCTACACCGCCGGTCTCTACTGTAACTGAAGTGGGATTAAGTTCGGTTATTGAACCAATGATGTAATTGATCATAATGGCTGATCAGAATTAATTATTTCAGGAGGAAGTTCATCCGGGCGCTCTGATCTGATGTCAATATCCTGGTGTTTCAGAGGATTACGGCTGATCTCCTTGTAAAGTTTCCTGTTCCTGTAAATGTCACAAGCCAGGTAGATAGCCTGTCTGAATGAGTTTTCGGAGGCTTCACCTTTTCCTGCAATCTGGAACGCCGTACCATGAACGGGGGAGGTTCTGACAACCTGTAACCCGGCAGTATAGTTAACACCCGTGTCGAACGATAGTGCCTTGAATGGTGCAAGACCCTGGTCGTGATACATGGCAAGGATTCCGTCAAATTTCGAGAATGATCCCGACCCGAAGAAGCCATCTGCCGCGAACGGACCGAAGGCCAGTATTCCATCCTGTTGAGCCTTTTCAACAGCGGGTATTATTGTTTCAGCTTCCTCGCTGCCTAGCAGACCATTGTCGCCGGCATGCGGGTTGAGACCCAGAACCGCGATCCTGGGTTTTCTTATACCAAAATCCGCGAGGAGTGACTGGTTCATAAGCCTTATCTTCTTTCCGATAGTCTCCTTTGTTATTAGTCCTGACACCTGGCTGATAGGAACGTGTCCGGTAACGAAACCGATCCTCATGCTTTCGCCAATCATGAACATGAGAACGTCGTTTGCTCCAAATTTCTCCCTGAGATATTCGGTGTGACCAGGGAAATGAAATTTATCAGATTGAACGTTGTGCTTATCGATCGGCGCTGTAACAAGGACATTTATCTTGCCAGCCTTGAGATCGTCAGCGGCTTTTTCGAGAGAGATTAAAGCACATTCACCACCATGCTGTGTCGATTTACCAAGTTCAACGCGAACGTTATCGTCGAGGCAATTGATAATATTGGCCTTTTTAGGATGGGCCTCTTCCACCGACCTCACGTTGTTGAAACTGAAATTATTTATGTTTAACGCCTTCCTGTGGTAGGCTGCAACTTTTGGTGACCCGTAAACCACCGGGACACAAAGGTCATTAATAAGAGGATCAGTGAGTGCCTTTATAATTACTTCATATCCTACCCCGTTAATATCGCCGTGCGAAATCCCTACTATAATTGGTGTTGTATCCATTATTTCTTTGTTTTCTTTTTAGTGTGTGACAGTTCGCGGATAAAGGTAGCCAGCAGCCTGAGTCCGGAGCCAGGTCCTTCTTTTATCCTGTAAAAATCATCCTTCTTAAGCAGACCGGTTCCGGCAATATCGAGGTGAATAAACGGATAAGGTGTAAACGTCTCGAGGAATTTACCCGCGGTGATGGCACCAGCCTCACGGCCACCGACATTTTTAAGATCAGCAATGTCAGACTTGATGAGCTCACCGTACTCCTCCCAGAAAGGCATTCTGGCAATTCTCTCGTAAACTCTTTCACCGCACTCTCCTAGCGTGGCAAAGTAATCTTCCCCAGCATTGCCCATGGTGGCTATTGCCAGGTTACCGAATGCCATTGCCGCTGAACCAGTCAGAGTTGCTATGTTTATTATCAGTTCCGGATTAAACCTGCCGGCATAGCTTATCGCGTCAGCGAGTATAAGCCTTCCCTCGGCATCAGTGTTACCAACTTCAACTGTTGTACCGTTATGCATTGTTAGGATATCGCCCTGGGTGTAAGCATTTCCGCCCGGTCGGTTATCGGTGGCAGGGACAAGAGCGATTACATGCATGGGAACTTTTGTCTTTGCCAGCGTGTACATTACACCGGATACAGTCGCGGCACCCGCCATATCACCCTTCATTTGTGCCATGTATTCACCTGTCTTGATATTCAGACCACCAGTGTCGTAAATGATACCTTTCCCGACCAGAACGACTGGTTTTTTATTAACCGCTTTTGAAGGCTTCCATTCCAGGATACAGAAAACAGGAGGATCAACACTGCCCCTGTTAACGGCGAGCAAACCACCCATCTTAAGCGCTTCTATCTTGCCTTTGGTCAGAATCTCAACGGAAAAACCCGCTTCGTTTCCCATCTTCTTAATCTCCTTTGCAAGTACCGGGGCATTAAGATGATTAGGAGGCTCATTTATCAGGTCCCTCGTCTTATAAACAGCAGAACAGAGCTCCTGTAGCCACGTTATCTCCTCCTTATCTGCCTTCTCCGCGATAATAAGCCTTGATGGCAGGGAGTTTTTCTTCCCCTCTTTCCCGCTTTTAGTAAGATAACGCTCGAACGAGTAGATTCCAAGGATGTAACCTTCGGCAAAGGCAAGAGCTGCACCTGCAATAGTTCCATCAGAAGTTATGACAAGCTCCTGGTGTTTGTTTGATTTTATCTCTCCTTTAATTGTACTAGCCGCCTTGCGTATTGCCTCGTGAACCTGGTATAACGGTTTATTCTTATCAACTCTGATTATGTAAGTGAACTTGAAATAGGAGTTTACCAGAACTGTGTCTGCTTTATCTGCCAACTTGCTGCTGACATATTCTATCTCGCTTTTCGAAAGTTGTATTGAATCGGGAATCGAATCTCCTCCAACAACACATACAACAGACTGATCTGGAGATATTTTCGTGATTGTCTTGATTTCCGGGATCATGTTTAGATTTCAGTTTGAAGTTTGTAAAGTTACATAAAAAAATGATTGTCTAAAGCTTAAAAAACTACCTTTGCCAATACGGGAACAAAGGCTCACCGGACATGAAACAAGAGAGACCGGGGATGGTTCCGAAAACAATATGAAAATGAAGCACGAGTCGATATACAGGAAGGCACTTGAACTTGAACCAATAACGATAAGCGAGGCTCTGGTACTTTATAACCAGGCTCCGCTGGAGGAGCTTGTTTTTATTGCCGATTCGATCAGGAAATTACTTCACCCTGACAATAAAGTTGGATGGATAATAGACAGGAACGTCAATCTCACAAACGTTTGTTTTTCCCAATGTTCCTTCTGTAACTTCTGCCGGAAAAAAGATTCCGACGATGCATATGTTACAACAATTGAAGAATACAGGGTCAAGATCAGGGAGTTGTTCAGTCTGGGCGGCGACCAGATCCTTCTCCAGGGTGGTATGAATCCTTCGCTGGGTTTAGCGTTTTACGTTGACCTGTTCAGGGAACTGAAGGAGGAATATCCGCTTTTAAAGCTGCATGCGCTGGGTCCTCCGGAGGTAGTCTACCTCGCCAGAAAAGAGAAACAATCGTACAGGCAGGTCCTGACCAGTCTCGTTGAAGCCGGTCTCGACAGTCTTCCTGGAGCTGGAGCGGAAATACTTTCAGACCGTGTGCGAAAGATATTATCGCCGGGGAAAGCCACGACACGCGAATGGCTTGATGTGATGATAGAGGCTCATTTAATGAATCTCCCGACGTCGGCAACAATGATGCTCGGGCATATCGAGACCATGGAGGAAAGGATAGAACACCTTGCCTTGCTGCGTGAAGTGCAGGAAATAAGACCAGAGGGGCATTTTGGTTTTATCAGTTTCATACCATGGCCATACCAGGATCAGGGAACCAGGCTCTCGGCTTCAGGTGGTATAAGGAATAACGTGAACGGCCATGGTTACCTGCGATGGATCGCTATTTCAAGAATAATGCTCAACAACATCAATAACATACAGACATCAGTATTAACCGTGGGCAGGGAGACTGGGCAGTTAACACTTCATGCCGGTGCTAATGACGTCGGGTCTATAATGATAGAGGAAAATGTCGTGAGTGCTGCCGGTTCCAATAACAGGTTCAATGCCACCGACATGCAGGAAATGATTCGTGAGGCCGGGTTCATTCCAGGGCGTCGGAACCAGAAATATGAATGGGTATAAATGAAAAAGGGGCTCACTCGAAGCCCCTGTAGCTATTTTGCTCCTGTTGAAATTATTCTTTGTTTGTGGCTGTTTTCTCCTTCTTGTCTTCCTCGGGATCGTACTGGGATGCTTTTTTGAATTCCTTCATTCCCTGCCCGATACCTTTCATAAGTTCAGGAATTTTGCGCCCTCCGAAAAGAAGAACAACTATAAGCAGAATAAGTACTATTTCCAATGGACCTATCTTTCCCATCTCTTTAAGTGTTAAGTTTGCGACAAAGTTAATATTACTTTATTAATAACAAACTGAAATTTTGTTAAAACTACTTCCTGAACAATTTGATAATATCGTTCCCGTTGGCAAAAATCAGTAGCGAGAACAGTATTACCATCCCTGCTATCTGCGCGTATTCCATGAACTTATCACTGGGTTTGCGACCAGTAACAACCTCGAAAAGAAGGAACATGACATGTCCGCCATCGAGGGCCGGGATCGGCAGTATATTCATAACGGCAAGTATAATTGAAAGGAAGGCCGTTAGGTTCCAGAAAGCTTCCCAGTTCCATTTCGAAGGAAATATCTTACCAATAGTGATAAAACCACCAAGCGATTCGTACGCCTTGGTATCTTTCGAAAACAGTATCTTGAATTGCTTGAGATAATCCTTTATAGTCTTGATACCCTTGTTTAACCCGGCCGGGAAAGATTCAAAAAACCCGAAGTTTATGGTTTTGTAATCGAAGAATTCCTGGTATTTCCTTGCAATGTTAAACTTGCCATCTTCATTGGGCTTAACAGCGATGTTTAAAGGCTTGCCATCGCGCATCAGGTTCATCATCACTGTCTTACCCTTGTTGGCGGCAAGGTAGGCCTGGTACTCGTCGAACCAGTTAAACTTTACACTATCTATCCCTACTATTTCGTCACCTTCCTTTGCACCGGCATCGCGGGCGGGTGATTTCTTCGCGAACTTCTCTATTATGAACGGACCGAACGGCACACGCGCATCGATTATATCCTTCCCTTTTATGGCAGCCTTGACAAACTCTTTTGACACCTGTAAATCGACTTTTTCGCCATCCCTCTCTACCTGCACTGATTTCCGCTGGTTGAGGATAATGTCCGGGACAACTTTCAGGAAATTCTCGACAGGCATGTTATCGACGGTAATAATCTTGTCACCGTTTTTCAAACCCATGGCATGACCGGTACTATCAGTCACTATGCCGTACTTGACATTTGTTGTCGGCAGGTAAGTCTCGCCCCAGATATAGAGAACCGAGACGTATATCAGCAATGCCAGGAGAAAATTGAAGAGGACGCCGCCAGTCATTATGAGCAGTCGTTGCCACGATGGTTTTGATCTGAATTCCCAGGGCTGTGCCGGCTGTTTAAGCTGTTCCTTATCGAGAGATTCATCTATCATCCCGGAGATCTTCACATAACCGCCAAGTGGTAACCAACCGACACCATATTCTGTTTCTCCTTTTTTAATCTTGAATAATTCAAACCAGGGGTTGAAAAACAAATAGAATTTTTCAACTCTTGCCTTGAATAATTTTGCCATCAGGAAATGTCCGAATTCGTGTATGATAACAAGAATTGATAGGCTCAGGATAAATTGTAAAATCTTGACGAGTACTACCATTTAAGTTTGTGTTTCAGTTTTTATAAATAAAATCAGTCGCCGTTCTTCTTGCTTCCATGTCGGAATTTTCGAGAAGGGCTATATCAGCATTATCGTGAAAGCTTACCTTGCCCATCGTGTGTTCAACCACCACGGGCATATCAAGGAATCCGATCCTTCCCTCCAGGAATGCGCAGACAGCGACCTCGTTGGCGGCATTCATAATGCAAGGCATGTTCCCACCTGCCTTTAATGCATCAAAAGCGAGCGAGAGATTCCTGAATTTCCCGTAATCGGGAGAGAAGAAAGTAAGTGAGGATATCTTTGAAAAATCGAGCCTGGGCAGATCCGATACAAACCTGGACGGGTAGGTAAGGGCATATAGTATAGGCACCCTCATATCGGGGATGCCCAACTGGGCTTTCACTGACCCGTCGGCAAAGTGGACCATCGAATGTATTATTGATTGTGGATGAATAACTACATCAATCTGTGATGGTTCCAGATCAAAAAGCCATTTGGCCTCGATAACCTCGAGTCCCTTGTTCATCATCGACGCCGAATCGATAGTGATCTTGCTCCCCATGAACCAGTTAGGGTGCTTGAGTGCATCGGCTGCCTTAACGTGTTTCAGTTCACCGGCGGGAACATTTAAAAATGGTCCGCCCGAGGCAGTCAGGGATATCTTCTCAACAGGGTTTCCAGTTTCACCGGCAAGACACTGAAGTATTGCCGAGTGTTCCGAATCGACCGGAACCACCCTGCTCCCCCATTTTTGAACGGCCTCCCTTATCAGGTGACCCGCGACAACAAGTGTTTCCTTGTTGGCGAGAGCTATGGTTTTACCTGCCCTTATTGCAGCTAGTGTCGGTCCAAGACCGGAATAGCCCACCATCGAAGCGAGAACAACATCGACATTATCTGCAGCGACAACCTGCTCGAGAGCGGCAGTTCCGGCATACACCTTCACGGGCAGATCTGCCAGTGCATCTTTTATCTTTTTATAATGAGCTTCGTTTGCAATAACTACCGATCCAGGAAGAAATGTCCTTGCCTGTTCTATAAGAAGGTCTGCATTATTTCCGGCGGTGATTGATTCAATTGAAAACTCATCCGGGTATTTGGAAATAATATCCAGGGCCTGAGTTCCGATTGAACCGGTCGATCCGAGCAATGCGATCTTCTTACTCATAGCGAGGAAAAATTATCAGAAAAATACATGTTTCTCGGGATCGAGAGCGCTTCCCTTGTACCATATCTCGAAGTGAAGGTGAGGCCCCGAGGTGTAAAGCTCGCCTGAATCACCCACTATAGATATCTCTTCACCAGCTTTAACAAGGTCACCGGTTTCCTTCAGCAGCGCCGAGTTATGTTTATAGATCGTTACAATATTGTTTATATGCTGTATACCTATAACGTAGCCCGTTTCCATTGTCCAGCCGGTGAAGATCACGGTACCGTCGAGTGCGGCAAAAACAGCTGAATTAGACTTGGTCACGACATCAGTTCCGAAGTGTTTTCTGGCGACGTCAAATTTCCCGGAGACAATGCCTTTAACAGGTGGAAAGAAATGAAGGCTTGCCAGGCTGGTCACTTCTGGTTGTCTCGCCCCGACTGACAGATTGAACTTCTCATCTTTCTCAACCTGGTTCCGGAGGGTCTGATCTTCCGGTGAAGGACTTACCCGGTTGCTTCCTGCCGATTTCAGGGTATCCCTGGGTGAGATGATGGAGGCGGGTTTCCGGCCTGAAATAATATCGTTCATGTTAGCGAAGAACTTATCGCGGATCATGAGTTCTTTCTCGAGAGAATCGAGTCTTATCGCGCTCATGTAAATATTTCTTTTCATGGACACATCGGGGTAACCCGGGATGAATTCCCTGAGGTTTGTATAGGCTATCAGGGCCCAGAATGCCGCGAAGGTGAAGAGAATCAGCGAGCTTATCAGCAGGAATGCATTGTACCTTGTCAGCACGATGCGCCATAGTTCCTCGAAAGTAGTCTCGTTTGAAATGGTGAACCGAAATTTATCGCGCCACGATTTCTTGTTTATATTATTTGCTTCGTTCTTTGCCATTAGTGAAATAATAACCGGGCAACAAAGATAATAAAGCTGCCCGTGATTATGAGGCAATTAACATAATTATAACAAAAAGCACGATCAGACTACCTTAACTGCCTTGTCCTCGCTCTGCCACAGTCCATGTTTGGTGCAGACGGCCATGGCTGAAAGGTTCATTGACACTTCGGGTGCGACAATATGGAAATCGACTTCAAAATGGGTTGGTTTTGATCCATTTACACCGGCTGTATATCGGGCTTCTGCAAGCAGGGTTTCCCTGTTCCAAAGCTGGATAACGCTTATATAATGATCGTGGTCGTCGGGGTGTGGATACTCGTCACCAAGCTTGATCTTTACTTCAAATTTCTGACCGCGGGGCACCTGGTCGGGACAGATTACATGAGGCATATGCCTGTCGAGGTAATCGCGTTTAATTTCCTTTTCCTCTCTTTCAATCTCGAGTGCTTTGAATACTCTTGGCATTGCTTTTATATTTAGTATGGCAAAAATAAGATATATTTTGGTGAATGCAGATTTGTAGAAATATAAAAAATAGTTGGCAGTTGGCAAGAGGCAGTTGGCAAAGGAAATTAATATTCTGAATGTTTTGGCATATATTTTTCGGGATATAAAATCATATGATTCAGCATCCTGCCAATTTCTTCGGAGCGTTGAATAAGTTCCATATAAAGCTCTCGTGTGATGTAGTTACATTTTTCTGCAAAATCGAGAGATACCTGGGTTTCAGTATTTTCCATATCGGCATCACTCATTTTACTTGAAAAGTGCCGCGGGTATTGCCGTTTTCTGTATCCTTCCCCAATTGCTCTGCAAACAGCTCTGGAAGACCGTCTGATTTGATCTGTCAATTCATATTTCTCCTCTTTGGGGAACGTTTTGGTAACTTCGAAAATATTCATTGCAAAAGAGAATGCCTTTTTGTAAACATTCAACTCCCTGAAACTTCCTGACATATTTTTCGAGTTAAGGTATTGTATTAATCCCTATTCCGACACTTACAAATACAGAATTGCCAACTGCCAACTGCTGATTGCCAACTGTTATTTACCTTCCGGAACTATCTTATCTGCTGCTCACTAGCACGAGAACATTAATCAAATATATCTCAATTTTTAAGAATTTACAACACTCGAAATCTAAATGAGTGCAAATTATTTGCAAATTGAAATAGAAGCATTACATTTGCACCGCACAATATTGCGGGGGTGGTCCCGCAATGGCGGGACGTCGGGCTCGTTTGTTGTTTGAACTTTATTGTAAATAATAATATTGCGGGGTGGAGCAGTGGTAGCTCGTTGGGCTCATAACCCAAAGGTCGGAGGTTCGAATCCTCCCTCCGCTACAAAGAAAAAGCCCTGGCGCGGAAGCGCCGGGGTTTTTGTTTTTCAGCCCGAGCCACGCTTGCGTGAGCGAGGAGATGAAAAATAAAAACCCCGCCAGACGCATTAGGCGGATGAGGGCTTTTTCTTTGTGAAGCACCTCCCTGAAGATCACGAGCTGAAGCCCGCCTACACTGAAAGCTGCTGAGGGCGAAGCCCGTCTACACATAAAGTTTCGGCGGGCGAAGCGAGTAATCCTCGTGTTTTCGACCTCTATCCCTGAATCCCTTTCCCCTGAAGCGGGAAAGGGACAATCGTGGATTTAATATAACCAGATCAGCGTGGCAGGGCTTTTCTTGTAAAGCACCCCTTAGAGGATCATGCAAATAATCCTCCAATCTTCCCAATGCTGTCGGAAGGCTTTTTCGGGATGAAGCTCTCCCGATGAGGATCATTAAATAATCATCCTTCAAACCTTAGCTCGTCACTGTGAGGAGCTGATGATTTCCAGGGCTGGAGTTATCTGAAATTTGTAATATCAAGATCACATTTAATAATTAAAAAGAAGTAGATATCTTTAGATTTCCTTTAGAATCTATTTGCTTCTTTGAACGATGAAAATATTGATCATAGAAGATGAGGTTGAATTACTGGTATCAATTAGTAATTTTCTTACCAAGGAAACCTATGTTTGTGAATTAGCTGAAAGTTATTCAAAAGCCGATGACAAACTGGCAATAAATGAGTATGACATCATCCTTCTTGATATTACTCTGCCAGACGGAAATGGCCTCAATCTCCTGAAAAGAATAAAAAAGCATCAAAAGAAAGCCGGAATCATTATCATCTCAGCTAAAAATTCACTTGATGATAAGATTCACGGGCTTGACCTTGGAGCCGATGATTATTTAACAAAACCATTTTTTCTCTCAGAACTTAATTCAAGGATCAAAGCAGTTCTGAGACGGAAACAGTTCGACGGAACAAGTATAATTACATATAATGAAATATCTGTTAATACCGAAAGCAAGTCTGTAAAAATAAACAGCAATGTAATTCTTCTTACAAAAAAGGAATATGATCTGCTTTTATTCTTCATAATCAATAAGGACAGAGTACTTACAAAAGAAGCTATTGCAGAGCATCTGTGGGGAGACAACATTGACATGGCCGACACCTATGACTTTATTTATACGCATCTAAATAACCTCCGGAAAAAGATCCGGATAGCAGGTGGAGCAGACTACATTAAAACCATGTATGGAATGGGCTATAAATTCACAGGCCAATGAAATTCCTGACAAAAATAAACCGCAATTATCTCATACCTTTTGCCATTGTTCTTCTGGTTATGTCTGTTACAGGATATTTCATTCTGCGAATAATAATTACACATGGAGCTAAGGAAAGACTTCTTTCAAGAGAGTACCTGGTTGAACAGCAGATAAAAAATACCGGAGAAATTCCGAATCTCCATCCTGTGATTGAAGTTCAAAAGACTGAAAAAGAACCTGATATAGTTCCTTTATTCAAAAAAGTGACAATATGGAACGAAATGGAGAAAGAAGATGAAATATTTCTTGAGTACTGTTCTAAAATCAATATCGGGGGTAACTGGTACATTGTAAAAATCCGTCAGTCCTCATTTGAGAATGAAGATATTTTATTGATTTTGGCTCTTACAATGTTCATATTGCTGTTGTCGGCATTTACTATCTCATTCATTTCAACAAGAAGAATGAACAGGACAGTCTGGTCTGGTTTTGAACGTAATCTGCATGAAATTGAAAGCTACAGTTTCAGACTTAATAAGGACATTTCGCTTGAAAGATCAGGTATTGAAGAGTTTGAACGACTTAACATCGCAGTAAAGGATTTTACCTCCAGGTTGAAGTCTGACTATTTGATCCTTAAAGAGTTTACCGAAAATGCCTCGCATGAAATTCAGACTCCTTTGTCCATTGCTATGATGAATCTTGAAGAAATATTGCAGCATGATATCAGAGAAGATGTTTTTAAAAAGTTAGTGACTGTGATTAATTCCTTAAAGCGACTTACTACATTGAATCAGAGTCTTATTCTTCTGGCAAAAATCGAGAACATGCAGTTTGAACAAGGTTCTGAAGTCTCACTGAATGAAGTAATTTTTCGAAAGAAGGAAGACTTATCAGCGTTTATTGATGCGAAAAATCTGGATGTGGAAATTAAAGCTGATGGGAATTTTTTGACCCGGATGAATGTCTATCTTTCTGATATACTGATTGGAAATTTATTCACCAATGCGGTTAATCATAACATTACCGGTGGAATGATCAGAATTTATATTAAGCCGGGTTTTTTACAAATATGCAATACTGGTGAAAATCATCCACTGACAAATAAGATTATTTTTAACAGGTTTGTAAGTGGCAATCCAAAATCACCGGGGCTTGGACTTGCAATCGTCAGGCAGATCTGCGAAACACATAACCTGGAAGTGCAGTATGCAAAAAATGAACTCCATTGTTTTACAGTACGAATCAAATCATAAAACCGCAAAGTGAAAAAAATTGTCATTTCCCTGATACTTATAACTGCAGATTTATTTATCATAAATGCCCAGGAAAGAGATCTTAATTTTTATATCAGGCAGGCGAAGGAAAACAGTCCTCTGATCAACCAGGCCGAAAATGAAAATAAGATAGTATCTCTTGATCTTCAGCAGATGAACAGGATCCTCTATAAACCTGAAATAAATGTAATCTCAGGTTTTACTTTTTCTCCCATTATTTCAAGGGATAATAACAACAGCAGCTTTCACCTGGTATCTGAAGGGGCAACTGACTATATTGGCCACGACCTGGCTCTGACAGATGGCGGACAATACCAGGCACTGGTTTCAATGAGACAATCTCTTCTGTCAGGTTCAAAGTATAAGACTTATGTGAATAAAGCAGACATCTCACAGCAGATAAATGAAAACAATATTACTCTTACCATCCATGAACTTGAGCAGGTGGTAGGTTATCAATATCTTCTTTGCATCAGATCGTTAAAAGAGGCTGAAAATTCCTTATCTCTTATCAGAAACCTTGAAGAGCAGTATGCATTAATACAAAAACTTGTGGAAAATGGAGTATATAAGCAGACTGACCTTATGCTTATGCAGATCGAACTGGAGAATTATAATCTGGAATATAAAGGCTACCAGGCTGACTACATTTCAAATCTCTACGATCTTAATCTTATTAGTGGAATATCGGATACAATTGTAGTCGGGCTGCAGGATATTGAATTCAAAATTAATCCGGTGACTGCTGCAAAATCAGGGTTTCTTACCGGTTTTAAGCTTGACAGCCTTAATATATTATCCGATCAGGCAGTTAATGAGCTGAAATACAAGCCTCAGCTGGATCTCTTCGCTGACGCCGGTCTTAATGCTGCATATCTGCCATATCCGCGAAGGCTTGGATTGAGTGCAGGACTGGCATTGACCTGGAACATATTTGACGGACATCAGAAGAATATTCAGCGGGAAAAATCAACTGTTAACCTGCAGACTCTTGAATTCCGGAAAAACAACTTTATGACACAAAACGAGATTAGCAGAAACAAGATTCTTAACCAGTTAAATTCGGTAAAGGAGAGAATCATGCTGAATGAAATGCAGGCAGATAAATACAAACATCTTGCCGAAGCATATTCAAAAGAGTTAAGTCTTGGGGAAGCCTCCATCATGGATTTTAAAAATCTGCTCAAAGATATTGCCGCAAAAAACCAGGAATTACTGCAACTCAGGATGGAAAAACAATTCTTAATTAATTCATATAATTACCTGAACTTTTAAAAAAACAATAATGAAAAGATTATTAATACAACTATTTGTCTTCAGTATAATTTTTACACTTTTCTCCTGCAGGTCCAGTAGCACTTCAGCAGATGAGCAGATGCCCGTTGTTTCAGTTAAGGCAGAGCCCATAGTAAGCGGAACAATTGAAAATGAGATAAGCTTCAATGGCAGTACGGTTTATCTTAAAAAAACACAGGTGCTATCGCCAATTTCCGGTTATGTTGTCGGCACAAACATAAGATACGGACAGGAGGTCCGGAAAGGGATGGTGCTTTTTGAGTTAAAAACCAGGGAAAGCAAAGCCCTGGAATCTGCTAACGACACAACCGGAATGTCGGGTATCATAAAAATCCATGCAGGTTCTGACGGATTCATAAGCGAATTAAATATAAATGAACCGGGAGTTTATGTGGCAGAAGGTAGTATACTGTGCAATGTTGTAAACAACATAGATCTCATGGTCAAATTAAATGTTCCTTATGAATATGTTTCAATTCTAAGCAGAGATAAGAAATGCAAAATCAGGTTGGCGGATAATACTGTTATTTCAGGGTCAGTATTCAGAATACTTCCATACGTGGACGAATCAAATCAAACCCAGACTGTCCTTATCAAACCCGAGAATGCAAGGCTTATACCGGAAAACCTGAATCTTGTAATATTTTTTATTAAGGAAAAGCATGATAAAGCAATGCTGGTTTCAAGGTCCTCGCTGATGACCAATGAAACGCAGAGTGAATTCTGGGTAATGAAAATTAATACAGGAGATACAGCAGTGAAGATCCCAGTAACAAAGGGTATTGAAAACGACAGTATAGCAGAAATAATTTCATCGGACCTGAAGGTTAATGATTTGATAATCAGCGAAGGGGCTTACGGATTACCTGACAGCACTATCGTTAGTATTGTAAAGTGATATGGAAAAAATATTCTTAAAGCTTAAAACTCCTTTGGCTGTTATCTTGCTACTGATACTGGCAGGCGGAGCATTTTCCTACAAAAATCTTAAAACTTCATTATTCCCCAATGTCACTTTTCCAAAAATCAAGATAATCGCCGATAACGGTGAACAGCCAGTGGACAAGATGATGATAGAGGTTACCAAACCAATTGAAGATGCAATAAAAAGAGTTGAACACCTGAGTCTTGTCAGAAGTGCAACCACTATGGGCAGTTGTGAGATCTCGGCATATATGGAATGGGGTTCGGACATCGATCTCGACAAACAGCAGGTGGAATCACAGATAACCAGGATAAAAAGCAGTCTGCCTCCTGATATTGAAATTACTGTCGAAAAGATGAATCCGTCAATTTTACCAGTGATGGGATATTCCGTGGTTTCAGATACCAAAAGTCAGATAGAACTGAAACTTATTGCCGAATATGTCATAAAACCATATCTGTCAAGGATACAGGGTGTAGCTTCAGTTCAGGTCATTGGGGGAAAGGTCAAAGAGTACAGGATAATTCCCGATGAAGCGAAACTAAAAATGCTGAAGATAAATCCTCAGGAAATAGTTGATATCCTCCAACAGACAGGCTTTATTAGGTCAACAGGGTATACAACGGATTACAACAGGCTTTATCTTACTGTAACTGACGCCACCGTTCGTAACAAGCAGCAACTCGAAGATCTGGTTCTGGTAAATAACGGAGTCCGTAAAATTAATGTCTCAGATGTAGCAAACGTCGAGATTTCAGAAAGGAATGAATATATAAAGATCAAAGCCGACGGTAAGGATGTACCGCTAATAGCTGTTCTGAAGCAGCCTGAAAGTAACCTGATTGACGTCGCGGATAAAGTAACAGCAAGTGTAAAAGAGCTTAAAAAGGTGCTTCCCGGAGGTGTGAGCCTGAAACCATATTATAACCAGTCAGAGTTTGTGCACGACAGCATAAGAAGCATCATAGATGTTCTCTGGATCGGGTTGCTTCTCTCAATAGTGGTAGTGGTGATATTCCTTCGTTCTTTCAAAGCCAGCGGAGTAATCCTAATTACAATTCCCCTGACTCTTGCTCTTACATTTATTATGCTCAACATACTAGGTTATGATTTTAACATAATGACTATAGGCGCCATTGCTGCAGCTATCGGTCTCATAATCGATGATGCGATCATAGTCGTTGAACAGATACACAGGACTCACGAAGAGTTTCCCGAGAGGCTACCGAAGGAACTTGTAGGCAAAGCCATAAACTTCCTTTTCCCTGCAATGGTCAGCTCATCACTGGCTACTATTGTCATTCTCATCCCCTTCGAACTGCTGACCGGTATTGCAGGAGCGTATTTCAAGATCCTCACAATGACAATGATTATAACACTGGTATGTTCCTTTTTTGTTACCTGGATAGGCCTCCCGATAATTTATCTGTTGTTTTCAAGGAATAAACCAATGGTGAAAAATGTTGAGATCCATAAGGTTAAAACACATAAATGGATTGAATTCTTCATATTAAGACCTTACATAAGCCTGATTTTCATTGCACTGCTTATTCTAAGCATTGTTTTAGTAATACCTAAACTTTCCACAGGTTTCCTTCCTGAAATGGATGAAGGCTCTATAGTACTGGATTATACCTCACCTCCCGGCACGTCGCTAGAAGAAACAGACAGGCTGCTGTCTGAAGTAGATAAGATTATTGAAACAATCCCGGAGGTTAAAACCTTTTCGCGACGCACAGGAACAGAAATGGGATTCTTCATTACTGAACCATACAGTGGCGATTATCTTATTGAGCTGAATAAAGACAGGAAAAAGAAAACTGAAGAGGTTGCAGATGATATACGTAAAAAAGTAGAAGCCGCCATCCCTGCACTTACAGTCGACTTCGGACAGGTAATTACCGATATGCTGGGTGATCTTATGCAAAGTGTCCAACCAATCGAAATCAAAATCTTCGGTGACGATCATAAAAAACTAAAGGAGCTGTCACAACAGGTTGCCGACAGTGTCAGCAGAGTTCCCGGGACAGCTGATGTTTTTGATGGTATAATCGTTTCGGGCCCCATAATAAGCATAAAACCAAAAGAAGATATTTTAAAACAGTATGGACTGAGATCCAGCGATTTGCAGACTCAGGCTGAGGCTTGGCTCGGTGGTATTGTTGTGGGATCAATACCTGAGAAGGAACAGTATACGGATATAAGATTTATATTTCCGCTCAACAATATGACTCCCTTTGAGAAAATAAAAAATATCAGGATATCAACTCCTTCCGGGGAGGATTTCCCTTTGAATAAATTTGCCGGTTTTTCAATACAGAGTGGGGTTTCCGAAATACAAAGGGAGAATCTTCAGACATTGGGGGCTGTAACGGCAAGGCTTGATAACAGGGATCTGGGAAGCGTAATAAAAGAAATTCAGAAAAAACTTTCAGGGATTAAGCTGCCTTCCTCATACCAGATTGTATATGGAGGTTCCTATGCCGAACAGCAGCAATCATTTTCTGAATTACTGAAAATCCTCATTATCAGTGGATTGTTGGTTTTTCTGATAGTTCTTTTTATTTTCAGGGACTTAAAGCTTTCCGGAATTGTAATTTTAATAAGTTCACTTGGCATAGCAGGTGGTCTGGTTGCATTGTACCTGACAAACACTCCACTTAATGTGGGAAGTTACACAGGTTTGATAATGATTGTTGGAATAATTGGTGAAAACTCGATTTTTACAATCCAGCAATTTCTCACTGAGCTTAAGAATTCTGATGTGAACGGGGCATTGAGTTTTGCAATTTCAGCCCGTCTTCGTCCCAAGCTTATGACAGCCACAGGGGCAATAGCTGCACTTACACCACTTGCACTTGGTTTGGGCACAGGTGCTCAAATGCATCAGCCGCTGGCTATAGCCGTAATAGGTGGATTAGTAATGGCACTGGCTTTATTACTGATAGTATTGCCTGGACTTCTGAAACTTTTTATCAGGAAGTAAAATGATTAAAGCTGATATTAATATAGAATTTTGAGCATAAAAAAAGTCTTAAAGATTCCTTTAGAATCGGTATTTAGTTTTGCTCTGGAACCAATTAAAAAAAGAGCAAATGAAAACAACAATCTTAAGTCTGGCAGCAATTTTATTATTCATTTTCACAGCCTGTGGCCAATCGGACAAAAATGTTCCTGCCTCTGTCAAATCGGCATTTTCACAGAAGTTCTCCGGTGCAACCAATGTTAAATGGGGCAAGGAAAGTGATAAGGAATGGGAAGCTGAGTTTAAGCTTGGAGGGGAGAACTATTCTGCCAATTTCGATAATGCCGGTATATGGATTGAAACGGAATACCGGATCAGTGTCAAAGAAATTCCGGCAGCAGTAAAAACTGCTCTTAACAAAGAATCAGCAGGAGCAATAATCAAAGTGTCGGAACTAACAGAAACAAAAGATGGGAAATTCTACGAATTTGTCGCAGGCAGAGGCGAAAACGAAACTGAACTTGTAATTGACAAAGCAGGGAATGTTATCAGTAAGGAAAAGGTTAAGAAAGAAAACGAGAATGACTAGTAGTAAGAGAAAGAAGGTTAATAATTCCATTTTTATTGTTTTTGAATATCAGCTTTTTGCAAAAGCTGAACACTGACTGTAAGATGTCTGCCGGGAGAAATTATCAACCTGAAAGACTTCACAAAAAAGATGTATTAGTTTCATAAAACTGGTTCAATAAATGGAACTATTATAAGAATATCAATTATCAATTCACGGTTAGATATTTCATCACACTCCGCTACAAAGAAAAGCCCTGCCGATTTCATCGGCAGGGCTTTTTTGTTTATAGCCCGAGCCAGGCTTGCCTGAGCGAGGGATAAAAACAAAAAAGCCCGTGGCAGCGCGAATGCGGCTTTTCTTTGTTAAGCACCCCCAAGAGGATCATGAGCGAAGCGAATAATCCTCCCATGATAAAGTGTGAGTGTGAGGGTGAGAGCGGGTATAAACATAAAGCGCGAATGCGCTGCAAGGCTTTTTCTTTGTTAAGCTCCCCCAAGAGGATCATGAAATAATCCCCCGTTTTTCCACCTCACCTCCTCGGCACCCCTCTCCCGGAGGGCTGATCTTTATACACTTCTCCCTTAATAAACAACTGATAAAGCAGGAGATTCCTCATTACGCCTCCTTCGTCGGCTCATTCGGAATGACAGGAATACTGAGGGGACAAGGGGAAGAAGCAGCGAGGCGCATAAAATGATTTGATTCTAATTTGTATTTATGGTGCGCCTCGCTGCTTCTTCCCCAACCTATACTCACTAACCTGTCATTCCGAGCGGAGCGAGGAACCGAGTTCCACTTCTGTGGAACGAGCTCACCGAAGGTAATCTCGTGAATATCTGTACCATGAATAACTTGTGTATTTAGATTAGCCCGGAGAGCGAGGGGGAAGATTCCCTGAGGTATCTGATATGAAGGAAGCTGCAAGGCTTTTTATTTGGGCTGTTCCCCGAAACGGATCACACCACCGAAACACGCGCTATTCTCCTTGTCTACAAGTCAAATCCCAGGCTGCCACACCGCGGGAGCGAGACTTTTAATTTGCCAGACCGCCCGCGAAGATCATTGCACCTCCTGCTGATTTTTCCCGCCCATATTTATTATTTCATCCTTTTCGATCTTATATTTGAATTGTATTATCCTGAAATAATTACTTAAGGAAGTGATAATACTTAGTCATAAAAGCTCAAGGTGAATAAAACTATTGCTATTATCGGGTTTGTTCAGGCACTTTTCGGGATCGCTCTCTTTATCGCGAAAAGACCTCGTCATATCAGCTTTTATTTCCTGATTACCTGGTTAGCAGTGATTGCCGTATTCCTTGGTGCCCGTCTCCTCCCCTTCGAGGTTGTCGAGTATTTCAAACCGGGAATATTCCCGTTCTTGTTCCTGTTCGGACCCTTGCTTTACATGTATCTCAGTTCTCTTACAATCGAAAATTTCAGGATAAAACCTGTTTATAACCTGCATCTGCTGCCTTTTCTTCTGGTTTGCATACATCGCTCAATAGTTGACGCGGTGCCAATTACAAGTTCACCTAATCCAGTGGAGAATCCTTCGTACCTCTTTAACAAGATCTATTATTCAGTTTTTATTCTCTCTCTCCTTACATATTGGATCTTCAGTCTTGTACTTATCTATAACCATAAGAAGAATATACCCTTCAACTTTTCTAATTACACCTCCAGAAATACATTGAACTGGTCAATATTCGTCCTGACTCTTTTCCTGATACTGTTTATAGCTGACTTCTCAATGTTCTATCTGTCAAGATTCCTGAACTTCAGGATGCCATCGATTCCGGTATTGTCTCTTAATATCACCCTTTTCACCTTCATCATAATATTTTTCGGTACTAACCAGACAGCTATATACCACGACAAATCTGCTCTAAAAGAAATTGAACCATCTGATAAGGAACCTTTTGATAGTTTAAGAGGCGATCGCGGACTGCTGGAGGAAAAGCAAAGAGAAGAGCTTACTGAATTAATCCTCCAGTACCTCGAAGCCAGGAAACCTTATCTCAATCCCGAGTACAGCCTCCAGATGATGGTTGATGATTTAAACATCTCTAGGCAGAAATTATCGTACCTCATCAACAGCGGTCAACAGAAGAATTTTTACAAATTCATTAACGAGTTCCGGATCAGGGAGGTTAAGGAAAAATTAACTTCCCCGGGATATAGTCACTATAGCGTGCTTGGAATAGGACTTGATTGCGGCTTCAACTCGAAAACTTCCTTTAACCGGATCTTCAAGGAGGAAACAGGTTTTACTCCATCTGAATATAGAAAACGGTTTTCAGCTTGAAATTTGGACCGGTTTTCAGGTTCCATCGTATCCATTGGGACGATTCCCATGCAAATAGTGAATAAATTTCGCTCACTAACTTAATCTAACTCATGATGAAATCAAATGCCAACCCAGGCGGGAAGTCTCTATTTCCTGTCGTCATTATTATCTCATTGTTTTTAAATTCATGTAGTCATAATCCCAGGATTGTTCAACCTGAACTTGGTACCAGATCAGTAAAAATACTGGATCAGGACGGCTACAAGTTCAAGGATCTCAACAAAAACGGTAAACTGGATAAATACGAGGACTGGAGACTATCAACCAGGACCAGGAGCCTGGATTTGCTCTCCCAGATGTCAGTGGAAGAGAAAGCCGGTTTCATGCTTATAAACTCCCTGAACATGGTAGGATCGCGCGCTGCAGAGGCTTCTTCCGGTAAGTTGTCGCCAAGTGACCTGTCGGAAGGAAATGGAGGAGGTGGATTTGGCGGAGGCGGTTTCGATAGAGGTGGTGGTTTCGGCCAGGACAGGCCCCAGAATGCAACAAGACAACAAGGTCAGAGGGAAAGAGGTGGTGCTGGAAACGATGCCAGAACAGGAAACAGGTCTGGTGGTCAGGATGCCCAGGGAGGCTTCGTCGCTAATATGAACAGGGGAAGTGGGACAAAGACAATGGTAAAAGAATACCATAACCGTCACTTTATACTGAGATCAAACGAGAGTGCCCAGGTAACTGCAGAATGGGCAAATAAACTCCAGGAATTGTGCGAGGGAGAACCGCTTGGTATCCCGGCTGTCATAGCATCAAATCCAAGAAATAACATCACAACAAACGCAACGCTCGGAACAAGCGTTGGTTCAACAGTTTTCACCTCCTGGCCTGGAGAGTTGGGGCTATCGGCAATGCGCGACCTTGAACTTGTCCGTGAGTTTGCAGATGATTCAAGGCAGGAATGGGTTGCCGTGGGTTTAAGAAAAGGTTACATGTACATGGCTGACCTGGCAACCGAACCACGCTGGTCGAGAGTAAATGGAACATTCGGCGAAAACTCCGAATGGGTCGCAAAAATGATCAGGGAAGTAGTACTTGGCTTCCAGGGACCAAAACTGGGAGCAGGCTCTGTTGCTCTTACCACCAAGCATTTCCCTGGTGGCGGCTCAGGCAAGGATGGTCAGGATTCGCATTTCTCCTGGGGAAAATCAGAAATATACCCGGGTGGCATGTTTAAAAATAACCTTATCCCCTTCAAAGCGGCGATTGATGCCGGAACATCAGCCATAATGCCATATTATTCTTTACCGGAAGGTACCGATTACGAGGAAGTAGGTTACGCCTTCAACAAAGGTGTGATCAATGACCTTCTCAGGGGTGAACTCGGGTTCAAAGGCATTATTAATTCAGATACCGGCCCACTAACAAGTATGCCCTGGGGTGTTGAGGATCTTACAAAAGCCGAAAGGTATGCTAAAGCTCTTAATGCAGGTGTAAACATCTTCTCTGGTGAATCTGATCCGGCTCAGCTGCTCGAGGTGATAACAAGCGGATCGGTCGATAAAGCCCTGATCGACAGCTCGGTCTTCCGGCTGCTGAAAGAGAAATTCGAGCTGGGTTTGTTCGAAAATCCTTATGTTAAGGTTGACGAAGCCGTCAGGATAGTGAACAATGATAAATTCAGGGAGAGAGCCGCCCTGGCCATGCGTAAATCGATAGTCCTGCTGAGAAACAATGAAAAAGCTCTCCCGGTTAAACCAAAAACGAAGATCTATTTTGAATCACTCCAGAGAAGTGCAAGGGGACCACAGTCCGATGCCCGCGATATTTTTTCAGACATTAACAAGCAATATGATGTGGAATTCGTGAAAACCCCGGAAGAAGCGGATCTAACAATGCTTTGGATTCAACCTGGAGGCAACGCCTTGTTCCGTTCCACGGGAGAACCGATTTCTTTATCGCTATCAAAATGTGGTGTTGATGTCGATTATGTCAACAGCCTGACAGCAAAAAAGCCAACTGTACTTATCATAAACTACACCAATCCATGGGTGATAAATGAAGTATATAACGATGGAACGAAGAATGTCGTTGGGGTTTTGGCCACGTTCGGAACCACGCACGATGCCATTCTTGATATAATTACCGGCAAGTTCAATCCCACTGGCAAGATGCCGTTCTCAACACCTGTATCGGACGAGGCAGTGGATAAGCAAAAGGAAGACGTACCAGGTTACATGGAAGGCCCCTGGTATGCATTGTTCAATTATGACGAAGGAATAAGCTATTAATAAATAACAATTTGAGTCTTATACTATTACAATATCAAAGCAATGAAAAGGAATCATCTAATAATCCTGGCATGTTTAATAATCCTGCTGTCCTTACCAGTCAGGACATTTTCCAGGGAAGTAAAATCAATTAACGAAGGCTGGCGTTTCTCGAATGGCATGCAGGGGGGCATGGGCTTTGGCCGGGGTGGCGGCCAGAATGCCCCGGGAACAACTAACCTGCCACATACCTGGAACAGTGTTGATTTCATGTCTGATGCAGGCTATCGAAGGGGATATGGTTCGTACTCTAGAGAGCTCGAGATCCCGGAAAGCTATAAAGGCAAACGTGTGTTTGTAAGGTTTGAAGGTGCGGGAAGCGTGGCCAGTGTTCTTGTCAATTCAAATTTCGTGGGCGAACATATGGGAGGCTATACTGCCTTCACTTACGAGATAACAAACTACGTGAATTACGGTGGTCGCAACAGCATAACCGTGGTATGCGATAACTCTCAAAGGTTTGACCTTGCACCACAGGGAGGTGATTTTAATATGTATGGCGGACTATATCGTGACGCCTGGCTTATAGTAACCGATGATGATGCATGTATATCTCCTGTCTACTATAGCTCCTCGGGAGTCTTTATCAGCCAGTTGCTTGTTTCAGAATCAAGGGCAGAATTAAGAGCCGAGATAATATTGTCAACAAGAACCGATTATAAAGACTGTGAAGTGGAGTTTTCGATTCTTGACAAGGACAACAAGGCTGTATTTAGCCGGTCAATACCCTATATTAATATCAACAAGGTGGTTTGTAATGTTGGGATTGACAAACCGCATTTATGGAACGGGGTAAAAGACCCTTACCTGTATAAGGCGGTGACCGTACTTAAAAGAAACGGCAAGGAGATAGATCGGGTGGAAGAAAACATAGGTATTCGTTCCTATTATGTCGACCCTGACAAAGGATTTTTTCTGAACGGCGAACATTTGAAGCTCAGAGGTGTATGTCGTCACCAGGATTGGGATAGCCTGGCTTCTGCCCTGACAGCCAAGAATCACCTTGTCGATTTTGATTTTTTCACCGAGATGGGAGTAAATGCCTTACGGCTCGCTCACTATCCACAAGCCAAGTTAATGTTCTCGGAATCAGACAGGAGGGGATTCATAGTCTGGGAAGAGATACCCTTTGTCGGGGGCTATGTTAATTCACAGGCTTTTGACGAAAACCTGAAGCTTCAGCTAAAAGAGTTGATATTACAGAACTATAACCACCCGTCAATCTGCTTCTGGGGATTATTCAATGAAATCAGTGGCAATTTCGATGCAATCCTTGCCAAGCTGAACGAACTCGCGCACGAGCTTGATCCTTACAGAATGACCACTGCTGCAACATACCAGGAAGGAAGCTTTAACTTTATCACTGATGCGATAGCGATGAATAAATATTTTGGCTGGTATTATAACAAGGTAGAGGATTTCGCATCGTATTTTGACGACTGGCATGTGAAGAATCCCGCTTCAAAAATCGGTGTGAGTGAATATGGCGGTGGCGCAAATACAAAACAGCATGTAGATATATTCGTGGCAGAAGAAGACCCACGACCCTCATCGAGAGGGCCATGGCATCCTGAAGAAAAGCAAACAGCCATCCATATGAGCACTTTAAAGATGATCACCGAGAGAGATTACCTGTGGGGATCGTTTGTATGGAACATGTTCGATTTCGGATCGAACAGGCAAAATGCGGGTGGCCTGCCTCACCTTAATGACAAGGGTTTGGTAACATATGATCGCGGATTCAGGAAAGATGCATTTTATCTATATAAGGCCAACTGGAATAAGAATGAAAAAACGACTCATCTCTGTTCGAAAAACTACACGGAAAGGAAGGAGAAAGTAACAGATATCGTGGCGTTCACAACAGCTCCATCCGCGAAGCTCCTTATAAATGGCAAACTGGTAGGGAAGATGCAGACAGATAAGTACGCCACGGTGGTCTGGAAGAATATCACTCTAAATCCCGGTAAAAATCATGTTGAAATAATAACTAATGATGGCAGTGACTCTGCAGACTGGTCAGTTAACTGAATCATACAGTCTGCTATACACGAGAAAAAGTGAAAGAAATGACTTGAGCGAATAATTGATTTAAAGGGCAGCAGTTTGTTAAAAACATCTCATCTGCCCGATACATGATACATCACACTTTTTTCAGAAAAAGCCGTTTGACTCTAAGCCAGTTGGCGAAGGTCCGGCTTTTCATTTTTCTGCAACATTCATACCGGTGGAAGCAGGAAGAAACCAAACAGGTTCGACCCGCGTTTTAAAAAGAACAGGAACAAGTTTGAGGAGGAGTAATTACACGTAACCTGAAACTAGTAATAATTATAAAACCTCGTCTGAAGCAGGAGAGCTCCATTTGTATTTAGCATGTATCTCTTTGTCCAGTTACCGGCACTATCATATTCCAGGTATTTGTACAAGACAGCACCTGAGTATGTACCAGTTAAACCCTTATCAGTCAATTTGACGCCAAATACCTCCCTGATAATATGACCCTCTGCATTATAAACATACACCGTTTTAGTGTCCTCATCCGGTCTGTTCATAAAACTGATACTGGTTTTATGGAACAAGTAATCTGCAAGTTTCCATTCACCCGTAATTTCTTTTTGAAAATATTCTACTGCAGAATCATTCTTCATAACAAACCTGTTGGTCGCGCTATTTAACACTTTCCTGCCCTGTGCAAGGTATGAAAACGTCCTGGACCTGCTCGTTAAGGAGGTCAAGCTGTCTAAAGTATAATTAACAAATGTTGTATCTTTTTCTCCCAGGTAATATGATATACTTTTTACTGGAATCCCTGATGGGGTAAAGTACATTGTTAACTCTTTCTTGTTGCTGGCCCCTTCTATACTGCCGTTTCTTTTTATTAATTCAGGATTCTTTTCAAATTCTTCAAATGACTTGATATTTCTCGCAATAACCTGACTGTTCTCGGTAAAACTTACTGCCGGGATTTTCATGTAAAAAACTGAAATTAAAAAGTCCCTCATGTCAGCATTGAAGCTTTCAGGCTTTTCATTTCCGGCAGATTTCCGTGTTTCCAGACTGCCCTGGTTGCCAATATTACCTTGAGGAATTTTGTTATTTACAGACTTTAAATCTTTGACATCACCATCGGGAACAGGGTTGAAATAGAAATCTCCTGTAAGCGAGGTAGATTCCCAGGGGATCTGTTGGTTAGCTGATTTCTGTGCCACGATCTTCCTCACCTGCTGGAAAACCTGAATTATAGTTAGTCCAGGGGTTTGAATACTTTCCAGGATAGCCGATGTATACAACCCGTTCTTCCCGCTGCCATCTGACGCGGTGCTTCCCGGGGCAGTGGCATAGGCAATAAGTGAGCCACCAGGAGCATTCATGAATGCAAGCCCGCGACCAGTGGCAGCCCTGGTCCAGCTCCTCTCGAATGGATTATTCCTGCAAGCATCGAGAATGACTATGTTTATCTTTGTTCCTGCTTTTTCCATGAGAGCCATGATCCTGTCTGCTCTCACGCAATCATATTCAACCTGTTCCTCCGTTTTCAGCTGGGCATCAACAGGAATGATATAATTATATCCCTTGGCTTGTATTCCATGACCGGCATAGTAGAACAGGCTTACATCATTTCCTTTAATACTCATACCAAAGTCATCAATTGCCTTCTTCATCTGACCCTGGTTAAGATTTTCATATTGAAAGACTTTAAATCCAAGTTTTTTCAATACCTCGGCCATAGACCTGGCATCATTTTCAGGATTCGCGAGTACGCTTGAAATGTAGTTTCCATTACCAATAATCAAAGCGATTCTTTTTTCCTGCTTTGTACCTGTCGACAGTGACTGAGCAGAAATATATGAATGAAAGCAGAACACAAGCAGGAATAGTAATAAATGTCTTTTCATGATGACTTTAAAAAATTGCCCAAATCTACAAAACATTGTCATGAAAAAAATGCTTTAAAAACAATCCTTAACATTATCATCTCGTCATTGTATCATGCTTCGAGATATACGCACGGAATATTGAATATACCAGTTTATGTTAATGCATAATTGAATGCTAATCAAACCTTTTCCCATGTTTTATAAATCATCCCAAAATGAAGGTCTGAACATGGTAAATAATATGACTCTTCGCTTGTTACTGATAAGATAAATTAATGATAACAGACAATGGAAGCACTGGTTGAAATTGCCATATTGCAAATATACTACTCTGATATTTAGATATATAGCAAGCAGCAGGCTGAACAAATGTACAACTTAGACTAATTTATAGTGTCAATTTCTCCAGAAGAGTGTTTTAGCTTAAATTTCATCTGAGCAACAGGAATGTCTCAATTCCCGCAACTCGTTGTAAAATAAACGTTCGGGCTGTTTGTCAGATCTACGGACAGTCCGCCTGGCGGGAATGGGATTGCCCAAACGCAAACCTTGAAGAGATCGGGTAACCTCGTGAGATAAAGTTCCTCGAGCCTTGTGTTATTTGATATGTTAAGGCTAATTAATTTGTTGAAGCCGCAATTCAATACTTTTAACCCTGTATTCGACAAAACATCAAGACTGCCAAGCTGGTTAACCCCACAGTTCAATTCCTCCAGGGTGGTAATACCCGATAGATTCAGGTCTGTCAAAGAATTATGGTAACATACAAGGATTCTGAGTCTTTTGTTGCCGGTAATATCAAGTGATGTCAACTGGTTTCCGCCGCAATCCAGAACAAATAATCCCGTGTTACCTGAAACATTTAAAATGGTTAACCGGTTTCCCCCGCAGTACAGGTAACTTAAATCAGGATTATTTGAAAGATCAAGGCTTGTCAGCTGGTTATCTGAACATTGCAAGTATGACAACATTGGGTTATCGGAGATATCAAGGGTGCTAAGTTTATTATTCCTGAAATTAAGTGACTGAATGGCATGGTTATGCGAAATTTCAAGACTTGCTAACTGGTTTCCATAACAACGTAAATCGACCAAACTGGCATTACTTGAAACATCGATTGCTGTCAACCTGTTTGCCCCGCAATCCAGAGTTTTCAGGACTGTATTCCCCGAAAGATCAAGATTTAATAATTTATTATTTGAACAATTCAGGCTTTCAAGAGCCACATCAGCGTCAACATTTAATGATGTCAATTGATTATTCATACACTCCAATTCCTTGAGAGCCGTATTAGTAATAATAA
This sequence comes from Bacteroidales bacterium, assembly GCA_046329885.1. Lineage (GTDB taxonomy): Bacteria > Bacteroidota > Bacteroidia > Bacteroidales > VadinHA17 > LD21. Next base: position 55,377 of record JAXLTU010000002.1, read on the forward strand.
GGCTGGTAAGTTCATTATAGGAGCACCTCAATTCTATTAAAGATGAATTACCAGATACGTCAAGGCTGGTTAGCTCGTTCCTGGCACAACTTAGATCTTTCAACAAACTGTTATGTGAGACGTCAATACCAGTCAACAGATTTGAATTACACCATAATAAAGAAAGTTTGTCAAGCTTTGATACATCGAGATCAGTTAAAAGGTTCCAACCGCACTCAATAGTATCCAATGCAGTATTTTTTGAAACATCAAGAACAATTATCCTGTTCGAGTAACAATCTAACCTTGAAAGTTTGGAAAGTCCACCTACATCCAGATTGTCCAGGTAATTCCACCCGCAAAGCAAAGACCGAAGCTCCTTACTTCCTGAAACATCAAGTTCGGTCAGGCGGTTAATAGAACAGTTTAAATAAGTAAGTGACTTATTATTTGAAATATCAAGGTTTGTAATGCTGTTATAACTGCAATCTAGCGATATCAGGTTGACAAATAATTCCAACCCGGTCATATTTGTAATGCCCTTTTCACTGACATCAAGTGAAGTGACATTTTCCGCCTCGTTTTTGCTTATCTTACCATCCTTGTCGATATCAATTCCAAGATCTACCAGGACTTTTGTAAACAAGCTATCGGGAGTAAACTGCTTGACGATCTGGAACTGTTCTCTTTCGCAACCGGATGTAATAATTAATCCCAGAAGCAATAAGACCGATAATCTTCCGGCTTTCATGGCCAAGGTTCCTTTATTGGCAATTCGTTGTGAAATAGACATTCGGGCTTCCATTGCGATAAACATCTGACAGATGAGATGCCATGTTTTCATAAAGGCAGACCATCTGGAGTTCCGGCATAAAACTAACGTCCAGTATATAGTAGTAACCGTAATGATATACAGTACCCATTAAAGTATTACTGGAAAGATCCAGGCTTGTTAACTTGTTTCGTCCACAGTAAATTTGCGTGAGTGACTTGTTAAAAGACACATCCAGAGTTGACAGATTATTGTTATAACAAAACAGCACCTCGAGGTTCTCGTTTTTTGTTACATCAAGTCCAGTTAGCTTGTTATCATTGCAAAACAGTTCTTTCAGTGCAATTCCAGGCGATAAATCCATATATGTCAACATGTTCCAGCCGCAATAAAACTCTTCCAGTGACGAGTTGCCTGAAATATCAACGCTTGTTAACAGGTTCTGACTACAATTCAGGTATTTCAGCTTAGCATGATCTGATATATCAAGTGAGGTGAAAAGATTCTCACTACACACCATCTGTTTAAGATCGGGATTGCCTGCAACACTGAGAGTGGTTAGCTTGTTACCTGAACATTCGAGATTAACCAGCGAACTGTTTTTAGAAATATCCAGAGTTGTTAACAGGTTCCAGTCGCAATTCAGACTTTCCAGATCAGCATTCTCAGAAAGGTCTATTGAACTTAATCTGTTTCCGGCACATCCAAGATTGACTAATCCATTATTGTTTGATATATCGATAGCAGTTAAAAGGTTTGCGTCACAATACAAAGTGAGCAGGAAAGGATTATCAGAGATGTCAAGACTGGTCAGATGATTCGCGGTGCAATTCAGAAATTTTAGCTTCCCTAGTCTAGAGATATCTATTCCCTTTAGTTCGTTACATGAGCAATCAAGGGTATCGAGGTTTATGAAGGCTTCAATTCCTCTCAAATCTGAAATCTTTCCTGACTCGTATTGATACTCACCTCCACTTATAACTTCGAGGTTACCACTAACATTCAGTGAAATTACATTTTCAGCTTCCGCTTCGCTTATCTTTCCATCCCCGTTAGTATCAATACCCTGTTTAACCAGGGCATTTAAGAAATTCATATCACCAATACTTACAAGGGAGTCCTCCTTTTTGCACCTGCTCAAGAGGAGAACAGAAAGTAAAAATAAGCGAGATATGGAATTTAATCTCATCTCAACCAGAGATTAACAAAGTTATATGCAAGTTAGAACTTAGAATCATAATTATCAAGAATTAAGCATCGACTTCACTCTTACAGGATGAAGGGAGAAAATAAAGAAAAGTTTAAAAAGGAATGTCATCCTTAATAGAGGAGATAAAGGATTTCGATATACTTAAGTTGGTTCAAGCAGGTACTTACATCCAATACTCTTACGTTACTTCAATTCGAATAGTTGTTAATTCATATTTTTATTAATTTGAGTCGCTTAAACGAGCGGGAACGCGTGGTACACCATTTTAAAAAATTACAGTTATAATTACATGGTAAAACCTGACATGAATTACCGTTGATGAAAACACGAGCCATACCTGGTACTATACAGGAAGAAAAGCTTCGGACTGACATACTCAATGCCTTCACCGATGTAGTGGCTTTCTATAGTCCGACCCATAACATAATCTGGCTGAATGACGCGGGGAAGAAGCAACTCGGTATAAAGGACGATTCATATATAGGAAAACTCTGCCACAAGGTCTGGTTCGAGACAGAAGGCCCCTGTCCTACCTGCCCTGTTGTAAGCAAAAAACTAGTGACCACCGAGCGATTGCTTACTCTTTCGGGCAACAGGATCTGGATGGTCAGGCACACCCCCCTGTTTAATCCCGATGGTGAACTTACAGGTTTCATCGAATTCCGTGCTGATGTCACCCACATATCTGAACTTGAAAAACAGATCCTCGACGAAAGGGAAAAGTACCGGTTACTAGCTGAAAACGCCTCTTTCGGTCTCATTCTCACTCAAAAGAATAAACCTGTTTATACAAACAAGACTCTCATGGACTGGCTGGGGGTTGAGACTTTTACTGATTTCCTCGGAACAGACTTTATCAACTTCATATATCCTGCCGACAGGAAAAGGGCCCTCGAGATCTATGCACGCCTGAGGGATAATGACCTCCAGACTCCTGTTGTTGAGAAGTTACGGGTTATTAACAGGGAAGGGAAATTGTGTTATTTCAGGTTCGATCTGAAGAACAACACGATAGGCAATGAGAACCTGATCCAGACAGTAATAAGTGATATTACTTCTGAAGTATTAAAGGAGAAAAAACAGAAGCAGGTAGCTGCGGATGCCCTGTATCTGAATCAGAAGAACACCATGCTTACAGATATCGAGAATGTTCTGGTAAAAACACTATCGGGCAACAAGAACATCTCGTCTGACAAGGAATTCAGGAAGATCTTCGAAATAATAAACAGCTACAGGCAGCTCGACCGCGACTGGAAGATGCTGATCGCTAATTTCGAAGAAGTTCATCCAGGGTTTTTCAGCAGGTTGAAAAAAGTACATCCGAACCTGTCATCAAATGATCTGAAACATTGTGCCTGTATAAAAATGAATTTCGGCACCAAGGAGATTGCCCGCTTCTTTAATATCAAACCGCCATCTGTACAGATAAGCAGGGTAAGGTTGAAGAGGAAGCTTGAACTTCCCGATTCGGCAGATCTCCGAAGTTATATCCTGGATTTTTAACACGCTGCAATCTTTTTCAGCCATTATACAGTAATCCTTTCCCGGGGCAAAAAAGCTTACATGGTCTTTACCAGCAGGCATTTTCAATTGCTTACTAACTATCTCGTGATAATTAGCGTTTCCTGACGCCGTAATAGGTTTGTAATAGGGGTGTTTCCAAGTTATTCCCCTGCCAATATTTATTTTCGGGGTACAAAACCTGATACAATAACATTTTATTTATCTATCCACTAAAACAACTGACCGATGACACATCTCACTGACCCCTCATTAGTTGACTGGTCGAGGGCGCAATTCGCGCTGACGGCCATTTATCACTGGCTATTTGTCCCCCTTACTTTAGGACTTTCATTTATCGTGGCTTTCATGGAAACCCTGTATGTCAAGACAGGAAATGAAGAATGGAAAAGAGTTACAAAATTCTGGATGACTCTTTTCGGAATAAACTTTGCCATCGGTGTTGCCACGGGTATCATACTTGAATTCGAGTTTGGAACAAACTGGTCCAATTACTCCTGGTTTGTAGGTGATATTTTTGGTGCCCCACTTGCTGTCGAGGGCATAATGGCATTCTTTATTGAAAGCACTTTCATCGCCGTGATGTTCTTTGGCTGGAACAAGGTTAGCAAGAAGTTTCACCTCGTTTCAACATGGCTAACCGCTATCGGGGCTAATCTTTCGGCCTTATGGATCCTGGTAGCTAACTCCTGGATGCAGTACCCCGTCGGGATGCATTTCAATCCAGATACAGCCCGTAACGAGATGACCAGCTTCTGGGATGTACTTTTCTCTCCTGTTGCAATAAACAAATTCCTGCATACCGTGCTTTCAGGATACATTGTGGCAGCCGTGTTTGTTATCGGGATCAGTTCGTGGTACCTGTTAAAAAAACGTGAAGTCAGGTTTGCCAAACTAAGCATGGTTGTGGCCTCGGTGTTCGGCATGGTCATGTCCGTACTCATAATTCTTACAGGCGACCAGTCTGCCAGACTGATGGCAAAACACCAGCCAATGAAATTTGCAGCAATGGAAAATCTTTATGATGGACAGACAAAAGCGCCTCTTGTTGTTTTCGGACTTCTCAGGAACAATAACAAGGAAGGGGTAGGCAGGGAAGACTTCATAAGCAAGATCGAGATACCGAATTTCCTTTCATCAATGGCTTTTCTCGACAAGAACGCTTACGTGCCAGGTATAAAGGATCTCACGCTTGGTAACGCTGAGCATAATATCATGTCGGTTGATGAAAAAATCTCAAGGGGTAAAGTTGCAATACAAGCCTTAAAGGATTATAGTATCGCGAAGAAAACAAACGATGCAGGAACACAATCATCATCACTTGGCACTCTGAATGCCAATTACCAGTATCTTGGTTATGGTTACCTTACCGAGGCACGACAGACCGTTCCCCCGGTAAAAATCACATTCTACTCTTTCCGTATGATGGTTGGACTTGGATTCTGGTTCATTGTCCTCTTCATCATTGCCCTGACACTTGTAATGAAGAACAGGGTTGAAAATAAGAAATGGTTCCTGTGGGCTTCACTGGTGAGTATTCCGCTAGCGTACCTTGCCTCTCAGTTCGGATGGATGGTAACAGAGGTGGGGCGTCAGCCCTGGGTAATCCAGGACCTTATGCCTTCGCTTGTAGCAGTATCTGACATTAATGTCGGTTCAGTAAAAATCACATTCGTACTTTTCGCGGTAACTTTTACTGTCCTGCTAATCGCTGAGATAAAAATAATGCTTAAACAAATCAAGATCGGACCAAAAGATGGAGGAAATGAATAATGTTTGAAACTCTTACACATACAGCATTACAGCAATACTGGTATATTATCGTTTCGTTGCTGGGATCCATCCTTGTATTTCTACTTTTCGTGCAGGGAGGACAGACACTTGTTTATCAGCTTGGAAAAACAGATGATGAACGATCGTTGTTAATCAACACTATTGGCAGCAAATGGGAATTTACTTTTACCACGCTCGTAACCTTTGGTGGTGCATTCTTCGCCTCTTTTCCCTTGTTTTACAGTACGAGCTTCGGAGGCGCCTACTGGGTGTGGATTCTGATCCTGTTTGCCTTTATTGTACAGGCAGTTTCGTATGAATTCCGTTCCAAACCGAACAACTTCCTGGGTAAAAGGACTTTCGATGGTTTCCTTTTTGCAAACGGCCTGCTTGGAACAATACTCCTGGGCGCGGCTGTCAGCACTTTCTTCACGGGTTCTCATTTTATTGTCGACAGCGAGCACCATTCCTCCTGGACCCTGGCATCGCGTGGCCTAGAGGCGGCACTTGATATCCAGAACCTTGCACTAGGTTTAGCCATTTTCTTTTTATCACGCGTACTCGCCTGTCTCTATTTCTTTAAAACAATCGCGAACGATGGTATTATAAGCAAAGTCAGAAAACAATTACTCTTTAACGCGATCCCTTTCCTCGTGTTTTTCCTACTGTTCACAGGCATGTTGATGCTTAAAGACGGTTTTGCAGTTAACCCATCAACCGGTGAGATCTACATGCAGCCCTTCAAGTACTTCAGGAACCTCGTGGAAATGCCCGTTGTAGCCCTGCTTTTTCTTGGAGGGGTTGTTTCAGTGCTTGCAGGCATAGGACTCCCGGTATTTTCGTTCGTGAAACACAGGGATAAGGCTATATGGTTCGCTGGACTGGGAACAGTGGTGACGGTTTTCTCCGTCTTCCTCCTTGCAGGATTCAACAACACTGCCTTTTACCCGTCAGTAGCAGATCTCCAGAGTTCATTGACAATATCGAACAGCTCATCGAGTCATTACACCCTTACCGCTATGAGCTACGTATCACTACTTGTCCCATTTGTCCTTGCATACATAGTTTTCGTGTGGCGTTCACTTGGCAACAAGAAAACAGATATCAAGGACCTGGAAGGAGAACACGTTTATTAATTCCACAAATAGCAGCAAAATGATTACACAAATATTTTGGTTAGCCTCACTGCCCATCATGATGTTTTTAACATATAAGGTTGTTGTCCTTGTATATAAACACATTGAAAAGAAACACCAGCTTTAACAATGTAAGATGGTGTCACCCGGATTTTAAGTGAAGGCATTATACTGCCTGCAGCATTAGAAAAGCCCTTGCCGATAACCAGGGGCTTTTTTTAATCGTGTATGGAGAATGCCCTGAACCAAATGGTCAGAGGTCTCTTACATTTTTGAATGAAGAGATGATCAAAGCATCTTTCCTTAATTGAATTTTAAATAAAAGCACCAGGATTGTTATTATAAGAAATAAGTTACATACCCGTCTGTAAAGTATTGAATACACCCGAACATTAGTATATATTTGAACAGGACAAACACTTTAATGCCAAGAATATGACATACGATGCCTCTGAAGAAAGATATTCCTCGATGACCTATCGCAGATGCGGGGCCAGTGGTTTGAAGCTTCCCGCGCTATCATTGGGTTTGTGGCATAATTTTGGAGATGTTGACAATTATGACAACTTCCGGAAGATAATCTTCAAGGCTTTCGATTCCGGGATCACACATTTCGACCTCGCGAATAATTACGGTCCTCCGCCAGGATCAGCCGAGAAAAATTTCGGGGCCATACTTGGCAGGGATATGAAGTCTCATCGCGACGAAATGATAATATCCACCAAGGCTGGCTATTACATGTGGCCCGGGCCATACGGGGAATGGGGATCGAGGAAATACCTGCTTTCAAGTCTCGACCAGAGCCTGAAAAGGATGAATCTCGATTACGTTGATATATTTTATTCACACAGGCCAGATCCCGACACTCCGCTTGAAGAGACCATGATGGCTCTTGACCATGCAGTTAGAAGCGGGAAAGCTTTATACGCCGGAATTTCAAACTATGATGCAGGAATGACGGCAAGGGCATCGGAGTTGCTAAGATCTCTTGGCACCCCATGTCTTATTCACCAGCCGAAATACTCGATGCTGGTTCGATGGGTGGAAGATGGTCTGCTTGACACACTTGAAAAAGATGGTATTGGCTGCATTGCCTTCTCACCGCTTGCCCAGGGACTTCTCACGAACAGGTACCTTGCTGGTATCCCCGAGGGATCGCGTGCATCCAAGGCACACGGTTTTCTGAAAAAGGATCAGATAACCCCGGCAATAATCGGGAAAATCAGGGAACTTGACAGGATAGCCACACAGAGAGGTCAGTCTTTGGCTCAAATGGCTATTGCCTGGCTACTCAAAGATCCGAGAGTAACCTCGGTGCTTATAGGAGCCAGCAGTACGGAACAGCTCGAAGACAATCTGGCAGCATTAAGGAATATCAACTTCGATAAGACTGAACTTCAAAATATCGAGGAAGTCCTGCTCAAAGAGTAACTCTCACATGATGGTCCTTACCGTCATCAAAAACCGGTATAGTGTTTGACTTAACCTGTTTCCCGTCAACATCTATCCGCAGTACTCCTTTGGACCTTCCATCAGGGTTTGTTACCTCTATATGATAGGTTGAACTTCTGAATTTTCTCGTTACACGGAATCCTTTCCAGTTCTTTGGAATACATGGATCGACAACGAGTCCGTCATAATCAGGTCTGATACCGAGTATATACTGGCTGATAGCATAGAAATTCCATGAAGCAGTACCCGTGAGCCAGGAATTTTTTGCCTCACCGGGTTTAAAGGCATCCTTGCCCGCGACCATCTGGGCGTATACATAAGGTTCTGTTTTGTGCAGTTCGCTTATGTCTTCGAGATAGGAAGGACATATCTTCCTGTAATAATCCCATGCCCTGTCGCCATTCCCCTCAACAGTCTCGCCTATCATTATCCATGGATTATTATGGCAAAAGACTCCGGCATTTTCCTTGTATCCTGCAGGATATGACGAAATCTCACCGTATTCAATGATGTAACTTGTGAAGGCGGGGTTATTAAGGACGATCCCGTACTGGCAATCGAGTTTTTCCTTAACCGAATCGAGTGCCTTCCTGCACATGCCTTCGTCAGCTCCAATTCCTGCCATGGTACACCAGCCCTGTGATTCTATAAAGATCTTCCCTTCCTCATTTTCTTTACTCCCGACTTTCCTGCCGTAATAGTCATATGCCCTGATAAACCACTCACCATCCCATCCATGAGATCTAATTGTCACTATCATCTTTTCAACAAGCGACTTCGCTCTCGCGGCTTCAGCATGTTTGCCTATCCTCTCGCAAAGAGATGCATAATCCCGACCGTACATTACAAAAAGTCCTGCAATCATTACTGATTCAGCCTTCGATCCTTCCGTTTTGTTTTCAGTTGTCTGGAACGATTCATTCGGGTCGTTTGAAAAACAATTCAGGTTAAGGCAGTCATTCCAGTCAGCTCTTCCAATTAACGGGAGACCATGAGGTCCAAGATTATTAATGACATGGTCGAATGAAACAGTCAGGTGGTCAAAAAGTGATCTGGCTGTTTTAGGATCGTTGTCAAAAGGCACCATCTCATCAAGTATACCAAAATCGCCTGTTTCCTTTATGTAGTTAACTGTTCCCAGGATGAGCCAGAGCGGGTCATCATTGAAACCCCCGCCAATATCATTATTCCCCCGTTTTGTAAGGGGCTGATACTGGTGATAACAACCTCCATCCTGGAATTGGGTAGAGGCAATATCGATAATTCTTTCACGTGCCCTGGCCGGTATCTGGTGGACGAATCCTATCAGATCCTGGTTAGAGTCACGGAAACCCATCCCGCGGCCAATACCTGACTCGAAGAACGAAGCTGATCGTGAAAAGCAAAAAGTGATCATGCACTGGTACTGGTTCCATATGTTCACCATCCTGTCAAGCTTTTCGTCACCAGTATCCACTTTGAAAATACTTAGCAGGTTATCCCAATAATTTCTGAGTTCAGAGAGCGCGGCATCAACCTTGACAGAGGTATCGAACAGAGCAATGGTCTCCTTTGCTTTCCTCTTGTTTATCACATTCTTCGACTCCCATTTCTCATCCTGGCTGTTCTCAACATATCCAAGCACGAAAACAAGGTCTCGCGATTCGCCTGGTTCTAATTCAATCTCGATGAAGTGGGAAGCAACCGGTGACCACCCGTGTGCCACGCTGTTTGATGATTTTCCTGCTTTAACAACCTGAGGTTCATCAAATCCGTTATACAGGCCAAAGAAAGATTCCCTGTCAGTATCGAACCCCGACATTGGCGTATTTACCGAATAATAGGCAAAATGATCTCGTCGTTCCTTGTACTCTGTCTTGTGATAGATAACAGATCCCTCGATCTCAACTTCCCCCGTCGAAAAGTTACGCTGGAAATTCTCCATATCAGAACCAGCATTCCAAAGGCACCATTCCAGGAACGAGAAGAGCTTTATTTTCTTTCGTTTCCCCGAGGTGTTGGTAAGAGTAAGTTTCTGAACCTCGGCCCAGGTCTTGAGGGGAACGAAATATAGAGCACTTGCCGTGATACCATTCTTTGATCCCTTTATTATCGTGTAATTCATACCATGACGGCATTCGTAGGAATCGAGGTCGGTTTTACATGGTTTCCAGCCAGGCGACCATACTGTATCATCATCGTTAATATAAAAGTACTTGCCACCACTATCCATTGGCACGTTGTTGTACCTGTACCTCGTGATCCTCCTGAACCTGGCATCCCTGCAAAAGGAATAACCTCCCGCTGTATTTGAAATCAGGGAGAAGAAGTCTTCAGTGCCCAGGTAATTGATCCATGGCCATGGGGTGCAGGGATTTGTTATCACGTATTCCCTGTTCTTATCGTCAAAATATCCGAATTTCATTCTTTTTTAAATTATTTATAAATCATGTGGCTTGGCATTTAATCAGCCTTGTGCCACCCTTCTCCTGTGCAGTTCGTTAGTTATCTCGTCCATCTTTTTCTGGTTCAAAGGATACAGAGCCATCAGCAACGCGCCGACGAGAGCGACAATTGAAGGGATCCAGCTCATGAGCATTATTATCCCGGGCACAGAGTTCTTTATTGCTACCTCATCCTGCCCGTTATAGCTGAAGGCGGCGAGAACGAAACCAATTATAGCACCGGCTACCCCGCCTCCCAGTTTTGTCGAGAAGGAGCCTGCCGAATAGACCAGCCCTGTTGCCCTCCTGCCATGCACGAACTCGGAATAATCGGCGGCATCGCCAAGCATAGCGAAGAACAGGGTCGGGAATATTGCCGCGGATGCTTCAGAAAGAGTGCCCAGCACGAAAATACCTGTCACATCACCAGGACCACAGAACATTATCATCGCGTTAACCAAGCCCGAAAAGAGAAAAGCGTAAATAAACAGGTTTCTCTTGCCTAGCCTTCTTGCCAGCGGCGATGTAATAATCGCCCCTGCTATTGATGCTATCATCAGTACCACCATGTACGAACCAGCGAGTAGCTGGCTGTGAAGGAAGTGCGAGAAATAAATCACAACTATACCCTGCTTGATCGAGTTGTACACCTGGAAGATCAACCCTATTATCAGCAAAATGATCCAGGGTCTGTTCGTGATAAGATCCTTAAGGTCTTTGCCAAGATTCGTCTCCTGGTCTTTTGGTGGAGCAACCCTTTCCCTCGTTGTATAGAAGGTGATTATCATGCAAATTGAGAGGATAATAGACAGGAGGTAAATAGAAAGGCTGTATCCTTTTTTCTGGTCAATTACGGTAACCTCCCTTGTTGTCAGTCCTTCCTCGCCCGACACGATGAAACTGTATTCCTTTCCTGCTTCCATCGAAAGACTCTTACCATTTGTCGGAACATTAAGGCTGTCGACAGGCTGACCGGCCCAGACAAAAGTAGCGACACCAGCTTTAGTCTTTACATTCACGTTCTTCACTGTTTCAGGAGAAGAAACAGTAACCTGGAATTGTTTATCCGCGATCCTGTTAACATTTACAGTCGGATTAATATCTCCAAAATGAGCCACCAGGAAAAGGAGAGCTCCCTGGACCAGCATGCCTCCGGCGAAAGCTCCAACCATACGGTACGAACCGAGACTCGTCCTCTCCTTGTCATCGCCAGTCATAACCGCCATCAATGCACCATAAGGGATATTATTGGCAGTGTAAACAAGAGTGAATATTATATAGACTGTATAGGCATAGATAATTTTACCCTTCTCGCTCAGATCGGGGCTGGTAAACAATAGTGAAAGAATGACTCCAAGTGGTATTGCCGACCAGAGTATCCACGGTCTGAATTTACCATGTCTGGTATTTGTGCGGTCGCCGATAATTCCCATTGCCACGTCGCTGACACCATCACTGAAACGTGCAATCAGGAGAAGCAATCCCACGGCTGCCGGATTAATTCCGAATACATCCGTGTAAAATATAAGCAGGAATGTTGATACGCCTCGCCAGGCAATATTAGCTGCCCCGTCGCCAAGAGCAAATCCCACCTTTTCCCTTATCGAGAGTTTTTCCATTTGTTAGTACTTTTAATTATTTGTTGGCAATTATAAAGATGACTTTGATTGATTTACAAGAAATGCCGTGATAAATGCCAGCGGGGCATTCCAGTTAATAGCAATTTCGTTGGAGGCATAGCTTGCCAGGAGGTCTACATAGCATTTAGCAGGTTCTTTTGAAGGGTATTTTACACCATAAGTTGCTTTCTCGCTCCATTCATCATTCAGATTTGCATTAGGGCCACCTACAACAAAACCTGTCAATGGACCGGGTATGCCGTCAGAATCGCTCAGCCTGTGATGCGGGTTCATTGCAGGCTTTGAACCATAGCCTGTAACAAACGAGTATCCCGTGGCATTTTTCCCGAATATATAGTCTGTCGTTTCGATGACTGCATCGAGGTATTTCTTCTCATTTTTTATCGTGTATGCCTGTGCAAAAATCACAGCCAGGTCGAGTATATCGCTGTTCGACCCCCAGACAAATGAGTCAAGTGGCTGGCGATAAGGAGATTTTTCCAACAGCCCCAGCTGTTTATCAGCTTCTGTCACTATTGCCTGCCTGCAGAACTCTCTCGTCTTTTCCTCTACTTTCGTGCCTGGTAGTGCAAGAGCATAATACCCAAGGTTCTTGAGATAGTTCCGCCAGTTTTCACCAGAAACAAAATCAAAGGGGACAGTGTTTACATTAATAAAATCAGCATAAATCCCGTCACCCGTCGATGCAAGTAACTCTGCTGCTGCCCAGAAGAAATCTCCGCTGAAATCCTTATGACCGTATTCTCCGGTTGAAATATCAGTAGGATTCCTGAAAATAATTGCCGGGTTCTTCACTGCCCAATCCCATGCTCTTTTTGCCGCCTGGAGGTATTTAGCTGAGAGATCGGTATCAATACCGCGCCATACCCTTGAAGCCTGGGCAAACATGGCTGCAAAATTGAGAGTTGAAGAAGTTGATTTTCCGACTACATACCTGGGAAGGGTATCCTCCGCTGGTTTCACGAATCCGCAGAATGATTTCGAAGTAAGCTTGAAAAACACTCCACCATCTTTGTCTTGCATGGTCCCGGCCCAGTCGAGCTCATACTTTACTTCGTCAAGAAGATCGCTTACCATGTTACCACTTTCAGGAATACCGGAGTTGTCAGAATAGACACCAGGGAAATTCTCATACAGCGTCAGCAACATGCTTACAGTAAATCCGGCATTTACAATGTACTTGTTGTAATCGCCTGCATCGTACCATCCTTTCGGAGAAGAAATAACTCCTCCTGCCTTACCAGAAGATGGATGCAGAATACATTTATTGTCGGGATGGGCAGCTGGTCGTGCATATTTTCCTGCAAATTTTTCATCAATCGGGGTCGATGCACGCTGGAGGAAGAAAGCCTTTACTGATGATTGTAAAACACTATTGTAAACTTCCTCACCTATTGTAAAGGTGTAAGAACTGCCAAGATCCTTAATAACAAGATTGTATTTCCCCGGTCGGTTAAATTCGCTGAAATCTGCTATTTTGACCTTTTCTCCTGATGCTTCCCAGATTCCCTTTTCTTCAAGCTTGCCTGAATAAACTGATTTGCCTGCAGTATCTGCCAGTACGAATTTTTCTGAACCGGAGTTAACCACGACCACTTTTTTAACAGAACCGGGCAAGTATCCTAACTGGTTAAGCCTGATGTTCCCGGAAAGAGCAACATGATTCTTTTCCTGGTTCAATGAATTGCAACCGCTCAATGCAAATGCAAAGGCTAATGGTAAAAACCGTGTGAGTGACAACTTCATATTGTGAATGGTAGTTTATAGATAAATCCAATTTGTGACCACGCTTTTATCCGAAGAAAGTTGAAGATCGGAAATTTAAACGAAACACCAAAAAGATTTAGAAAATGAAAATAATTGCATTGTTTTCATGTTAATCCATTAGGAATTGGATTTACAATTCAATTTTTCACCAGTCCGGATGTGTTTTATACCCACGCCCAGGGAGCGCCAGTATCAATAGATTAAGAATCAGGGAAAGCCTCTTGCCGGGAAGCATAACATGGCCCCGTTCAACTTCCGGGATAAGGTATTTATTCTTACTCCAGACAGTGATTTAAAGTACCCTGTTAATCGAATTTCTTAGCTGCCGGCTAACCTCACCATGTAGGTTTTTATTACACCTTTGAAATCAAATTTTACAGTAGCAGTCCCGGTCCTCGAATCTGCCTGGGTTATATTAATTTTAACATCCGGGAGGCTGGCTGTTGCTGTTACAACAGGGACCCCAATATAGTCGCCCGGAATAATACAGGTTATTTCATAAAGATCATAGCCGGTTATCCCATTCTCATTAGTTGATCTGACCGGAGCCATTGGTAAATCTACAACCATGCCGTTTACCCTGATACTGACATTTGGAACAAGTGGTTGTATAATCTCCTTTTTCTTCGTGCTGAATCCTAATCCAGCAAGATCGAACAGTGCACCCGCGTCCGAACTCTCTGCAACAAGGTAAATGGCGTGTTTCTTGTCGAGATTATCAACAAAAGCCGCGACATCAACAGAGAACTTTGCTGGTACCTGGGGAGAGTTGGCGGGTATTACAATTTCACCTATCTTTTTTCCTTTCCAGGTTGCATTGTCCCAGGGACCATCGAGCCAGATATTGATTTTAAAAGAGCTCCTGGTTTTAGGTGTCAGAAATAAATTAAAAGCTGTTTTGTTTCCTTTCCTGGTGCCCTCGAAACTTTTGAGACCCTTCTGGTCCTTCGCCAGTCCTCCAAAGCCAAAATACTTGTATCCTATTATATTACCATTCGCGACATTTGTAATTGGCATGTTATTATCCCAGATATCCCAGGAATCCTGTTGACTGGAAAGGTTGGAAAGGTAACAGGCGTATCCGGCAGAGTAGTATTGATAAGGATCGAGACCGAAGATGTTAAATCCCTCGGATGTCACTTCCGCTCCTGTATATTCACTTCCTGAGCTTCCTTTTGCTGTCCATGTCTTATCAGGAGAAAACGGATCATACCCCCTGATGATGACTTTTCCACCTTCAGACACTGGCTTCTCGTCCCACTTGATGCTTACCGGGGCCACCATGGGTTGACGGGAGTATCCGTATCCCCTCGGGGCCCTGTGATAAAAAACGTACCACTGGTCATTAATCTGTTGGATGCTCCCATGGGTGTTATGACCTGAATAGCTGGTCTTCAGAGTTGTACCGTCCTCACCTGGCACAGGGGCCCTCGAGTCAACAAGGACACCGCCACTTTTCCATGGACCTAAAGGCGAATCGCCAAAAGCATATCTCAGGGCCGAGTTTGTACTGCCAAGACCATAATCAGGTCCGGAATAACCGCTGTAAACCCACACGTATTTATTGCCTATCTTCCTTATTGATGCTGCCTCGAAGAAATTGAATGAACCGGGGTCTTCACCTTTGAACAACGCCGGGTATGTTGTTCCGGCTGGATCCCTTACAACACCGTATCTTGAACTTGCCGGGATAAAGTATGGTATTGCATCAGTTCCGGGCCTGAGAGAATACATGGTGTTCTGATCGAGCTGACCAGCAGAAGATCTCTGGAATCCCCAGAATCCGTAAGCCCTGAATCCTGACTGGTAATCCGGGTCCTTCGGGTCGGTAATGTATTCAATAAATACTGATGGATCAAATCCCATGATACTCCCCGGCAGAGTCCTGGTACCATCCTCAGTCATGTTAACAGGTGTGAACGGACCGTCAGGCCGGGTACCCTTTGCCACCATCGCCTCCCTGTTGCGTCCCCTGCTATGTGGATAAAGGTAGTATTCCTTCGTGCCGTCCTTCATTTTTACCTCTACAAGGTCAGGTGCATACATCACATCCCACTGTCCCGAGATGGGATATGTAAATATTGATCCTTCATCGCGCCAGTCAGAAAGATCCTCAACAGGAGCTGACCATTCTCTTATATCTGGTCCGCAATAGCTTCTAAACCTGACATCGTGCGATCCGATTATATAAATACGGTATTTCCCGGGTCTGTCGGGATCTTCGAAAACACGAGGTTCACCATCAGGAAGATGTTCCCATAAAGGCAGGTATGGATTAGCCGGGCTGCTAATTACGGATCGTGTGGCACGTTTATCTTTTTTCGGCTTGTTATCACCCGCTCCAGCTACCTTGAGCGAGAATAATATCATTAAGGAAAACAACAAGATCCCTGTAGTTACGCGAAGTCCAAATTTCATGTCGTTAATTTATTAATGTTGGAACCAAATTGACAATTTAAAGAAACGGAATATAATGGATTATTCCCAAGACTTAAGCATTGGGATGTAACGTATGTTGTAGGGTTGTAAAGTTGTAGGGTTGTAGGGTTGTAAAGTTGTAAAAGACCGAGCACCAGGGACCGAGCAACTAGCACCGAGGACCTTTCTTTTTGCCCCTCCCCGTCCCTCCCCAAGTGGGGCGGGAGTAGAACACAGGAAATATTCATCCCCGGTAAACTAAAAAAAGACCGAAACATGAAAGGTCCTGTTAATTGAAGTTAACCCTCGATAGGAGATTTGTAGGGAAAGGAATAAAATAGAAAATCACATTTACTATAGCTTTTAAATAATTAGATGCCCAGTTGAAATTGAATTCTACCAGATAAATCAAAATATGAGTTAATTAGATTCTAATAATTTTGTATTTGGGACCAAAACTGGACATATGAAAAAGAATCCTGTATTAGATAGAGAATTTTTTTATGGGACAACCCCCGAAATCTGCCGCAGAGCTTCGCAATTAAGAACAAATATGACCGATGCTGAGAAAACTCTTTGGAATAAACTTAGGGCAAAAAAGACAGGGTTCACCTTTCGTCGACAACATCCAATTAATATGTATATAGCTGATTTTTATTGCCATCAAGCGAAATTGGCCGTTGAAATTGATGGGTCAGTACATGAAATAGATAGATTAATATCTTATGACCAGGGACGTGATGATGTTTTTATGAAACTTGGAATAAAAACATTAAGGTTTTCAAATAGTGAGTTATCATATCACATTAATGATGTGTTGGAACAGATTATTAACCAATGTATAATAAGGACAAAGGATTGACCAGAATGTTTTCCTTCCCCATGTACAGAGGAGGTTGGTTTCTATCAATCATTTGGGTTATTGTGATTCTATCTTTGATCTGTATAATGTCAAGACCTGAAAATTGAAGTCTCCCCTCGAGGGGAGATTTAGAGGGGCAAAAATGGGAAAAGTTGTATTGCTGTAGGGTTGTAAAGTTTTAAAAGACCGAGCACCTTCTTCCCCTGAGCCCTGTGCCCCGTGCCCTGAGCTTCTTCCCCCGTGCTCTGTGCCCTGAGCCATGAGCTTCCTGATCCCGGTCCCCGGTCCTGGGTCCTCGGCCTGTTCGGAGCCTGTCCCCATACACTGCACTAACTGAGCCCTGCGCTTCGTGCCCTGCGCTTCTTGCCCTGCGCTTCTTCCCCCATGCTCTGCGCCCTGAGCCCCGTGCTTCTTCCTTCAGTTCTTTACCTCAGATACTATTTCACCATACTTTCTAAGGAGCTTCAGTATTTTCTCGATATTAAAACTCTCCGCGGCCTTCTCAAGTTCTTTGCCGTATCTCGAGATTAGGGTGCAATCGTGATTGATCCCGAGTTCATGAAGGGATATACCAAAACTTTTTACTTCTCCGATTGGCTGCCGGATTTCGAAAGACCTGACAATCTCCATGTAAGGCCCTTCCAGTGCTTCGATAAGTTCCTTCTTCACATCCCCTACTTTATCTACCGGCTTCTTTAACAACTCCGAACCAGCGATTGACAATAAATCAATAGCAGATGGTTCCCCTGTTTGTACCGCGGGGATTGTGATAGTGAAACAGCTGCCCTTCCCGGGAGCTGAAGTCACTTTAATAGTACCAGTCATTTTAGAGATAATCATCTGAGAAAGCGGCAGACCAATGCCGATACCGCTAAGTACAGTCTTTTTGTCTGCCTGGGCGAACACTTCGAACATCTTGTGCTGGAATTCTTCAGACATCCCTTTGCCGGTGTCAAGCACCTCGATTACAATGCTGGGATGCCCATTTGAATTGGTATCAACACCATTATAAACCTTCAATGATATTTTTCCTTTCTCAGTGAATTTCACCGCGTTATCGAGAAGATTCGTGATTACCTGTTTCAAGCGGTGACCGTCAATAGTAACGAAAGCCGGAAGATGCGGACTTATTTCCGTAATAAAACTCAAACCCTTCCCTCTCACGACTTCCGAGAAATCATCAATGATTTCACTGAATAGATTTTTCAACGAAACCGTATCATTTTCGAGTTCGAAATCTCCCTTTTCAGACCGGATCAAGTCGAGGATATCATCTACCATTGTAAGCAACCTCCTGCCACTCGACCTGACGTTTTCAGCATAAATTATTTTATCAGGTCCATCGGCTTTTTCAATCAGGTCAGCAAAGCCTATCACCGCGTTCAATGGGGTTCTGAATTCATGACTCACGTTAAGCAGGAATTCACTTTTGGCCCTGTTGGCTATTTCAGCATCAATTATTGCCTTCTTCATCGCCTCCTCGGCTTTCTTACGTGATGAAATATCCATGAGAGTAGTGCGTGAACCGGCAAAACTTCCGTCTTTTTCATATATGGCGACAGCATTCAACTCGGCGATGAAGCTGGTTCCGTTCTTGCGGACCACGGGAACTTCAAGGCCCACTATCCTTCCTTGTTCCCTCAGGCTATGGAAAGCTTTCCTGAATAATTCACCGAGGTCTGATCTTAAAATCATTAACGCTCTCTTACCTATCAACTCTTCCTTCGTGTATCCAAGCCAGTCAAGTTCAGTCTTGTTCACCTCTGTAAACAATCCGTTTGCATCGAGAGTATGATATCCGACCGGGGCTTGATCATACAAGTCCTGTAATAGGATTTTACGCTCGTGCACCTTGCTCTCGAGAGACTGGTTAAGATCAACAAGCTCTTGCTGGACTAGTTTAAAATCAGTAACATCAACCGTGTTTACAAGAGCCTGGAATGCATGTCCATAATTATCGTAAATGGGAGTGATCGAAGTCTTGAACCATTTTCGATTCCCTGCCACCGTGCTCTGGTTTTCAAAGCACAATATTTTATTCTCATCAATACATCTTTTGATATTCGCTACATGACGGTCGGCCTCCTGCACTGGAAATAGCTCGTGCATGGTTTTTCCAACAAGGCTCTCGGCGGGCTTTCCAAACTGGCTCTCCGCGACCTTGTTCATGTAAAGGAATCGCCCTTCGTTATCAACCAATGCCACTATATTATCGAGGCTTTCCATCAAACCCCTGTATTTTTCCTCGCTGTTACGCAGTTCGCCCTTCGCCTGCTTCTCCCTTGTAATATCTTCGAAAGTTGCATACACATGGTAAGGCTTTGTCTCACCTTGCCTGAATTGCGGTATAGCATTGATATTAATCCAGACATATTTCTGATCGGCAGGATGAAAGACCCCCATAACGGTATTATTAACAATTTTCCCGGTCTGCAAAGCGATTGAAGTGGGGTGAGTATTTCCAGGGAATTCTGATCCATCTTCGTGTATTGCATGCCATCTGGGATCGGTTGAAGTTCTTCCCTGCATCTGGTCTAGCGAGAGCCCGAGGATACGTTCCGCTGCCGGGTTAGCATCGATGATCCTCCCGTCATAATCCTGGTAAACAACACCCTGAACCATTGTTTCAAATAAATGCCGAAACCTCGCCTCGCTTTCCTTTAAGCTCTCTTGAGTCACCCGGCTCTCGGAAAGATCAACTATATAAAGTACCCCAATTTCATTAGCCTTGTCGTAGGTGCCACCACTGATCAATATTGGGACAAGATGACCATTTTTGTGGCAAAACACCTTCTCGTATGGCCTGCAAAAACCCATATTTTCAACCTCTGAAATTGCCTGGAGATCCTTTTCCCTGAATTCCGGAGGCGTTATTTTATCCCAACGCACCTTGCCGGTTTGAAATTCCTCTCTTGAATACCCTATCAGGGACAGAAACGTATCGTTAGTGTCAATGATGCCACCTGATTTATTCCAAAGAGCCATTGGAACGATATTTGACTGGAAAACCCGTTTCAGCTTTTCTTCGCTATCACGAAGCTTTTCCTCGAGCCATTGCCGGTTCCTTATATCCCTGGCTATACTTAATATTACTTCGCGTCCTTTGTAGTTAACGAGGCTTGAGCTGACCTCAACAGGAATAATATTGCCGGTTTTAGTGCTGTGCGAGGTAGTGAACACCTGCACCCTGTCTTTGATCATGTTTCCGGCAAGATTCCTTATCTGCCCGGCCGAGAGGCTGGTGTCGATAGTAAGAATCTTCATCGAGAGAAGCTCATCACGGGTATATCCTAATAATTGACAGGCTGAATTATTAACATCGAGGATACTGGTATCAAAATCAAGCACCCAGGCTGTATCATTCATCCCGTTCAGGATTTCCCTGTAATCAATCGCGCATTTATCTGCATCCATTTTTCTCCCTCGGGCACCGGGGTGACCTTCATGATCGGTTTTTGAAGAGGAGCTTTTGCCTTTCCTCAACTTTTTGGATTCCCCGGGAGGCTCTTCTTCCAAATCAAGATTGCTTTTCATTGAAAAAAGTATAAGATTTTAAATACCAGGCCCAATTCCGATATTAAGTTACAAAGATTTAGTCATTTTGTGGTGCGAGGCATCGAAAAAAATAGTCCGATCTTTTAAACCGAAGAAAAACTGACTCGCAAATAAGTTATGTTTAATTATATGTATCCAGTCTTGCTGAAACAGACATATTTAACATTGAAAGAGTAAAATATTAATGGGCGGACGATCCAGCCCGCTATTCAAACTCCGGTTATCTCTTGTTCGCGAGACTTCTCCAGGGACCGCCGTTATAAACTGAATCAAAACCGTTAGATTTAAGAATGTTTTTCGCTGCCGCGCTCCTTGCACCTGACTCACAACAAGTTATAATAGGCTTGTCGTTTCTTAGCTTTTTCAGATTACCAGCCAGTTTATCAAGAGGTATATTTATCGAATTCCTGACATGACCCCGCTGGAATTCATCTTTCGTCCTGACATCAACTATTATCGCACCGTTTCTTATAAGCTCACCCAGATCAGCTTTTTCGCCAAATAAGTTCTTAAACAGATTTATCATTCTTCAAAATAGTAAAGTAAGGCTGCAAATATATCAAAATATAAAGATATTTACATATAACATTACTCCACTAAGTTGAAGAAGATAATCTCCCTGCCGTGTGATAACGGGAATGAGGGATTTGAATCAATCGTCGTAAGCAGGAAATGCCAGACAGAACACCTACCTGAAAAGAAGACAGGCTATCCCAAGTGTGAAAATAATATTAAAGATCTGTGCTATTATGAAGGCAGCAGCCGGTCTTCCATTTCCAGTCCTGAGAAGAGCGGACAGATCGGTCTCGAGTCCTATTCCTACAAAAGCAAATGCGAAAAACGCGGTTTGAACCGATTTGAGATAATCTTTGGTGGCGGCAAGAGATTCTTGACTCACGAGGAATGAGAATACAAGAGACGCCGCTATGAAACCGAGTACGAATTTCGGGAAGCGTTCCCATATTATTCCAAAGTTCACTTTTTCAGCTTTTTCTCCCGATCCTTTGACCTTGTTTCTGAATACCCAGAAAACAGAGATGGCGACAGCAGCAAAACCAATGAGGACATTCTGTGAGAATTTAACAATAGTACTGAATTTCAACGCTTCATCACCGAGCAGGGTACCAGAAGCCACAACGGCTCCGGAGGTATCGATGGTGCCTCCCACCCATGCACCTGCCTGGGCTGGTGTCAGTCCCAGGGCTTTCGCGCCAACCGGCAGAAGCACGAGCATAGGAAGAGCCACTATCAGGACGAGACTGACAACATACGACAGCTTCTTCCCGTCTCCTTTTATGGCACCGGCTGTTGCTATAGCCGCCGACACACCGCAGATAGAAACTGCAGAAGAAAGCATGAGTGCCATCTCCTCATCAACTTTAAGTTTCCTGGCAACCCAGAAGGCAAAAAACCATACTGCCAGAACCACGACAACAGCCTGCAAGAGGCCCAGTGATCCTGCCTTCATTATATCGCCAAATATTATACCTGATCCCAAAATAACCAGACCAGTCTTAATGAAAAATTCAGTATGAAGACTTTCTTCCATCCATTTGGGAAGTCCGAATATAGATCTGATCAGGATCCCTATCAGAAGTGCGAAAATGACGTACTCGATGCCCCAGTTTTTAATAGTAATAAAACCAGACAGAAGCTGGCTCAACACGCTTACCAGAAAGATGATCCCGATCGTGATTATCAGGCTAAGTGCTTTCTTCCCCCTGATAAAATATGTCAGCAAGCCGGCTGCAAGCAAAATGACAAAAAGACCTGCCATTCCGGCAAGGTTCCCTGAAGAGGAAAGAAGAGTCGCGAGCGATGCCGGATCAGTCCAGCCATACTTGGGCACTTTGAAAAAAAGTCCTGCCCATGCAGCAATCACTATTATAATACCAGTCACGAATGCAAGCCAGTCTTCGTTCTTCAATAGTCTGATCATAATCGGTCGGTTAAATTACAGTCTGCAAAATAAGAGTTTGGTCCGGTTTTCAGAGTAATATTAAATACCCATTTTGGAGAATTCCCAGTGGCCGGACGGGGATTCACAATGATGCAAACAGGAATAAATGGTTATCTAGCCCCTGATTTTCCGTAACGCGTCTTTTTTCAGGTTGAATTGTTGCAGGAGTTTGAACATGCCCTCCACGTTGAAATTATCCACGGAGGCTAAAAGCTCATTCCCATAGGCAACAATGTAGCTGCACTTATGAGATGCGCCCAGCATAATGAGCCTGTCGGCAAAATTTCTTACTTCCCCCATCGGTTGTTTCTTCTCGAAAGAACTGTAAATTTCAGTAAGCTCCCCGTCGAGGGCAAAAATCAAACCCGGGAGGTCCGTTATTCCATCGATTCTTATAATCTTTTCTTCATCTTTCGGTAAAGGGATGTCGAGCAAAGAATATTCCAGGACGCGCATCAGCTCTCCATAAATCTCCTCGGGACTTACAGGCTTAACGAGCAACCCTGAAAAATCGTGGCTTAGAATCTTGTCCCTTTCCTCTTTCATCACAGAGGCAGAGTAGGCAATCACGGGAATATTGCGGAGAGAATCCCTTTTCTTTATTTCTTCTAGGAACATGTATCCATCAAGGCCAGGCATGACAATATCGGCAATAACGAGGTCAGGTTTTTGTTCTTCCATCACCGCGAGTCCCTCGTAAGCATCAGAACACTCAATAACGGTAAGGTCGGTATCCGACAGGAGACTTTTGATATAGCTCCTGTTCACGGATATATCATCTACAACCAGCACGGTAGCCTTTCTGAAAACAATAACAGAAGGATCGAAGTCCAGATGCCTGTCCGCACTTTTAAAATCAGTCCGGTACTCGATCCCCGGAAGTATCACTGTAAAAGTGGTTCCCTCCCCGGGAGCTGATTCAACAGATATTGAACCGTGCATCAT
The DNA here is from genome assembly GCA_046329885.1 of Bacteroidales bacterium. Classification (GTDB taxonomy): domain Bacteria; phylum Bacteroidota; class Bacteroidia; order Bacteroidales; family VadinHA17; genus LD21. Next base: position 78,790 of record JAXLTU010000002.1, read on the forward strand.
TTGCACGAGTCTCCTGGTGATGGCAAGACCCAGTCCGGCCCCGCCCTTGTTAGTCCTGCTGCTAACCTGGAAAAAGGTATTGAAAATTTCCTCGTGATACTCTTTATTTATTCCAACCCCGGTGTCAGCAACCTTAATTACAAGGTCAACCGTGTTGCCAGTTTCATCAGAAGTGTTATTCCCCGAATGCCTGTTTACAGCGTCAATGTGCACGCTTACACCACCTTTCTCAGTGAATTTGACAGCATTCCCGATCAGGTTCACGAATACCTGTTTCAGCCTGTCACCATCAAGCAGCAGTGCGGTGGGAATATTTTCTGAAATGATGAAGGAGAACCTGAGTTTCTTTTCAAGTATCCTGAATGAAAATATCTTTTCTATATCGGTGAAATAAGACACGCAGTCAAAGAAATCAAACTTCAATTCCAGCTTACCGGATTCAATTTTAGACAGGTCGAGGATGTCATTAATAAGGTTCAAAAGGGTTTTACCACTGGAATTGATGTAACCGAGGTATTCTTTCTGAGCCGGTTCTCGCAAAGACAAGGCGAGAAGTTCCGAGTAGCCGAGAATGGCATTCATCGGGGTACGTATCTCGTGACTCATGTTAGCCAGGAAATCACTTTTTGTACGATTCGCCTTCTCGGCTTCAATTTTGGCATCAAATAGTTCTCTTTCCGTTTTTATGTGTTCCTGTATCTCGTTCCTGAGCTTTTCGTTAGTCTCATTTATCTGTATTGTCCTCTCGCTTATCCTTTGTTCCAACGAATTATTAAGGTCCCTGATTTCTGTTTCTTTTTTCCTTGCATTCTCCTTCAATTCCCTTTCGTTTATCAAAGAATCATTCAGGTGGTCAACAAGGTAAGAAACGGCAATCACGGTAAGCCAGTTAAAGGAAATCAGGCTGGCTGAAATACCTATAGCAGACACCAAAGGGTACTCGTGTGATGATACTGTTTCGACAGACAGCAGGGGCAGTATGACAAGATAAATCAGGTATATGAACGAATTGGCCAGAACTGCAATTAAACCCTCGATCCTGCTCTTGTAGAGTGTCACTAGAATCGAGATGCTCATCAGAATAACAGGCCCTGGTCCTTTAATGCCGATGAAGAAGAGAAGGACGAGCGAAAGGATATAGAATACAAGTGAAAAAAGGATTTTCCGGGTATTAATGCTGATCCTTTTTGCAAGAAACAAACCGATGATGAGTAAGAGAGACAGCGTATCAAAAAAGCCAATCACGAACTGGTGTGACTCAACAGAGGCAATCATTCCTGGAATGTATGCCAGGAAACAGATAGGTAACGTGGCAAGAAGCACGTAAATGAAAAGCTTGTCTCTCAGGTATGGGAGACCCTCTTCACCTTCAATGCCCTTGGTTGTGAAATGTCGCAGATAGAACTGGACATACCTGTACCAGATACTCATGAAGCTGAAAACCGACTAAATGATATTAACCAAAAATCTGCAATAAGCTCTAAAATCAATTTAAAGATAATACTTGAGTACATTAATCAAAGCATCTGACAACTAATTATTTCAAGACTTGACATTTATCAATAAATAGTAATCCTGTCTTATTGTTTTTTAACAGTTATCTGAAGTATGGTAAACTTTAAGAATTTTAACTTTATGACAAAATAAACCATTCAACCAGCTTGTCTTATTTTAAAAAAAACACGATGAAATCTTTATTAGCATTCTTTTTGATAGGGTTGAGCTTTTCGCTGCAGGCCCAGAATGTAAAAACATATCAATGTCTCTGGCACCAGCAAGGGTCAGATGATTTCACGGTCCTGGCCGGCGATTTTAAGTACTCGGATAAAGGAAAGTACTACTTTCTTATCACCAATGACAAAGAGAATATTCACGTGTTGCTGAAGATCCAGGACGAGAAGCTGAAGCGTCAGATAATGATGGGAGGTCTGACCACCTGGATAAATATTGACGGTAAAAAATCGAAGAAGCTTGGCGTAAAGTTCCCGGCGGGCAGGCAGGGTCAGCAAAGAGGTAATGGCGGGGGCAGTCAAAACCCATCTGAACAGCGCGATATGCAGGACAATCAGAACAGGCCAGACAGGAGAAACCAGGGCAGGGAGGCTAATCCACAGGATATGATGCCAAAAACACTGACACTCATTGGTTTCTCTGAGTCTGAACAATTTGTTACCAACCCGGGTGAATCTGATATCAGGGGTGCTATGAGAATACAGCCAAACCAGACATTGTATTACGAGGTTATCATCCCGTTTTCGAAGCTCCCGGCAATCAACAATGATGCTGACACGAAAAGCAAGAAAGGCGGTTTTGTTCTAGGGTTGAGCTACGAAGGCAGTGCAGCGCCTGGCGCGGGTGGCAGGCCTGGTGGTGCAGGTGGGGGCATGCCTTCCGGAAGTGGTGGAGGAGGAAGAGGCGGATCAAGGGGCGGAAGCACGGGAGCGGGCAAGAACCTTGGTGGTGGAGCACCGACTGGTCAACCCAGTGTTCCTATTATATTGTGGCTCGAGGATATTAAGCTCGCCGACCAGAAGTGAGGATCAAAATTTAAGACAAATCTGTTGCATTTCTATTGGAATAATAGAAACATAATGGCCGCTATCGAAGAACCTATAATCGGTCCCACCACAGGCACCCACGAGTAGCGCCAGTCACTGCCTCGCTTCCCGGGAATTGGTAGCAGGAAATGAATGATCCTTGGGCCAAGGTCTCTTGCAGGGTTAATGGCATAACCAGTAGGGCCGCCCAGCGACAGACCTATGCAGAACAACAATCGCAACGGGAAGGGCATTGAGTGCACCTAAACCAACCTCGGGTTCTGCCATGTGAAGACGGCAAGGGAAAAAACATAGGTACCGATAACCTCCGTGACGGTATTCATGCCAATAGCTCTGATATTGGGGGAAGTGCAGAAAACGGCCATTTTGAGATCCGGATCAGCTGTCTCATCAAAATGCTTCTTGTACCATCAGACCAGTATCGCACCGAACATTGCACCTGAGAACTGGGCGCGGGTAAACAGAATAAGTGCAGGGGAGAATTTGCCGAAATAGCCAGCGCAATAGTCACCGCGGGATTGAGGTGCGCACCTAAAAAAAAAAAAAAAAAACAGGGCAGCAATCAGAACACCGGTGAATACACCGACCGCCCATCCAAAGGTTACCACTATCCACCCGCCATTATTTCCTTTGTCTTGTTAAAGTACATTGGCAACCACACCGCCACCAAAGACGATTATTATTGCCGTCCCAAAAAATTCAGCGAAAAAAGGAGTCATGATTATATAATATTAGATTGAGTTCCGCATTATTCAGACCAGGCATTTACCGCTTTCACGGCACGGTTCCATCCAGCTACAAAGAGAATGTGTATCCGATGCGCTGACAGAAGGCGAGAAGGTCCTGTCAGGTTTCCATTGCCTTCAATATCATCAAGTCCTGGCCAGAATCCTGTTGCCAGACCGGCAAGACAAGCAGCGCCAAGGGCAGTGGTTTCTGTACCCTGGGTCGTATCACACTGGTCTGAAGCGAATCTGACTGAAACTGCATGAGATTATTGTTACTGTTGCACCGTCCAACCCTTAGCTCGCTTATAGAAATGCCGCTGTCTTTTTCCATGGCTTTAAGCACTTCAAGCGTCTGGTAGGCTATACTGTCCAGGGCAGCTCTTGCGATATGGGCTGCTGTTGATCCCCTGGTGAGACCAGTAATTGTACCCCTGGCATGCTGGTTCCAGTAAGGAGCACCAAGACCGGCAAAAGCCGGCACGAAATAAACCCCTTCACTGCTGTTAACCGACCCGGCAAGTTTTTCCACGTCGCCCGAGTTCCTGATAATACCAAGGCTGTCTCTCAGCCATTGTACAACGGCACCTGCTATGAAAATACTTCCTTCAAGTGCATACCTTGTTTCAGAGCCAATCTTCCAGGCTACTGTAGTAAGTAATTTGTTCGTGGACCTGATCGGCTTGTCGCCTATATTCATCATCATGAAACAACCTGTGCCATAAGTGTTCTTCACCATCCCAGGTTTAACGCACATCTGGCCGAAAAGCGCTGCCTGCTGATCTCCCGCTATACCAGCTATACTGACAGGCGAACCCAGGGTGGATGAGGCTTCACCATATATTTCACTTGACGATCTCACCTCCGGAAGAACACTTTCAGGTATATCAAACAGCTTTAAAAGATCCTTATCCCATTGAAGGGTATTTATATTGAAGAGCATGGTCCTGGAAGCATTTGAGACATCAGTAACATGATGCTTACCTCCTGTCAGATTCCAGACCAGCCAGCTATCGACAGTACCGAAAGCCAGTTTTCCTTCCTTAGCATCACGGCGTGCACCATCAACATTATCGAGTATCCACTTCAGCTTGGTACCGGAGAAATACGCATCGATAACCAGGCCTGTCTTTTGCTGAATCATGTCAGAATTACCTTCTGCCTTTATCTTGTCGCAATATTCAGCGGTTCTCCTGTCCTGCCAGACAATTGCATTGTAAACAGGCTTGCCGGTTGACCTGTCCCATACGATGGTTGTCTCCCTCTGGTTGGTAATGCCAATACCGGCAATCTCTGACAAAGATGCCCCTGACCTCGCTATGGCCTCGAGCGCTACTCCGGCCTGTGTCGACCATATCTCGGAAGGATCGTGTTCAACCCATCCCGGTTTCGGGAAGATCTGCCTGAATTCCTTCTGGGCAACAGACACAGGCTGCCCCTGGTTATCGAATACTATTGCCCTTGAACTTGTTGTTCCCTGATCTAATGCCAGAACGATACCTTTTGCCATATTTCAGAATTTGTTTGGGTTCTACAACCTGTAATTTAATGCCAGGTTAATATACGAATTTATCTGCTGTTCCATCCAGGCCTTATCATGGCCCCGTTCTTCCGCGAGAATCGAAGCAACTCCTGATGCCATTTCAATGCTGGCCGCGGCATCGAGGAAGAGAGCCCTGGTCCTCCTGGCGAGCACGTCCTCTATACTTACAACTAATTCATTCCTGCAAATCCATCTCACTTCTCCAATTGTATATGGTAATGATGGGTGCATTTTCTTCTCAAAGCCAGGGTTCCCGATTATCGAGTCTGAAACTGCTTTGGCATTGTCGCCGTAAATACTTAAAGTGTCAGGGGCACGATTTTCATAATCAGCTGACAAGAGGAGCTTGTCTGTGGTGCAATCAGACCCGCGTATGAGTCCTTCCTTCACGGCCCTGTCAATTGTCTCCGCGGCCATCAGACGATAGGTTGTCCATTTGCCACCCGTGATCGTAATAAGACCCGATTTTGATACTACAATCTTGTGCCTTCTCGAAATCTCGCGGGTCGAGTGAGGATTATCTGGATCAGATGCCAGGGGACGCAGACCAGCGAAGACAGATAGTACATCTTCGCGCGATGGTGGTTTAACGAGATAACGCCCCGCCGTATCGAGAATAAAACTGATTTCCTTCTCGAGAGCCCTTGGTTCATCAGAAACATCCTCGAGAGGTGTATCTGTTGTCCCGACAACTACCTTCCCGTGCCACGGGATGGCAAACAGCACCCTCCCGTCGTCAGTTTTCGGGATCATTATTGCTGAATCTCCCCCTAGGAACTTCCTGTCAATAACAAGATGAACACCCTGGCTTGGTCTTAGTATCGAGCGGGCATCACTTTTATCAAGTTTTATCACCTCGTTCGCGAAAACACCGGTGGCGTTTATTACCACTGAAGCACTCAAGGTATACTGGTTTTTTGAAACCAGATCCGTAGCCTGTACACCCGCAATCCTGCCATCAGGCCGTTTTAGAATTGATGTTACCTTGCAATAATTAAGAGCGGTAGCACCCAGCTTGCAGGCCATCCTCACGAGCTCAAAATTCATCCTCGAGTCGTCAAACTGGCCATCGTGATACACTATGCCTCCCCTGAGTCCTTCCTTTTTAATATTAGGGAGTCTTTCCGAAGTCTTCTTCCTGTTAATGAAATAGGAGCGTCCAAGGCTCAGCCGTCCGGACAGAATATCATAAAACTTGAGTCCAACGGTGTAAAGTATAACATCAAAAACAGTATAAACCGGGATAATGAATTCCTGGTTCGATGTCAGGTGCGGGGCGTTCCTGAGCATAATACCTCTCTCTTTCAGTGCCTCTATCACGAGAAGTAAATCCCCCTGGGCCATGTATCTCACACCACCATGAACGAGCTTGGTGCTTCTTGAAGATGTCCCTTTTGAAAAGTCCGATTGCTCGAGTAAGAGGGTCTTGTAACCCCTCGAAGCAGCATCCAGAGCAATACCTGCTCCGGTAGCCCCTCCACCGATTATTATAATATCCCAGCTTTTATCTCCCAGCGAATCGATAGAGGCGATCATTTCTTCCCGTTTCATTCCTGAATGATTTAAGAACTACTAAACTTAATCAGAAATGTTCAGATATTCAAAGCAATTATGCAGGATTGGAAGTTTAATAACTCGTAAATTCCCCGAATGGGAGAACCTGTTAGAGTCAGTTGATGAACATTCTTAACGAGGGAAACATCCCGGTTAAGCTCGAGTTATATTATCAATATGGGAAGTACCTGAAAGTTGTTACAGGATGCCGTTTGAAATCATTTCAGAATCCCTTCAACATGCGACATAACCCCGTCGTTTTCAGAAGGTATAATACCAAGGATCTTGCATACTATATTATATACATCGGTGTTATGGAGGTCAACTGGTTTTGTTCCTTTCCTTATCGCGGGTCCTGAAGCGTAAAAAATTGAATGCATGTCAGAGTTCCTGTTATCATACCCGTGCGCTCCACCCTTGAATGATCCCCTGGATGGCCTCAGCGAGACATACCAGGAACTGTCAGCGACAACTACAATCGCGGGGATCCTTTCATTGGTGCCATAATGCCATCTCCCGGGCATGTTTTCTTTGGGATAAGCCTTCAGACCTCTTACCCTTCCAAGCACCTGAAGCACGCTGTCTTTCTTACCGGCTGCAGGATCAAGAAGATACACCGGATTGCCTCCCCAGATATTATTGATGAAACGCCTGGGCAGAACATCATTTATATTGATATACCTTTCTGAACTCACTTCCGACATTCCATGATCCGAAAGAACTATAAGGTTAACCTGTTTTGATATGGGCAGCTTCGATATTTTCAGTCTGAGCACACCGATAAGGCTGTCAAGCCTGGCGACTACCCTTCCTGTTTCATCCGATACAGGTCCGGAATCGTGGCTGGTGGCATCTGGCTCCTCGAAATATAGAGTCACGAGCCTGGGACGCTTGCTTTCAGGATAATCAAGCCATTTTATCACCGAGTCTATACGGTCTCCGAAAGCGATCTTCTCGTCGTATACTTTCCAGTAATCGGGGTGATAACCTTTTACAGGGGCCTCCGATCCCACCCAGAAGAAAGAAGCAGTCCTGAGTCCCTGTTTCATGGCTGTAACCCAGACAGGTTCGCCCAGGTAAAAATCACCATTGCCAACTGCCTCCCTGTCGCCAATGCGGTAGGAAAGCTTAAGATCAGGAGCCTGAAAGGTATTATTCACTATCCCGTGATGATCGGGATAAAGACCTGTTGCTATCGAGTAGTGATTTGGAAAGGTATTTGTCGGAAACGATGCAGTCATCCTGTCGGCTTTCACACCATCACGAGCAAGTTTATCAAGATTTGGTGTTTTATATATCTTGCTATAATCCCACCTGAAAGCATCGAGCGATACAAGTACAACATAATTGTCATTCTTCTTCCCACCAACACCAAACCCGGTAAGCAGTACAACCGATACAAATAGCAAACTTGTTATCAGAACCTTAAAAGACAACTTCTTTCGTATCATCCTAATGAATTTAAAAAGCTAAAAATATTGCAAATTGGATTTGATCCCCTTAATTCCTAAATGATATTAATCACCACTATCTCAAAAACAGAATACTATCGCTACTAAAAGCTGAATTTCAGACACGATGGTGCAATAACTTTAAATTCACAAACCTGTTTGTCCGGCAGACCTGTTGCGACATCAATTTTCAGTACCGCGATCATGTCTGATTTCTGGTTTCCCACCAGTACATAAGAACCGGATGGATCAATGGTGAAGTTTCTTGGCCAGTTACCACCGCATGGTTTACATACCGGGGGAGAAAGTGTTCCGTCATCATTTATCGCGAAGGTGGCAATCGTATTGTCACCCCTGTTCGTGGCGTACAGGAACCTACCGTCCCTGCCAATATGAATGTCAGCAGAATAATTCTTTACCTCTGTTGATTTGTCAAGTGAAGATATTGACTGTTTAAGAATCAGATGACCATCGCCTCCAACAGAAAAGACAGTCACCGTATTATTAAGCTCACCCATAAGATAGAGTCTTGATCCATCGGTATTGAAGACGAAGTGCCTGGGCCCGGTGCCTGCTGGAAGAGCCGTTATCCCGTTTTCCACCGCCACTAGTTTACCGGATTTCTTATCAAGAGTATACATGCAAATCCTGTCGAGACCCAGATCTGTAGCATATACGAGATCGCCGCGGGGGTTAAAATCGATCATATGGGCATGAGATACATTTTCCCCATCCTTCCCGAAAATGAGCGTGTCAGTTACCTGAACCGGGATTCCCTTTTCGTCAAGTCTCACGACTGCCACTGAACCACCTCCATAATTGGCTACCAGCAGGAAATCATCGTCTGGTGAAACGGAAATATAACAGGGACCACCATTGGGAACAGCCAATTCACCTGCCTTTTGCATATCTCCAAATGTCCCGTCATGCTTTATCGTGGTAATGCCCCCGGTTGAGGGACCTTTGAAGTCAGAAACTTCGTTAATCGCGTAAATGAGGTTCCGGTATCTCGAGAATGAGAAATACGATGGGTTTGAACCGGCATTGAAATCTGACACCTTGTTCAACCTCCCGCTTTTACCATTGAATTCAAGCACATTTATACCAGCTTTACCGTCCTGTGAGAAACCACCAGTTACAAGCCTGACCTTTTCAGTGCAACTTGTTGATAATATTAATATTCCAACAATAATTACCAGCGAACAAAATACATTTTTCATCATTGTACTGCTTTGACTTTGTTGTACTTCTTATCCAGTTCTTTCATTTTGAATCTTACCGCGAGAATGTAAGGTTCCTTTTCCTTATCCCAATGACCGTAGGTTATAACGACGAAGGTCCCGTCCTTGAGTAATTCGACGCCCGGGTAACAACAATCCCACCCGTGTATATTATCCTTGAACCTTATCCTGTACTGACCCGGAGTTCCTTTCACGAGGTCGTCCCAGGTACCTACCCAACCAACCCAGTCTCCTTCAGTGGGGCTGCCCTGGCCAGTTTCGAGGGCTACTTTCCCCAGGTTTACTTCTTTTCTTTCAGATGCAGTTTTTTCCAGATCCTTTCTGAAAGGAGCCGGGCTGATATCCCTGAATACAACCAGTATACGTCCATCTTTGGTGTACTTCAGAGTGTGCCTGTCACCGTTAAGTTCAGCGGGAAGTGGTCGAGGGTTGGTGAATGTCTGACCCTCGTCGCCTGAGAAGATGATCTGTGAATTATACCTTCGCGAGTTTTCTCTCAGTAACACTGCAATCGTCTTACCATCGGGCGATCTTATTGCACCAGGTTCGCAGAGATTCATTTCCCTGTCACTTAGTATTGCTTCAGGTGACGACCAGGTTAGCCCACCGTCTCTTGAAAAAGATTTGTACAATGTGAATAATCGTTTTTCATTCTTCTCTTTGTCTGCATTGTAAACAGATTCGCCATCAGCAGTGAAAAACCTGAGATCATCATGAAAGAGAGCCATGTAGTGACCATTGCCCGTGTTTAACTGAACGATAGAGCTCATCACGACAATACCGCCCCAGCTGCCGGCTTCAGAAAGCCCGCTCCAAGAGTTTCCCTGATCGACAGACACGGCAAGTCGCGCGGGGTAAAGTCCCGAGAACAAAATGAATCTTTCCTTTCCCGTATTATCAGATACTTTAAAGATAGTCGGTACTTCCCTGGAAGTCTTCCAGTTATCGGGTACGGGCAGTCTGTCGCTCCACGATAGGCCTCCATCAGTGCTTTTTTTCATCACAATCTCTCCCCTTCCATGGCCTTTGGGATAGACTGCCAGAATCGTTTTCCTGTCGTCAAGAAGGACTGTTGTAACATGACCAAGGTATTGTCCCTCCTGTCTGTCAACGACAACCTGGCGGTTTGTCTCACCATCGAGATCCACAACCGGAACTTTCAGGTAGGTGTTTTTCAGGTTTTGCTGGGGATAAAGCACCAGGGGTAGCGCTAAGGTGGCAATGACAATCAGTAATCGTTTCATAGCGATTCGTCGGGGTTATATTATTACCATTAAAGAAAACAGGGGTTGAATTTGTCATACCCCTGTATCTGGTATCATTAAATAATCGGGCACGATAGCCCGGAGATCTAAGAAACTCTACACCTCGAAACTGTCGGCTTCGCGATAGGCTTCAATGAGCCTGACTTCACCTTCCTTGCCTTTAATGCTTTTGCCGTGCTCCATGCAAATAACACCCTGGTACTGTTTCGAATAGATATATTTGAAAACGTTTTTGAAGTTTATCTCCCCGGTATAAGGCTCTTTCCTTCCCGGGTTATCGCCACAGTGGAAAGCAGCAATTTCACTCCAGGCGGCTTCAATATTAGGGATGAGATTCCCTTCAGTTATCTGCTGGTGGTAAATGTCATTGACTATTTTGCACGAAGGCCTGTTCACGGCCCTGCAGATAGCGTAGGCTTGCGGGATTCTCTGCAGGAATAAGCCCGGGTGGTCGCGAAGTGTATTAAGAGGCTCGAGGACGATAGTCAAACCAGCCGGCTCCACTATATCGCAACAGTATCTAAGGTTATCGATAACGTTGGCGGTCTGAATATCAGTGTGTAGTCTCTCGTCATACCTTCCCGGAACGACAAGTGCCCATTTGGCGCCGGTCCTTTTTGAAAGTTCCACGCCTTCTTTCATCTTGTTTATCAACATATCCCTTGTATCCTGTTTGTTAAGTACAAACGAGGTTACAGCGAAATCGGCATACAAGACAAAGGGTCCCAGGTCCATACCGATTTTCTGAAGCTCGGCAGATATTCTTGACTGTTCTTCCACGGGCCTGCTCAGCAGTCCATTATCAAATACTGCCCTGAAGCCCATGTCCTTGCTGAACCTGATCTGGTCGACAGGATCCTTTCCAGCTGATTCAGGAAACATACCGATAGACGGTGCATATTTCAGCTTGAATGGAGTTTCGGCTGACCTGGCAAATGAGCGGCCAGGAGCAGTAGAACTACCAAGCAGTAAAGGAGTTGCAGCAAGCGCCGTGCCTGCTGCAACTGCCTTTTTCAAGAAATTCCTTCGTGAACTATCCATGTATTAGTTTACTTTTCCGGTTTATATGCTTCACCTGCTACTGGAACATCTTTTGGAATATCGACAGGACCCCAAGTAAATACTTTCGGCCCCAGTTTGATATCCGAATTCATCATCTCATCCCATGTAACTTCTTTACCGGTATATGCTGAAACACGACCCATGATAGCTGTCATACACGATACTGCAGTATTTTCCAGTTCGTTGAACGGCTTCTCGGTCCTGATAGCTGTAACCATATCAATATGTTCCTGAACATAAGGATCCTTCATCTTACCTGGTGAAGGTTTGCCTTCATCATCGAGAGGATAAGAATATTTCCACAGTTCAGTACCTTTCAGATCCTTTATAGAGACGTCTCTCGGGGTCGACTGAACAACACCTTTAGTACCAACTATTCTTTCAGATACATTATTCGCGCAACCATTAATCTGGCGGCACATGCTGCCGAAATGGATTCCATTATCAAACACGTAATCTACACTGAAATTATCATACTGGTCGCCATTTATCCTTCTCAGCCTTGAGCCCATGCCAACAGCCTTGACAGGATGTGAGCCTGTGAACCAGTTCATCACGTCGAGGTTATGAACATGCTGTTCGACGATATGATCGCCCGAGAGCCAGCACCAGTTAACCCAGTCGCGGATCATCCATTCCATCTCGGTCCATTTGGCATCTTTCTCGCGGTGCCATAGTTTGCTCTGGTTCCAGTAAACATTACCGCCAACTATATCACCAATATTTCCAGCTTTAACATGCTCGTAAGCAAGAATGTAATCGCGCTCGTGCCTTCTCTGGGTACCAGTGACGATGGTGAGTCCAAGTTCTTTTGCTTTGAGAGCGGTAGCCATCACTGAACGCGCACCTACCGGATCGACGCAAACAGGTTTCTCGGCAAAAATATGTTTCCTAGCGGCAACAGCAGCTGCCAGATGTTCAGGCCTGAAGAATGGTGCCGCAGCAAGGATAACTATATCAACATCGGTTGCAATTACTTTTTCGAAGGCATCAAAGCCCACGAAGCAGTTTTCCTCGGGTACCTCCTGGTTCTTCTCCTTCTTGATCCTTTCACGGGCTGAGTCAACCCTGTCTTTGAAAGTATCACCAAGGGCAGTGATCTGGAGATTTGGTCCTGCATTCAGGAAATTTATAGCAGCGCCCGTTCCACGGCCGCCACAACCTATTACACCGGCTTTAAGAACCTTGCCGTCAGGAGCCTGTTCCAGCCAGGCTGGTTCAGTAATTGCTGCCAGTTTACCAGGTTCTTCTTTTTTTGATGATGAACAGCCAGTAATAATTGTGGGAGCAACAATACCTGCTGCGCCGATTGTCGCGGCTGCACCTAAAAATTTACGTCTTGAGAAAGTTGATTTTTTCATATAGGTTAGCTTAAGTGATTTCGAAATGCCAATTTACTGTTTTCCGGTATTATTATCAAATTCACAAACGACTCTGAACCCGACATTGAAACAATCTGAATACCACCAGATGCTTTTAGGGATCTGTGGATCGGTCCTCAGCCAGTCTTCTGTCTTTGTATGACTTCTAGCCGCGCTCCTTACCCGGCTGGCCTGGTCGGAATATGAACCTCCCCTTACCACGTGCTCCTCACCTGCTTCAGGACCTTTGGGATCAGCAACTCCATCGCTGTATGTCGAAAGGATATCTGCCTGGTACCAGTCGGAACAAAACTCGGCCACGTTACCAAGCATATTCTTGAGACCAAAGGCGTTCGCCCTTGTCCTGTTGGGAAGCTGTGTCTTCGAAGGACTGTTACCCCTGTAAATAACATAAGTGTTTATTACTGCTGTATCATTCCTGGATATTTTTGCCTTGAAGCCAGACTTTTCAAACTTTGCCGGGTCGCCGGGGAAGAAGTAAGGTGTTTGTGTACCCGCCCTGCACGCGTATTCCCATTCTGCCTCCGTCGGGAGCCTGTAAGTCTTGCCTGTCACTTTCGAAAGCCACTTGCAGTAAGTCTCTGCAGCATGGTAACTGAACGAGATGGCAGGTCTTTTACCCATGCCCCAGCCCTGGTCGGGCTGACCATAAGGGGGTGTTGCACCCGAAATAGCATCTGTCTCTGCCGACTTTTTATTTCGTATGCCTTCAGTGTCTGTCGAGCGTCCCTCGGCAGCAGTCTGGGCGTAGAAAGCCAGGTACTCGTCCCAGGTCACCTCAACCTCTGCCATGAAGAACGGGCTTACTTCAACCTCCTTCACGGGTCCTTCATCAGGTTTCCTGAATGGTTCGTTCTCAGGGCTCCCCATCTTGAATTTACCGCCAGGTATTGCTACCATTTTGAAGGATACTGACGATTTGGGAATATACTCAGTAAATGAACTGAAAGATGTGACCTTCGCCGGCTCGGTAAAAATCTCTTTCGGGGCAGAAGGCGCTGCACCGAAGGTCTTATTACTGCCGTGAGTATAACCTTCAATATAATGCCCGGCATTAAGATGGCAGTTTATGCAATGAAGATCAGGCATGTTCTTCCTGTTCTGCTTGTAATAGAGATGTGCATCTTCTCCAGCCTTTGTCAGTTTCAGGGGGAACAGGTTTTCGTGGCACCTGACACAACTTTCCTCGTAAACATGACCTCTCGCGATCTCGAGTCTTCCCCTCTCGTTCCAGTCAAAGGAAGCCGAATCCTTGGTCCAGTAACTCCACAGATCACGCAACCCGGTTCTCGCCTTCTGCGGAAGATACCCGTGGCCCTTGGGAGGCAGGTGGCACTCAACGCACCAGACCCTGTATCCCGACTGGGTCTCGTAATGAACCGATCTCTTCCAAGCAGCATCTGCAGCTGGATGTATATGGCAAGACACGCAATACTCGTTTGTCGATGTTGAATCAACCACTTTCCCGGCTCCGAACAGGATAAGCATTCCTGCAAGCAGACCCGGGATGAACCAAAGTAAAACCTTTTTCATTTTCTATTATTCAAACGGATGAAGATAGAAAAAATTCCACAACATGAACAGGATGTTTTAATTATTGAATTAGTTTTAAAACATATTAAAAAGATCATCGTTTGCACTGAAAAGAAAAGCACAGGCATGAGGAGAATTTTAACAATTGTAATGTTCCTGGTGGTTCTGTCCAGGATTGAGGCTCATCCATGGAGGCCGGGTCACTATATAATCATAGATACTGACGGTGGCATAGATGATATGAAAGCAATCTGTATGCTTCTGGCCTCGCCGGATGTAAGGGTGCTCGCCGTGACTATCTCGCCCGGGGCACTCGGAACAACAAATGCTTACCTGAAAGTCAGGAGCCTGTTAAACTCTTTTTATCACCAGGGTATACCAGTGGGCATTAACAGGAAGGCATCGTTCAGATCTCCTGAATTCCCAGCAGCAAAGGGTATGACATGGGGCGATGAAGTCGGCATTGACCCTTCAAAGGCGCCCGACTTTCTTGCAGTGATTAATGAGATTTTCAAATACGAGAAGATACCCGTTTCGTATGTATGTCTCGGTGGACTCGGTAACATAGCTGAAGCTTCCTCGCATATTGAAGGATGGGATAAACACGTTAAGGAAATAATCTGGAGCAGCAAGGGAGCAACAGATATTTCGGGATTCAATTACAATACAGATCCCGCTGCTGCGAAAATGATATTGAACGGTAAATACCCGGTCAGGTGTATTATCACTGGCAGCGAGGAAAAGTTTTTTGATGAAGGCCTGACGGGTTTAATAGGGACTGTCAATACACCTTACGCGAAGAAGCTGACCTGGTTATTCAAGGCTCCCGGTTCAGCAACTCACGGTTTTACTTTCATGGCAACTGATGAACTTGCTGCTTTGTACCTTCAGTTCCCCGACATGTTTAAAGGAGAGGCTCGAGGGTCAATTGCTGATTTCACCGCGGCTGACATGATCCAGTTGCGTCAGAAGTCTTTAAAAATGCTGGCAGGAGAAACAATCACGAAGAACCAGGTCTTGAAAGTTTTCCCGATGGAGCCAAGCCAGTATTTTGACGATATAGGTCCGGATGTGGAATTAATCTATAACAGGTACGGTGAGAATGAGTTTGTATCAGGAGTTATTGCAAATGAATTGCACAGGCATCTCGGGGTATTCGCGATAATAGGTGTAAAGATGGGTACGAGGGCACGGGAATATTTTAATACCGGTGTTGACGAGTTCAGTGCTGCATCAATGGCGGGTTCTGTTCCCCCTCTTAGTTGCATGAATGACGGGATACAGGTAAGCACCGGAGCCACACCCGGTCATGGTTTACTGACTGTAATCAACGATTCTCCCCGTCCAGTTGCCGAGTTCACGTACATGGGCAGAACAATAAGACTGACACTGAAGAAGGAAATAGCCGCTAAAATGACCAGCGAGCTAAAGGAGATTAACTACGTGTATGGACTTGACAGCGACATCTACTGGGAACTGGTGAGAAAAAACGCCGTCCGCTACTGGAAGGAACTCGACAGGCACGAGATATTCGAGATTGAGGAAATAACAAGGTAAGAAGAAGGAAGAAGCACAGGGCGCAGGGCGCAGGGCACGGGGGAAGAAGCTCAGGGCTCAGGGCGCAGGGCTCAGGGGAAGAAGGTGCTCGGTCTTTTACAACTCTACAACTTTACAACTTTACAACTACCTATTATATTCGTCGAAGAAATCATTTCCCTTATCGTCAGTAATGATGAAGGCAGGCATTTTCTCGACACGGATCTTGCGGACAGCTTCCATTCCCAGGTCTTCAAAATCCACCAGCTCGTTCGACTTGATATTCTCGGCAGCAAGTATGGCGGCAGGTCCTCCGATGGAACCGAGATAGAACCCTCCATGTTTCTTGCAGGCTTCCACAACCTGCCTGCTCCTGTTTCCTTTTGCGAGCATTATCAGCGACCCTCCAAGACTCTGGAAAAGATCAACATAGGTATCCATCCTCCCGGCTGTCGTGGGACCAAAGGAGCCTGACACCATCCCCTCGGGAGTCTTGGCCGGACCGGCATAATAGACAGGGTGATTCTTGAAATACTCAGGCATTGGTTTACCCTCGTCAATAAGCTTTTTGATTCGGGCATGCGCGATATCGCGTGCAACAACGAGAGTCCCGGTCAGGCTGAGCCGTGTTTTTACCGGGTATTTGGTAAGCTCAGCCAATACCTCTTTCATAGGCCGGTCGAGGTTGATCTCGACGGGCTTCTCCAGTTCAGGAGCCCTGGCCGGCATGAATCGCTCCGGGTTTCTCTCCAGTTCCTCGAGGAAAATCCCATCCGCAGTGATCCTGGCTTTGATGTTCCTGTCAGCGCTGCAGCTCACACCTAGTCCAACAGGGCAGGATGCGGCATGACGAGGCAACCTTATTACCCTGACGTCGTGCACGAAGTATTTACCACCGAACTGTGCACCAACACCATAGTCGTGACATATCTTCTCTATCTTCTTTTCCCATTCCATATCTCTGAAAGCCCGCCCGGCTGCGCTGCCGTCTGTTGGCAGGTTATCGAGATAACCGGCTGATGCTTCTTTAACAGCTTTCAGTGTTGCTTCGGCAGATGTGCCTCCAATCACCAGAGCAAGATGATAAGGCGGACAAGCCGAGGTCCCCAGGTCTTTAATCTTTTCCTTGATGAATTTTGTCAAGGACTCCTCGTTGAGTAAAGATTTAGTTTGCTGATAGAGGAAGGTCTTGTTAGCAGAGCCTCCTCCCTTTGTAATAAATAAGAACTCGTAAGCTGTTCCTTCAACCGATGCAATATCGATCTGTGCTGGCAGATTTGATCCCGAGTTTTTCTCTTCAAACATCGTGAACGGGATAATCTGTGAATACCTCAGATTTCTTTTACTGAAAGTCTCGTGAATACCTTTCGAAAGGTGCAAAGCGTCATTTGATCCGGTCCATACCTGCTCCCCTTTTTTACCTATCACTATTGCTGTCCCGGTATCCTGGCACCAGGGAAGATCTCCCTTCGAAGAGATGACAGTATTCCTTAGCATGATGTAAGCGACGAACCTGTCATTGTCCGTTGCCTCGGGGTCCTTGAGTATCATCGCCAGTTTTTCGAGATGGGCCGTTCTCAGGTAAAAGGATATATCCGATACTGCTTCCCTGGCGAGAAGCTCGAGTCCCCTTGGATCTACCTTTAATATTTTTCTGCCACCAAGCTCTATCGTTTCAACATATTCTTTGGTAAGCAGACGATACCTTGTAGTATCCTGCCCGTGCTGAAAAGGCTTTTCGTAAATGAAGTCTGCCATGGCTTTAAATTTTTGAGAAAATTGTAGAAACAGTGAATCCGAAAATGAACACCTATCAAATATAAAAACAAATGATCATAAATATCTGGATATATGACATGTTTTACTATAAGATATTAAGCAATCAAGACTGTTATCAGAGCTTGAGAGCAACAATCAGAGGGCTGGCCGGGAGGCAAATTGATTCTATCAGAGTGAGCTGAAGAGGAAGCTTTCCTTCAACCTGATGCCTTTCTGTGTCATTTGAAGGTTGCAACATTCAATATTCTCGTCGTGCTGGAAAACGAGGACCCATTCATTCTCGAGAGCTTTCTTGAGCAGCCGGTCCTTCTCTGCAATTGTCTTCAGAGACTCGATATCATAACTCATGTTCCAGATCAGGGGAATATGAGCGGCGGTTGGTATGAGATCGCCTGTGTAAACGATGGTTTTGTCCTTGTAATTTATAACAGGTATCATTAATCCGGGTGTATGCCCGTGGCACATGAAGATCCTCACGCCCGGGAAGAGTTCCGAATCATCTTCTACAAGATTAAGCTTCCCGGTGTATTTAAGGGGAAGGATATTTTCTGCCGGATAGGAGTCTTCTTCCCTGATATTATTTTTCACTGCCCAGTTCCATTGTGTCCGGCTCACGTGAATAGTGGCATTGGGAAAGACCGGCAGGAAGCCATCGCCTGAATCATTCTTCCTGATAGCCCCGCCGCAATGATCCGCGTGAAGGTGAGTAAGAAGGACATCGGTGACATCACCAGGCTCGTATCCCCTGGCTCTTAACCCTTCAACAAGTCCTTCTCCTCCATGAAGGTATACATGACGGAAGAACTTTTCATCCTGTTTATCGCCCCATCCAGTATCAATGAGGATAACATGACCATCAGTCTCGAGTAAAAGGGATCTGAGCGTGAGAACGATCAGGTTATTGTCATCAGGCTTACAGGCCCTTGACCAAAGTGCTTTAGGAACCACGCCGAACATGGCCCCTCCGTCAACCTTGAAATTGGAAATATTATATAACGAAGCTTTCATAGGACAGATTTAATTATGCAAGTAAAAAAAAAGTATCGTATGAACAACATATTGAACGGAAATAAGGTTCGTGTAAATGAATCAAATAGGCTGATCGGCTTTTGAACGAGAACGATAAAATAATCCGGGGTGCAGGAATCGGGCAGCTTTTATGCTGATATTTTATAACTTGGTCGGTAGAAAGAACGAATCCCAATTACCATGAAAAAATTAATATTTTCACTGTTTCTTATCATTTTAACCACTGTCATTAATGCACAGACAGGCAAGGTGTTCGACAATCTGTCGATGAAGAGCAATATCCTTAAGATGGACAGGAAATTTGCCATCTACCTCCCACCCGATTACGAGAGTTCCCAGAGAAGCTATCCGGTGCTTTACCTTCTTCACGGGGCGGGTGATGACCAGACCGGCTGGGTACAGTTCGGTGAAGTGGTTCATATAGCCGACGAAGCGATTAATTCCGGGAAAGCAACCCCGATGGTAATAGTAATGCCTGATGCAAATACCGGTAAAAGAGGTTACGTGAACGACATCAAAGGAGAGTGGTTGTACGAAGACTTCTTTTTCCAGGAATTCATGCCTTACGTTGAGAAAACTTACAGGATAAAGGGTGAAAAACGATTCAGGGCAATAGCTGGTTTATCAATGGGTGGTGAAGGCACTTTCATCTACGCCCTGCATCACCCCGAGCTGTTTTCTTCTGCCTGCCCGTTAAGTGCTGCCACGGGGCCGAAGAACGCGGGGGAACTTTCGGCTTACGGTTTATGGCCTAAAAGTGAAAATGCGAGCAACGAACAACGCGATGCTTACTTTAAAAAATACAGTGTCCTCTACCTGCTCGAGAACATTCCTGATAACCAGAAGAAAGCCGTGAGATGGTTCATTGACTGTGGTGATGATGATTTCCTTTTCGAAGGTAATTCGCTGGCGCATATTACAATGAGGAAGAAAGAAATACCTCATGAATTCAGGATACGCGACGGAGGCCATACCTGGACCTACTGGAGGGCTTCTTTACCGGTTGTACTCGAGTTCGTTTCAATGAGTTTTCACCAGTTCTGATGATGAACAGGATTTGCATCATCCTGGCATCATGCATCCTGCTGAACCCGGTAATAAAAGGACAGCATGATGTCAGACCTGTTACCTCATCACCATCTTTCATTATCGAATACCAGAAACCTGTCAGGTTCACGAAAACAAAACCCGGGGCCTGGTCAGGAGATTTTGGCAGAGATGCTTTCGGAACTATGGTCATCACGTTAAAGACAGACAGAAACGACACGATCACTTTACGATTAGGCGAGAAACTATCTGATAACGGAGCAATAGACGGGAAACCGGGAGGCTCAATAAGATACACCGAGATAAAATTGCTACTCGATCCGGACAGGACCAGGTATGAAATAAATCTTCCACGCGATAAACGGAATACGAGTCCGCCAGCGGTCATGCTTCCTGACAGCTTTGGAGTCATCATGCCTTTCAGGTATTTCGAGATTGAGAGCGGTAATACCCATCTTCCCACGCCAGTGGCCCTGAGAAAAACGTTCTTTTACAGGTTCAATGATGAGGCAGCCGATTTTACTTCGTCCGATACCATATTAAACAAGATATGGGACCTATGTAAATACAGCATTAAAGCAACGAGCTTCGCCGGGTATTACATCGATGGAGACCGCGAGAGAATACCTTACGAGGCTGATGCCTATATTAACCAGCTTGGTCATTACTGTGTCGATAACGAGTATTCGCTGGCCCGCAGGACAAACGAGTACTTCATTACCCACCCCACATGGCCAACCGAGTGGATATTGCATACAGTGCTGATGTATTACCACGACTACATGTACACAGGCGATATATCATTACTCAGGAAGTATTACAAGGCACTCAAGGCCAAAACCCTGGTTTCGCTGGAGCGGGAGGACGGGCTCATAAGCACCTCTTCATCAAAGCTTACAGATGATGTGATGAAGGAGCTTGGCTTCACCGACACGAAGCAAAGGATAAGGGATATAGTTGACTGGCCACCCGCTCAAAAAGATACAGGATGGAAACTTGCAACAAGTGAAGGAGAGAGGGATGGCTACGAAATGGTTGCAATAAACACGGTGGTGAATTCACTTCATTACTACAACCTGGTCGTGATGAACAAGATCGCGTCGTGGCTTGGAGAAAATGAAGATGCAGTCTGGTACAGGGAAAGGGCTGAACTGGTGAAACAGTCTGTCAACAGCAGGTTGTTCGACAGGTCAAAAGGGATATACGTTGACGGGGAGGGAAGCATGCATTCATCTCTTCACGCCAACATGTTCCCTCTTGCATGCGGTATCGTGCCGGAGGAGAAAAAAGCTGGCGTTATAAACTTTATTAAATCAAGGGGCATGGCTTGCAGTGTATATGGCTCACAGTTTCTGCTCGAGGGCTTGTTCGAGAGCGGTGAATCATCTTATGCCTTGTCACTGCTGACATCCACGTCCGACAGGAGCTGGTGGAACATGATAAGAACAGGTTCGACTATCACCATGGAGGCCTGGGATATGAAGTACAAGCCAAATTCAGACTGGAACCACGCCTGGGGAGCAGCGCCGGCAAATATCATAACCAGGTTTCTCTGGGGAATAAAACCCTCGGAACCAGGTTTCAGGAAGGCAGTTATCAAGCCAGCCCTCGCCGGGCTTAAATCCACTTCTATAAAAGTACCGACAGCCAATGGTCCGATCAGGGCATCGTACCAGGACCTGCCGGGAAATGCCGGGTTATTTACAATTGATCTGCCATCTGGCACTTCAGCCGATTTCATAATCCCTCCTGGCAGATACAGAACGATTACCCTGAATGGAAACACCATCCGGAAAAACAATTTAACAATAAACCTTCCGGGAGGCAAAAATGAAATCAGACTACAACACGATAACGACTGATGAATGCATTGATAATTACACTAACCATAGTTGCACTTGTCGCGGTAATATTAGTTACAGCCGACAGACGTTTCAGAGGAAAGTACGTGGAGGACATGATCAACGGTAATAACCGCGTCAGGGGGAAGAGAGCGGAAATACTGACTGAAGAGGAAATAGTTTCGCTTCCCGAACCGCTGAAAAGATACCTTCATTATACCGGGGTTGTTGGAAAGGAAAAACCTTTAAGTGCCAGGATTCATTTCGAGGGATGGCTGCAGGAACCAGGGAAAGCCCCGTTCAACATAAGAGCGGAACAAACGAGTTACTTCGACATACCCACCAGGTTGTTCTTCATAGCTGGTAAAATGATGGGTATACCTGTCAGGGCTTTCCACAGGTACATAAGCGCTTCAGCATCATTCGAGGTTAAGCCACTTTCCCTGTTTCACGTTGTAAACGAGAGGGGAGGTTCTCTCGACTACGCTGAAACAGTGACTTTCTTTAACGATATGTGCCTGATTGTACCCGGTACACTCGCCGGGGAAAATATCAGGTGGGAGGATGCCGGTAACAATACTGTCAAAGGAACTCTGACTATTAACAACATCTCTGTTACCGCATTTCTGACTTTCAGGGAGAACGGGGAACTAGTGACATTCTGGTCAGACGACAGGTATTTTCGTAACGATAAAGGGGAGATGAAGAAGGTAAGATGGTCGACTCCCGTAACGGATTTCAAGGAATACGATGGTATAAGGCTGGCGTCGGGAGCGGAGGCTATCTGGAGTTTCCCTGAAGGAGATTTCAGGTATGCCAGCTTCATTCTCAGAGATGTAAAAGTTAATTTCTGAAGATGAGAGTACATTTTATAGCAATTGGTGGAGCCGTGATGCACAATCTTGCCATCACTCTTCACCTGAAAGGATACAAGGTAACCGGGTCTGATGACGAGATTTTCGAGCCTTCGAGAACGAGACTCGAGAAATATGGTCTTCTACCTGAATCCAGGGGTTGGCACCCGGAATTACTATCTGGTGAAATCGATACTGTAATACTTGGTATGCATGCCCGAGGTGACAACCCTGAACTGGCCAGGGCAAAAGAACTCGGGTTGAAGATACTTTCGTTCCCGGAATACCTATACGGGGAAACAGCCGGGAAAAAAAGAATAGTGGTCGCTGGCAGTCATGGCAAAACGACAACTACGGCAATGATAATGCACGCTTTGAAAACGGCCGGGGTAAAATTTGACTACATGGTTGGATCGGCAATTGACGGATACGAATCGATGGTGGGTCTTTCGGATGAAGCCGGGATAGCAGTTTTTGAAGGTGACGAGTACCTGAGTTCAGCAGTGGAAAGAAGGCCCAAGTTTCATTTCTACAAGCCCGATATTGCTATTATTAACGGGATAGCGTGGGATCACATGAACGTGTTTCCAACCTTCGATAATTATCTCGAACAGTTCCGGATTTTTGTCAGCACGATCACTCCCGGGGGTTACCTGGTATATTTCGAAGGCGATGAAAATGTGAGAAAGATTGCAGAGGGAGCACCCGTTAATATCAACAAAATACCATACAGGTCTCTCGGCTTCAAGCAGGATGAGAATGGATTTCATGCATTAGCGGGGAGCAGGATGGTTCCGCTCCAGGTCTTTGGCGAGCATAATATGCAGAACATGTCAGCTGCAAGAGAGGCTTGCCTGGCTGCCGGGCTCACTGACGAGCAGTTTTTTGGTGCAATGCCTGGCTTTGCCGGAACGAGCAGGAGACTACAAAAGATAGCTGAATCTGATAGATCGATTGTTTACCTCGATTTCGCACACGCTCCATCAAAGGTTAAGGCAACTGTTGATGCTGTCGCGGCCCGCTTTCCTGATCGCGAATTAATTGCCGTCCTGGAATTGCATACATTCTCCAGTCTCAACTCGGATTTCCTCCCTCAATACTCAGGGACCCTCGACCGGGCGGGGAAAGCATTCATATATTTCAATCCTCATGCTGTGGAGATGAAAAAATTGAAACCGCTGTCGCGTTCTGATATCGCTGGCTATTTTGGTGTTGACGTGAACAGGGTTTACGATGACTCGCGGAAACTTTTCAACGACATAGGATTGATCGCCGCCAGGAAGAATGTTTACCTCCTGATGAGTTCCGGCGACTTTGATGGAATGGACCTTACAGGGCTTGCCGGGGAGCTTGTTTGAAACAAACCGACGCGATTTGCGTTATTCATGTACTGAAAAAGCAATAACGGTTTTTTCAATAATAATTATTTGATTAAAATTGCACCACAAAAAATTACACACTATGAAAAGACTGATAGTAATTACTGCGATTGTTGCGCTCCTCGGGGTTTCGGTAAAAGGACAGGACTACAAGACGAGTCTCGGGTTAAGGGCTGGTTATCCTTACGGGCTAACACTCAAGCATTTTCTGAGCAAGAGTAACGCGGTTGAAGGGATACTCGCGAGCAACTATGGAGGTTTTGTAATCACCGGGCTTCTCGAGAATGAGCATTGGACAGGACATTACCCTGGACTGAACTGGTACTGGGGCTTGGGTGCGCATGTTGGTTTCTGGGATGCAGGTGCAAACCCGCACCTTAACAACACCTATACCGGCTCGGTGATCGGCATCGACGGGATACTGGGACTCGAGTACACATTTGATGAACTCCCGCTTAACCTTTCTCTCGATATACTGCCCTCCGTCAATATCTTCGGGTATTCAGGTTTCGGCGGGATCAACGGTGCTCTTTCGATAAGATACGTTTTTTGATTTTACTGATTAACAGAGCCTCCACCGGGCCATCAGCGTTCTTTAAGAATCAAGTCTCCAATTTTTCGGCAAAAATATTTTGCAGATAGAAAAAAAGATATTTTCTTTGCATCCGCATTTGAAAGTTCTTTGATGGTCCATTCGTCTAGTGGTTAGGACGTCAGGTTTTCATCCTGGTAACAGGGGTTCGATTCCCCTATGGACTACGAATTTTTTTTAAAGTACAGGTAAAACATTAAGCATGGCAAATCACAAGTCATCAGTTAAGAGGATCAGGCAGACTGAAGTTAAGAAAGATGGAAACAAGTATTACGCTAAGACAATGCGTAACGCTTTGAAGCAATTCCGTTCCACTACAACGAAAGCAGAGGCTGCTGAACAGGCTCCGAAGGTTACAGCCATGCTCGACAAGCTGGCAAAGAAGAATGTTATTCATTCCAACAAGGCTGCAAACCTGAAATCTTCCATAGCGAAACACGTTAACAGCTTGTAACAAATACAAATAACAGGGAACCCCGGATCGATAGTCCGGGGTTTTTTGTATCTTGTACTTGTCTCAAACAAGCTGCATGACTTCTAAAATCACTGACTGGGCACTGGAGGACAGGCCCAGGGAAAAACTTTATCACAAGGGGACGTCCTCTTTAAGCGATGCCGAGCTTCTGGCCATTCTCATTGGCTCCGGCACCCGTACAAGGTCGGCTGTTGATCTTGGAAGGGAAATGCTGTCACTTGTGAACAATAACCTGAACAGTCTCGGGAAGCTGTCTATTGACGATCTCCGGAAGATAAGGGGAATCGGGCCAGCGAGGGCTGTAGTTGTGGCCGCCGCTCTCGAACTGGGCAGGAGGCGCAAGCTCGCGGAACTGCCCGACACGGCCCAGATTAAATGCTCGAGGGATGTCTTTGACCTGGTATCTCCCTTCCTCTCCGACCTGTCCCACGAGGAATTCTGGATCCTGTTCCTCAACCGCTCCAACAAGGTTTTGAACAAGGTAAAACTGAGCCAGGGAGGCATTAGCGGAACAGTAACTGACGTGAGGATGATTATGAAGAAGGCAGTCGATAACCTGGCATCCGGGATCATCGTTTGCCATAACCACCCCTCAGGCAACCTAAGTCCCAGCGAAGCTGATACAAGAATCACTGTAAAGATAAAAGAGGCCGGGCAAATAATGGACATCCAGTTGCTCGACCACCTGATAATCTGCGATAAAGACTATTATAGCTTCGCTGATAACGGGCTGATCTGAATATCTGCAGGTCTGATCAGGGTTTTATCAGGACATCTTTCCAGGAGGGATTTAATATCTGTACCGAGAAGAGGGTGTACGAGAAGGGGGGCAATATCAGAAAGAGGCAACAACACGAATCTCCTTTCAGTCATTCGCGGATGAGGGACGACCAGCCGGTTTTCATTCAGAATATCGTCACCGTAAAGGAGCAGGTCTATGTCTATGGTTCTCGACGTGTACTCGTTCTCCTTCCTTTCCCGCCCGAGTACCTTTTCTATATCCAGGATAACAGCAAGAAGGTCGCTGGCGGTAAGTCCAGTTTCGATGGCGACAACCATGTTCAGGAACAATTCATCGCTCGCGAAACCGACAGGTTCAGACTCGTAAACGGGAGAAACAGAAACCACATCACCGCAACGCCTTCCCAACTGCCTCACTGCTTCGCTCAGAAATTGATGCCTGTCACCCAGGTTAGAGCCCAAACCAAGGTAAACTTTTTTCATCTGCCTGTAATTATCTGCTAAAAGTATTAAATCCTCTCTTACCTTTGCATACTGGTAAAAGACTTAATAATACAACCATACATTTAAAATATCAGGCATGAAAAATTTTCTGATCTACACACTTGCCACAATCACTGGTATCATCCTGGCTTCGCTGCTCTTCTTCTTCATAATGCTCGGGGCCCTCGGCTCGATTGTTGCCAGCGGTGAGAAACCTGTATCAATAAGCAAAAATTCAGTGCTTGTTCTGAAGGCCGGGGTACCGATACCTGACAGGACGAATACCAACCCCTGGGCAGGTTTCGATATTATCAATATGACAATGACAAGTGCCCCAGGGCTGAATGATATTTTAAATAACATTGAAAAAGCCACCCGCGATGAGAAAATCAAGGGGATACTCATTGAAAACGGCCTTCTTCCTTCAGGTTGGGCTACAACAAGCGAGATTAGAGAAGCGCTCAAAAAATTCAGGGAAAGCGGGAAATTTGTCCTTGCATATGCTGATTACGTGCTGACACAGCAGGGCTATTACCTCTCGGCTTCGGCTGACAGGATTTTCGTGAACCCTGGTGCCATGATCGAATTCAAAGGTCTCTCGGGCGAGGTAATGTTTTACAAGAAAGCCCTGGACAAGATCGGTGTGGACGTCCAGGTAATTCGTCATGGCAAGTTCAAGGGCGCTGTTGAACCCTATATACTCGACCAGCTCAGCAAGGAAAACAGGGAGCAGATAAAAGATTACGTGGGATCGATCTGGAACCAGGTTGTGAAAGACATTGCTGATGACAGGAAACTGACACCAGCCAAAGTTAACATGATAGCCGACAGTCTGCTGGCTAACGACCCGGACCTGGCATTGAACTCGGGGCTTGTTGACGGACTTATATACAGGGATCAGCTCATTGATTCACTCAAGATTCGCTCCGGTCTGACGACAAACGACAAGATCGAGTTTGTACCAATGTCTAAATACACGAAGATACCAGATCTGAATAAAGGATATTCCGGCAAGAAGATCGCCGTGATCTACGCGGAAGGAACAATAGTAATGGGCGATGGCAATGATGCCAATATCGGGGGAGACAGCTATGCACAGATAATACGTCAGCAGAGAAAAGACACCACGGTGAAAGCAATTGTTCTAAGGGTAAATTCACCTGGCGGAAACGCGATAGCTTCGGATATAATCTGGAGGGAACTCGAACTCGCGAGGAAAGAAAAGCCAGTTGTCATCTCCATGGGCAACTACGCGGCTTCAGGTGGCTATTTCATCTCTGCTCCCGCATCAAAGATTTACGCGAGCCCGACCACAATAACAGGGTCTATCGGCGTTTTCGGGCTTATTCCGAATGCTGAAAAGCTGCTGAGGGACAAAATAGGTATAACCACGGAAACAGTCAATACAAACAAGTACGCTGATTTCCCATCGCTATACAGGCCAATGGAGTCGTACGAAAAGGATGTCATGCAGAAAAGCATTGAGACTGTTTACGACGATTTCATTACCAAGGTTTCTGAAGGAAGGAAGATAAGGAAGGAAAGAGTCGACAGCATTGGACAGGGCAGAGTATGGGCTGGAGTCAAAGCTCCAGGAGTCGGACTTGTTGATGAATTTGGAGGCCTCAAGGAAGCCATTAAAGGGGCAGCCGGGCTGGCAGGTCTCGACAAGTATTCTATCAGGGAATACCCGGTGGCTGAAGATCCTTATGCCAAATTACTCTCCGGGCTTTCTGGTGGCGTGCGGATGAACATCCTGAGAAAGGAACTTGGTTCGTATTCAAAATTCTATGACGAATTAAAAGATGTCTCCTCCCTGTCAGGTGTACAGCTGCGATTACCTTATTTCATCGAGATTAAATAGGTGGCGGCAAAAAAGAACATATTGCTTTATCCCTTTTCCGTTCTTTACGGGATGGTCACTGGTGTAAGGAACTTCCTTTACAACACCGGCTTTTTCGAGAGCAGGGAATTTTCCATACCAATAATTTGTGTTGGGAATATAACAGTGGGTGGAACAGGCAAGACTCCCCACTCCGAGTACCTGCTCGAGCTGCTTGGCAGCAAATACAGGGTGGCTCTTCTGAGCAGGGGTTACAGGAGAAAGAGCTCGGGATTCAGGATAGCCGGCGAAGGTGATAACGTGAATACAATTGGCGACGAACCCTACCAGGTCTACCGCAAGATACCCGGACTTCTTGTAGCCGTCAGCAGAAACAGGGTCAAGGGAGTCGAGGAAATAATTATCCAGAGTCCCGAGACAGACGTTATTGTACTTGATGACGGGTTCCAGCACAGGAGTCTTAAACCTGGACTGACAATACTGCTCACCGACTATAACAGGTTAATGCTTGACGACCACCTGTTGCCGTACGGGGAATTGAGGGAAAGCCTCGTGAACATGTACAGGGCAGATATAATACTTGTCACCAAATCGCCTGCCACCCTCTCTCCCATGGAAAGGAGAATTATCGTTAAAAACTTCAACAAGGCGGCATACCAGCATATCTATTTCACAACCTTCACTTACAAGGATGCGCTGCCTGTTTTCAGGCCTGTTTCCCGTGGTGGTGTGAAACCTGAAGGGCCGGTCACCAAGGGAGAAAACATCGTGGTAGTTACCGGGATAGCAAACCCTGATCCTTTCATCGCTTATTTGTCAGGCAGTTACCACGTTGTCAGGCATTTCAGGTTTGGCGATCATCACGAGTTCACCAGGAAGGATATAGAATCAATAATAACCTGTTTCAACGACCCGGCCAACAAGTGCAACCGGGTAATTACTACAGAAAAAGATGCTGTCAGGTTGCAGGAATTTGCTAATATTGCAGATCTGCCGGTTTCTGCTTTTTGGTATATCCCGGTAGGTGTTCAATTTCTTAATGAAGACGGGGAAGAATTTGATAATTTAGTTACTGATTATGTTAGAAAAAATATACGAAACTATAGAGTTTCTGAAGGCCAGAGGATTTGATTCGCCTGATGCCGGAATCATACTTGGCACTGGTCTTGGTGGTCTGACAGCCAGGATAGAAAACAAGATCGAGATTGATTATCGCGAGATCCCCAACTTCCCCGTTCCTACTGTCGAGGGACATGAAGGTAAACTGATCTTTGGCGATTTCGGAAGGAAGAAGATTGTAGCCATGAAGGGCAGGTTTCATTTTTACGAGGGTCATGGCTGGGATCAGATAACCTTCCCTGTAAGAGTGATGAAGTATCTGGGCATCAAATGCCTCTTCCTGAGCAATGCCGCGGGAGGTGTTAATCCCGACTTCCAGATTGGCGATATAATGATCATCACTGACCATATTCACCTGCTTCCAAACCCTTTGATCGGGCCGAATGATGACAGGATAGGGCCAAGATTCCCGGATATGGGAGAGGCATACGACAAGTATCTGATAAACAAGGCTCTTTTCATTGCCGAGTCTCATCTGCTCAAGGTGCACAATGGTGTTTACCTGTCTACATCCGGACCAACCTTTGAAACGCCTGCCGAATACAGGTATTTCAGGACTATCGGTGCCGATGCCGTCGGTATGTCAACAACACCGGAAGTGATTATTGCCCGGCACATGGGACTGCCATGTTTCGCTGTCAGTATAATAACCGACCTGGGCGTTGAAGGCAAGATTGAATACACGACTCACGAATCGGTGCAGAAGGAAGCGGCGAGAACGGAGGCAAGGATGACCTCGCTGATGACTGAGCTTATTGAAACGCTCTGAACCGGGGACTTCACCTGATAATAGCACACACTTTCTTCACGCGGTAACTGTTTCCCCTTGAATCAGTTATCGTGGCAAGCAACACGTATATCCCCCTCCTCTGAACCTTACCGTCATCTCCCGTTCCATCCCATACCAACGATTCGCCAGGTGTTACCAGAACTGTTTTAGCCAGTCTCCTCACGAGGTTTCCCATCTCGTCGAAGATCTCGAGAGTAATCACATCATCTATCCCATCAGTGTCGAAGCGGATAAGCAGAACATCATCATTGCCATCATTATCCGGTGTGATCTTTGAGGAAGAAAGTGTTACAATTTTGTCAGAAGCGGGCGATTCGTTAAAAACGGAGTTACGTGCTCCAGGGGTTCCCCACCCCGAGAGTTCAGAAGCGGAGTGCCAGGCTGACCTGTTTAGTGAAGACATAACCGGGCTGATCTTCTCGAGGGCGATTCCATCCCTGTTCGAAATGAGCGGGAAATGCATCCCTTCATCATATATTACCTCGTCGACCACCTCCAGTTGCCTGTTCAGCAGGACCAGCTTTCCCTTGTCGTCAGGCATAGACGGCATAGGACTGGTAACGAAATTCCTCGATGGGTCAGCCGAGAAATACCTTGCCACAACTTTTGCAGGAGATTCGGAAAAGGCTGCCAGTTCGTTTGGCAAAAGACACCTGTTAATACTTGAAACGGGGTAACATGAAGAAGTATCGCCGCTTGTTGTATTTACTGATACGACCTGAAGGTCTGCCAGGTTGATTACCATATCAGTGTTATTATACAGTTCGAAATAATCAAAATCGCCAGGGAGCGGATTGAATAGTAACTCGTTAAACGAGACAGATCGTGCTTCTGGCTGAACTGGTATCCCGAAACGGCAGGTATATGTTGCCGGGCTGTTTCCTGCAAAATCTTTTACATCCGCAGGCAGCACCAGGGTATATATCTTCTTATCCCCCCTGATCTTTGAATCTGTTGTTAATATGAAATTCTCCCGGGTAATATCAGCAGGGGTTATTTCAA
Source organism: Bacteroidales bacterium (assembly GCA_046329885.1). Lineage (GTDB taxonomy): Bacteria > Bacteroidota > Bacteroidia > Bacteroidales > VadinHA17 > LD21. Next base: position 109,614 of record JAXLTU010000002.1, read on the forward strand.
TCACTCCCGAACCCGTGAGGCTGATTTTTTCTTTTACCGATTCGAGAGTTTTCACCGGTTCTGTAAAAGTCAATAAAACAGAGGCACTGTCTGCAACGAAGACATTGAATATCCCTTCAAAGTTTTTGTCAGGATTAATGCCAAAGACTGAGTTTTTCATTCCTGGCGTGCCTCCCGAAGGGGAAGATGAGGCTCTCCAGTTATTTGTTTCATTAAAAGGAAAATTACAGTCGACCATCTCGAGCGACCAGCCGCCGGATGCTTTGAGAAAATCATCGTACCAGTCGCGTGAATAATTGACGCAATGAATCAGTTTGCCGGAGCTATCGACTATTGCAAGCATCTTTCCATCGTCATTAAGTGAGGGGAATGACTTCATCGGTACTTTCCTAAATCCCGCACCAAAAAACATTGTATCGCGGGAATCACATAATATGATGTACTCATTTTTTTCAAGGATAATTGATGGAATATCATAGGTTTGCGAGCCGGCTATCAATTTCATCCGGCCCGCATCAACCTGTTCCCGGGAATTGTTAAACAGCTCGATGTATTCGACCGGGGGCAATGAAACTGTTGGTGTCGGATCTGCCATTATCTCGCTTATAACGATATCGCCAGCGTCTGGAAGATCAACATTGAAAAGAACTTTAATATTAGACGTGCAATTACCCCTGCCATCACACAAAATACCTATGAGAATTTCATTTGAAGAGTGATTAATTAATTCATCTGAAAATGAAATCCTGATTACATCCGGTTCTATCAGGCTCACCGATGTCGCGGAACCGGCTTTGCCATTCAGGGTGAAGTTATTTCTATCAAGGACTGAATTTGCAGCAGGCTCATCGAGTCCGATATCAACAGTACGCCATCCGGCAGCAGCAGTTTTAATTACTGATGGAGGGTTTGTATCTTCCCTGAAAATACCATCCAGGCTAAGATCGTCGATCCAGAGAAGCCTGTCACGCGTGGAGGTGTACCTGTAAAAGACGCCACACCAGCCTGGTGCGAAAAGTGAATTATCACGACCTGAATTATTACCGAGCGGATTATTATCCTCATCCAGCACCTGTATTTCCCAGAATCCATCCTGTTCGCGACTTATTTCGATAATGGCGTACTTTTCTGTTCCGACCTGTGTCTGCCAGTTCACCCTGCTGCTCAGTACAGGCTTTGTGCTTCCATTATTTACTTTCCAAATCCTGAGGGTATCATCATAGCCATTAAGGTTGACACCGGCCGCGAACCCGCTGACACTGCCAGGTAATTGCATCGCGGGCGGTCCCTTGTCAGCCATCAGGAAGACAGACCAGTTATTGGATGAAGATGGATCGGAGGAGTGTTTCACGAGAAATCGCCACGTGACTATCCCGAGATCCGGTCTGAGGTTCGTTGTCGGGAAACCAGCCTGGGCGTAACCTGATGTATTGTTATCATAGACATGGTGAATTGACATTGCTCCCGATAACGGGTTAACATTATCAGCAGCGAACTCCCCTGCAGGATAAATAACCCAACCGGGCGGGATCCCCTGCTCGAAGGTAAATGACAATTGACCAGACACCAGTGATGGCACCAGCGATAACAGCAAAATTACTTTTTTCATGCAGCGAGAAAGAATGAAAAAAAAGTTATTTTTGACCGTTTTTCCGATAATGTAAATATCTGAAATCTAAAGGACAAATTCAAAACAAAGAAAAATGAAAACAGCAGTGGTTGGAGCAACCGGAATGGTAGGCAGGACAATGATGAAAGTTCTGGAGGAAAGGAATTTTCCCGTGACCGGTTTGCTGCCTGCAGCCTCATCAAAATCGGTAGGGAAAGAGATAATCTTCAGGGGTAAGCCCGTCAAGGTTGTCAGTGTAATGGAGGCCGTGGAGGCTAAACCCGAGTTCGCAATTTTTTCGGCAGGTGCGGATACATCAAAAGAATGGGCACCGGTCTTCGCCCAGAACGGCACCGTCGTTATCGATAACTCGTCGGCATGGAGGATGGAAAGCAATATCCCGCTCGTGGTTCCCGAGGTTAACAGCCACGCCATAAAAAAGGGTGACAGGATAATTGCCAATCCCAACTGTTCAACAATACAGATGGTGATGGCTCTTGCACCCCTTCACAAGGCATTTGGAATAAAGAGACTCGTGGTTGCCACGTACCAGTCCGTTACGGGCACCGGAGTAAAAGCGGTTGAACAGATGGAGAATGAACGACAGGGTATCAAGGGAGAAATGGCGTATCCTCACCAGATCGATATGAACTGTTTTCCCTTCGGTGGCAAGTTCCTTTCATCGGGTTATACCACCGAGGAGCAGAAACTTGTTGACGAGACCCGCAAGATACTTGGCGACCAGTCAATACAGGTCACCGCTACTGTTGTCAGGATACCCGTTGTTGGCGGTCATTCAGAAGCTGTCAATATCGAATTTGAAAAAGAATTTGATCTCGAACAGGTCAGGAAACTCCTGAACACCTTCCCGGGCGTCGTCGTTTATGACGATCCTTCGCAGCACAAGTACCCGATGCCTATCCTCGCCCACAACCGCGACGAGGTTTTCGTTGGAAGGATAAGGAGGGATTATTCAAAGGAGAAATGCCTTAACCTGTGGATAGTATCAGATAATATCAGGAAAGGTGCGGCAACCAATGCAGTCCAGATTGCAGAATACATGGTGGCTAAAAACCTCTATTAGAAACAGGTTATTCCACCCGTTCAGGCTTCCTTCCCGTTGTCGTCAGCGGGTGATGGGAAATAATCATTGAAGAGCAGGTCATCGTACGGGTAACGGGTGATATGGATCCTTTTCACCTCGTCGTACAAAACTGATTTCAGCTCGTCAATATTTTCCTTGTTTGTAGCAGAAATGAAAACCGTTTTCTGATTCTTGTCACCGGCCATCCAGCTCTTCTTGAGGTCGTCAAGAGAAAAATTCTCTTTAGTCCAGGGTGTGAGGTCATCATCATCTTTCCTCGAATAGGTGAAGGCATCGATCTTGTTGAAGACCATTATGGCGGGCTTTTCCGCCGAGCCCATTTCCCTGAGGGTTTCCGTCACCACCTTGATCTGTTCCTCGAAACCCTGGTGACTGATATCCGCGACATGAATGAGCAGGTCTGACTCCCTGACCTCGTCGAGTGTAGACTTGAACGACTCGACAAGCTGGTGGGGCAGTTTGCGGATAAACCCGACAGTATCAGAGAGCAGGAAGGGAAGATTCCCTATAACGACTTTTCTTACTGTAGTGTCGAGTGTGGCGAACAGTTTGTTCTCGGCAAAGACGTCAGATTTACTAAGAAGGTTCATCATAGTGGACTTGCCCACGTTAGTGTAGCCAATAAGGGCCACCCTCACCAGCTTACCCCTGTTCTTCCGCTGAACTGACATCTGAATATCGATCTTCTTGAGCTGCTCTTTCAGTCTCGATATCTTTTCCCTTATTATCCTCCTGTCTGTCTCGATCTCCGTTTCACCGGGACCCCTGAGACCAATACCGCCCCTTTGTCTCTCGAGGTGGGTCCACATGCCAGCGAGCCGCGGAAGAAGATATTCATACTGGGCGAGTTCAACCTGGGTCCTGGCATAAGATGTTCTCGCCCGTGAAGCGAAGATATCGAGTATCAGGTTTGTCCTGTCGAGAACCCTGCAGCCAAGTTCTTTTTCTATGTTACGGAGCTGACTGGGAGTGAGTTCATCGTCGAAGACTGCAATATCAACACCCTCCTCGCTCACGAAGGCGGAGATCTCACCAGTCTTGCCAGAGCCGATAAAGGTTCTCGGGTTGGGTGAATCAATGCGCTGGATAAACCTCTTTAATGGCAGAGCACCAGCCGTCTCCGTCAGGAAAGCCAGCTCATCGAGGTACTCAACAACCTCTGCCTCGTCCTGCCCGGGCCATATAACTCCCACCAGAACAGCCTTTTCCTGTTCCTTCACTTTTCCGATTTCCTTCATACAGGGAAAAAATATGCCGCGAATTTATGTATTTGCGGCATATTATAATTATAAGGTAACAAGTATGATCAATAGATGAAGCGCCTGTTGTTAAGCATAGCTCCCCTGATAGCCAGTTTAAGGTTGTCGGAACAACGGAGCACCATGTCTATATCCGTTGGGAAAGGCAGGGCCTGTGATTTTGTTTTTTCCAGCTGCCTGGCGTTAAGAGCCTGAAGATCACCAAGAGCTCTTGCCGAGGCGTGGAAGAAATTTGACTGCGCGCCTATCGGGTCTTTCTTGAGAACCTTGTTCGGGTTAACCTGGATAACTTCTATGTCTCCTTCAATGCGGCAGGCTTTTGACTGGTGTGTCTCGATGAGCGCGCACTGAACGGTCTTGTACTTCTTCATCTTGATGTCATTGCCAAGGCTGTCTTTCATCACGTTGCCCTTCTTGTCGAGCACGTACGAGAAACCGTCCTGAATCTCTCTTTTTATCACCGAGTCAGCCTGGGTAGTCTGGTCAGGGCTGACAGCCACGGTGTTAACATTGACGTTCACGAAATAATCGTACTGCGTGTTTTTATCAAGGTTTTGAGTGTGATACTCGACCCAGTCGGAGTTGAGGGCAGGAAGATCAAGAGCAAGAAGCTGTTCTTCAAATTCGGGTGGGAACTTGAGTATTGACCTGTTCTGAAGGCTCACGAAAACCCTGCTCATGCCAAGGTACCTGGCGTCAGCGATCTTCGCATCAATACCCTCGTAATCGCCAACATATTCCTTCGCGCGGATAAACTCGGCATATGCCTGCCTGTACGAGTCCTTCATGTTGTTTTTCATCAGCTCAACGCCATGAGCGTAATAGAAATCAGCGGCCTTTTTCTTGGCCATAACCATGTCGGGCATGTAATCGACATACTGGAAGGCTGAACCCGGGATAGAGCGAACCATCGACTGCCTGTCGAACAAGCGTTTATAAATTATATATATCTCGTCCCAGCTGTTTGGTTTGCCCTCCATCTTGAGGAATCTGACCCTCTCGAGATCCTGGTCATTAGCGATCTTGTAGGCTGTCTCGAGGACTGCCAGTTGTTTCTTGTCGTCGGGGTCTTTTCTGAGCTGCTTGACTGCCTTGTCGATAGAGGCATCATAGTTTCCTTTTTCAAGCTGTTTCTTCGATCCACCACAACCTGAAAGTATTACTGCAAGGGCAAAAATGACGGGTAAAGCTTTTTTCATGTTTTATTCATTTAACCAATGATAAAGTTAGTCAAATCATTTTAATAAAAAACCCCCGCCGGTGAGGTGGAGGCATTTATATGCTCATAAAGTAAAATTGAGGAAGATTGAGAATCTCACCCTTACCGGTCTTCCTCGCTGCAACCCCGGGCTCCAGTTAGGGGATTCCTCGATCGCCTTTTTCGCGGCCTCGTCAAGAAGCTTATCAACGCTTCTGACAACGTTAACATTAGTAACAGTGCCGTCTCTTTCAACAACGAAAGTCAGGTAGACCCTCCCCTGTATGCCGTTATCTTCAGCAGCTTTCGGGTAAATAACCCTTTTCTGAACCCATTCCCTGAATTTATCAAGGTTTCCGCCCTTGAAGGTTGGAGGAACTTCGACGAGTATAAAAGGTTCGTCGCCACCCTGGCCATTAATGTCCCCCGTCAGTTCATCATCGCTTCCTGATGAAACGTAAGATACCTCATCAGTATTGGTGGTATTGGTATTAACCTCATCGACCGAGAGAGGGAGCAGTTCTGTATTGAGAACGGTGTCAACGAGCACGGGAGCAACATATCTCACAACCTGCTGGGCTTCAGGCGGAGGGGCCGGGACCTGGGGAATGTAAATCTCCTCCTCAGGCTGTTCCAGCTTGTCCATCTCCGCGGTAATATACTTACCTGCAGCCCCCGCTGTTATCGTGTGGAGACTATTCAATGTCTGGATATAAGGTATGATAACGAGAAGACTCACGATAATTATTCCCAATATGATGCCAGTAATAACGAAACGCTCATACGATTTCCTCAGGGCATAGGCACCATATTCCTTGTTTCTGCCTTCAAAGATCAGGTCATCGAAGCTTTCCATATTTTTCCCGGAACCTTCCATATGAATATCTGTGTTTCCCAAGCTTAAACAATTACAGGAACAATTATAATGCCACTATTTATTACAAACCGAAAGTACGCTTTTCTGTCTGTATAAAAGACGGTAAAACCAGACAGTTGTTACGCGAAAGGCAAAACTAATAAATTATTGTTTTTTGTTTTTCTATTTTATTATACATTTGCGGTGCCTTTGCAACAAGATACTACCTGGCGAACAGGTTTCAGCAAGGCAAACGTTCTGACAAGCGGGGAATTAGCTCAGTTGGCTAGAGCGTGTGACTGGCAGTCACAAGGTCAGGGGTTCGATTCCCCTATTCTCCACTAAAACAGTTTCGGGAGCAAGATTTCAGGTAATTCTCTTGAGGCTCTTGAAACTGTTTTTCTCTTTTGTCGAGAACATACTCCCTGTTTTTAGAATTTTGGCTTATTCAAGCTGGCAGTTTACTAATGCGCCGGAAACTATTATGATGGAGAATCATGTTATTATTAAACAAGGTAAATATCCGGCCAGGACCGATCAACCTTAAAACATCAAACACTTGATAAACCTGTTACTCTCCTTCACCGGGTAATCATCCGGCTTTTTTAATATTTTTACAGCTTCAAAACTTATTTATTTAATGTCAGATAGAGCAGGACGAACAGTCAATCTTGTCGAGGCAACTCCGGCTATGAAGCGAACGAGGCTGGCCGTGGCTCTTATTTACTTTTGCATGGGACTGTGTTTTGCCTCCTGGGCCAGCCGCATACCAGACATCAAGACCACTTTGCACCTCAGTGCCGGACAGCTCGGTTCCATTCTATTCGCGCTACCGGTCGGGCAATTGCTGATGATGCCATTTTCCGGTAGGCTCGTCACCAGGTTCGGAAGTCACCGGACAATACTCTTTGCCTTGCCGGCATACTCTCTATGTCTTAATAACATTGGATGGGTTAATGAAGGTTGGCAGCTCGCGATAGCCCTCTTCCTGTTTGGTATTTCAGGAAACCTGAGTAATATATCCATCAACACGCAGGGTGTCACAACAGAAAAACTGTATGGCCGACCGATAATGGCCACTTTTCATGGCGGATGGAGCCTGGCCGGGTTCACGGGGGCACTGGTCGGACTGGTCATGATAAATCTCGGGGTCGAACCGAGGTGGCACTTTCTCACCATAATAGTTCTCGTGTGGATAGTCCTGTGGATTAATCATCCCTATCTCAACAGGACCCTCCCTGCCACAACGGAGGAAAATGCGAGACGGAGGTTCTTTTCCAGACCCGATCCCATACTTCTCCAGCTTGGAATAATTTGTTTCTGCAGCATGGCGAGCGAGGGTGCCATGTTCGACTGGAGCGGTGTCTACTTCAAGGATGTCATAAAGGTAAAACCATCTCTTGTCGTGCTCGGCTATACATCCTTCATGATAATGATGGCAAGTGGCAGGTTCATGGCCGACAGGATCATATCGAGGATCGGAAGGCAGAAGATGCTGCAGATATCCGGGATAATGATCTCGGCCGGGTTATTCACCTCTGTTATTTTCCCATACCTGGTTCCATGCACCATTGCATTCATGGTAGTAGGTCTGGGTGTGTCATCAATTGTTCCTACCGTTTATAGCACGGCAGGGAGCCAGGCAAAAGTACCTGCAGGAATTGCCCTGGCTACAGTATCGAGCGTCGGTTTTCTCGGTTTCCTGATGGGACCTCCGCTCATCGGCCATGTAGCCGAGCTCTTCGGGCTGCGCTACTCTTTCACGATAATCGGGTTATTCGGAATAGGTGTTTCCTACCTGGTAACCAGGGTCACCGTATTCCGACTTGTCGAAAAGCAGCCTCATGTCGAAGATGAGGAAGAAGCAATTTCATCATTCGGGGAACTGCCTTAAGCAGCAGGTAATTTTGTGATCAGCCGGAAAATCAGGAAGGTTTGTGATTCTTGCCTTCAACTGCCGGATCCCATTTCAGGAACCACATCTGCAGGAAATCTTTCTTATCTTCCCAGTAGTGATATCTCTTGAAGCCATATCGCTCGTAAACTATCACGTTTCTTTCCAGAGTTGTTTCGACGAAGATGGGGATATTGTCCTCTATCGACTTGTTGAAGATTGCATTCTTCAGCTCGAAACCGGCCTCCTTTCCCTCGTGAAGAACACCAAAAAACCAGAAATACAGGTAATCTCCCGAAGCTGGCCTGATCCCGGCCCTGTATGCCTCATGTCCAAGCACCTTGGGGATCCTGTCGAGCCTGATACAGGTCAGTCCGTACCAGACCATGTGAATGAATTCCCCGAGTGAAAATACTCTCTCGTTGAACCTGAAACACAGGGCTACTCCCATCTCGTTCGACGATATGTACACACCATCCCTCGCGAGTGCCCGCGAAAACGCGTAGGTTGAAATCCTCCTCAGCGCTTTCTGATGGTTCATCCGCTTCCTGAACATCCAGTTCAGGCCCGGATTCTTATCGAAAGTTTTAGTTAAAATATCGACCACCAGCTTCTTATCACTCTTCGTTGCTTTTCTCATACCGCTTTTTTCTGATATTGCCTGGATATCTGACAATTAACCTCAAGTACAAAAATCAGGTCCCTCTTTGATTCCTAAATCAGGATTTGATCAGTAAGATAATAAAATCATTAAGAATTTACTAAAATATTGGTCACTTTTTATCACTGCGATTCAGTACTGTACCGGGTTGTTTTCATAGGCTTATCTTCATCGCTGAAAATCGTGAAAAGAAGAGGATCAACCAGTATATCCGACAGCAACATGAGTTTACCATCAACCTTTACCTGGTTGTTGATGAACCGTATGCCGTGGCTGTAGTCGACATACCAGCTAACGTGACCTGCATAAACAGGCTGGATTGGCCTGCCATCATTCCTGTGCCAGCCATAAATAACCACTTTGCCTGGCCTATCCGCCATTTTTTCCGAGAGTATAATATCCTTCTTAATTCCTGCCACCAGCATGCCCGGGTGCCCGCCGAGCTCTGATACCTGGGTGTTTATCTTCACGTTATGTTCCCAGAATTTCTCCACCGTCTCGTTAATATTCCCGCTGGGGATATAGTTGAACGGAGTGGGTCTGACTACAGCCTTCTGGAATATGAAATCACTAAGTTTTGATGTAAGCAGGGATGCGCCAAACAGGTCAGCGAGCCGTTGTGCAGTTCGTGGATTAACTGGCACCCTGAAGAAATCGCTGTCATTCCCGACGGAGAGGTAATCAGGCATTACTTCAATTTCTATTTCATGAACTCTCCCGGCACTGTCGGCAAACTGCCCTTTCAATTGTATCTGATTCCTGAGAAATGAGGGAATATTGCCATTGGATATTTCCCTGAATATTGCTTCTTCCCTCTCTTCACGGGTGTAATCCTTTATCCTGTTAAAAAAATCAGTTCCTGATTCAGCCTCCTTTTCCCTATCCGGAATATTCAGGACCCTGATCGGGAAATCAACTGTATCAGAAATGTACCTCGTGTAGGCTCGCCCTTTCAGGTACCTGTATCCCCTGTTCTCGAGTTTAGTTCCGAAGAGGATACTGTGCGTGAACCCGTTTAGTTCCACCTGGGTGGTGTGATAGATACGACCCTTTTCATTTTCAAGCAATCCGATGAAGATCCTTTTGGCTTTGTCCCGGGTCAATAACAGGGTGTCTCTCCTGACAGTTTTCAACCTGTATGACTGGCCCAAGAAGCTTTTCATCCTCTTGCTCCTGTACCAGGTGCCCCCCCTGGGAGATACGATGGGCTTCCCGTTATAGATCACCACGCTGTCGTTATAAGCTACAACGAACAATTTGCCTCCTTCATTCGTTTCAAGCCACCTTGTTATTTTCGCCCCGTACCTGTCATCCTCGTAACCATAATCACTATCCAGAAACGCGATTCTTTGTACTGCAGGATTAATGTCATCTCCCGAATCGATATAACTGAAAATAAACCTTCCTCCCCCGCTGTGTCCATCAAGTATTATGGCAGGATTCCACCTGCTGAAAAGTGAATAAACTCTGTCGACAGCTTTCCTTATCCTGGCTATTGAATCCGGAGTGTTTGCAACCCAGGCCGGCCAGCTCTTTTGACGTGTCTCGAGGTAAACGAGTACAACCGTCATATCCTTTAGCCTGGAACGAAGGAATCTGGTCTGGGCCCCGATATGCTGGATGTCAAAATGCCAGTCATCTCCCCTGGCCAGGCGTTTTCCAAAAGTCTGTTCTATTGAATTGCCGTTTGGTAAGGCGTAAAACACCAGCATCACTTTCGAGTTATCATTGAACCCGTCCACCGGAGCATTAATAAGTATCCTTGTCGAAGCAGGATTGTCTTCTATTATCATCTGCTGCTCGCCAGGCCAGGAAGATAGCCTGAATCCCGGCAGGGTCTGCGCGGAAAGTGGTATTTGCAGGAACAGCAACGTCACCATGACTATTAGCTTCATCAGGAGTATTTTGCCTGAAATTTAACAATAAACAACGTGGCTGTCAAGCATCGGGTTTAATAGTCACCTGGCTGCAAACACCCTGGAAGCAGTCAGCCTTTCTGATTTTCTTGACTTTAACCTGCCAAGTTCGTAACTTTGATCTACTGAACAAAACGGTCTTTGTTTATGCCGCGGCCTTCAGGTTTTTAGTTGAACTAAACCCTGATGAAATGGAAAAGCACATTTATCTGACGATCAATCCGGAGGCAATGATCGGCTCGATGATGCCCCCGGAAGATTTTGGCCACTACATGGCAACAGGAACCAAAAAATCGAACAAGAGCCAGGTTATTTTCTTTGAACTCGATTTCGAGCAGGCAAGACCTTTTTTCAACAATGCTTATCTTGAAGCCAGGTGCGTCAGGAAGGCAGACGGGAGTCCAAAAAGCTCAGTTTATCTTTCCATTTACAGGGTCCTTGAGGTCATACCGCTAAGCGCCCTGCTGAACCTGTATGTTACAAGCGATCATGGTCACGTTCTGCGACTTGACAAAGCACCATACGACACGAAGAAGGAAGCAAGGAAGGAGATGCACCTTTACCAGGAATTATGCCCTGTAAGCCCGATGGTAGCCAGTAACCTGACCCCGGTGGAATTTCTCGAGATACTTACCGATGGGTCCTTGCAGATAAAGCTACCTAAACTGTTCTTTGCCGACCTTAAACTTGGTGAACTTGCCTACAGCCCTTTGCATGGGTCAGCCGACGATCTACCGTACCAGTCAGTCTCCCATCTCCGCGACTGCCTCGAGATAATAAAAACGGAAGATATGAAACAGATGAAAACGGTACACAGGATTTTCAGCGGGAACCTCCTCTACCGCACCATCGACACCGGCTTCTACGTTGGCGCCGGCAAGCAGATTGTCTTCTACCCCTTCCCATCGATGGAGGAGATCAAAGCATTAAACTTTGACTTTTACAAAGCCATATAAAAAAACGATCCTGCTTCGCTCGTGAAGCAGGATCACTTTAAATCAAACTATTTTTTCCAGGTTATCCCGATCGACTGTACATCTCTCGAGTTAGTACCGATATGTATCATGAATTCCCCTGGCTCCCAGTCATACGCAAGTGCACTGTTATAGAAACAGAGATCATCAGTGGTTATCTTGAAAACAACTTCCTTTGTTTCGCCGGGGTTAAGCAGCACCTTGCTGAAATTCTTAAGCTCTTTAACAGGACGTGAAATGGAGGCCACGGGATCCTGAACATAGAGCTGTACTACTTCCTCGCCGGCCAGCTTACCTGAATTGGTTACAGGAACTGTTACAGTAAGTGTCTCGTTACCATTAAGAGAGTCCTTATCCGCGACCGGTTTACCATAGGTGAAGTTCGTGTAGCTGAGACCGTACCCGAACGGGTAAAGTGGTTCATTTTCAATATCAAGGTATTTCGTGCTGAATTTATTCTCTTTCTGGAATGGACGACCCGTGTTCAGGTGATTATAATATAATGGTATCTGACCGACAGACCTCGGGAAAGTAATAGTCAGTTTACCGGAAGGATTATAGTCTCCAAAAAGAAGATCACCTATAGCATTACCTGCCTCGCAACCTCCATCCCATGCTTCAAGAACCGCGTCGGCCACGGTGTCTTCCCAGGCAAGTGTCAGCGGGCGGCCGTTCACAAGCACGAGTACTATTGGCTTGCCTGTTGCTGCCAGAGCTTTCAGAAGGTTTTGCTGCGAGGTTGGTATACCAATGTCTGAACGGCTTGCTGCTTCACCTGACCAGGCAGCTGGTTCCCCGAGAACCGCGACGATAACGTCGGACCGTGAGGCCAAGGACACAGCCTCGCTCAAAAGTTCAGCAGGTGTTTTCTTGATTGTAGTCTCGCTCGTGCCACCTGAAGCCATCAAGGGGTTAAACCCTGTCATCATTGAAGTATTATCAGTCACTTCACTTCCTTTCACGGTAAGCACTTTCACTCCTTCACCGGCAGCAGCCTTAATGCCATCAGTGATTGTTGGCACTGAACGCAGGTCACCAAACATTGCCCAGGTACCCAGCAGATCAATTTTAGAATCGGCGAAAGGCCCAATTACTGCAACTGTACCTTTCCTGGCCAATGGCAGCACCTGATCATTATTCTTAAGAAGCACCGCCGATCTTGCTGCAAGCTCTCTAGCCGCTTTCCTGTTCTCTGGCGTCAGTACGGCTGCCTGTCCTTTTTCGGCATTGAAGTAGCGATAAGGGTCAGTGAACAGACCAAGTTTGTATTTTGCCTCGAGCACCCTCCTGCAGGCAAGATCAATATCATCCATAGTTACCTTGCCCTCGTCGAGCGATTTCTTAAGAGTTGTCAGGAATCCCTCTCCTACCATATCCATGTCAGTTCCGGCTTTCAGAGCCAGGGCTGTTACCTGCTGAAGATCTCCCATGCCATGATTGATCATCTCGTTAGTGGCCGTATAATCAGTCACTACAAATCCATCAAAACCCCACTGGTCGCGCAACAGATCAGTAAGCAGCCACCTGTTCCCTGTGGCAGGTATCCCGTCAATTACGTTGAACGAGGTCATGAAACTGCCGGCTCCGGCTTTCGCGGCTGCCTTGTAAGGCGGAAGGTAATAATTGTACATGGCGACCCTGCTCATGTCAACAGTATTGTAATCCCTGCCGGCTTCAGCGGCACCATATAGTGCAAAATGTTTCACGCAGGCCATCATGGTGTTTGGTGCTGCCAGATCATCACCCTGGTACCCCCTGACAACTGTTTCAGCTATCCTTGAACCAAGCCACGGGTCTTCACCCGATCCTTCTGCCACGCGACCCCAGCGCGCGTCACGGGCTATATCAACCATTGGTGAATATGCCCAGCATATCCCGTTAGCTGTTGCTTCCCCTGCAGCTATCCTCGCGGCTCCCCCAATCCTTTCAAGGTCCCACGAACATGAAATAGCAAGAGGTATCGGGAAAATGGTGCGATAACCATGAATAACATCCATACCAAACAAAACAGGTATGCCATGTGGGGACTCTTTAACAGCGATATCCTGAATTGCTTTCATCGATTCAACGGAAAAACTGTTCAGGATACCTCCAATCTGGCCCTTCTTTAGTTTTTCCTGCACATTCTCGTTTACGGCAGATCCGGTTACAAACCCGCCCGAAATAGTAAGGTTCAGCTGTCCAATCTTTTCTTCAACGGTCATTTTACCTATTAGGTCGCTCACGAAAGCATCCATCTCATTCTTCTGTTTACAGCCTTGCAGTAATGCTGCCAGGAAAAGGATGCCAAGAACAAAAACTTTTTTCATGCTATTAATTTTAAAAATCCTTGAGATTTGTGAATATCAGATAATATTAAACTTCGACACCACCTGGTAAGTCGAGACAGACACCAGGCCACCCAGGACAGTACCCCAAACAAGATCGACTATTGTAACAATCAGTGGCCAGTCTTTGAGAGTAGCAAGGTTGGTCAGATCGTAGGTCGCGTAGGTGATCAGGCCAAAGAAGAAGCCCTGCAAAAGTGCCATCTTCCAGCTATGAGCAGCAAGCGATGGGTTTATAACAAAGTAAACCACGCCAGTCAGGTAAAGCAGGTAAAAAATAATTGCTGCTGTCCAGTTCGGCGAAGGCCTCATTATAAAACCAAGATGTTTTTTATAAAAGTCAACAGCAACAAGTCCCAGCCAGGCAAGATCAATAAGTATGAAGGCCAGGAAGGCGACAGCGTAAACTTTAATAAAAGCTCCCATGATATAATGAATTAGATTTTGTTCTTCAAAATTATTAAAATATTGATTCCATTTATTCTTCCGGGAATTTGCACCTGTTGGTTAATGAATTGTTAATCCTCGTGCATCATGGAATTAAATAGCATTTTGTTCTGTCTGAATACTAAAAGACATCTCAGGATGCCGGGAAAAAAAGAATATTAATTATAAACGACAAGAAAATGAAAACAGCAGGCAGATTAACGGTTATTATCGCGGTAGCCCTGCTCATGGCAGGAGTAACAGCGAGGGCGCAGGGAGGAAGAATGAGATTCCATGGAGGTAACGACACTCTGCGGGGGAGGATGATGCAGATGCAGCGTGATAGTGCAAAATTCGGTGACATGCAGTTCAGGCATGGTCAGATGGCAATGGCGGGCAGGGGAATGCGTGGTCCGAATGGTTTCGGTGGCGGTTTTGGGCCAGGTGCGGGGATGCAGTTCAGAGGCGCGGGCCCGGGTCCTTTTGGCCAGGCTCACCCGGGGTTTCACCAGCCCGGGTTCAGACAACAAGGTTTTGGTCGCGGCTTTAACGGTCCAATGTTCAGGGAGTTTCATGGTACACGCGGCCCACTGGCTGGATCAGGCGGTCAAAATCCTTTTCAGAATTATACCGGTAACATACCGGGATTAACTGACAAGCAGAAACAGCAGATATCTGATCTCAGGAAAAAACAGATGGAAGATGTTCAGAAGATAAGGGAGGAATCATTCAACAAGATAAAAGCAGTCAGGGATGCAAATCACAAGAAGATTCTGGATCTTTTGACAGACGAGCAAAAGAAAGCCTTTGAACCGGAAGTAAAAACGGTAAAAAAATAACAAGGCAACTGATTCATGACAGGTTTATTGAAGGTAAAGAAAAAGGGGTGCGGGAAATCGCACCCCTTTTCTATTAATAAACAAGGGGCTAATATCCCCATTTCTTCATTATTTCAAAGTCAGCTTTGACAGCATCCATAGGAGTCTTGCCCTGGTAGGATTCCTGTTCTACTATGTATACTTCAACACCACCAAGTTCCGTTGCCAGATCTATGACTTCCTTCACATTTGCTATGCCCTCGCCGACTATAGTACTCTCGTACGATTCGCCTTCACCTGTCGTGGTTTTTATCTCGTCCTTCACGTGGAGGAATTCCCACCTTCCAGGGTATTGCTTCACTACATCAAGGGCCACTGCGCCACCATTGTACAAATTACCCGTGTCGAGCTGCATAACAACCTTCGAGGGATCAATTGTAGTCATGAATATGTCAAACAGTTTCTTCTCGTTAAGTATCACCTTGAATTCGAAATCGTGGTTATGATAACCGAACTTCATTCCCTTTTTATTGCACAGGTCACCACACTTGTTATAAATATCAAGTGTCTTCATGAACTCTTCATATGATGCATACATAACCGGATCCATCCAGGGGCTGACGACGTATTTCTGACCAAGTACGGCAGCATCATCAACCAGTTTCTTCCATACATCAGTAAAGTCTTTCGCGGTATCGTCCCAATGGTCTTTTGCCAGCACCGTGTGACCGCTAATCATTTTAAGTCCCGTGTCGTCAAGCAGCTTCCTGAAATCGGTCGGGGCATAACCGTAAAATTTACCATCAACATAATTCGCGTGTTCTACATATTCCCAGCCCTGGGCTTTTACAAGCTTGAGCGATCCGGCAGGATCTTTTTCCATGTCATCCCTTACTGAATAGAGCTGGAGTCCGAGCTTGCCCTTCTTAGGCTTTTTCGCGGAATTACAGGCTGCCTGTCCAAGAACCATCGCCCCGGCCACAGCCATAGCGCTGGTCCTGATAAACGTCCGTCTTGTTGTCTTCATTTTTTAATGATCTGATTAAGGTTAGTTATAGAGTAATTTTTACATGATTTCCCTGAATCTACTGGAACGAGGGATTATTCATCAGATCCCTGATTTGTCTCCAGGTTATCAGAACCGCCTTGTTCTTTTTCAGCATATCCCTGAAGGCCTGTGAATTGACAAAATCCAGATCTTTCTGCCTCCAGGCCGATCCAAAATCATCGTGATTCCTGGTTATGGCTTTCATCTCTTCATTATCATATCCAAGGTGAACTATTATCTGGTTAAGTCCTGGCTTCAGGCTCTCGACTCCCTTCCTGTAGGCATCTTCCCACGAGAAAGTCTGTACTGAACGTTCATCGAGCATGAACAGGTTATCGAGGAGCCAGATTTTGTTCCCGAGCATTTTCGCGACATCGGCGGGCAAATAAGAAAGGTATTGCCTTGGAAAAAGTATCGGCAGTTTATACTCTTCCGACAGACCGAGATAAACCTGTATGAGTTCGGGGTTGGCAAGAACACTTCCCATGTGAGTGTCAATATGACTGGGCTTTATTCCAAAAGAAATCGCCTTGTTTATTTGTGCATGAAGTTCTTTTGATGCTTCTGCTCCCCTTGCCACTTTTCCAAGATCTTCAACCGTGGAATAAAAATAGCCGTTTTTGTCAAGAAGCGAAGGAATTTCGCAGGCAGCAACAAGACCATTCCATTTGTAGGAGAACCATTCAGCCGTGAGTGTTGTATGGATGCCTACATCATAGTTAGGATGGTCGCGGACCCATGCACACATGTCATTAGCCCACGGACAAGGCATCATGAGGCTCCCAGAGGTTATGCCACCGGTCTCGAAGGCTTTTATTACCGCATTGTTCACGGAATTTGACAAACCCATGTCATCAGCATGTATGATCACAAGCTTCGAGTCGCGGGGGTAGCCGAGAAGCTCTGCCAGATTCTTCTTCTCCTGCGAAAACGCTGTAAGGAAAACCACCAGGGAGAAGGTCAGTAATAATACCCTTTTCATTACTTCAGTTTTTTTAATGATTGTTAAAGTTATCATTAAATTCATTCCGATACAACGGGTTCATCAAAATCCTGAACTGCTTACCTGTACATAATTCCTTTAACTCGCTTGTCAAATCAATTTCCTTCTAAATTAAATATTTGATACATTTATAAAACTTACCAACCAGTTGTCTTATAGTCATGAAGAATCCAGTCCGTTTAACCATTTTGCTGTTTGTTTTATCTCTCACATCCTTAGTTTCCTGCAATAATAAAACACGGGAAATACAAGTATCAACGGGAGATCTAAGTCACATGATCCAGGGTTGGGGTAAACCCGGGATTAATAAATCGGTGGCAGGGAACAAGCTTACTATCGCGGGTATTACTTATGAATCAGGTATCGGGACTCACTCGCCCAGTCGTGTTGAAATAGGTCTTGGACGAAAGGCCCGGACCTTTACAGCCTGGGCAGGTGTAGACGACGAGGTGAAAGGGAGGACCGCCGCCCTCGATTTCAGGATAGAAGGGGATGGAAAAACTCTCTGGGAATCGGGGATCATGAGACCTGGCGACCCGGCAAAAAAAGTGACTATAAGCCTGCAGGGCATAAGAAAATTATCATTAATCACCGGTGACGGGGGAAACGGGATAGACTATGATCATGCCGACTGGGCGGAGGCAATCATTACAACCACTGCCGACTCATTAAACATAACCGGTCCTAAAACAGCAATTAATGAACCGAAATACATACTCACTCCAAAACCTGGTCCGTCACCTCGTATAAACGGGACAAAAGTTTTTGGTGTAAGACCAGGATCTCCATTTCTTTTCACGATACCGGTTACAGGAACCCGGCCAATGAAGTACGATGCGGCCAACTTGCCGGCTGGTCTCAAATGCGACCCGAACACGGGGCAGATATCAGGAGTAATTGAATCTCCCGGCGATTATCATGTTATCCTGAAAGCTTCCAACAGTGTCGGCAGCGCTGAAAGGACCCTCGTCATTAAATGTGGAGAGACTCTTGCACTTACGCCTCACATGGGTTGGAACAGCTGGTATGTCTGGGAAAATCACGTCACTGACAAGATCATGAGAGAAGCTGCTGACGCCATGGTCAAAACAGGCATGATGGACCACGGGTACATGTATATCAATATTGACGACTGCTGGGCAATAAAGCCGAACTCGAATGATTCGACACTCTCTGGCAAAGAAAGAGACAAGGACGGTATGATATTATCCAACAGGAGGTTTCCGGACATGAATGGACTAACAGACTATATTCATTCGCTTGGATTGAAGGCAGGCATTTACACCTCGCCCGGCAGGTACACGTGCGCGGGTCACTCTGGGGCACTCGACCACGAGAAGCAGGATGTGGAGCAGTTTGTAAAATGGGGGTATGATTTCCTGAAATACGACTGGTGCTCCTACAGCAGCGTTGCAAGAACAGACACTCTTCCCGATCTGCAGAAGCCTTACCTGCTGATAAGCGGTTTGCTCAAGGAGCAGAAAAGAGATGTTATCCTGAATCTTTGCCAGTATGGCATGGGGGATGTCTGGAAATGGGGGAAACAGGTCGGGGGCAATAGCTGGAGAACAGCCGGCGATCTGGGTGGATCGTTCGAGGGTATCGGGGCTGCCTTGTTCCGTGATGGATTTGATGTATACAGCCGCGACAGTCTTCATCTTTACGCAGGGCCCGGTGGATGGAACGATCCGGACTATCTTCTTCTTGGTTACCTCAGCAACTGGAACGGCCAGACTGTACCCACACCGCTTACACCAAACGAACAATACACGCAGGTTTCGCTCTGGAGCCTTGTTGCAGCCCCACTCATCTTCAGCGGCGACATAACACGGATGGATGATTTCACGCTTGCCCTGCTCACCAACGACGAGGTTATTGAAGTGGACCAGGATCCACTCGGCAAACCGGGATACAGGGTCAGCAAGAATGGCGATCTGGAAGTATGGAAAAGGGAACTTGAAGATGGTTCAATAGCTGTCGGGCTCTTTAACAGGGGTGAAGGCAAAGTCAAAGTGACTGCAACATGGGATGAACTTGGCATTAATGGAACAAAAACGGTCAGAGATCTCTGGCGCCAGAAAGACCTTGGCAAATACGATGGCAAGTTCTCCGCGAGAGTGCCTCGTCACGGGGTTGTTCTTCTGAAGATCACCCGGGGTTGACCCTGCTTTCCCTCCCACCTCTGTAGCTCCGTCAGACCAGGGAGCCCAATGACTCCCGTCCGCGGTTGAACAAACTCGCCCGGGTTTGGTTATGATATGTTAAAGGAGGCTCAACTGGCAAGTATTTTAATAAATTTGTACCGGGGTTTACAGCCCCGCCATGAAAAATGAGGAAGGATTTCCAGTCATTGCTATTTGTATTTGTGCTGCTTTTAATCGGCACGACGGGGAAACTGTATTCTCAGGACAGCAGGAAAACCATCGTGAAGGGACGTGTTACTGATGCCAAAACAGGAGAACCTCTGGCTTTTGTTACCGTTATGCTCGAAAACACGACAGTTGGAGCGAACACTGACGACAAGGGCAACTACACCATAACAACAAATGCCACTTCCTATAAAGCAGTATTCAGGTACCTCGGATACGCTTCCGAGTTCAGAATGATCACACCTGGTACTGTCAATTTCGTGAACATAGCTCTCAAATCTTCAGAGTTTGAACTCGGTGAAGTTATCGTGAAACCACAGAAGAGAGAGTACTCAAACAGGAATAATCCGGCAGTGGATCTTATCGAGAAGGTAATCAGTAACAAGAAGTTCAACAGGAAGGAAGCATTTAGTTATTATACATACGACAAGTACGAAAAGCTCCTTTTCCTTTTAAATGATATTCCTGAAAAAGTCAAATCTAATCCTGCATTCAGGGATATCAGGTTCATTTTTAATAACACCGACACAGCCATCCAGAAAGGTAAAGTCAACCTTCCCTTTTTCATTACCGAGAACTCTTCAACATTCTATTACCGCGACAAGCCGGAAGCAACAAAGAGGATAATAAATGGAGAGAAGACGATTAATTTCAGTGAATACCTCGACAATGATGGAATAACGGGATATACTGCCTACCTGTACCAGAATATTGATATATACCAGAATACAATCTTTTTCCTGTCAAATAAGTTTCTGAGTCCGGTTGGTAGCGGTGCTCCGGCCTTCTACAGGTATTATATCCTCGACACGACCGAGGTCAGTGACACGAGATGCATAAAAATGTTCTTCGAGCCGAGAAATGCTGCTGATTTCCTTTTCCACGGCTTCCTGTATGTCACCTCCGACTCATCACATGCTATCAGGAAAATAGACATGAGTTTCAACAAGGGCATTAATATTGACTGGGTCACTGATGTGAGAATAGTCCAGGATTTTACAAAAGTTGGCGACAAGGCCTGGATGCTCAGCAGGGATGAAGTAACGGTTGAATTCGGGATTGTAAAAGGGTTGCCTGGTTTTGTCGGGAAAAGACTGGTGTCTTATAACAACATCACGGTGGATGAGCCAGTTGATGACGGCATTTTTGCAGGCTTGCCCGTTGAAAGAAGGGAAGATTACGACAAGAGAGACAGGTATTACTGGGACTCTGCCAGGATCCCACCACTTAGCACCCCGGAGGAACTGATCTACAGGAATGTCGACAGCGTGAAAAAGATCAGATCATTCAGAAGGGATATGACTCTCGTGATGCTGGCAACAACCGAGTTCGTCGAAATGAAGAAATTTGAAATAGGCCCGGTCAGTGCCTTTTACAGTTTTAATTATCTCGAGGGCTCAAGAGTAAGATTCGGGGGAAGAACTACTACCGGTTTCAGCAACAGGATCTATTTTGAACCGTACATCGCGTATGGTTTCAAGGACAGAAGGTTCAAGTATAACCTTACCACTACGCTTTCGCTGAATGGCAAATCGATTTATACCTTCCCTGTAAGTTCCATCAGTCTTACTTATAACCGCGATATATCCATACCAGGACAGGAACTGTATTTTTCGACACCCGACAACCTTTTGCTTTCGTTTAAAAGAGGAGTCAGCGACAAGTTTTTCTATAACGAGACTCTCAGGGCGGAATACCTGCACGAATACGAGAATCATTTTTCGCAGAGGTTCGGGTTCCGTTTTACAAGGCAGGCACCGGGGGGCAATCTCTTTTATTACAGGGCTGACGATGAGACAATGCTACACGCGGTCAACTTCATCGATATATCAGAGGCTTATCTTAACCTGCGATACGCGCCGATGGAGAAGTTTTACCAGGGCAAGATATACCGCGACCTGGTTCCCTCCAATAAACCCGTGTTTTCTATGCGTTATACAATAGGGTCAAAAGCGATAGGTAATGATTATAATTACCAGAAGCTTCAGTTTTCTGTCAGCAAGAGGTTCTACGAGTCAATAATCGGGTATACTGACGTGGCTTTTGAAACGGGTAAGATTTTCGGCAAGGTGCCTCTTCCCCTCCTTTATATCCATAATGCCAACCAGACCTTCGCGTACGGCAGGTATTCATACAACATGATGAATTTCCTCGAGTTCGTGAGCGACGAGTATGCTTCATTGAATATAGACCACTCTTTCAATGGCTTTTTCTTCAACAAGATCCCTCTTCTGAAGAAGCTGAAATTAAGGGAAGTATTGACCTGCAAAGTTTTGTATGGTGGTCTGACCTCGCAGAATGATCCTGAAGTAAATGGAGACTTGTTCTCATTCCCGGTTAACAGCACCGGGACTCCGCTGACCTATACCCTCGACAAGAAACCTTATGTTGAGGTTAGTGCGGGCTTCTCTAACATACTGCGTATATTCAGGATAGATGTTATTAAAAGGCTGACCTACACCAACAACCCGGGCATTTCCACCATTGGAATCAGGTTCCAGGTAAGGCTGGATATCTGATAAGATTCATATCAGGTTTTTTCCGCCAGGTACCCTGTAACAATCTGGTATTGCCCGAGGACATAGGTTGACATCACCACGATGTGAGCACCAGTGAATCCGCCGTTAAACTTGTTAAATGCCAGGGCCGAGTCGGAAATAACAAATAAAAACGCCCCTGAAAGAACCATGAAGAAGCTTTTCCTGTTCACTTTGTCGCCGCGACCAATGGCAGCAAGAAACATGAGCAGGATAACTGTTGCGTATATAATAACCGGCAGTTTCATGCTTCCCAGGTTTTCGTGCAAGGAAGAATACAGGAACAAACCATAACCTGTAACCGCGATCAGGTACCATAACCCGTTGCCCCTTATAAGACCACGGGGGGGTGTAAGAACAAAAAGCAATATGTAATTAACATGTGCCAGAAGAAAGAAAACGAGTCCGGCCATGAACATCATATCTCCTCCGCCAGGAATATCAAGGAACACATCACCAGCCCAGGAACAGATCAGGCCAGCTGACATGAAGATATTCATTAACTTCTTCTCCCTGTCGGCCCCGATAATGAAAAGGATTATCAGGGAAGGTAATATCGAGGCTTTGATAAATAACAGGAAAAGCCCCGGTGAATCACCAGGTAAAAAAATATATAAAAGGCTGATCAGAAAATATACCAATGAAATTATCCACCTTTTCATGATTTCATAATTTACCTAAAGTTAGTAATTGTAATTCTGAACAACATCATTTTCTCCACGGGCACAGGAGTTTCAAAAATTAAAAACTCTTTCATAACTTTATTTCCTTAACCAAAAAAAGGATATCATGTGTTTCTCAGCAGGAGCCAGTTTCACAAGCGGCGTTATTCTGTCAGCGGTCAGCGTGGCAACCGCCAGGAAGGTAACCCATCCTTCACATCGCCTCTTTGCCTCAATACCGGCGTTCTTTGCCTTCCAGCAGTTCGCTGAAGGGATACTTTGGCTCACACTCCGTTCAGGTGGGTCAGACCGCCTCCAGGCTTCGACAACCTATATCTTCCTCCTCATGGCTCTTGTTATCTGGCCGTCCGTCATCCCGCTGGCGATGCTCAAACTGGAGGAAACGCGCAAAAGAAGGTTTGCACTTAAAATCATCCTCTCGGCGGGAATTGTTTTGTCGGCTTACTACCTGTTCTGTTTATTCTTCTTCAGAGTTGAACCTGTTATAAATGGATTTCATATTCAGTATGTAAATGATTTCCCGAAAACCCTTGGTTATGTCGCATTCGGTATATATGCCATCGCGACAATTGCACCATTGTTTGTCTCGAGCGTGAGGAAAATGTACATGTTTGGCTTGCTGATTTTGGTATCATGCTTCGTTACCGGCGTCTTCTACAAGGAATACCTGACCTCGGTCTGGTGCTTTTTTGCAGCCATGATCAGCATTGTAATATATTATATAGTGAGCACTGTTCCAACAACCGTGACAAGTGACGAATTATCAGTCCAGGGCAATAGCTGATAAGCAGAACAAGCACATTCATGGAAAACAAGAAATACGTTCAGTGGGGAACCTTCTCGATAGCGGTTTTATCTCCCATTTTTCTCTTCTGCCTTGTGATGCTTATCCTCTCTGGTTTCAGTGACAAGCTCGAGGTTGCCATTCTTTCATTCGTCATACTCACTTTCGCGATATGCCTGCTTATCTTTTACAAGATTACTATTCTGATCACTGACACTCATTTCATTTTCAGTATGGGCATTGGTCTTGTAAGGAAAAAAATCCCCCTTTCCGAGATTGAAGGCTGTTTGCCGGTCCGGAATCCGGTATTCTGGGGTATCGGTATCCGTTTGACGCCATCAGGTTGGTTGTATAATGTATCGGGGTTAAAAGCTGTTGAGCTCTCATTCAGGAACAAGAACTCTAAAATACGGGTTGGCATTAATGTCCCGGAAGATGTGGCCAGGGAGGTCAACCAGAGAATAAATGCAAGTCCGGTTTATAGTGATCTCGCTGATAAAGGCAAAAGGAGTTACAATTTTCTCTGGATACTCCTCATCTTGCCATTATTTATTGTAATTGCATTAGTAAGTTACGGAGGTGGTGAAATAGAAACTGAACTCGTCGGATCCTCTGTCAGGGTGAATGGGATGTACGGTGTACAAATAAACTATTCTGATATTATAACCGCCGATACTATTACAAGCTTACCAGGAATAAAGGCGAGAACAAACGGCTATGCATCATCCAGGTACCTCAAGGGTCATTTTAAACTAGATGATGGAACCAGGGCCAGGCTGTTCATCAGGAAAGGTTCAGTTCCCTGCATTCTTATAAAAACCAGTACTGAAACTATTATCCTGAACCTCGAGACACCCCAGCAAACAAGGGAGCTCTATTCTATAATACTATCGCATACCAGGTAAGCATGCTGCTTATCTTTATCAGCAATCCGGGCACCGGATACTTTTTCAGTTCCAACTTCGTTATCTTTGGCACTTTGCCAGAGTCGCGATGAAGAGGAGAACCAGGATAATAATTGTATCAATTGCAGGTTTAATCCTGCTCCCGATCCTGTTCGTGCTTTTGATATTACTTGGTCTTTTTGGAAGAATACAGGACAAGGAAGATCTTCTGGCGTTCCGAAACGCGGAGGCGACCATTGTCCTTTCTGCTGACGGGGAACCAATTGGCAAGTATTTTTCCCAGAATCGTGTTAATATCACCGCTGAACAAATCCCGGAACACCTGAAGAATGCGCTGGTTGCAACGGAGGATGCAAGGTTCTTTGAACACAAGGGTATCGACACCAGGAGTCTCTTCAGGGTCCTGGTAAAAACAGTTATCCTTAACAACAGGAAATCCGGAGGTGGCAGCACGATAAGCCAGCAGCTGGCAAAAAACATGTTCGGGAGAAAGAGTTACGGGCCGTTTTCGATAATTGTGAATAAATCGAAGGAAGCAATCCTGGCTTACAGGCTTGAGAATACATTCTCGAAGGAAGAAATACTTACTCTATATTTAAACACCGTCCCTTTCGGCGAGAATATTTATGGCATTGAAGCAGCTTCGGAGAAGTTCTTCGGGAAGAAGACGATGAACCTAAGGATCGAGGAATCCGCGATTCTCGTTGGAATGCTTAAAGCCAACACATTTTACAATCCGCGTTTGAATCCGGGTAACGCCATCAGGAGGAGGAATGTTGTTTTAAAACAGATGGCAAGATATGGTTATCTTTCAGACAATGCTGCAGATTCACTCTCCGCTCTTGAACTCATCCTGCACAACAACGGTCTGGGTCAGGCCGGGTATGCTGATTACTTCCTTGTTGAAGTCAGGAGAGAAGCAGAACGATTATTGCGCGAAGACGAGGCAAGGACAGGGAAGGATTGGAATATCGAGGAAGATGGTTTAATAATCACAACAACCCTTGATCTTGAGCTGCAGAAACTGGCAATGGCATCTATCAGGGAGCAGCTTGGCAAGATGCAGCAACGTTTGGTGGATCAGTACTCGACGAGGAGTGGAAGATCGGAGTTGGAGGAAATCACCACCGGTGAGATAAAGAGATTACGGCTTGAAGGAAGGCAAAATCTTGTGACTCTGCAGGAGGTCTTTGACTGGAAAGGCACCAGGCTCGATTCGATGACTGTTAGGGACAGTCTGAAAAGATCACTACTTGTGCTACATGCAGGATTGCTTGCCATTGACCCTTCCAACGGGGCAATCAGGTCGTGGATCGGCGGGATAGACTTCAAGACCCAGCCCTACGATCAGATACTTGCCCGAAGACAGCTTGCCTCGGTTTTTAAACCATTCATATTCGCTGAGGCATTCGAAGAGGGAATGGAACCCTGCCAGTATCTCGAAAACGATTCTATAACATTATCGGAATACAATAACTGGTCGCCTGAGAACTCGGATCACTCGTTTGGTGGCAGGTACTCCCTGGCAGGTGCACTGGCTCATTCGATGAACCTGCCTACACTGAGCCTTTATCTCGATATCGGATTCAGCAGGATCGATTCACTCTGGCGCAGGTTCGGATTCTCTTTCGAACTAAAGGATAATCCCTCTATAGCACTAGGAACTGCCGAAGCCAGCATCCTGGAAGTAGCATTGGCCTACTCTGTCTTCGCAAATGGAGGCTTCAGGATAAAACCTGAAATAATAAATTCTATCACCACCCCCGACGGTACTGTCATCTATAAAAATGACTTCATCCCGCGGAATGAGACTATAATAGCATCCAGAACGTCTCACCTGGTAAACGCCATACTTCAGAAAGCCACCAGGGAAGGTACCGGTGCATCGATGAAATCAGTTTTTAATGTAGATATTCCTCTTGCCGGGAAAACGGGGACCTCTCAGGACTATTCAGACGCGTGGTTTACTGCTTACAATCCAGCGCTTGCTTTTGTCACCAGGGTTGGTGCTTCAACGCGTTCGGTCCATTTCAATGACGGGACAAACGGGTCAGGTGCAGCTCTGGCACTACCTGTTATCGCGCTTACCTGCCAGAAAATCCAGTCAGATTCAGCACTGATGAACAGGTACTCGCGAGATTTCGCACCCCTGCCACCCGAGCTTGAGGGCGTCATGGATTGTCCTGATTACAAGGATAACAAACTACTGTTCAGGATAATTGACATTTTCAGGAAAAAAGAACCCTCTATCAGGAAAGTTGAGCCAAGACAAAGGACAAAGAAGAAATCACTATTCGACAGGCTCTTTAAATAAATTACCCGGGAAAAGAATAATTCCGTTCCCCGGGTAAAGTGATATAAGTTTCCGGCTTTGTTACCGGTTCATATGATCTAGAGTCCTAGTTTCTTCGCGATCGCAGGAGGAACAGCATTCTTGTGAACCATGCAGTTCGTTGTCCTCAGCATCACGAATGCTTTCGAGACGTAAAGATAACCGTTGTATTTACCGGTTATGCCCCACGAGTTTTTAACCTTGTAAAATGTATTACCGGCCTGATCTGTGGCGATACCGACAATGTGCATACCATGATCGTCCGTTGTCGAGTAATTATCAAATTCCTTCTGGCGAAGCTCCTGGGTGATGAGTCTTTCTTTCTGGGGGCCGCTGAAGACCTTTGACGATTCTTCCGGGGTCATCTCGTTCCAGTTCTTTTCCGGCACTACCGCAACACCTTCCTTCATGGAGAATCCCCTGTCGCTGATATCGCTTGCCCAGGCAACGGTGTACCCGTTATTAAGAGCATTGTCAATTACCTGCATGAACTCGTCAAGCGGCAGGTTGTGAAATAACCCGCCTGCCCAGTTGTCAGGTACTTCAAGCAGCATCTCCTTGTAAAAGGGATGATGGATGAAAGAGGTGAAAACGATGTAGTCATCCGGATTAATACCAGATTCTTTCATGTACGACTCCGGGGTGTAATTTTTTCCCTCGTAAGTGAATGACCGGGGCATCTCACCAAGGTAGGCATTTAGAATACCATCAAGCCCGGCAGCCCATGCTGTCGTGGGCCTTGAGCTCTTTATAAGGGCATCCATGTAGCCTTTCACAACACCATCGAGTTCATTATGATTATGCTTTGCCTCTCCATAATTAAGACCCTGGTATACACTCTCGGGTACCAAGCCTTTTTCACGGCTCCCGCTAATAACATCACCATATTCTCCACCACCCGCCAGGGTCGAGTTTCCATGCATCCTGGCAAACATGTCGGCTTTCTTGTTGTAAGTTTGATGCACTATATACATCACTGAAAGATCCACCGGTTTCTTACCCATTCTTATCATTTCTGATTCGAAGAGCGAGATTCCGGAAAAACACCAGCAGGTGTTTGATGCATTCTGATTCTTGACTGGAGTGCAAGCCATCTCCTTCTTGATTGTAAACGAGTATCCTGCCTGCTGGCCCCTGACCATCACGGAAACTGACAGGATGACTAAACCAATTAATAGAATTCTTTTCATAAGGCTGATTTATTATTTCTGATCATCAAAATTAATATTTGACACGATTCTGCAAATGACGCTGGTCATATCCTGACAAGACAAATTCAGATATTGAAGCTTGGTTGATGCACGAGTCTGCAAGGGGCTGTTATTTAGTCTCACGGACGATTTCACCATCAGGCATTCCTGTAAGCGTGTTTCCTGACACGAGAGGGTCAAGACTATTCTTCATCAGGTAAATTGCCGCTTTTTGCCTGCCTCTTGCCGTGTTGACGAAAGTGTTGTCCTTTATTATCACGTTCTTTGCCTTTGAATTAACAGAGATTCCATATCCTCCATTAGCGAGTCCATTGTCAGTGAAAGTGTTCCCTGAAAAAACAGAGCCATGTGGCGCGTTAAGGTCGGTCTCCCCCCTGAGATGTATACCGTCTTCACCATTCCCCGAAATCTCGTTCCCTTCAAATATCATATTCGTGTCCTTGTGCCCGGTGCAAATCCCATTCACGCCGTTATTCCTGAACTTGTTGTTCCTGACAAATCCATCCCGTACCCTCCAGCAGACGAATAATCCGTAGTGATCGTTCCCGTGACAATCATTTCCTTCAATTATCGTAAATGGAGATCCGGTACCCGGGTGTAAACCCGCGTTGGCACAACCCGTTACCTCGCAGTTTCTCACTGTGATATGCTCCGTTGTCTGCCAGCTTATACCGTCGCAATTGAAGTTTCTAACTACCAGGTTTTCTATCAGCGAGTTGCTAACCCGGTGAAGGTATATCCCACCCTCGCGGCAGCCATCCACCAGGTCATTAGTCGCCCTGTTACCATCTACCGCGAGAGAAGCAACATGTATATTTACCGCGTCAAATGCCTCGATTACAGAGCAGGCATTGCTAAGCATCCCGTTCCGGTCCGATCTGTAATCCCTTAACAAGTAGGTATCAAGATAAATGGTCTTACCCATTATGGCAGTGATCCTGGCTGTGGTGACATCCCATCCACCCCTGTTATCGTCATCAAAAACAGCAACACCCATCCCGGTACTGAATCCAGCTGGATCATTCACCTCGATTTTTAATTCACCATAGTCGGCATCGAGGCTGAAAGGGGAACGATACCCGTCGCATTTGCGCAAAATAGTATTTGGTCCGGCACCCGACAGGGAAATGTTACTGTATAATCTGACCGGTGCCTTTATATCAAAAAGGCCTTCCTGAAGCACAACTCTCCCACCTCCCTTCAGATTAAGTGCATCTATTGCAGTCTGGATTGCCTCCGAGGTGAATCCATTTATATCTGCCCTGTTACCTCCAACAGTTATAATCCTGTCAGGTATTAATGGTTCTATTATTGAAACAAAACCGGTATCAGCCGAAGTTGAAAGTGCCACACCTGTGAAAACAGAATCCTGATTATTTGAACTTATTCTGCCTTTGCCGCACGCGGTTATCAACAAGGCCAGAAACAGCAGTAAAGCGAAATTTTTCATTAGTCCTTTTTTTCTGTGAATCAATTTTTTAAGTTACAAAAGAAATTGATGCTGCATACCATGGTACATGTTGAGGTTTGCAAAAAAGACCCGAGATTTACAGGTACCTCAATAACTGGTTTCGTTCCCTTAATCTTGCATACCAGAGCGACAAAGGGTACATTATCAATAAGACGGCAACCCAGAAAAGATATACTCCCCAGAGTGGAATTCCTGAAGCAGCTTCAGGTCTTCCGTTGTTGAATAATCCAAACCGGAATTCTGCATAACCAAAGCCCTGCAAAAGAAGCATCACGAACATCGAAACATGAATAAGGAAGAGGTGAACCACGAAATAGAAAAATGGCACCTTCCCGAAAACACTGACAAGAGATTTAACCCGTGTCGAAAGTCTGTCGGCGCAGGCAAGAACGATCAGCATCAAACCGACAAAAAGAAGAGTGAACAACAGGGATGGCGGGTATTTTGTAACATTCACGAACGAGAGGAAGGTAAACATTGTTGATTCCTGCTTTGCCCAGGCTGAAGGATCCCCGTAGGAATTGATGAATCTTATCAGAACAAAAAGCGCAAGCGAAAGGCCACCAAGCAACAACAAGCTTTTTTTCCTGTTTTCCTGTTCAGATTCAAAAAGCCGCCCGATTGAGAAACCCAGTAGCATGATTCCGAACCATGGCAGTACAGGGTAAGCAGTAAAAACCGTGAGTGAAGGTGATACCGTTGTCATTCCCGGGCTCACGAAAACTGAATACAGGAAACCCTGGATAGTACCCGGAGATAAGCTCCCCGGAAGCAGGTTATGAAGGAATATGATCAGGACCCCGGTTGTCGCGGTAATCCAGGCAGGTAACCTGAGAAAAAGAGTAAGCAGGATAAATCCGCATCCAATTGCCGCGATGACCTCGAATAGGATCAATCTGAACTGTATATCAAACCACAAAGCGAAGTTAACAAGTGTTAAATCGAGTACGACAAGCAGGATTCCCCTGACAAGCAGCTTTCTCCGGGTTGAAGAATAATTGTTTGTTCTTATCATTGAAAGGTAAGCTGAAGTACCTGCAAGGAACAGGAAGGCAGGGGCACAAACATGGGTAACCCACCTGGTAAGAAAAAGGAGATAAGTCGTTGTCTGCAGGTTCGTGGGGTCAGGGCTGTAGGCTCCATTGTGCATGAATTCCCTTGCATGATCGAGAGTCATTATTATCACAACGAGCCCCCGGGTAATATCAATACTTTCAATCCTCTTTTGCATAACCGGAATTGTTTCCCCGAAAATAGGAAAAAGGATCATATAAACATGTGTATCCGGCGAGGTTGCTGAAGGGGCAGATCGGTTTTACCAGACAGGCTTAAAATAATCAGGCCCGGCAGATTGGAATGCTGCCGGGCCTGATTTAATATTGGGAATTGGCACTTTCTGTCCTACCTTCTGCCTGAAGAGGATTTGCTTTCACTCTTCCTTTTTTCACCCGATCCTGATTTCGAACTTCCCGAGCTGCTCCTTGAGGAACTGCTGCTCGATTTTCTTGATGAAGGAGCCGAGATGCTTTTCCCCGATGAACGGTTTGATGAGCTGCTTATACTGCTTCTTGAGGAAGATGCTCTCTGGGATGAAGTATTACTGGCACGACTCTCGGAACTTCTGGACTGGCTGGTCCTGCTTACTGAAGGGCTCTCGTTTCTCTGCGAGCTGTTTACCCTTGATTCAGTGTTCCTGGTCGGGGCAGAGCTGTTAACCCTGGTTGAAGAACTCCTGGAAACCGGGGCTTCCCTTCTCTCCCTGTTAACTGATGTACTATTAGATCTGTTCTCGCGTGACACGTTCGTGTTAACGTTACCTTCCGAACGCCTGTTAGTACTTGTTGTTGACCTGGTATTTACCCTGTCAACCTGCCTGTTCTGGCTGTTGTCTGACCTGCGATTCACAGATGTGCTGGTAACATTGTCCCTCCTGGTAGCTGTATACCTTGCCTCACCTTCCCTGCGCTGTTCGGGATGAGAGTAGGTTACCTTGTAAGCTTCGTTATGTATCCTGTCGCGTACCACGGGTGAATAAACCCTCCTGTTCACGTAGTAGTAGTCTCT
This sequence comes from Bacteroidales bacterium, assembly GCA_046329885.1. Lineage (GTDB taxonomy): Bacteria > Bacteroidota > Bacteroidia > Bacteroidales > VadinHA17 > LD21. The sequence goes on from JAXLTU010000002.1 coordinate 141,064, forward strand.
CCACATCGGTGTGCGGTAGGTATGCCATACACGGTAATGACCGAAGTAATAATCGTTGTAGTGGTAGTGATAACCATAGTAATAATGCCAGTAGTAAGGACGCCATGGTCTCCAGTAATCAGGGTAGAAACCCCAGTACCATCTTGAATGCCATACAACATAGTCCGGCAGGTACATGTACCTTATAATTGGCCAGAGGGAAATATCGTAAGTCGTGTAATGTGTAACTGTTACAACGTTTCTGCCACGATTACCCACATAACCCGGGTTAGGTGTTTCACCTCCCTCGTTGTAAATCGGCTCGACGATGTAGTTTTTACCATAAAGGTCTTCATCACCAATCAGCTGAATCTGAACCTCGCCATTCCTCATTTTCTGTACGGTGAAAACCCCGATATCCTGGGTTTCTCTTTCATTAATGGCGACCTGGAGTACAATGTAATGAACATCATTCTCGATGTTATCATTAACCCTTATATAGTCTACAAGATTGTCCCCGTTAAGATCAAGGTTGTTGACAATAAGATTTTCGTCATTAAGGTTTTTTTCAAATTCTTCCAGGGTCTTTGATTCCTGGAACAATTTCATTACAGCATATAGATTAAGATTATCCCCGGGCATGCCCAGGTATTCTTCCCTGTCCTGTGCCTTGATAGTGGTGCCTGCTGTTACCAGCCCTATCAGGATCGATGTTAAAATTAACTTTTTCATAGCTTAAAAATTTTTGGTCAATTCCACTATACAAGATACAAAAGCCATACCAAACATTAAAATGACCAGATTTTCAACCACCACAACACCGACCCCAGATTACTGTTTTTCAAGCACTTAATTGCGATAATATTTTTTTATTCTCAAGCAGTTTTTTTATGAATTCAATACAACTCTACAACCTTACAACTTTACAACTTTTCAACTCTACAACTCTACAACTATCCTTCCTTCATGAAATCAACATTGACCTTACCATCAGACTTTCTGAGTTCAACGATTTTTGAAACACCATTCACTGTTACCCTGTATTGACCGTAAAAGGCAGGAGTTGAAAATGAACCTCCGCGGCTTGCCTTACCGCTAGTATTTGTCCACCATTCCTTGTAAACAAGATCATGGTAAGCGATAGCTGCCGGTGTCGGGCTCCAGTCTCGCCTGAAGAGTGATGAAACAGGGATCCAGTTGGCACCGGCCCAGAATCCCCACATGAGAATACCTTCAACTGCAGGGTGCGCGAAACATATCCTGTAATAGTCAACCAGTTCCCGCGCGTTTTGCTGTTCTTCTTCAGGGGTCATTGCCAGTATCTTCTTCTCATAGTACTTTGATCGCTGCCCGGGCATGTTGAATTCCGTTACGCGGATAGGAAGTTTGAAAACCGACAATGAATCGAGAGCCCTGTCTAGCTCCTTCCTGTCAAAAGTATCGGAATGAAGATGACCCTGTACCCCTATCCCGGAAATTGGTATGCCCTGGGCCAGGAGCTTTCTTATATGAGCCATGTACTCGTCAAGTTTCTTACCCGTGAGTATATCATAATCGTTTAACCACAGCCTGGCACCAGGATCACCGTTAAGTGCCCATTGCGCCATTAATTTAGTGATCCCGGCTCCGAGTCTGTCCTCGTAGTAATTACCATGGATCATTTCATTGTTCAGATCATATTCTTCAAACCTGCCCTTGTAATGGCTGGTGAGTGTTTCAGCTCTCTGCTGCAGGACAGACGCGAGTTCCTTGTCGTCAAGCTTTTTAACCCATGGCTGAACGAATTGGGGTATACCCCAGAAAATATTATGCCCTCGCAGGGGGATATGATTCTCTTCAGTCCAACCCAGAATCTCATCAATAACGCCATAGTTTACTTCACCCCTGACAGGTTCCATCACGGCCCATTTGACAGCATTTTCTGTAACGGCGGAATTAAAATTTTCCAGGAATTTCTCCTTGTATTGCTTCTTGTCTTCATCAGACCAGCTCCTGCCAGCTATCCCGTTACTGATGGCACAACCGAACCAGAATTCGTGTTTTAGCTGCTCTATCTTAACAATATCACCGGGTCGTGCCTTAACGAAGATGACTCCCATCCTGTTTTTTGCTATCGACTCCTTCTGGTTTAGCTCGTGAGCCACAGCCACCCGAATCATCGGCATCAAAATGAGAACAATGAATAATGTTTCCCGGAATTTTACTCTTGCTGTTTTCATACTTGTTTATTCTCCCTGTCTGCAGGGATATCATATTATCAGGTTTAGTTTCCAAAATAACATCATGATAAACAATTCTCAAAAAGAAAATGTTTCCAGGTCCTTTTGTTAATAGTTATTACTGATGATTATTGAAATTGGATCATTATTAGTTAAATTTAATCCTTCAAACAAAACCAGGTATGAAAAAGATTTCTCTTGTAAAGCCATTCATATGCTTTTCAGTTCTGATATTTACATGGAACACCCTTGTATTTAGCCAGAACGGTCAACCTGCAATAAAGGAGCAAATCATCCTGCCAAACGGATGGAAACTCAGTCCTGCAGGTAGGCTTATTCCTGTCGGCGACTTCCCTCTCAACATAGCAGTTTCTCCTTCCGGTAAACTGGCGGCGATAACAAATAACGGGCAAAGCACCCAGTCTATCGAACTTGTTGATGTTCAATCGGAGAGAATTATTGACTCCATCGAGATAAAGAAATCGTGGTTTGGATTAACATTCTCAAAAGATGGAAAATCTCTTTTTGCATCGGGTGGAAACGACAACATTATAATAAGGTATTCTGTCAGGAATAACAAACTTGTCCCGGCCGATACCGTGAGGCTTGGTAAACCTTGGCCCGAGAAAATATCCGTTGCAGGTATAGCTTTCGACGATGCTGCAGGATTATTATATGCTGTAACAAAGGAGAACAACTCTCTCTATGTGATGGACCAGAAATCCCGGAAGGTTATTTCAAGGCATCAGCTTGGTGGGGAGGGTTACACCTGCCTATTGTCTCCCGACAGTAAGTTTCTCTATGCAACATGCTGGGGATGCGACAAGGTGATGATTTTTGATACGGGGAAGAGAGATTTTATTACTTCCATACCGGTTGGAGATAATCCGAACGACATGTGCCTTACAGCCAACGGGAAGTATTTATTTGTTGCGAATGCCAATGATAATTCGGTTTCTGTAATAGACACCAGAACATTGAAAGTTCTTGAAACCTTAAATTCCGCGCTATACCCGGGTTCACCGGCAGGAACGACAACCAACAGTGTTGCGTTGAGCAAAGATGAAAAAACACTTTTTATTGCCAATGCTGACAATAACTGTCTTGCTCTTTTTGATGTTAGCAAACCAGGATCAAGCTTCAGCAAGGGATTCATCCCAACCGGCTGGTACCCGACGTCGGTCAGGATAGCAGGAAACAAGATACTCGTCGCTAACGGCAAGGGCCTTAACTCGATGGCTAATCCTTACGGACCAAATCCTACCAGCAGGGCAACGACAGTTACTTATCAGTCCGGGGGAATGGAACATAAAACGAAGGTTCAATACATTGCAGGTTTATTCAAAGGATCGCTCCAGATACTCGACATACCCGCGAAGTCGATGATGGGAAGACTTTCGAAAGCAGTATACGATAATACCCCGTACTCGAAAGCAGGTGAACTCGAAGCGGAAGGAATGGATGGTAACCCGGTGCCAAGGAAAGTCGGCGATAAATCACCAGTTAAATACATCTTCTATATTATCAAAGAGAACAGGACTTACGACCAGGTGCTGGGTGATATGCCGGAGGGAAATGGTGATCCAAACCTGTGTCTTTTTGGCGAAAACATCACGCCCAACCAGCACGCTATCGCCAGGGAGTTTGTTTTGCTGGATAATTTTTATGTTAACGGTGAAGTAAGCGCAGACGGGCATAACTGGACCATGGGAGCGTATGCGACAGACTACCTCGAAAAAAACTGGCCCACGAGCTACGGTGGAAGAGGTGGAAGCTATCCGGGAGAAGGTGCCAGGGATATCGCCAACAACAAAGGGGGATTCCTCTGGGATAATTGTAAAAGAATGGGAGTCTCTTACAGATCTTACGGCGAGTTCGTGGAAGGAAGAAAACCGAATGTATCAGTTCTTAAAAATCATTTTTGCGGGAACTATATTGGCTGGGATCTTTCTATCCGCGATACCGTCAGGTTCAGATGGTGGAAGGAAGACTTCGATTCGCTTCTCGCGATTAACTCCGTACCCGCTCTTAGTACAATAAGGTTCGGGAACGACCACACAGAAGGATTGAGCCTGAAAAAACCAACACCATTCGCCCACGTGGCGGATAACGATCTCGCTGTAGGCATGTTCGTCAATTACCTTAGTCATAGTCCAATCTGGAAAGAGTCGCTAGTAATAATTGTTGAAGATGATGCACAGAACGGGCCAGATCATGTCGACGCCCATCGATCAACGGCTTACATAGCGGGCGGATTCGTGAAAAAGGGATTTGTTGATCATACACCTTACACCACGGCTTCATTGCTAAGAACGATTGAGCTTATCCTGGGTCTTCCACCAATGAGCCAGTACGATGCTGCTGCCACACCCCTCTGGCGTTGCCTGGAGAAAGAACCTCTTCACCAACCTTTCGAGGTAAGGTCTTGCAACGTGAATCTCGACCTGAGGAACCTGGCGGAAAATGCCTGGCAGAGGAAAAGTGAACAGATGGATTTCACGAAGGAAGATATGGCTAATGACTCGGAATTTACCGAGATAATCTGGAAAGCTGTCAAAGGATTAGCCTCACCTTGCCCACCGGCTGTCAGGGCCGCCTTTTTCAACCAGACCGAACTAGAAAAAGATTGATTGCACATGCCAGGAAATCTAAAATACATTTTGATTCTTAACGTTCTCATCGTTATTTCATTAACTGCCAGCTCACAGGCAATAGACACTGTTTATTTCGATAAAAACTGGAAGACTGCCAACAGTGATAAATTCGAGTATATCAGGGTTTATCGCCTGTTCAGGGGCTTATATTCCGTATCTGACTACTACAAAACAGGGGAATACATGATGTCAGGTGTTTTCAGATCTCCCGGCTTTATGAACCCGACAGGCCAGTTTGTTTACTATACCAGGGATGGCGTGATCTCGCGAGTCATTATTCATGAACCTGAAAAGTATCCTTCTCTAACAGAGAATATCACGAACTACCTTACCCTGCTTCAACCTGCCCCGGATTCATCATATATTGAAGCAGTCTTCAATAAAAAAGGAATGATGCTTTCTGTATCATATAAGAACGAGAAGCATAAACAGGCCAAAACCCTTTACCTTTTTCCTGACAAGTCCCCATCGCTGATAGTTTTCTACAGCGATGGCCTCTTGAATGGGATCTACAAGAAATTCTCATGGAACAATGTATTGAAAACCGGCATGTATGTTAATGGTAAGAGGGATGGCATCTGGTATTTTTATGATTCCGAAGGGTATCTAATGAGAAAGCTGATCTATGTTAATGGAATACTTATAGGGAAGATAAAACGCAATTCCGGTTCAGGAGTCTGATGATTTTCCAGGTACTTCCTAACGTTTTCCTGAAGCTCCAGCAAAAGCAAAACTAACCTGTCTCGCGGTGGTATTTTTTCAACATGTCTGACTTTTTAAACATAATGGTCAGTTTGTTTGTTATATTCGCGGCCATCTGAATCATGAAAAGTATCAAACCTGAAAAAAAGGATCTTGGCAGGGCGGGACTGATAATCGTTACCGCTCAGAAACGGTTTGGCATTTATGGACTCGAGAAGACCTCGATGCGAGAGATTGCCCAGGACCTGGGTATATCCAAGGCATCTTTGTACTATTATTTCCCCGACAAGGAGAGTCTCTACAAGGCTGTACTCGAAAAAGAACAGGCGGAATTCATCAGGAACATCACAGTCAAGGCAAGCGAAATAGACGATCCGGAACTGCTCTTAAGGGAATATGTTCTTACACGGCTTGGCTATTTCAGAACGCTTGTTAACCTGAGCAGGATGAGGCTGGAGTCATTTTCTGACATCAAACCACTGCTCAGGAGTTCGATGCAGGAGTTCAGGGAAAGGGAAAAAACAATAATAAAGACTGTCTTTGAAAAGGGAGTCCATAGCAGGGTCTTTAATGAAATGGATGTTGAAGACACGGCAGGCTTATTTCTCGATTTACTCAAGGGATTGAGATCTACTGTTGTAAATGACAAGTCTATAATTGCAATTGATCAGGAAGAATTTGAGAAGCTGGCAAACAAGACCCTGGCATTCACTAAAATATTCACTGATGGTCTTAAACGTAAATAGAAACACAATTTTAAAATAAACCTTATACATCTTATGAAACAGGAGTCGGGCAAAAACAAACTGAGGGTATACATACCATTGGCAATAGTCATAATTGCAGTAATCGTGGGTGCCTGGTACTGGTACAAGGATTACTCATCGTATATAACAACTGATGATGCGCATGTTGATGCCGGGACTGTAGGGATTACTTCAAAGATACTTGGCAGGATAGTGGCTGTCCATGCTGATGAAGGAACAGCTGTGACGAGAGGTACCCTGCTGGCCGAGCTTGACAGCACCGACCTTCTTGCCCAGAAAAGTCAGGCGCTGGCCCTCAGGGCTCAAGCTGAAGCAAACCAGTCGCAGGCCCAGGTTAAGTATAATTCTGATGAGAAGAGCATAAGGGTTCTGGAAATTAACCTGGAGAGAGCCACCGAGGATTTCGCAAGGGCAAAGAACCAGTCAGCCGGTGGGGTAATTAGTGCTGAACAGTTTGATCATGCAGGCAAGGCGTATGAAACTGCAGTGGCACAGCTTGATGCGGCCCGGGCTCAGCTCAAAGTATCAAGGTCAATGATCTCTTCTTCAGCCGCGGCAGTAGAGACCGCTTCCGCCCAGGTGAAGGTTTTGGAAACACAAATCAGAAACGCGAGGTTATTCGCGCCGGCTGATGGGATGATTGCCAGGAGATGGCTTAACCCGGGTGACGTGGTTCAGCCTGGCCAGTCAATATTGACTCTCATAAATAACAAGGATCTTTGCATAGAAGCGTATCTCGAGGAAACGAAAGTCTCAGAGATCTTTTCGGGTCAGCAGGTAAAATTTTCTATTGATGCATTCCCAGGAGTTACATTCAGGGGCAAGGTAATATTGATCGGTTCAAGTACAGCCTCGGTATTTTCGCTGATTCCTGCCAGTAACGCCTCGGGTAACTTTACAAAAGTGACACAGAGGATACCTGTAAAGATATCCATCGAATCGGCAGGCGAGAAAGGTGAACTTTCAGGTTTCAATATTCTTTCCGGGATGTCAGCGGTCGTTAAAATCATCCGCGGCAGGTAATGAATAACAGGAGAACACCGACGCACCGTATCAGGAAACTGGCCAGGAAGACTACCCCGGGGTTTCATCCCAGGAGTATAAACTACAAATGGTTCCTCCTGGCTAATGTCATGCTCGGCACCTTCATGGCTGTTCTCGATGCCACTATAGTCAACGTGGGTCTGCCAAAGATAATGTCCTCTTTCGGGGTTGGGCTTGACAAAATCGAGTGGGTCATCACGGCCTACATGCTAGCCATGGCTGTAATGCTTCCTACCTCGGGATGGCTGGCAGATAAATACGGGTACAAGAAGATATATTTTTTCGGACTGTTCCTTTTCACCTTCGGGTCAATGCTTTGCGGGTTGTCTTCAAACGAGGATATGCTCATCATCTCCAGGATAATCCAGGGCCTTGGGGCAGGGACTATACAGCCACTTGGGATGGCGATAATAACGAGGGAATTTCCACCGAGCCAGAGAGGTGTTGCACTTGGATTCTGGGCTATATCAGCCGCGGCATCCGTTTCGTTTGGCCCGCTTATCGGTGGTTACCTCATCGACAGGTTCAGCTGGCCGCTGATATTTGACGTGAACATACCATTCGGTATCCTCGCGATGCTGTTTACCATAGTAATTCAGAGCGAGTACAAAAGCAGGAGAAAGCGCGATTTTGATCTCGTGGGTTTCATTTCCGTCACGATTTTCCTCCCGCTTACTCTTTATGTACTTTCGGAAGGGAACTCGGCAACGAATACAGCAGGATGGCACGCCCCTTATCTGCTTGCTTTCGGCGCTATTGCCCTGATTGCATTTGTAGTATTCATAACGAACGAACTCATTGTCAAGGACCCGCTTCTTGATCTGAGATTGCTCAGGAATCATAACTTCGGGATGGCAAACCTGATAATGATTATTTTCAGTATCGGGATGTTCGGAAGCACCTTCCTGATGCCTGTCTACCTTCAGAATTCGCTTGGCTACTCGGCGCTTCAGGCTGGTTCCGTCTTTCTCCCTGTCGGAATAATACAGGGCATCATCGCCCCAATTTCAGGGCGGGTTGCTGACAAGATAAATCCCAAGATACCCATAATACTCGGTGTGCTGATTCTTGGTTTTAGTTTCTACCTGAACTCGAAACTATCCTATCTCACCGAGATGCGCGAGATAATGATTTCCCTATACCTGAGGGGACTGGGCATGGGACTCATGTTTACAGCTCTGAGCACTATTTCACTTATCGAAATTCCACGCGAGAAGATGGCCCAGGCCTCAGCCATTTCAAATTCAATAAGGCAGCTTGGAGGCAGTCTTGGAGTTGCTCTCCTGGCCACCCTGCTGACATCAAGAGTGCTAATGCATAGTCAGAATTTTGGAGAGGCGATAGATTCAAACTCCCAGGTCTTTCACAATACGGTTAACAACCTCAGGCTTCACGCCCAAACTGTTGCCGGCTCTTCTCCCGCCGATGCCGTGAAACAGAGCCAGGCCCTGCTCTACAGTAATCTCGGGAAGCAATCGTATATCGAGGGGATAAATGATGATTTCCTGCTCGCCTGCCTGATCACTCTGGCCGGGGGGTTGCCAATACTGTTCCTTCACACTAAAAAACACAAAACCCAAAAACAAGTAACAAATGAACCGGAACTTTAAAATATTACTCCCTGCTGCTATTTTAATGGCAGTGTCACTTGTTGCATCGAGTCAGTCACCCACACCTGATTCACTATCAATAAAAGAGATCGTAACAACGATAGTCGCGAATCACCCGACGGTTAAAATTGCAAGGGAAGCCATTATAAATGCAGACGCCAGGATAGGTCTGGCCAGGACAGCATATTATCCTGAAGCTGACATGACGGCAAGTTATTCAAACATGGGTCCGGTGATAAAACTTACAATCCCTGACATGGGGACTTTTCAGCTCTTCCCGGAGAATAATTACGCGGCCTCGTTAAACTACAGGCAGATACTTTACGATTTTGGCAAGACAAGACAGAATATCGAAATGGAGACGGGCGGGAAACAGCTAGGCGAACAAGCACTTGAACAGGTCAAACAGAAACTTTCATTATACGCGGTTAACACCTGCTACACGATTTTATTCCTACAGGCAGCAATTAAGATCAAGGATGAACAACTCGCAACTCTCAACGAACACCTGAGGCACGTCGAAATGATGATGTCAACCGGTTCCGCCACGGAATACCAGGTCCTGTCGACAAGGGTTAAGATATCTGGTGTTGAAAGTCAGAAAGTTGACCTCCAGGCAGGACTGACAGCACAACAGGCGGCACTAAACTCATTGCTTGGAAACGGGACGTCACGTCCCCCGGCAATCAGGCAGGACATATCGGCAAACAAACCATTGGTTGCCACCGATTCACTTCTCTCTTATGCTCTTGACAACCGCGATGAGATGAAAATGAACAGGCAGAGAGCCACCCTGGCAAGCATGAGGTATGAACTCGTCAGGTTAAGCAATAAACCCATTATCAGTCTTCAGGCATCAGCAGGCGGGAAGAATGGATACGTACCCGAACTTGGTAAGATCAGGCCTAATTACGTTGTTGGTCTGGGTTTGAGAGTCCCCATTTACGATGGGTTGAGAACAAAGTATAACCTCGCCCAGGTTAAGTCGTCAATCAATACCATTTCAGAGGAAACTGAATCGACAAGAAGGGCTATCACTAATGAATTAATAGAAGCAGAAGCCTATCTCGAGGCAGCAGGTAAAAAGGTCAGCCAGTTCGAGCTCCAGCTTGCCCAGGCTACTAAAGCTAATGAACTGGCTAAAATAAGTTTCGCATCTGGCATAATCACGAATCTCGATCTTCTTGATTCGAACACTGCATTATCGGAGAGCAGGTTGCTTCTGCTGAAAGCCAGGATTGATTATGCCGCGAGCATCTACAAGCTCGAAGCGGCTATGGGAAAAAGGATTTATTAAAACTACTGCAGAGTTTAGATGAGATCAGGTGAAAGAGGGGTGCTTTCCGACAGATTCCTTTTACATAATTATATGATTCTCTTGACTTTTATAATTTTCTTTAATAAATTTGATCTTTAGAATAGAAATATTTAGTCTGCAATACTAATTTTTATTCAGGAATTACATTTTCTAAACTTCGTCGCTATGTCTACACAAAATGGTGGTGTAAAGACAAAGCAACAGATGGCTGACGAGTATGGGGTCTGCAGGAAGACTTTCAACAAGCTTCTTCAGAGGAAGAACATCAAGCTTGACAAGGGACTTATTTACCCCAAGGAACAGATGCAGATCTACAGCGAGCTGGGTGAACCAGGGCATTTCAGGAAGTTCCCCGTAATTCCTAAAAATTCCCTTTAATACCCGTTTTTTCGCGTTCTACTTCAGCTAAGCTGCTGAACTTTGTTGTAAGATAAGCAACCCCGCTTGACTTTCTTGCATTAACACTATACCATAAATGACACAGAAAGAGGAAATAATTGAAAAGCTCCTTCACGATCCACTGAATTTCAGCAATAGTCTGCTTCAAAGGTTAATAAGCCTTGACCTTACATTTGACGACCTGCGCGAGTGCATCAGGCGGATTTATGATCTTTCTGAAAGACAGTTACGTGAGACCTCGAATGCGAACATGGGGATGATGGGCAAATTAAACAGGTACAGCACCGGCAGGAGAATTAAAAAATTTAACAGGAAAACAAACCGCGTTAAAGAAAACGACGGTCGTGTAATCATCTATGCTGAAGGAGATTCATGGTTCCAGTTCCCGGTGTTTATAACAGATATAATTGACTGGATTAACAAGGTAGACAAGTATCACATTTACAGTGAGGCATACGGGGGCGACTGGATAACAAATATAATATATGAAAGCCAGTACGTGTCTTCATTATCAGTTTATAAACCTGCATATTTTCTTATCAGCGGGGGTGGCAATGACCTGGTTGGCAACAATCGTCTTGCAATAATGATAAGCAAGACACCTGTTCAGCCAAAATACGATTCAGCCAATCCCCTTGATGACGCCTCGCTCACTGCTGAACAGGTGAGCATGATAATGATGGCCCAGGAACATATCACGAAAGAGTTTTATTCATTCATCTGGGCAATCAAGGCACAGTATCTCCTCATGTTCAGCAGGATCTACAGGACTGGCAGCACCCAGAAAGACATAATCTGTATCACCCAGGGATATGATTACGCGATACCCGGACTGCATCAGACGAATTTTCTTTTTCATCCCGTTCAGGTAATTATAAACAAAGCTCTCGATAATGGTTGCTGGCTGAAAAGGCCCATGCTCATCAGGGGCATAACTGACCCGATACTGCAGAGGGCGATAGTAATGACCCTCATCTACGAGTTCAACAACATGTTCATAGATCTGGCATTGAATTTCGGATTTGACAGGATCTATCATGTCGATTGCCGCGGACTGGCGACAAAACCATCGGACTGGTATGACGAATTGCATTACAGGAGCAGTAATTACAAGAAAGTGGCGAATGCTTACAGGATCATCATTGATTCAGGAGGAAAATGCCCGAGGATAATCAGGGTTTCTGAAATTTAGCTTCAGTTTTTTAATAAATAATTAAAATTAAAGACATGTTTTATCTGGTAATTAAGATTATGAATCTGGAAAGATGTATTGCCAAATCTGACAAAAACATTTTCAAAGACAATGATAAATTCAATTGTAACCAATCATTAGCATTCAATAAGACGCGATTAGTCTGTCGATTGAAAATAAGATGCATAGAAAATCCGTCCAATTTAATTGACGCTATTGTTTATAGCGATTAATATACTGCTTTTCAAATAATCCCGGATCAATTCCAATCAAGACAATGAAGAAGAAGATACTTTTCCTTTTATCAGTTACGATACTGGCATTATTTGCCGGTTGCTCCACTCTTGTTCGTTACAGGGTTTTGTACGGAACTTCAAAAAATGACAACCTTGTTGATGTCAACGTATTCCGGTTCAGACTGTCTGATAATACATCTGAAAAACAGTCAAAAACACTTTGGGATTTAAACGCTGAAGCACAGGCGCAGCTTCTAAAAATATATAATTCCCGGTATCCGGGGAACAAGAGCTTTAATGAAGCCCTCGAGAGAAGATACCTTGAATCTGCTGACAATCTGCCTCAGAATGATTTCACGAAGAGGGATCTCAGAATGGTATTTTCCATAAGCAAAAACAGGGGTGAATACAGGGACACGTCAGGTAAAACTGTAAGAACTACACCGGCCGACAGGATTGAATATCTGAAGGTTTCTATAAAAGCAAGTGATCCCCTGTTCAGGTTTACCGGATGGAACTTTTTCACGACCGAATATGCCACAATAGATATCGCCAACATATCATCTTCAAGGTCATTCGATCTAACGGGAGAATTATCAGCATCTAAAACCGTCAAGGATGAGAGCGGAAAGAACATAAGTCTAAGCCCAACAGTTTCTTCAGGGATGAAAGTGGACCAAACATTGAAGTACCGTTATCTGAAGCTAAACGGACAGCTTAATGACAGCACTATTTCAATCGAGGAAGAAGGCACTCGTGAAAATGACCTCACGGGAAATATAGTTGCAGATGTATCAATTGAATTTAACAAATTCCCTGTTATGCTCGCGACTGTAAAAGGATTAAGGGATAGCACGGGGAAACCGGCAAAGGCTGAAAATGTTGAAGCGGATTTCGATTATGTCTTGATTCCCGCGGTTAGCAGCATCAACGACAAGATTGAAGCTGAGCTAAGCATCGATTATGTTTACAGAAAAGTATTTGGCGGCAAAAAATCATACCCTGAATGGAACGATTGGGTCAGGTACTATACAGGACACGTATCTAAGAAAATAACTATACTAAACGCCGCTGATTTTGTACCCGGGTTTTACGGGCTTGGGGTTAACCAGGGTGTTGACAAGTACTTCCTTTCTGCAAGTGACTCTAATCTCGAGGGAGTGCCCTTGTTTTTCAGAACTTACAAGGAAGCCCGTGATTTTCTGGATTGGTTCAGATCATCATTTGCCGGTGATTTAAAAAGGAAACCATTACGGGTGGGAAATTACGATCTTATTATTACAGGCAGGGACACCACGGGAGTATCCCGGTTCTGGGACAATATAAATATACTTTCCGTTTTCTGGTAGATCAGGCTGCTTGCTAATTCCGGAAGTGTCGCGATTATTCCATTTTATTCCGCTTTTTGCCTCTAATTAACATGCCATTATCCCTGGCTATTAAGACCTTGCATCTTGTAATTCAAATTAGGGAAAGGGGGTGTAATCAGTTAGAAAAGCCTTAAGCATTACCGGAATATTAGTTTATTAATCATTAACAATTAAATCAATGGAAGAAACAACAAAATTACCAGCAATGGGGTGGATTCCTGATTTACCTGACATAAGGGACTTCAGCCCGGATACCGCGGAAATTGACCTCAAGTTGGCTGACCTGGGAAGGAAAGAATCTATCAATTCCATGTTAATGAGGCTTAAAACAGAAAAACCCAGAAAGGCACCTATTCCCTTACCCGCCTCAAAAGATCTCAGACCATGGTTCTCTCCTGTCGAAAACCAGTTAACCCTAGGCTCTTGCACAGCAAATGCCGGTGTTGGTCTCGTGGAGTATTTCGAGAGACGTGCCTACGGGAAACACATTGATGCTTCGCGGATCTTTCTTTACAAAGTGACCAGGGACCTCTTAAAGTGGACCGGAGACAGGGGAGCATATTTAAGGACCACGATGAAAGCCCTGACTCTCTTTGGTGTTCCTCCCGAGGAATATTGCCCGTACGTTGTAGCCGATTTTGACATTGAACCATCGGCCTTTCTTTATGCCTTCGCGCAAAACTACCAGGCCATAACTTATTACAGGCTTGACCCACCGGGTTCTGTCGACAAAAATGCACTATTGCTCCGGATTAAAACTCACCTGTCGATGAACCTTCCTTCAATGTTCGGTTTCACCGTTTACACCTCTATCAACCAGGCCAATCAAACCGGCAAAATCCCGTTCCCATTCACTGGAGACAGAGTTGCGGGTGGACACGCCATAGTTGCAGCTGGTTATGACGACAATGTAAGGATTAAGCATTCAGGTACTGGTGCCCCAGAGTACAAGGGCGCTCTGTTAATAAGGAATTCATGGGGAACAGGGTGGGGTGATAACGGTTACGGGTGGTTACCATACGAATACGTACTCAAAGGACTTGCAACTGACTGGTGGTCTCTTTTAAAAAGCGAATGGATTGACACGGGGAATTTTAACTAGCCCGTGATCCTTCAACCGCGAGCCATCAGAATAGGCTAACGAGGCCGGCATCAGATACCGGCCTCATTTTTGTATTTGGAAAGAATGCCTGGTCTTGATAAATATCACTACCACGCGTGTAAAATCCTGAAGGATTTTCAGTTTACACTATTTAAGCTTGTGGTAGATACCTTTCCATATATCTTTCCCTCTTTTATTCTTACCAGCCTCAACGTAACCAGACTTCTGAAGTAATAAAAGTATTTCATTCACTTTATCCTGATCATTAATGGTATCTTCTGATATTCCTGGCACTGTACGATAACTATAAGTTGTATTTAATACTGCATTAGCCACTTTTTGAATTGAAATTGCATCAATATTAGTTGAGGTCTTCGCGATTACATCCTGAACTACTTCATCAATATCGTCAATCTCGACATTCTGCATCTCAACATCTTCCACGGCTTTCTTTGCCTCTTCAACCTTTTTATCGATTGTTTCCGTCTTTTTCTCTATATTATTAATCTTGTCGTACAAATCCTCGAGAAACCTCTTTGAAAAATAAGAGGCCAGTACGCATAAACCGGCTATAATCAGGTAGTTTTTGACGGGCATCGTATCAGTTATTGTCAAGAGATCATTCGGTAAAACCTGGAGAAATAAAGGCACTGTTATCGATGCACACAGACCCATGAGTATGCATTTAATCTTCAGCATCCTGGTTTCACCAATTGGAATCTCGGGGTTCCAGATAAGATAGTAGTTTGTAATTCCTCCCAGCAAACCAGCCAGGAGAATTATCAGGATGATAAGAACTACGGGCAATGGAGACATGGTTTTAGTTTTTGATTTCTGACTGAAGAATAATTATGCAAATATCCGGGTGCCAAAATAATGTTCAAAGAATATGACAGGAAATGGAGGGAAAAAAAGGGAAATATCGGGCAAAAACGGGAACATGGTTTTTCCCTGATCATTGTTGAGTAAGGATTTACGAATTGTGCCGGTACACGGTGTTAGTTGCTCTGATTGACAAGCGCGTGGCGAAAGCTTAACTTTGTAATATACTGACAAGTAAAATTTAAAAAACATAAATTATGGCAGGAAAGATCAAGATTGCAACGTTTAACTGTGAAAACCTTTTTAACAGGATAACTATATTCCGGGAAAGTGAGCAGAAAGCTCACGAACTACTTGAAGCCGTAGACAAACTCAATGCCGAACTAAAGAAACCCGTCTTCGACCAGGCCGAGATAGCCAGGCTCAAAACCATACTCAAAGGTTTTGCATCGATTAATGACATTAAGAATAAACACACTACAGCGGGTATAGGTGCGAGAGAATGGTTTGGGTGGATTGAGTATAACCAGCAACCTGCAGAAGATGCTTCAATTCAGAATCTGGCCAGGGTAATAGCTGAAACAGATGCTGACATCATATGTCTGATCGAGGTTGAAAACAGGACTGTTTTGCAGAAATTCCATGATGACATACTCTACAAGCATTACTTGAAACCCTTCGGGAAAAGAAAATATGAACATATTATGCTGATAGATGCCAACGACCCCAGGGGAATTGATGTAAGCCTCATGTCCAGATTACCAATTATTTCAATGAAAAGCTACCTAGATGACACGACTTCTTACCTTGGAAAGATCACCAAGACTTTTTCCCGGGATTGTCTGCATGTGACGCTTGACATTGGTGCGGATAGACCATTGAATCTTTTCATCAATCATTTAAAATCGCAGGGATACTCCGGAGAAGGAGATCCTGGAGGAAATATCCGGAGAGAGGGTCAGGCTAAAAGGGTTGCAGAAATAATTAATACTCTTGATCTCCAAAATGATCTTGTCATCGTTGCCGGTGATTTGAATTGCGATCCATCAAATAATTCCCTGGCGCCTCTCCTGAACCGATCCGACTTGTTCAACCTGAATATGAAACTTCCACCGGATGAAAGAGGGACTTACCTTACAGGAAAGAAACAATTGGATTATCTGATTGTTACAAAACCACTTGAAAAAAGAATGACCCAACTGAAAGTCATAAAGAGAGGCATTTTTAAATACCCTGATCACTACCCAACTGTAACGGATAAAGTATCTCAGGCCTCCGATCATGCCGCTGTTGTAGCCGAGTTTGATTTTTAATCTTAAATCTTGCAATATGGACTCCAAATTAATCGTGATTCTGATCGTTTGTGTAATCCTTGGTACTGGTATTGTAGTAACAGGGTGCATTAAAGTCCTGGGCAAAAACGGGTCACTTGATATGAAAGCCGCGCTCTTTATCCTGGTGGGATTTGTTTTCGTTTGTCTACCTGTTGCAACTTCAATAGGTATTGAATGGGGCGATTTTAAACTTTTCGTGAATACAACCTCTAAACAGGTTGAGAAAATGCAGAAAACCCTTGACTCTCTATCAGTTGTTAATAGCGACCTCAGTCAACAACTAGCCAGGTTAAACACTGACCTAAATAACTACAGGCAGATGGCAAGTGACCCTCATGTATCACCCATTCAACGAGCAAGGGCCCTACAGGAAATCTCGTCAAGTTTAGTTGAGATTGATACAAAGGTCAACAACCTGGGAGCCTCAATCAGGTCTACAGTAAATAAAAACAATGACCTTCAAAAGGAAACCGTCAAATTCAAATCAAAAAGCTGGTTTAGGAATTAGACAGGGTAGCGCTGATTGTAAAGGGTATAATCATTTTATTTGATCGAGGTTTTTCCTTCCTGATCTACCTGGAAAACTCCTCGTTTAATGAACAAAAAACAAAATACTTGGTTTATATTTTGATAACCAAAATATTAACCTTTACATTTCCCCTTATGAAAAAGAAACTTTCTATTCTTTTCCTGACCGTGTTGACAGTAATGCTTTCTTTTCCGGTAATCGCCCAGGAGCATGCCATTACATGGTCAGTCGTTGCAGGGCTTAGCAAATCCAGCATCGTTGGTGAAAGTGAAAGCTGGAAGGACCCGCTTGGAGGTCAGATCGGCGTTTATGCTTCACTCTCCAATTTCAGCGAATCGATGAGTCTCAAACTCGAGGCCAATCTCTCCATGCAGGGTGCCAAATGGGAGGAGAACATTGATGGCTATATTTCTAAAGGAAGAACGAACCTGCTTTACCTTAATATGCCTCTTGTTGTCCGTTACAGGCATAGCAAAGGATATTTCGCGGAAGTTGGCCTTCAGCCAGGATTTCTCCTCGCCGCCAAGGACAAGTACGACGGTGGATCTGATAATTACATGGACTTCATGAAAAAGTTTGATTTCAGCGTTCCTGTCGGAATCGGTTATGAATTCAGGAAAAAATACGCCGTGGGTATAAGAGTCATACCCGGACTCACCAACGTCAATTCTGATGGTTCAGCGAAAGACAGGAACTTTGTCGCTGCACTCAGGTTTGCTTACACCATCGAGTAAAGAAGCCCTGGTATACTTGTTCACCAGTCAGTCTGATTCAAGTGGATGTCTGATTAATGCTGTGACCGGTGAAACATATTTTTACCAGTTGAATAGCTTTTAAGGTAAAACAGGATAACAAAATATATTATGAAAATTGAAAAAAGCATAGTAATAAACAGGGACTCAATGGACCTTTACAATTATCTCAGGATCACCAGGAACCAGGATAATTTTTCGACCTGGAACATGGCTGATCCCGCGAAGAAGACAACTTCAAAAGGAACGGATGGCACTGTCGGATTCGTTTATAGCTGGGACAGCACTGACAAGAATGTTGGAGCAGGTGAGCAGGAACTGACTGGCCTTACCGAGGGCAAAAGAATTGATTATGATATAAGATTCTTCAGACCAATGAAGAACGTTGCCAAGGCAAGTTTCATCATTTCCGGGGAAAGTGGAAAGAACTCAAACGTCACTTGGTCCTTCGATAGTCCAAGTAAATTCCCATTCTCCCTGCTCACCCCAATTTTTAAAAAGATGCTTGGTAAAGACATGGCTAAAAGCCTGGATAACCTGAAATCCCTCATGGAAAAATAAGGTATCCTGCAAACAGACAGTGAAGCAGCTTTTAACCCTTTATGCTGCTTCACTATCATTTTTACTGTCTGTTTTCTGCTTTCTCCTTTTTCCTTTTTACTTTTTCCTTTCTCCTTTCTCCTACCAGATACCTGAAATTCTACCGTTTTGGCCAGAATTGATTACCTCCGGTGAAGGAAATATATAGGAAATTAAAGCCGGCACTGCATCACCAGGAGAATCAGTAACTCCTGATCATTTTCACCAGGTCTGCCCTCCTGATTGGTTTCGAGATATAATCGTTGCACCCAGCCTGCAGGGCTATCTCTTTATCCCTGCCAAAGGCATAAGCAGTCTGCGCGAGAATGGGAATTCCCGTATTGAATTCCCTGATCCGCTTTGTTGCTTCCAGTCCTGACATTCCTGGCAGCTTGATATCCATCAATATCAAATCGACCCCGCCAACCTCTTTCATGAATTTCACGGCCTCGCTCCCGTCTGTAATATGTAATACCTTGTGATTTTCGGATGTGAGAATTTTCTCGAGGACCATGTAACTTGCCTTGTCATCTTCAACCACCAGAATAGTCTTTCCCTTTGCCTGCATATTCTGAGCCGGGGAGGAGCTTTCCTTTTTGGTCACTATTTCCTGTGAACCAAGATATGGAAGGGAGAAGTAGAAAGTACTTCCTTTACCATCTTCTGAATCGACCCAGATTTTCCCACCCAGCATCTCCACGTAAGCTTTCACTATCGCGAGACCGAGACCCGAACCTTCATGCAGCCTGTTAGGA
This sequence comes from Bacteroidales bacterium, assembly GCA_046329885.1. GTDB lineage: Bacteria > Bacteroidota > Bacteroidia > Bacteroidales > VadinHA17 > LD21. The sequence continues at coordinate 160,427 of JAXLTU010000002.1, forward strand.
GTGATATCGCCCTGGATGAAACGTTCGAATATTTTATCCTTGTATTCAGAGGATATCCCGGGGCCCGTGTCTGAAACAAAGAATAGCAGCGTGTCACCAGCCTTCCTGTTACCAAACTCAATATATCCTGTAGATGTAAATTTAACGGCGTTCTTAAGTAGGTTTGACAATATGCTTTCGAGTTTGCTCCGGTCTGTCTGCATTATTGCCTCCTGACCCTCGAGATGGTCAGCCAGCATGAGTCCAATGCCCTTCGATTCAGCCTGTTGTCTGAAGAAAGAATGATAATACCTCATGAGGTTTTCTGTATCAACCTCCGATATGTAAGTATTCAGTTCACCAGCTTCAATCTTCGAGATTTCAATTATGTCATTCAGGGTATTGAGTAACCTGTTTCCGCTCTGCGTGACAATCCCGATATATTCCGTTTTATTTTCTTCCGAAAGATCTGGTTCTTTAAGCAGTTCCAGGAAACCTATGATGCCATTCATGGGGGTCCTGATCTCGTGACTCATGTTGGTCAGGAACGCTGTCTTGAGTCTGTCGCTCTCCTCTGCTTTCTCCTTGGCTATTACAAGTTTCTTCTCATTATCAATTCTTTCAAGCACATTCACGAGAGTTTGTGCGTAAACCTGCAAAAGCTGGCTTTCCACATCTGTATAGTCGTGGTATTCCAACACGGAGTCAAAGCCGACGAATCCTATACACTCTCCACCCTTGAGGAATGGGATTGTAAGGAAGCTCTTCACATCCTGCATCTCGAGCAAGGCTCTCAGGGTACTGTCAGCAATTGTTTTTACATTATCATTTTTAACAGTCTCTCCCTTCTTGTGATGCTCGACCCAGGAAAGGAAACTATCCAGTGATGCTTTCTGGAATTTGTCTATTTGTGCCGATATTCCTGGCCTGCACCATTCGATAGTATTTGTCGCGGTCATACCGACGAAATCATATTCAAAAACGTAAGCCCTGTCAGCGCCGACGAACTCTCCAATCCTTGCCAGCGAATCTTGGATTGCCGGTCTTATATCAGCCACGGGCAGATTGATAAAACCTGAAGACAATTCCACGAGTATTTTTCTTGCTTTGGACTGGTACCTCAGCTGATTCTGCGCGATAGTCTTCTCGGTCACGTCCTTCCCATATAAAGCGGCACCGACAACGCCTCCATCAACTATGATGGGATTCATTGCAACCTCTATGTAAATAATCGTGTCTCCCAGAACGAGCTTGTCCTCGAACAGGAAATGCTCATTCCTGAAAGCCCTGTCGTACCTGTCTTTCCAGATAACCCTGAGGTTTTCAGGCAGCGCATCGAGGATGTTGAGTCCCACCTTCAATTCCACACCGAAAGTAGCCAGGAATGCCCGGACGAAAACTTCATTCACGTATTCAATCTCGTAAGACGTATTTACAGACCATATGTTCTCGAGAGTGTTTTCAATTATTGCTTTTAAATTGGCCTCACTTTTAAGAAGCTTTTTCTCAGCGCTTCGTTTCCCGGTCACATCTCTGGCCGTACCTACTGTTCCGATTATGTTACCATTATCATCTTCCAGAGGGGTCTTGACAACATCGAGGTACAGAAACTTCCCTTTAATGTTTCCATACTCGTCAAACTGGCAGGTAACACCTTTCCTGATCGTTTCCTGATCCGAGTCAATGCAATTAGCCCCGAAAGTATGCCATTCAGGGTCATCGGAGTGTGACTCAATTTGTCTCTTTGTGAAAAACAAATCCGTTTTACCTATCGGTTCCGATGTGTCAACAGCACCGAGAAGGTTACTGCATACCGAGTTATTTGCAAAGAGATACCTCCCGTTTATATCTTTTGCCCAAACCATATCAGGTATAATATCAGCCATGTTCCTGAATAGAGCCTGCAGGTTCTTGTACGATTGCTCACTTTCCCTGATCCTGATCTCGTATTCCTTGCGGTCTGTTATGTCCTGAAAGGTACCAACAAGCCGCTGGCATGTCCCGTTCACGAAAACCGGCTTAGCTATATTCCTGACGTGATGTTCCCTCCCGTCAAAGGCAATAACGATAAACTCCTGATCAAATGAGACTCCATTGAGCCTGGCGTTTTCAACACATTCATAAATCCTGTCCCGGCTGTCGCCTTCCTTGTAATACGTGAGAAGATCCTCGATCCTCGGGACAAAATCAAGCGGGACACTCATTATCTTCTTCGTGACAACTGACCAGTTTACAGTGCCCTTAACGAAATCAACCTCCCATGCTCCGACCTTTGCCATCATTCCGGTTTCCAGAAGAAGATCGTTTGCCCTCACCAGTTCTTCTTCAGCCTTTTGTCGTTCAGATATATCCCTCGACAGACCCTGAATTCCGATGGGTTTACCCTCACTATCCCGGATAAAGGTCATCATGTTTTCAAGGATTTTTACTGAACCGTCTTTGTGATAGTAACCTACCTTCATCGTTGTCGTTCTGGCTTGATCTTCCTTCCCCTCCAGAGCTAACTGGTCCACTAGAAGTGCTGCCGCCTTAACGAGATACTCTGGAGCTATTGTCTGTTCAGGGCTTTTCCCGAGTATCTCTTCAGCAGTGAATCCGAGTATCTTTTGAACGGAGGGGGTTACCCATGTTGTCTGCAAATTAAGGTCACAGGTCCAGAGTATGTCATACATCCTTTCCGTCAGCCCCCTGTAGTTATTTTCACTTTCCCGGAGTTTCTTCTCTGCCAGTTTGAGCCTTGTAATATCAGTACCTACAATCAGGTAAAAGACTTTGCCCACGGGCATAACCAGGTCAATTGACACGAGCAGTACTACCTGTTCACCATTTTTCTTGACTGTCGAGAACTCGCGGTTTCTGAAAGATCCTTCCCTGGCTATATTCTCCCTGACTTCTTCCTTCAGATCAGGTTCGATCTTGAAAATCTCATCAATTGTTTTTCCGATAACTTCCTGATCCGTGAAACCAAGTGTTTCACGGAACGAGTTATTGACCTCAACCAGTTGCTCGGTATCAACTGTACAGAGGCCCATAAGATCCGGGCTCACGTTAAATATCCTGTGAAATTTCTCCTCCGAGAGTTTAAGGAGTGAAATATCCTTGCTAACCCCGAAGAAAACATTTTTACCATCCCACTCCCCTTTAATAACATAGGTTTCCACGGGAATTAGCTCGCCGGTTTTTGTAATCAATGGAATATGGCAAGAGGATTCTGTACCTGAAACCACTTCTATCACTCTCTTCTCAGCTTCTTGCCTTAAAGCTTCCGGATGGACAATTGAAATGTGTTGCCCAAGTAATTCTGAAGCTTTGTATCCCAACCTGTTGATAACAGTTTCATTAATTTCAATTATCCTGCCTTTTGTATCAAGCACCCAGTGAAAGTCGATATCCGAATGAAAGAAATTCTTGAGGTTTGTCTCGCTTTTTCTCCTTTTTGTTTCCGTATCGTTTCTTTTAATTGCAACTCCTACCAGATTGGCGAAAACAGCAACGGATGCATTGTTTCTCATCTCCTTCCCTTTGCCGAAAAACAGGATGAAGTCGCCCATTATCTGGGAGTCTGCACTCATTTCAACAACGTATACTGAGCCTGTATTTGTAACAGCGGAGATAGCGGTACTAAGTTTTTCAGGGATCGATCCCTCGGCCAGATCTGTTATACAGCCAAACCTCACCACGTGATGATGTCTGATCTGGTTAAGCCTGGCCTCGGAAACATCCCACTCCCTGTTTAAAAGAGAGTACCCTATGAGCCGGTAAACAGCCTTTACAATTCCAGGTTTGCCATAAACGGCAACATTCCTGAATTTTTTACTATCCTCCGAGTAAAGGTTAAAAACTCCAAAATCCGCACCGGCAAGCTTGCAAATCTCGCAAGTCAGGTTCCTGTAATCAAGAGGGTATCCTCCTTCATCAAGAAGCATCCTGCTTAAGGATATCACCTCGTCACTTTCGCTACCAGTTCTCGACTGAATCTCTTCCAGAAGTATTGAAAAACAGTTTTTATTATCAGGAATGGTCCTCAGCAAGTAGCTTCTACCCGTGATGGCAGAGTACCTCTCCACGGAAACGACCTTATTTGATAATAAAGCTTTCTCGTATAGCTCGATATTATCAAGGCCCGACTGACCGTCGGAAGAAATCAGCTCAAGCAGATCCTTCCCTTCAAGCTTATCTGTAGGTATACCGGTAATATCCGTGAAAGACCTGTTTACCTCTATTATCGAAAATACTCTTTCTGAAGATTTTACACCTTCTTTCATTGCAATCCTGGCATAGCCCGTGTTGGATTGCATTAATACGGATTTATACTGACCTTCATCCATGTGATGCAGACATTAGATAGTCAAAAATATCAGAATTAGTTCTAAAGACTCCTACAAAATCAAATATAATGGGAATGGTTCAATAAGTCAACACATTAACAATTTTTATAGACACGATATAATATAAATCATAAATAAGCACTTTGTAACTAAATAAAAAAATGAGTACCCGAAAGGCTGGTCACCCAGATTTATCAGGATTTATTACTTTAGTACTTGTTACCATAGTCAGGAAAACATGAAAATACAGAATTCATCCAGCCGATTGATAGTTTTGACCCTGGTCTTAGCGACAGTAAGCCTTCTGGAAGCTCAGGTTCCTTTGGAACAGGCACTATGGCCTGATGGGATACCCGGGAACCCGGTTGTTTACAAAACCGAAAAGGTCAGAAAGGAAAACTTCAGAGCAAGTTCATTATCACAGAGCAACAGGGTCTTCAGCCAGGTTTCCAAACCCACATACGTGATAATCAGACCTTCAACTGTAAAACCTAACGGGACTGCCGTTGTCATTTGTCCGGGTGGTGGTTTCCGTGATGTCTGGTTCGACAGGGAGGGAATAGACCTTGCATTATGGCTTGCAGGCAAAGGGGTTACTTCGCTGGTGCTGAAATACAGGACCTTTAATCCCGATGCTGAAGGTAATACTCTTACCGTTGATAAGTACTACCCACAAGTCATTGCAGACGCCCGCCAGGCAATCCATACTCTTCGTTCAGAAGCCGGAAAGCTTGGGCTCGATGTCAGGAAAATAGGGATTTGTGGATTTTCGGCGGGAGGATCATTATCACTAAGGGCTGCATCTGGAATGGACGATAAAAAATACCCCTCGTATGTGAAATTCACAGACAACGACTCTAAACCAGATTTCGCTGGTCTATTCTATCCTGGTCTTGATAATGAATTAATAAGTTCCGTTGCAAAAAAAGAGACCTTCCCTCCTGTTTTCATCATGAACGGTGGTGAAGATAACATCACTCCTGCATCAAACTGCATCGAGTTATACAAGGTACTTACAGAGAAAAAATTCTCGTGTGAACTTCATATATACTCGAAAGGAGGACATGGATTTGACTCCGGTCTCGAAAGGGGAAACGCGATCAGTACCTGGCGCGATAGTTTTCTTGCCTGGTTAAAGGACAGGGGATTCATCGTGGAGTAATATCGTGGAAATATGAAAAAGATCCGAAGGGCTATATTGTCCATGACTTTTTTGGTGATTTGCTTTGGATGCAATAACGAGGCAACTCTCACTCCAAATCTCAGGCTTTCGGATAACAACAGGTACCTTTCCTCAGCTAATGGTGATCCATTTTTCTGGCTTGGTGATACCGGCTGGCTGCTGTTTAAAAAGTTAAACAGGGAGGAGGCAGAGAAATACCTTGAAAACCGAAGGCAGAAGGGATTCAATGTTATCCAGGCCATGCTGATTCATGACATTAATAAATGTGATAATTTTTACGGGGACAGCGCAATCTCGGGAAATGACATAAGCAGGATTAAGGTCACGGCCGGTGATTCTCCCGACAACCCCGGACAGTACGATTACTGGGACCATGTTGATTACGTGATCAGAAAAGCCGGCGAAAAGGGGATATACATGGCCCTGGTCCCCGTGTGGGGTTCTAACGTAAGATCAGGAAAGGTCAGCAAGGAACAGGCATCGGCATACGCAACCTGGCTGGCAGGAAGGTACGGGAAAAAAGCAAACGTGATCTGGCTTAATGGTGGCGACGTGAAGGGAAGCGATTACACTGACATCTGGAATACAATTGGAAGCATACTCAACACCAATACCGGAAATCAACTTGTTACTTTTCATCCCTTTGGCAGGACAAGATCTGCAGAATGGTTCCATAACCAGGACTGGCTCAGTTTCAACATGTTCCAGTCGGGTCATCGCGATTACTCGCAGGACACGGCGGGGACAGCTTATGGTGAGGACAACTGGAGATACATGAATGAAGACTATGCCTTGAGCCCGGTCAAACCATCACTCGACGGGGAACCCTCTTATGAATCAATCCCTCACGGGCTACACGACACAACTCAGGTTTACTGGACCGATGCCGACGTTAGAAGGTACGCCTACTGGTCTGTTTTTTCCGGGGCATGTGGCTTTACTTATGGTCATAATGCCGTGATGCAGTTTCACCGTAAGGGTGAAAAGGGAGGGGCCTACGGTGTGAAGGAAAAATGGGAGGACGCCATAAATGCCCCGGGCTCCGGTCAGTTGATAAACATGAAGAAATTGATGTTGTCAAAACCTTATTATGAAAGGGTTCCCGCCCAGGAGCTTATCGCCGGGAGCAACGGGGAAAGATATGCCTATCTTGTCGCCACCAGGGGAAGAGATTATGCCATGATTTACACATACACAGGAAGATTTATTCCTATAAACACGAGTTTACTTGGATGGACTGAATTCAATGCTTCATGGTTCAACCCAACAGATGGAACGTCTATTTCCGAAGGTATTCATACAACAGGGAACAATCTTGTGTTTGACCCTCCCAGCGAGGAGAAACCAGGGAATGACTGGGTGCTCGTTCTTGAAAAAAAATAAGATACAGAAAGAAACAAATTCAGACTTGCCCGTAAATAATCTGATTTTAAAATGATAAGACTTAACAGGACAGACTCATCTGATCCTCATTTCATTGATCTGGTACGTGACCTTGATGCCGAGCTCGCTATCCGCGACGGTGAAGATCACATGTTTTATTCTCAATTCAACACTATACAGGGACTAAAACATGTCGTGGTCGCTTATATTGATGGTTATCCTGCCGGTTGCGGTGCTATCAAACCTTTTGATGAGGCAACGATGGAGATCAAACGCATGTTCGTGAGAGCAGATTACAGGAGGATGGGCATAGCAGGAACAGTTCTGGGAGAACTTGAAAAATGGACCCTCGAGTTGTCATGTAAAAAGTGCATCCTCGAAACCGGGCTTAAGCAACCCGAGGCAATAGGACTTTATAAAAAAACCGGCTACATACCAATACCAAACTACGGCCAGTACGAGGGAGTTGAAACCAGTGTCTGTTTTATAAAAGAACTAGTCTAATGATCAGCTGATTCATTCAACTGATTGCAACGGGTTAAACCGGAAATAGAATCACCTATTTAATATATTCTGAAGACTCCAGTTTTATCGCGTTCAAGGAAAGCAGCACGTCTTTAAAGAAATAAACCAGTGAGATAAACATTGACATAATGGATATTATGAACAGTAAATATCCTATAAATTTCAAGTCGATATCCGACAGGCTCATTATTAGCAGCAAGGGAATTATAAGGCAGCTTGAAATCATACCAGCAAGCATCCATGCAATAGAGTTCCTCAGCAAACGGCCCCTGTCGAGCAGGATATGAATCTCGTTCTCCTTCAGTTTGGTACGTTTGGTATTTGGATTATCCAGTTCAGCGACCAGATGCCTTATGCGATCTACTACCCTTCCTATACGGTTGGTGATTGTCAGGAGCAGCAGGCCTACACCAGAGATCAGCGCTACAGGCGTGATACAGGCCTGTAGAAATTTAGTGAAATTAGTTAAAGTCTCCATCTGTCTCGATCTAGTTTGGTAAGCCGCGAATATATACTCACGGTAATAATAAAAATACTGACTTATTGCATATTACCACCAGATGAAAAATAAAAATAATAACCCGGTAAACGAAAACTGTGAAAAAGCGAAAATGAGAATGGTAAGCGCCCGCCATAAAGTTGCTTACTGACTTCAAGTTGTCCTGCAAGACAGTGATAAACAATATTTGTTTCTCGCTGTTGATCAGTCATGGAAGCAGTTATCATTTATGATGGCGAATGCAATCTTTGCAACACTACCGTGAAGTTCGTCAAGAGGCACGACAAGCGATCAGTGTTCAGTTGTGTTTCAGCACAATCTGACGAGGGAAAAGCTTTACTATCAAAAAACAGGTTAAGCATGGTTGCTGCCGACACGGTTATCCTTTTTCATCAAAATACCATTTATACTTTATCAGAGGCGGTTCTTGTGATTTTCAGATTAATGGGAGGCAAATGGAAAATATTATATTTCCTGAAAATCATTCCTGCATCTTTCAGGGATTATGTTTACAAGGTTGTCGCCCGGAACAGGCATCGTTTAACAAAAAGCTCCATGAAATGTTAAATCTATTGGCTTGTTCTCGTCTTAAGCATGGACGATATGGCCAAGCCCCGTTCCTGGCAGGAACATCTCGGGAAAAAGACTTTTAAGGAAGAATACAATAACTTGCTCCTGAAGGCGGGCTGAGCGATTGATGAGCGGTATGTCCCTTGATTGGAGTCACGCTCCTCCGGAGCTTGAAACTTGTTTGTGCTGTTACCCCCGGTTGCACCGGGGGTTATTCAGATGTGGCTCTTTCAGAGCCATTTGTCATCCCAGATTCACGGCAGTACCCTACCCGGCACCCAGCACCGCGAAACGAGCACCCCTTTAATAAAGCTGCAGAGGCTGTATAACTAGGTCCTTCTTCCCCCGTGCTCCGTGCTCCCTGCCTACGCTGAAGCTCCGGCAGGCAAGTGTGCCCTGTGCTTCCCGGTCCACGGTCCTGGGTTCTGGGTCCTCGGTCTGTTCGGAGCCTGGTCCCAGGCACTGCACTACCGAGAACCGAGAACCAAGCACCGAGAACCTTTATAGAAAGCTGTAGAGGCCTTAAATGCTGTAGATGCTATATTAGGAAGTTCCTTCTTCGACCAAGGACCGAGCAACAAGGAACGAGGACCTTTAGATTAAGCAGTAGAGGCTATAGATGCAATAAAGAGCTTGATTAATAGCACTTTCTTCCCCCGTGCCCTTGAAGAAAGCTGTAGAGGCTCTAAATGCTTTAGGGGCTGTATTAGAAAGTTCCTTCTTCGACCTAGGACCGAGAACCTTCTTCCGCTGTGCTCTGAGCCCCGTGCCCTGAGCTTCTTCCCCTGTGCCCTGTGCCCTGTGCTTCTTCCTTCTTCCCCCGTGCCCTGTGCTCCGTGCCCTGTGCTTCTTCCCCTGAGCCCTGTGCTTCTTGAATAAAGCTGTCCTTAATTCTGTTTCCTTCCTTTAAGGTACTCCTCGAACAGGTTGTATATCCTCTTGTACTCGTCTGTCCAGCTCGACGCTTCAACGAATCCGTGACTCTCGAGGGGGTAAACAGCAAGTTCCCAGTTATCCTTACCAAGTTCTATGAGTCTTTGAGTGAGCCTGACAATATCCTGGAAATGAACATTATCATCTACCATCCCATGACACATGAGAAGGTGACCCTGGAATCCCCCGGCATGATAAATCGGAGAACTCCTGACATATGCAAGACTGTCAGTTGACGGGGTGTTCAGGATATTCGCGGTATATCCATGATTATAGTGTGCCCAGTCGGTTACCGATCTTAAGCCTGCCCCGGCCGTGAATACACCCGGCTTGGTGAACATTGCCATAAGCGTTATGAATCCCCCGTACGACCCTCCATAAATCCCGATCTTACCAGGGTCGACCTGGCATTTTTCAACGAGATATTTAGCTCCATCAACATTATCGTCGAGATCCTTTCCACCCATGAAACGATATATTCCGGTTCTCCAGTCTCGACCATAGCCAGCGCTACCCCTGTAGTCAATATCGAGCACGGTGTAGCCATTATCAACAAGGAAGTTATGGAACATGTATTCCCTGAAGTAACTGCTCCACCACCTGTGGGCGTTCTGGAGGTATCCTGCTCCATGAACAAAGATCACGGCTGGGCCATTACTGACCGGCCTGGCTGGTTTATACAGCCTTGCCGGGACCATTGCCCCGTCGGTTGCAGGAATCTTAACAAATTCCGGTACCCTCCAGTTATAAGCCCTGAATTCCTTGGTTGTCGATTCAGTAATCTTTACAGGAACTGCCTTGTCCTTGTTTTCCAGGAGGTATAGCTCCCATGGAGTATTTGATCTGGAAACAAGCAGGGCAAAATATTTCTCATCCGGCGACAGTTCAGCAGTTACACCTGCATCAAAGCTAGTTAGTCTTGTCTTTACACCATCCTTAACATTTAACCTGTATAATTCATTTATGCCATTGTCTACCTCGTTGGAGATGAAGTACCAGCATTTACCATCTCTTGATAAGGTCAGGTCAGACACCTCGTAATTACCAGAGGTCCAGGCCTTCTTCGCGCTGGTTGTAACATCCACGGTGTAAAGATGAGAGAAGCCTGTTTCCTCCGACTGGAAGAACAAGGTTTTTTTATCAGGAAGCCACCCCAGGGAACCCCTGTACCCTATTCCCGGGCCTCCAATCCAGGCATCATCATGCTGTCTGTCAATCAGACTGAGCTTACCTGTTTGAATATCAAGCAGCATTATCCAACGATCCTTATTGTCGTTAGCATAGATCTCGACAGCGGCCTGAGAACCGTCATCAGTCCACACCGGTTCATTTATCCTGATGCTTCTTCTGGATGGTTTTTCCTGTCTCATTCCGGCAGCCTGCTTTTTGGCCGGATAATCCTTCAGGTAAGCAGGTGTATCATTTATCCCGGGGATATCATCCGTTTTAACCCTGTAGACAGTATCTCTCCTGATATCGTAAATCATAAGATCTGATGATCCTGAACTACCTGAACCTACCTTCGAACGCGCTCTTTGGTCCTCAGTGTAACCCGATTCTGTCACATAAGCAGGAACAATTGTTCCCTTGTCGTCGCCAGGTTGCATTGTTGTCCAGGTAAGATAGTTGTTATCAGGACTTAACTTTAAGGACCTTGGCATGCCGGCACCGGTATAGACAGGCTTGGGTCTATCCGGCTGGAGCAACTTGCTTTCCTTCTCGTAAAAATCCCTGGTTGCCTTTCGTTCAGATAATGTTTTTATAAGATACATTTCGCTGTTATGAAGCCATTTGTCACGTGGATTTGCATAGGGAGACTCTTCTGGTTTCTCCTTGCCCTGCCTCATATCGGTCATTTGTGATACAAGCCCTGAAACGGGATCCCAGGTATAAAGGTTCCCGTTAGCGGAATATATTACTTTGTCTTCGTTTTTGCTGAACACCGGGTTACTCTCGGGTGAAAGTGTATTAGTAATTTGCCTGCTGCTGCCCGTTTTAATATCGAGGATGAACAGGTCCCCGTCTTTCGAGTACAACATCTTCGTTCTGTCGCGGTTTAAAGTTCCGTAAAAGGAAGGAAGGTTCTTGCGTTCCTCCGGGGTCACCTTTTGTGGCTTCGTGTTACCTGGTGATATGAAATACAGAGATGGTTGATCCTCCATTTCGGGGTTCCAGTTAAAAAACAGTTTGTTACCCGAGGGATTCCATTGCAGGTTCGATGGAGAATATCCGGTAAATTTCTCACCCTGCATTATTTTCTCAATTTTCAGGGTGCTCTGTGAACGTGCATCAATTATTACAACCGACAGGATCACAGCAATTAGCAGTCTAGGGGTCTTCATCATTTAATAATTATATTGATGAAGATAAAAATAATTAAATCCCCGGTTATAATTGCATGCACCGGGATGCTATTGTTTATGCTGCAACGGTTAATCAGCTGTTCTTACAAGGGTATACCTGATTCCCTGGTATTGCTTATTCACCAGGTGCAACAACCTGCCTCCTCTTACCGCCACGAACCAAGCTTCAAAAACATTGGTCTTCCCCGGCTATTCCCAGGCTGATTCCCGGAAACCACCAGATAAAGATGAGGCAATAAGCAGAATTTTATTTTTTGAATTTTCTTATCAGCTCGAGCAGCTGATCTTCCCTGAATGGCTTGGATATATAAGCGTCAAATCCTGCACGAATTGCTTTCTTTTCCTCGTCAAAAGTATAGGCTGTTTGCGCAATTATGCGGACATCATCCCTTACCTTCCGGATCTCGGTTGCCGCCTCATAGCCGTTCATTACTGGCATTTTGATATCCATTAGAACGATTTCTATTTCCTTGTTGGAACAGCAGATATCAACGGCAGTCTTCCCATCATTTGCCATAAGGACGTTTATTCCTCTCCGTGAAAGTATTTCTTTAATATATCGTTGGTTCAGCGAGTCATCTTCAGCGACCAGGATATTCATTCCGCTGAAGGTGGAGACTGGTCTGCTCCTGGCTGGAGTCCCGGTGAAAGCAGCGTCTTCAACTTTAACGTATGGAATTGTAAAGTAGAATCTTGAGCCTTTCCCCTGTTCTGACTCAAGCCATATTCGCCCGCCGAGCAACTCTACAAGACCTTTGCATATCGTCAGCCCCAGTCCCACTCCCTCGTAGAACCTGTCATTGGGACTGTTATCCTTGAAGAACCTGTCAAAAATATGCTGATGTACCTCTTTCGGGATTCCAATACCCGTGTCCTCAACATGAAATTCAATTGTGTTTCCTTTCAACTCGTAACCGAACCTGATATATCCCTTCTCGACAAATTTGACTGAATTGGATATAAGGTTGAATAACACCTGCTTTACCTTGACTCCATCGGTGCAAATCATATCTTCTCCCTTTTTCAAACCTTTCGATATCTCTATTACGACCCCTGCTTTAACCGAATGGGAGAAATGATGGTGGATATCATCAATCAGATCATTTAGCGAGATATCATGAGGAGAAACTTTATTAGTCCCGGATTCAATCATAGATATATCCAGTACCTCATTTACAATATTAAATAGAAGAGTTGAGCTCTCCGAGATGATTCTTATGTATTCGACTTTTTCCGCATCACTCAATTCCCCGGATTTAAGCAATTCTGTCAGGCCAATGATCCCGTTCATAGGGGTCCTGATCTCGTGCGACATATTCTGGAGAAAGGTCGTTTTCAACCTGTCACTTTCTCTCGCCAGGTGTTCAGCCGTCCTTAATTTAACCAGGTGACGTCTTAAAAAGAGATAGAATAATATTCCGGTAATAAGAACATAGAACCATCCTTTGTATGTCTGTATTCTCGTTATTTTCCCCGGGTCATTGAACAGGCCATTTACTATTGCATCGGAAAATAAAATCCAGAGTCCCCCGACAAAAAGATAAATCAGGAAGATCTTGACTTCGAACTTCAGATGTCGTTGAAGAATTGACATGCAGGAAGTATTTAGATGGTCCTCAAAACCGCGCGAAAACCATGGCATCAACAAACATAAAGTTAGTAATTAAATAGAATCAAGTTTATGTTTTATTATTGTTTGTTGCTGAATTTTAGATTTTCGCAAAAATCGAGGAACACCCGTGCAAATTGACACTCCTGTCTGCACGAAGTATCATATTCCAATCAGATTCGTGTAGAGTGATTGGAAATCATTAATGGTCTATCAGGTGTTCCCTAATGTTCATACCTGACACCTACTTCTTTACCGAGTAACTAGTCTTCGGGTTTAGTCCCATCTCCCTTGCAAAGATTTTCACTATCAGGGAATAAGCATCTCTTATTTTTTCAGTGTTGGTGAATTTTGATTTTTCCGAGAAGTGCACGTTCCATTCAAGCTTCCATTCATCTCCGAACGCCGTCTTCCAGTCATCAGGCGAGATTCTCAGCTTTGCATCGTTTACACCACCAGTATAAGTCTCGTAACACAGACCTATGAATTCAGTGCATGCCGCGAAAAAATCATCAGCGAAAAGTGGTGCCGCCAGATGAACCTTCCTGTCGATTGCTCTCTTGAGCCCGACGATATATTCGGGCGTGAACTTCTTCCAGTTTCCCATGTGGGCAAAGTAACAAAGCAGGTCGTTCAGATCAGGCATAAGATCGTCATATACATCAATCCTCTTCTCAATCAGTTTCTGGTTTCGCCACTGGTTGTGTTCAATCAGGATAAGCGATTTGTTTATATACAAGCCAACACCGAAGATAAGAATTGGTGTTAGCAATGCCACGCAGATCTTTACAACTTCAAGACTGTTCCAGGGGTTTGATACCAGGGCTGACATAAAACTAGCTTTAGAAAGCTAAATGTAATCAATTATATTTATTTCAGAACCTGTTCAAATCGACTGATTGCCAATGAGAATTATCCACTAAAGAACGGGCCTGATCCAATTGGTATCTTATAGTAATTATCATTTTGCAGGCAGCAGTCCAAAGTTCTATCTTTGCAAAAATGACCAGTTTCTAATGTCTTACAAAACCATCAGGAATAAAGTACCTCCAGCGGGTTTTTCATGCAAGAAGACCTCTTACCATACAAGGGAAGAAGCAGAAGAGATGATAAAACACATCAGGGAAACCAGGATTACAAAGGAGATTAGATCTTATCAATGCCCCGTCTGTGGTTTGTGGCATCTTACGAGCAGCAGAAAGGGATAAAAGCTTATCCCTTTAATTACTGCTGTCGCGAAAAAAACTTTCTAAATAATCCAAAGGAATAACATATACAAGGTCCCATTGGATTTCAATAGCATACTATACCTTTTCAAGGTCTGACCATCCTGAAGGCGTGTGCCCAGTCGTTGCTTCTGAAACCCGGGATGCACCAGAGCATGCAAAGCGGTTCAATTGCTCTGGCAGCTTCAGCACCACCCATGTCTTCGGCTGCCCATCCAACATTATCAAGTATCTCCCTGACTTCTTTCCTCGCAGCCTCATTATTACCACAGATGAACATCGAGGGCTTCTCTGTAAATGATGGATCAATCATGAATGTACTTCCCACGCAGCTGAAAGCTTTCACGAAATTAGCAGATGGTGCCATGCCTTGCAGCCGCTCCATTAATGAATCGTCGAGTGATGTAAAGAATTGCAAAACTCCATTTACCGGGGGCTTTTCAGCAATCGGGTTGCAGGTGTCTATTACAGTTTTACCCGCGATTTTAGTGGCAAGTGAAGAGACGACCGATCCAGCAGCCAATCCCTTAACTGCCAGAATCACGACTTCGCCAAACACTGCTGCTTCAGAAAATGTTCCAGTCATGATCCCCGTCTCATTCTTGAAACTATCGCGCTTGTTCTTGTCTTCTGACCCCAGCATCACCAGATACCCATGTTTATTCAGACCTTTGGCAAGGGCTTTTCCTACCTCACCAGAACCTATTATACCAATCTTCTTCATAGTTTTTGCTTGTATAACAATCAAGCGGCTGCAAGGTTTGCCAATGGTGTAAAAACAAGAACAAAGTCAGGAGGAATTTGTTAGTTTTGAAATGTTTCAAAATGCTATGCTATGACAGTAAAAGAAATTCTTGCAAGGCTGGAGGCTATGGGAAGCGAGAAAGTGCGTGCAATTAACAGGAGGCAGGGAGCCGGTGATAATCAGTATGGTGTAAAAATGGGTGATATACGGGCAATGGCCAGGGAAATAAAGACTGACCACAACCTGGCCCTTCAGCTCTGGAAGACCGGAAACATAGAGGCCAGGTTTCTTGCCGTCCTTATAATGAACCCGGGAAAACTATCGAGCGACGAGATAAAATCCCTTGTCCCTTCCGAAAGATTCACTCATGTTGCAGACTGGCTCACATCTTATGTTATCATGAAGCATCCAGAAAAAGAAAGTCTTAGACGTGAATGGATGGATTCAACAGAACCAATGTCGGCCAGGGCCGGATGGAGCCTGACAAGCGAAAGGGTTGCCAAAGATCCAGAAGGTATTGACATTCCTCACCTTCTGAAAAGAATTGAAAACGAAATGCCGGCAGCGGCACCAGAGATACAGTGGACAATGAACATGACACTAGCGCAGATCGGGATCTACTTTAAACAGTACAGGGTCAGAAGTATATCGATTGGTGAAAAACTTGGCATTTACAGGGACTTCCCCGTATCGAAAGGCTGCACCTCTCCTTTCGCACCAATCTGGATAAACGAGATTGTAAAAAGAAGAGAAAAATAGGAACAGATCAATACCAGGAATCTTGGCGGCTTACATTGCTGAAAATTCAGGATACATGGCCTTCCCTGAATTCTCAGGTCGTTAATTAAATCCCTTGTAACCATACATTTCCACCAGTCTGGATTAAGTGTTCTTCGAACTTCATATCATGATCTTTGTTTATTATATAAAACACTGGCATGAAAACACTTCTGTTATTATTCCTCGTACTTTCACCTGCAGGGCATTTACCCGTGACTGAAAACAATGATCCAACAGGACTTAATGGCAAATGGAAACCTGTTTCTCTCGAGATGGGTGGTAATAAACTACCCTCTGACTCATTTAATACTCAATTACTAACGATCTCCGACAGCAACTACGTGTTCGTTGCCGAGAGTGTCGACAAGGGAGTCCTGCGGTTCAACGGTAACAAAATGGATATTTACGGCAAGGATGGGGTGAATAGCGGTAAACTTATCAAGACTATCTGGAAACTTTCAGAACAGGAGTATAACGGTGAAAAAACTGTGGCCCTGACAATTTGCTATAACCTTGCTGGTGACCAGTATCCTGAAGATTTCACAACAACCGGCAAACCAATGTACTTCCTTGCCGTCTTCGTGAGGATCAGTCAATAACACCTACAGCCTGACTTAATAACTATCCCAACCTTACGAGTAATTTAACAAAACTCAATTTTAGATTCAACTTCTTTCATTTCAGGAGTTTTATGTTATCAAAGTATTCGAATTCTTAATCAAAAGTACCCCTCCTTTTACATTGCCTTTTGTAAATTATCCGGTATCCAGTGCGGAATAGACAACAATTATCTAAATATTCTCCCTGTTGTTTAATATAATTTAGTAATTTAGGTATATTTCTATAATTTTACATGACCTCCTGAAAATCGACACTATTAAAGTAAGTCTTACCAAACGGCACTAAACTCTAATCTCATGAAAAGGAATTTGTTTGTCGTTGTGTTACTTGCAATGAATTTGATACTTTATTCGCAAGGCAATCCTCCAATCTATTCTCTTCCCGACACAACCAGGTATTCAACTTTTTTTGGCAGCAAATTTATAAATGAAGATTTCTACTGGTCAGGGAAAAATTTTCGTTGGCGAAGCGGATACGGTGGACTACTTGATGTTTCCTGGACAAGCAACCAAGGTTTATTCAAGACTGACTTCATGACAGCCACAATAACATATTTTAATTATAGTTTCCTTACTATCAACACTTTTGATTTTCCCATGAACCTGAGCAAAAAAAGGTTCTACTCCCAGTTGTTTTATGTTTTTCCAATTGGTTTGCGTGTACCGTTGTTTAGCGGCCGGAATTATGATCTTGGAGCAAATATGAATTATTATTGGCCATTTAATATGAAAAGAGAAGATCATGATAGCATGTATTACGAAACAATAATAATTGATAAAAACACGAAGACAACATATAAGAATAGTCCTCAAATACTTGATTATAATATTATGTTAAGGATCAGGGTTTCTAAATATGCTTGCTTCTCAATCACAACAGGCTATAGAGACCAGCTTACCCCGTGGTATGGGAAAAACTTTGGATCCCTGATTTACTCTAATGATATAAGTGGTTTTTATTTTGGATTCTCTTTAGGGTTTTCAATTTTCACGAAAGAAAACAGGGGCATTGAAAGTTGGGAGAAGGCAAAATCAGAGAATACTGTACCGGCATATAAAAAGTTCCTGGCAGATTTTCCAGGCAACCATTATTTGAAGGAAACAAACTCCAGAATAGAAGATATCCTTTATTTAAATGCAATCAGGGGGACAGAAACTGACTGTAGAAAATATCTTCTGGAACCCGATTTCAAAAAGTACAGAACCCTGATTGAAAAACGGTACTCAGAGATTGAAGATAATGCATATCACTCGGCCCAAAATGGGACAAGTACTGACTGTGAAAGCTATCTTTCCAGGTTTGATAATGGCAAGTATCAAACCCAGGTTAAAAAACTAAAAGCAAGCAAGATCAAGTATGCTGATTCAACTGATTATCAGAAAGCTATGGCTGGAACAAT
The DNA here is from genome assembly GCA_046329885.1 of Bacteroidales bacterium. GTDB lineage: Bacteria > Bacteroidota > Bacteroidia > Bacteroidales > VadinHA17 > LD21. Next base: position 178,570 of record JAXLTU010000002.1, read on the forward strand.
TAGCGATTGTGAATTTTATCTATCCAAATATCCTGATGGCATTTACCGTAACCAGATTATTGAAGAAAAAAATAATAAAATTGAGCAAGCCATGTATTTTTCAGCCCGTGATGGGGATTACAGCCAATGTGACAGGTATCTGGAGCTCTATCCTGACGGGAAATTCATACAAGAGGTAATCGGGTTAAGGACCAAGAAGTTTCTTGAAGAGGAGGGGGTCGTGTACACTAAAATAAAAGAAGGTGATTATGAAGCATGTCGCGATTACAAATCAAGGTTTTCCAAAGGCAGGTTCACTGGTGAAGCTGAATCTCTTTGTCAAATGCTTAAGTATATGAGCATAAGCAAAATGACCATGCTGGATCTCATCAATCCATCAATAAAAAACATAGAATTAGTTAAATCAATGCCCGGGGATGGTGAATACAATTATGATGTTGTTATAGTAACAGCCAGTGGATCGACTGTATATGCCAATGCAATAACGTCTGAAAGGATAGTTTTCGAAATAATGGCGGCTCCATTGTCAGATCAGGGCGCTTTCATTTCAACCTTTGGAGGAAAAGGAACCAAAATGGATATCACCCTTCTAACCAAGGGCTTTGACTACAATGGCCTGAAGTGGTACCCGACTGCAAATCATGATGCGATAATTATTTGCACGGGTGACAGAATAATTGGGTATAATGTCCGATACGAGCAGAACACGGGCACAGTAAAAAAATGAATACGCTCCTTTTAATCGTTTCTAAACTAAATGCAAAGGAATCTATACTGCAACTGAATTTGTTTAGCATTCTATTCAGATGATTCCTCTTTAATAAGATCCATGCTACTTGAGTTCAGGTGTCAGGTAGTCAGTACCAATTGTCATAATCTCCCCGCCGTTTCTCATTTCAAAATGCACAGTGCCAATATGCATTATCCGTGGATGGACAGAGGTTGAATTGAAGTGTGAATGAAACACGATTCTAAGTTTTCCATCCTTGTCTATGAACAGGGCACTATGTCCAACTCCTGGCAGACCACCAGGTTTCTGAAGTATTGGGTTGTTCTGGTATTTGACCCATGGGCCATAAATTGACTTTGAAGTGGCATATCCTACTCCATAAAAAGGACTTTCGTAACTGTTTGCAGAATAAGTCATGTAATATATACCACCGTGTTTTATAATGAAACTACCCTCGTTAACCCTGGGCCATATCTCTTCCCATTTCTGAGAAACATTAATGCACTTATGCATGGTTTCCTTACGAATATGAAGAAGGTCATCCTCCATCTCTGCTATCCAAACATTATTACCGTCATTAAACCTGCAGAATTGCATATAAGCTTTGCCGTCTTCATCAATAAAAAGAGAATTGTCAATGCACTTTTCTTCAGCTATTAATGGCTCTTGTACTGATTGTCTGAATGGACCTGCAGGGTTATCAGAAGTAGCGACACAAACATGCTCATCTGCTGAATAGAACATGTAGAATCTCCCTTTTACATAGTAGACTTCCGGTGCCCAGAATCGTCTTTCTGCCCATACATCATCTTTATGAAGAGCAAGCCCCCCATTCGAGTTTCCCGGAACTGTCCATGTAACGAGATCATCAGAAATATATACAACAATCCCGAGTGGCGATTTAGTACCGTATGCATAATACTTACCTCCCCATAGCATTATGAAGGGATCACCAATTGCCACATTCCCACTCCCACTGGGGATTGTAATTTGCTGAGAGTAAGAACTTAATACAGTTAAAATTAAAAAGAGCACGTGCACCACCCTGAGTTTCATGAGTTCCCTTACTTAAAATAAAATTAATATTTAAATCATCATAGAATCTTTGTCACTCTAGAAAATGTATAACAGGTGACAGATCTTAACTAAAATCCAGCCAGCCAGAAAAGCTTCAGTCTTCTTGCTTACCGAGTCCATAGTTACTTGCTACCAATCCCAGTATTAGTCATAACTACAGGTTTAATAAACCCGTTCTCATCAAAAAGTAGTTTGTCGATGCAGACAACCCTGGCATTCCTGTCGGTTTCTCCAAGAGGACGTCGATGATATACAATGAAATAGTTATCCTCATCCCTTGCCTTCAGAACGGAATGATGCCCTGCACCTGTGGCGATTGTTGAATCCTGTCTTAAAATTTTGTCCTGCCTGACAAATGGGCCGAATGGTGAATCAGCAATTGCATATGCCACGCTGTAATCAGGGCCAGTCCAGCCACCTTCCGACCACATGAAGTAGTATTTCCCACCACGTGTGAACATGAATGGTCCTTCCACATAACCATCCGGGGTAATTTCCTTGTAAACTGTTCCATCATCGAGAGTATCTATTCCTGTAAAGTCAGGCTTCAGTTTGACAATGTTGCAATGGCGCCATCCACCGTAAATAAGATAGACGGTCCCATCTTTATCGCGGAAAGCAAACTGGTCAATTGGTTGTGCGCCGTTGTAAAATTTACCGATAAGTGGTTTACCCAGGTAGTCTTTGTATGGGCCCCCGGGTGAATCAGAAACAGCAACTCCTATGCCGCCTGTCTCGTTATCGTTCTGAATATCATTTCCCCCGAAGAAAAGGAACCAGCGCCCGTTTTGTTTAATAACTGATGGAGCCCACATGGCTCGTTTAAGCCATTTAACACTTGAAGTGTCAATTACCCTGTCATGCTTTTCCCAGACGAGCATATCCTTGGAAGAAAAAGCATCCAGGAATACCTGTTCATCATACGGGGCAGAATATGTAGGAAAGATCCAATAAGAGCTACTGTCTGTAATGGCCTCGGGGTCAGCGTACCATCCCTTGAAAAGAGGGTTTCCGGAATATTGTTTTTCATTACCGCACGCGGCAAGGAGAATAGAGGAAAGAATCAATATAACTGTAATCTTCATTGAGTAAATTTTAATAACAATATAAGAAAAATGCCCATCCCATGGGCAGTGTAAAGAATTACTTGTTCTCACGGTAAAAATTGTCTGTCCACAACGAGGAAATCAGATGTAGATGTCTTTTCGCCTGTAAATACGCCACGATAACGTAACAAGAAGAATTGTCACAAAGAGGAAATAAAGAAGGTTCCACGTTTTAAATCCTGAGCCCAGGCTGGTTAGATCTAAACCAGCATATCTGAAAGGGCTGATGTAACCCAGGGAGGAATAACCAGGGGCAATTTTCGAGATGGTATAAATAAAATAGAACACCAGAACCAGGCCTATGCAGAAACTGGTAACCGGTTTGGCTCTTCTTACAATAACCGATATGAATAAGCCCAAAGATCCAAAAAGCAGATTTAACAAAAGAGTATTCACCGAGAGAACAATAAATGCACTGAAATCGTATGGACCCGTTCTCACTATCTCCATTACAACCCAGCCGGTAATTGAAGTGACAAGGTTCAGTGCAACTATCCAGATGAAGACCACTGTAAGTTTCGTTGAGAACACCTCCAATCTTGTTATCGGGCGGGTAAGCAGGTATTCGGCTGTCTTGTTAAACTCTTCCTTCAGTAGTATGCCTGACGAAAGCACGATAGAAAAAACACTGCCAAGCAACATCATGAAGATCACGTTATTGGAAGCATAGAATCCAAGGACGGACAACAAGTCGTTTATGTTTGAAATACCCTTGAATTGGAGGGCTTCTTTAGGCACTATACTCAGCATCCCTGTTATCTTCGACTGGTTGGCGAGGAAAGTCGGGTAGATCATCATTGTCAGCCAGATTAGAGCACATATCACGAGCGACCAGATAGCAAGGGATGTAACATTCCTCTTCAATTCCATCCTGAAAAGATTCCTGTTCATACCCGGTTCCCGTTATTATTATAGTAATGCATGAAGATTTCCTCCAGGGGAGGCTCCTCTATTGTCAGGTTCAACAATTTTGTCCCTTCGAGCAAGGTGAGCAGCTCGTTAACATCGCCGGAAAACATGAAATTAGCCGAGTTGTTAAACGAGAGATTGAAATCCCTCACGCCCTTCAATCCAGACAGTCTCTGACTTGCACCTCCTTCCATTTCAACTGTCACTCTTTTCAGCTGTTTGCGTCTGAGAGTTTCGATCTCCTCTACTTTAACTATCCGTCCATCCCTGATAATTGCAACCCTGCCGCAAAGCATCTGTATCTCGCTAAGAACATGCGAAGAGTAAAAAATCGTTAGTCCTTTCTTATTCTCCTCCCTGAGCAAATCGAAAAATCTTGCCTGAATGAGAGGATCGAGCCCGGTGGTAGGCTCATCAACAATTAGAAGCCTGGGAGAGTGAAGCAGGCTTTGTACTATTGCCACCTTCCTTTTATTGCCGGTCGAAAGATCTGCCAGCTTCCTTTTAAGATCGAGCTCGAATAGATCACACATCATTAGTTTGCGCTCATTAGCAGAGACAGCGCCATAAAACCTCCCTGAATAGTCAAGAAATTCATTAACTGTCATCGAGCTGTAAGCACTTGCCTCGGACGGAACATAACCAAGGTGCTTTTTAATTTCCTTAGTCTGACTTATCATATCCATTCCTAGTATACTGGCGCTACCTGATGTCGGGAAAATCAGGTTCAGCAGCAGTCTTATCGTTGTAGATTTGCCGGCACCGTTGGGACCGATAAAACCGAAAATCTCACCCTCGGATATTGATAGTGAAACGGACTCTATCCCTCTTGCTTTGCCGTATCGCTTCGTAAGGTTCTTAATATCAATTACAGGCAGTGACATCCCGGGGCTCTTGATTAAGATCATAAAATTAATGAATTATCACAGCAGTTTATTAATTAAAGACTTCAATAATATTTAAAAGCTACAGGCATCTGCAACTAAAGGATCAATTAGCCATACCTCGATCAAAACTCTATCATTGTTATAACCTTCGAAAAACCTTCCAATAAATTTTTAAGATTTTAAATTCCAGAGTGAACATGTCAGGGATTTGCCTTGTTTAAGGTATGACCCTAACCTTGTAACAAACCTGATTTCCGATGAAAGACATTCATGGAAGAATTATATCCCTGCTACATTTCCCGGTAATATTACTTCTTACTTCCTTACTTAACAGTTGTGTTGACGACTCTCATTTGCTAAACCAGATCTCCCCGTCCCATTCAGGTATAACTTTTGAAAACACGATAATAGAGAGTGATTCGGTTAACCAGCTTGATAATGGTAATGTCTATAATGGTGGCGGTACCGGAATAGGTGATTTCAATAATGACGGACTTCCTGACATCTTTTTCACGGGGAACATGGTCTCGTGCAGGTTGTATATTAATCGTGGCAACTTCAGGTTTGATGATGTAACCGAGGCATCAGGTGTTTCCGGCAATGGCAAATGGTGCCGAGGTGTCGCTGTAACTGACATAAATAATGACGGGCTTCAGGACATATATGTAAGCGCGACAATAAGCAGTGACCGCCTAAAAAGAAAGAACCTGCTTTACGTGAACATGGGATATGACAAAAAAGGCGTACCGCGGTTCGAGGAAAAGGCTGAAGAATATGGCCTGGCGGATGATTCACATACAACCCAGGCTGCATTTTTCGATTATGATAATGACGGTGACCTTGACGTCTACCTCGTTGTTAATGAAGTTAATGACAGGAATGCACAATACTTGTTTAAACCTGTTGCCATTCCGGGGACCGGGCCAGGAAGAGGTAAACTATTGAGGAATGATTTTGACAGTGTCTTGTCTCACCCGGTTTTCACCGAGGTTACCCTCGAAGCAGGGATAGGACTCGAGGGATTCGGGAACCAGGCAACCATTACTGACATAAACCTCGACGGCTGGAAGGATATTTATGTAAGCAATGATTACCTGTCTCCTGACCTTTTGTGGATTAATAACCACGATGGAACTTTTACTGAAAGTCTTTCATCTTACTTCAGGCATACTTCAAACAGCGCCATGGGGAACGATGCTGCCGATATCAACAACGACGGCCTTATAGATTTCTTCACTCTTGATATGAATCCCGAGGATAACTACAGGAAAAAAATGATGCTCCTGCCTTCAAGCTACCAGTTTTACCAGAATTCCGACAGGTATGGTTATAATTACCAGTACACCCGAAACACGCTACAGCTGAACCAGGGACCTGCCCCAAGAGAAACAAATAAAAATTTCGTATTCAGCGAGATAGCATACCACGCCGGGGTTGAAGCAACAGACTGGAGCTGGTGTACACTATTGGCAGATTTTGATAATGACGGGCTAAATGACATTTTCATTGCAAATGGTTTTCCCAGGGACATCACGGACAGGGATTTTGGCATGTATCGCGGCAAAGCATGGAAGTCAACACCCAAGGAAGAGATACTGAAACAGATCCCGATGGTGAGGATACATAATTATATTTACAGGAATAACGGGGATCTGACATTCAAAAACATGTCAGAGAACTGGGGACTGGGATCACCCACCTTCTCCAATGGAGCTTCAACGGCAGATCTTGACCGCGATGGTGATCTTGACCTTGTCATAAACAATATAAACAGTAAAGCTTCTCTCTACAGGAACATGTCGAGGGAAAAAGCCGCTTCAAAAAATAACTTCCTGGAATTCGAACTGGAGAGCAGACAACCCGGGAGGAATGGTATTGGAGCATTTATTGAAATTTACCATGATAACGGCAAGATGCAGGTAAGGGAAATATCTCCTTTCAGGGGGTATCTTTCTACCTCGTCAACTACTGCACATTTCGGACTTGGCACCACAGGTAAAGTTGATTCAGCTACTATTACCTGGCAGGGCGGGGCCATAGAAAAACTGAAAAGTATTTCAGTCAACCAGATAATCAAGATAAAAGAGGAGAATGCAACGGCGAGAGGCCTTGCTGAAAAGGAGATTAAAAAGACCGAAACGATTTTCAGTGATATTACAATCAATACTGGTGTTAATTATGTTCATGAAGAAACTGATTATGTCGACTTTAATATCCAGAAGCTTATTCCACACAAGTTCTCGGAATATGGGCCTGCGCTGGCAGCCGGAGATCTTGACATGGACGGGAACGACGACCTTGTAACAGGAGGCTCCGCTGATCATCCCGCCCAAATACTTTTCCAGCAAAAGGACGGGACTTTTAAAAGGAAAACAATCTCGGAGGGCAAGGCTATTAGCAGGAAGACCTGGGATGATATGGGAATACTCTTGTTTGACATCGAGGGAGATGGAGATAACGATCTGTATATTGCTTCAGGCGGGTACGAGAATGAAAATGGAAGCAAAGCATTTCTCGATCATCTGTACATTAACGATGGTAAGGGAAATTTCACTGACAGAAGCGATGTGATTCCTTTGAATGCAATCAGCAAAGGTTGTGTTCGTGCTGCCGACATAGACAATGACGGTGATCTTGATATTTTCGTTTCAGGCAGGGTCAAACCCTGGAGCTACCCATTACCTGTTTCGAGTTTTATCTACAGGAATGATTCCCGCGACGGCGAGATTGTTCTGACAGATGTTACATCGACCTCCGCGGCAGAACTGATCGACCTGGGGATGGTTTGTGATGCTTCATTTGCAGACTACGATAATGACGGATGGGTTGATTTGATTATAGCCGGGGAATGGATGCCACTTGTTTTCCTGCATAACGACAAGGGAATATTCAGGGATGCCACGGGAACAAGTGGCTGCAATTCAATAACGGGCTGGTGGAACAGTATTGCTCCCGGTGACTTTGACAATGACGGTGACATTGATTTTGTTGCAGGAAACCTCGGGTTGAACTCATTTTACCGTGCTTCAACTGAACACCCTGTTACCGTTTTCGGGAAAGACTTTGACAACAACGGGAGTTTTGATGCTTTTCTCTCTCTCTGGTTACTTTCTGATCTCACTGATACAATTTTCGGTGAACACCCTGCTCATGGCCGCGATGATTTAATTAAACAAATGCTCCCGATGCGTGCTAGGTTTCCCACGTTTAAATCACTTGCCAGGGCAAGGATGAATGAACTATTCACTCCCGAACAATTAAAAGGCGCCACTATACTTAAATCCAACGAGTTCAGGTCCGCCATCTTCAGAAATGATGGCAATGGCAAATTCAGTTTCCAGCCATTGCCAGTCAATGCCCAATTATCAGCCCTAAACGGGATGATCACTGATGATTTTGATGGTGATGGCAAAACCGACCTCCTGGTAAATACAAATGACTATTCAACAGAGGTCCTTACCGGAAGGTATGATGCTCTAAGCGGACTTTTACTGAAAGGAGATGGAACCGGAAGCTTTTCACCACAGGCTATTTCAAGTAGTGGGGTGTATATCCCGGGTAACGGGAAAGCTCTTGTCAAATTCAGGGGAGCAGACGGGACTTACAGGATAGCTGCTTCAGAAAACAGAGGCCCATTGAGAATCTTCAGGCTCAACAGGAAAACAGAACTTATCCCTTTCACCCAGAATGATAAGAAGGTCAGGTTGCAGTATGGTGAAACAAGTTCAACACGAGTGGATATTTACAACGGGTACTCCTTCCTGTCACAATCATCCCGATTCATATTGGCGCCAGTTAATACCACGAGCGTGACTCTTACAGACAGAAATGGAAAAGAAAGACAAATAATCCTGCAAACCTCTAAAACAGAAAATAGATGAATTTTAAAACTTTTGCCCCGGCTGCACTTGCTACCATTCTCATGTTCGGATGCAGTGCTGAAAAGACTGAACTCCCTGCAGATCAGGACATACTACACAACAACCAGGACAAGCTCACCCAGGTAATCATTTACGATATTTTCACACCTCCGGTGGCCAGCAGGATCTATGCCTACACCTCATTGGCTTCATTCGAAGCGGTCAGGTTCATGAAACCAGGGGAACCATCAATAGCTGAAAATCTTAATAAATTCGGCAAGATGCCTGTCCCGGAAAAAGGGAAGGAATATGATTTCACGTTGTCGGCAACGAGAGCTTTTTTCGAGGTGGCAAAGAAAGTCAGGATCTTCTCTGCAGACTCTCTGGCGGCTTACGAGGCTTATCTCAAGAAAGGGTTCATGGCAAGAATGAATCAGGACAAGTATGATCGCTCGATGGCATTTGGAGATTCGGTTGCAAAAGTTATTCTCAGGAGAGCTCTCGCAGACGGGTATTTCCAGTCGAGGGGCAAGGAAAAATACCTTGGAAGCAACGACCCGGGGAAATGGAGACCAACCCCTCCAGACTATCTCGACGGGGTGGAATGGTGCTGGAACACGATGCTCCCATTCGCGCTCGATTCAGCCTCGCAATTCGCACCGGCGCCACCGCCTGTTTATTCACCAAAAAACGGAACAACCTTCATGAATGGTCTCACTGAAGTTTTCAACATCAATAAGAATCTGACCGATGAACAAAAAACTATAGCGACATTCTGGGACGATAATCCCTTTGTTATCGAGCACTCGGGTCACATGATGTTCGGCAATAAAAAGATCACCCCCGGTGGTCACTGGATGGGAATATGCGCTATTGCCTCGAAAAGTATGAATGCTGATCCCGTTACAACGGCCAAGGCTTATGCTATGACAGCTATAGCACTGCACGATGCCTTTATCGCTTGCTGGGACGAGAAATACAGGAGCAGCTACATACGTCCGGTCACCGCCATAAATGAGCTTATCGACAAGTACTGGCTGCCATTTCTCCAGACCCCTCCATTCCCGGAGTATACAAGCGGGCATAGCTCCATCTCTGCATCTGCCGCGACAGTTCTGACGAAACTCTACGGCGACAATTTTGCTTTCAGAGATACCTCCGATCTCAGATACATCGGCCTTGAAAGAAGCTTCAGCTCCTTTAACCAGGCAGCCGGGGAAGCTTCAATCAGTCGTGTATATGGCGGTATTCATTACAGATTCACAGCCGATACCAGCTCGGTCCAGGGTAAAAAAGTAGGTAAAAACCTGCTCAGGAAACTTGGGATGAACTGACACTGCCTGTTACCTGTTATATCTTATTATTTGCAAACAGGTTAGAAAGCGCTTTAAAACCAATACCGCATTCTTCCTTTTTACTTTTTACTTTTTACTTTTTACTTTTTACTTTCTACTTTCTCCTTCCTGAACAATCCTCTTCCTGCTTTGTTAATTAATTAACAGCAGAATTCATTAACAAAGTCATGAAACAGTTAACAGAGAAAAGAAAAGTAGTTGTCGTGGGAGCCGGATCGGTTGGTGCAACATATTGTTATGCTCTTGCACAGAGCGGTCTGGCAGACGAGATTGTAATAATAGATCGTAACATTGAACTTGCCGGTGGTCAGGTCTCGGATCTCGAACATGGACAGCCATTTTTCCCAACCGTCAATATAAGACAGGGAGACATGGCAGATTATTCTGATGCCAACCTCATCGTTGTAACAGCCGGGGCCAACCAGAAACCTGGCGAGACCAGGCTTGATCTACTCAGGAAGAATGCAGCTATTGTCGGATCAATAGCGGAGGATGTTGCATCAAGCGGATCGAAAGGTGTAATGCTGATTGTCAGCAATCCGGTTGATGTTCTGACCCTGGTTGCCCTCAGGCGGTCGGGATGGGAAAGAGGCAGGGTAATAGGGTCAGGAACAGTACTCGACAGTGCCCGGTTCAGGCATTTCATTTCAAAGCATTGTGATGTTGATGTTCACAATGTCCATGCCTATATACTTGGCGAACATGGTGACAGTGAATTCGCCGCGTGGTCCATGACTCACATCGGGGGAATAGGCATTGATCAGTATTGTCCCGTATGCGGTGGTTGTGAAAACGGCAAAAACGAGCGACAGAAAATTGAGAAGCAGGTAAGGGAATCTGCCTATCATATTATCAATGCCAAGGGATCAACTCACTTTGCTGTCGGATTAGCTCTCGTGCGCATCACGGCTTCCGTACTGAGAAACCAGAACTCTGTGCTTACGGTATCGGCCTGTCTTGAAGGGGAATATGGCATAAAAAACGTCTGCCTGAGTGTTCCCTGCGTAATATCCGGATCAGGAATTGTAAGAATCGTTGACAGTCCCCTCGAGCCTGGCGAAAGTCAATTACTACAACGCTCTGCCGAGATACTTCGTGAGGCAAGCAGGTCAATAGAAAGCTGAGAAAAGACCAACGCTATTGTTTGTCGTTCTCGTTTTCTTTCTTGCGTTTATCTGTCTCACACGGGCTCACAGGTCTGTCTGATCCATTTCCTGAAACAGGCTCCCTGTCCGATGAGATACAAATAGACCATTGCCCCATTGATCCCGGATTCCTGTTGCTCAGAACAACTCTGAGATTCCCGCTGAAAAGGTAATACTGCCCTGTATTTAACCGGTAGGGTTTCCCATTAACAACCGCATCTCCTCCACCTGCAATTGGTTTGAGATAGAGACTTGATGCCTGGCCGGAGTATGTGAAATTCCGGTTTGTCAAAGAATCGCGGACTATTGTAACGGATGGCGTCACTAAACAGAATTCCCAATCCGAATTACCGGGATTAAACCTGACCCCGCATGGTTTTTCCTCTACTTTTACCTCCGACACTCCACTGTCTTCACCACATTCATTCCTGGCGGTTAATCTGAATAGATGACTGCCGGGCAACAGGGTGACGGATGATTTTATCTCACCTGTAGCGGAGGAAAATGTGAAGGATTCAACTGGCTTGTTATCGAGTGAAAGCGAAATCCCTTCCCTATCCTTTACATTCAATACTGATCCCCTCAATTCGTGTGAAGCATCCTCACTGTTAACAGCAGTTACTTTTAATTCAACAACCGGGGGTAAACAGGGTTTTTCAACAACGACAGTCTCGGATCCCATATCTGAACCACAATCATTTCTGACAGTCACATTAATCCCATGGGTACCAGGTTCAAGCTTAAGCAGAGCCTTGAGCTCACCCCCTCCCTCTTCATATGAGAAATTGTTGATTATCTCATTATCTACCGTGATCTTTATTCCCTCCCTCGTGCTGATATTTGTTACCCTTGCAATTATCTCGTGAGTGTAGCTGTCTACGGATACCTTTTTAATCGTTAAGGATATTGTTGGTGCTGAACATGGCTTTTCAACCACTGCTGTTTCAACTTTACTATCTGATCCACATTCATTATTAACAAATACTTTGATTGTCCAGGTTCCCGGACCGAAGTTGAATGATTCACTTAGCTTACCGGTTGCAGGATCGTATCTGAATGTTTCAACCTTATTGTCATTAACTGACATTGTAATACCATCCCTTGACTTTACATTCTCTATACTACCAGAAAACACATGTGTTGTTCCTGCCTGGTTTGATTTTTCAATACTAAACGAGAGGTTTGGTTTTTCACAGGGTTTCTCTACAACTACAACACTGCTTTTCACTACTGATCCACACTCGTTGGTAACAGTTACCCTGATAGTAAAGGTTCCCGGACCGAAACTGAATGATTCGCTTAGTTTTCCTGATTCAGGATCGTATTTAAACGTTTCAATCCCGCGGTCATTAACAGTAACTGATATTCCATTCCTGGATTTCACATTTTCAACATTTCCTGTCAGTACATGTGTTGCATCTCCCGAGTTTGACTTTTCAATGCTAAAAGAGAGGCTGGGTTTTTCACATGGTTTGATTATTACTTCATCAGCGGGCCGGTAAATAATCGTACCGGCCGCCTTTGCCTTACCGCACTCGTTAGAAGCAGAGATATTGAAGGTATTTGCACCTGGTGTCAGCATAGCCTCGAAGCTTAATTCCTTGTTTACAATCGTAAAATCCTTAATGTCTTTGCCATTAAGATTGATACTAAGCTTTTCCCTTGAATCGACAGACCTCAGGCTGGCCTTAATTATTATATTCTGTTTATCGGTAACCATGGCTTCCTGGTCAGGATAGGTAATCTTTATTTCAGGGAGAGGACATGGTTTCGTTTCCTTGATTATTACCTGGTTCCTTATGTCCTGACCGGAATTGTTCCTTGCTGTCAACACAATTGTATTGCTGCCTTCCACGAGAGCCGGAGTCAAAACTACAGTCATTTCTCCCTGGTCAAACCTGAAGGCGCTGAATATTGTCCCGTTTAATGTTACACTAATGTTATCACGACTAATTACTCCTGAGACCCTGGCTTTAATTTCCACTCCGGTTTCATAGGTTCTGTATGGCGAAGCAACAGGGCTTATTATCGTGATTGCGGGGGGGATTGGTTTCACAGGGAGCTCTCGTGTAATGAGTGCAACAGCCGAGGCTTTACCTGATTCATTTTTCACTGATAATTCTACCTTGTTAATCCCCAGGTTTAACCCGATGTTACTTGTCACAATTCCCTGGTCAGTCAGGTTGAAATTGGTTATATCTTCGCCATTCACTCTCAACGAGACATCCTGCCAGAACTTCACGTTTGTAGTGCTTGCACTTATCCGGAAACTGTTCCCGGATACAGTTACTGCCGAGGCGGGTTCTGTAAACCTGACTGAAGGACCTGGCACGATTGTCTGCCTGTTAACTATAACCACAACCTCATCCGAAGCACTTCCGGTGTTATTAATGGCCGTAATCCTAATCACGTTTCTTGGGTCAGATAATACCACATTTGACTTTACACTACCATATACCTGGTTATAATCGAATCCAGTATTCCTGCCGTTAACCTGAAGTTTTATGTCCTGCTTCGAGTTAACATTCCTCACCCTGGCGGTGATCTCAATCGAAGCAAGCGTGGTTGTATATGTATCGGCTGATGGAATAACTATGTCGACGACAGGTGAAGATTCAACGGGAATCGCTGGCGGGTAGTTTTTAGGGACATCCTCTGTCCTCATATTATTTACCGGTGGGTTATCCGTTACCGGTGGATAATAAATCCTTCTGCTTCCACCACCACCTCCTCCTCCAAGCACCCATCTGAAGCCAAGCGTGAGGTAATTGTTCCTGTCTTTTTTTGAATCATGATTGATCCTGTTGTCCAGGTTTAATCCCGCGAAACTGTTATTCTCGTTGAGGTAAAAATTAGTTTTGAATTCCACTCCAAGCGAAAACGAACGTGTGAACTGGTACCCGGCATAAAAACCAGCGGTTGGCAGCAGGGCGGCATGGTTGGTCAGCTTAGTTTCAAAACTGCCGTCCGCAAGTGCAAGCAGGTCATTATAGATCTGCTTTTTCCCGGCGGTGGGATCAATCACGGTGTAGTCGTAAAGGTTTCCATCAGCGTCTAATAGATTTGTTGCTGTAAAACCGTGAGTTATACCAAGGCCCGCGAAACCCGAGAGAACAATCCTCGTCCTTTCCCTTAACCTGTTCAGGGTCAGCCCCAGTTCAAAATCGTAATTAAAAAACCCGTACCTTATATTACTGTATGTCCCGTCAGTGTTCGCGATGTGATCAAACGCCGTGTTTTCACCGGCAAGAAACCGGAATTTCCAATCAAGTGAAAGAAGAGCATTTTGTTTTTTGTACAGGTAGCTACCCAGGTCAAAATCAAATCCGCCACCAGACGAATTCGGTATATCGGATTTTTGCCATGCTCCTCCTACTCCAAACCCTATTGTAAGTCCCTTGTTGGTTTCGAATGTAGCTTTTTGCCCTTGCAGCGCGATTGAACTGACTGCCATTAATGCAGTAAACAAAATGAATTTTGTTGCAGATTTCATAGTTGAGGTTTTCCAGGTCACTAGATATAAAGGTATAAAAAGTAATTTCCCCTGAACTGATCAATGCTTAAATATATGTACCCTGTCTGGGGAACCCAACGAGAGGTTCATGAGAGTGATGCATGGATAAAAAGCAGGCAGGATGGAGTTTCTACGGATCTTTGCAGTTTTAAACCCGGTGTGGCACGATTTTAGAAACGAAAGAAGAAGTAAGCATGAATTTTGATTGATAGAATTTATCATATTTTAACAATTTCCGGATTTAATATTTATATTTATCACACTAATAACCATTTAATACTTTAAAAAATGACTTCAAGACTTCTTCGCAGATCAACCGGCATAATCCTGTTGTTATTGGGCATGGTGTTCATAGCAGAGGCACAGGACAGGAATGCCGTTATCCAGGCTTACAACGAGGGGGCCAAAGCCATACAGACAGATGCTCCGGCAGCCATCAAGGCTTTCGAGAATACGATAGCTCTGGCCGACAAGGTTGGAGAAAGTGCAGCTGATCTAAAGCAGAAAGCCCAGGCTGTTCTTCCAGGTCTATACCAGAAAGTTGCAGCTGCTGCTATAAATGAAAAGAAAACGACCCCCGAGGTACTTTCTGCCGCAAGAGCAGCGATGAAAGTATCCGAGAAATTCGGGACCCAGGCTCAGAAAGATAATGCACTGAAAATAATGGCACAAGCCTATGGTGTTGCAGGCTCAGCCTATTTCTCGAAAAATGATTACGCTAATGCAATCGCTGCTTTTGACTCTGTTCTGGCTATTAACCCTGCTTCAGTCGGCACCATTTACAACAAGGCACTAGTGTATATGAAGCAAAATGATGCCAAATCATTCGGCCAGACTATCGACACGTATATTAGCAAGGTAAAAGAGGCAAATGACGAGGCAAAGGTAAAACAGGCTTCCACTCTTGCACTTGGCTACTTCAGGGGTGAGGGTTCAAAAGCAAACCAGGCCGAAAAACTTGACGATGCTATTGCCAACCTTGATAAAGCAGCATCTTATGGTGAAGACAAGGATCTGTATTATTATTATGCAGATGTATACAACAAGAAGAAAACTTTGACAAGGGTCTTGAAAATGCCAACAAGGGACTGGCTCTTGAGACAGGTGCACCTGAGGCAAAAGCCAAGTTTTACTTCCAGGTAGGGCTTGCTCAGGAAGGCAAAGGCCAGACAGCTGATGCTTGTGCTGCATTTAAAAATGCGGTCTTCGGTCCATTCACTGAGCCATCAAAGGCAAAAATGAAAAATCTCAAGTGCCAGTAATGACATTTCAAATCACCTTTCACAAGAATAATCTTTAAGTTCTGGAGGGTGCCTCGGAAGGGCACCCTTTTCCATTGTCTGATCTACCAATTCATTGGAAGATTTCCAATCATACCTGATTCCATTGATTCTTTGCAAGCTTCCTGGTTTTGTGATTTGGCAAACTGGGTATCCATCACAGGTAATATGCAGTTCAACAAGAATGAAACTTCCCGATATCAGGAAAATTGTGTCTGATATTCTGGTCATTTTGACGATTTTTGCTATTTTTGAATAAATCCCATGAATATGCTGGAAAATATTGAACTACCTGAAGAACTGTTGATAAACATAGGTTCTGAATCGAAAGATTTCTCGATCAGGAGCAAATTACGCAGGCCTGTCAGCAGGTCGGTCGGAAGGATTTTTGGTCTAGTCTGGCTTGGCTTCATATCCGTTTTCATCTGGGTCTTCCTGGGATCGGTCATCCAGGGAGGTTCGCAGGATGTTATTATAAATGGCGAAAACACTACTATCTCTCCCGACAATCTGAAACCAGCTACTTTCCTGATCATTTTTTTCGGGGTTTTCGTTGCAATAGGTCTATACATGATAATACCCGGTATAGCGGGTATGTTACAGAAAGGTGGTTACTTTGTAGGTACCCCGGCAAGACTCGTCAGGTACCAGAAGAAAGTGATAAACTCGTACGACTGGAGCCAGTTCTCAGGAAATATTGAACTGAGGGGAACGAATGAGAGAGGGTCATTGACAATCGAGCTCAAGACAGGCACGATGGTAAGTTCGAAAAGTGGTAGAAGGTATGTACCGGATATTGTTTACATGATTGGAATCAGCGGTGCTTACGATATCGAAAAAATAATACGGAGAAGGATAAACGAGAATGACGAAAATCCCCATTCGAATGTCTAGCTTCAAAAAAATGTTACTTAAACAACATTCTTCCGGGAACAATTAGCTGTTTCTCTTTGTTAATTAAGAAAATAACCATAAAAACACCTATCATGAAAACAAGGTTCCTTGCATTAATCACCATCGCGGCATTATTCACCGGATGTGACCTGCTTGAAAAGGCATCCACTGTGAAATTTGACACCAACCTCGAAGCCGATGTCCCGGTTGTCGTAACAGTACCAACCAAATCGACGGAAGCATCTATCCCGTTCACAAAAACACAGGACCTCAACCTGGGAGAGAATGCTGATATTGAACCTTATCTTTCCAAGATCAAGGAGATAGATCTAAATTCAGTAGTTGTTACAATTACCGGGCTTAATGCAGGCCAGACAATAACAACCCTTTCTCTTGATGTCACTGGCGTTGGAAATGTCTTTACGCAGAATAATATTACCATGGCTGCCAACTCGTTCACACCAACTATTTCTGCCACCCTGCTCGATCAGGTAGCTGCAAAACTTGTAAGTGACAAGAAAATCACTCTTGTATTGTCCGGTTCTGTGAGTGGAGCGTTAACAGTGTCTGTAAACCTTAACTTCGACACCACGGTTACTGCATCTGTTTTAAAATAAATAAACAAGACTCACGGTAAAAAATACATGTCAAAGGCTGCCAACAATGGCAGCCTTTTTTTATTGCATATCTCGAAAGATCAGGATTTTAATCGTTTGCCGGGAAATTATTTCCGACCGAATCATTGACCTTTCGGTAACATGACATACTACATTTGAAAGTTCAATTTGAATTCATACATTTATTACAGAAATGTCAAATCTTTCAAATCTGTAGTCACATGAATAACAACACGAGGCGGAGTAAGCTGCAATGGCCATTCTTGTTTTTTATGTCATTGTTAATTTCAAACGTATCCTATTCGCAATGGTCAACAGATGTAACGGCGAACACACCTGTTATTACTGATCTGAATCGCCAGAATTCATGCAGGATCGCGAGTGACGGTAACGGCGGTGCAATAATAGTCTGGTGGGACAATGACCTGGCGACCAACGATTACAATATTTACGCCCAGAGATTAAATTATGCCGGTGTGGTACAATGGAATTCAAGAGGTATTCCGGTTTGCACAAACACCGCTCATCAGCAAAATCCAGATGTAACCGGTGACGGGAATGGAAACGCGCTGATTACATGGTTCGACCAGAGAAATGTAAAAAATGAAGTCTATGTGCAGATTCTTGGAGCAAATGGACAGGTGAAGTGGACAACCGATGGGGTTCATGTAGGGAAAACACCTGACCATTACCAGCAGGCTGGCCCGGTGGTAACAAGTGATGGAAATGGCGGGGCAATTGTTGCATGGGAAGACTGGAGAGGAGACTTCTACAACCCGGTGAGAAGTATTCGCGCGCAAAGAATTAGTGCAAACGGGACTATAATGTGGGGCGATGGCGGGATTAGCCTGAATGTGACAGATGGGGGATCAGGACCCAGGATCATCAGTGATGGTAATGGAGGGGCAATAATTGCCTGGGACCAATGGACAGGGGTGTATCCAGCCGGTAGCAACGATGTATTCATTCAGAAAGTTTCACCAACTGGTAGCTTACAATGGGGAGAACATGGGATAAACCTGTGCGATCTTTCAAACATGCAGAGATTCCCGCGACTCACGAGTGACGGCAACGGGGGAGCAATTGTTGCCTGGGAAGATAACAGGAATGCCTCATACAGTACTCTCTACGCCCAGAGAATAAACTCATCGGGCGTTGTTCAATGGGCGGCTAATGGGATCAGGCTTACCAACCTCGCTTCAGGCCAGTCAAACCAGGTTCTCCTTCCTGATGGGAACGGCGGAGCGTTTATAGCCTGGGAATTTGCCAGCGGGGTTTCCGTTTTACAAAGAATAGCCAGTGATGGTACCTTGTTGTGGGATAATTCAGGCGTTTCCTTCTCCGATCTTCGAACATCAAGATACCCGGAAATGATTCATGATAACGCCGGTGGCATAATTATTACCTGGCAGGATGGATCTTATGATATCATGGCCCAGAGAGTCAGTTCTTCCGGTAGCGTGCAATGGGCCGCCAGGGGGGTATGGATTTGTTATGTCTCGATGGAACAATACAGCCCGAAGCTGACAACAGATGGCCATGGCGGGGCAATCATTGCATGGGATGACCTGAGAAACACCAACACCACTTCAACAGATATTTATGCCCAGCAGGTGTCTCTGAACGGATCACTTGGCGTGGTAACAGCAATTGAAAAGACCAGGCAGATTGATGGTGATATCACCTTGCGCCAGAACTTCCCAAATCCTTTCAGCAATACAACAAAGGCAGTCATTAAACTTGACTCGAAAGCCAAAACAAGCCTCGTTGTTTACAATATCTCCGGGAAAGTTGTTTGCACCCTTGCCGATGCAGTCATGGAACCTGGAGAATACACCTTTGAATTCAACTCTGGCTCTCTTCCCGAAGGTGTGTATTACATCAGGCTCCGGTCGGGAAGTAAGACAAGCACAAGAACTATGGTAAAAATGAAGTAGGCAAAACAAGATCAGTACAAATCCTTTATCGCCGAAAGTTGGGTGGTGATCCTGCTGTTTTACTCACGTTCCGATAGCAGGTGACTATTTTTTAAAATTCACAATCTCTTCAAATTTCTTCCTAGGGGTTGCTGCTGAGACAGCGTCAACAGTTTTATCGACATTACCGATCCTCACGATAACAACTGCCTTGTACCCGGCTGGCAACTGGAAAAGGTTGCGCTTTGCATTTACATTTGATACTGGTCCGCCGTAGATACGGGCACCAAGACCTAAAGAATGAGCTGCCAGGAACATGTTCTGAGCGGCGAGGCCACAATCAAAATCCGGGGTAGCGCCAGTCTGTGATTCAGTTCCGGACACTATTATCAGCACGTTCCCAGGCGTGATGTTGTTAATGATCTCCTTCATGGAAACCTCATCTTTAATAACAGTGAACTTCCATGGCTGATTATTCCTTGCACTCGGGGCTTTAATCCCGCACTTAAGTATAAGGTCGATCTGCTGATCCGTAACAGGAACGTTAGTATATGTACGCTCGGAGTAAGCAGACAGCATGAGGTCTGTTGTACTGCTTCCGGCATTCTGCGCCGTCATACGCGATCCGAAAAGGATCACGATGAGAATAATTGACAATCTTGCTTTCATATTAGTCTCTGGATTGTGATTTTACCCCTAAAGTTAAAGTATTTCCTGCAAGATTTAATCGGTCGGAATATAAGGCCAGAAATGCCTGTCACTTTTAAAAATCAGTCCCTGACTATGAACAGGTAACCATTCCCCTTGAGAGTCACTATCCTCACAGTTTCGTCATCGAAATAATTCCTTAGTTTCCTCATGTAGACATCGAGGTTACGTGAGTTGAAATAGGAATCATCGCCCCATACAGTCATCAGCAGATCCTTCCTCGATATTATACTGTTCCTGTTCGCGTAAAGCATCCTGAGCACCTGCATCTCGCGGTTGGAAAGTTTCTTGCTGCCCGACGGTGTTGTGAGCTCATACCTTACAAAATCGACAGAATACTTTCCAAGTGAAATGTTAACGGGGATCTCACCCTCGTTTCTTACTCCCCTTGCCAGCCTTACCTGGTTCTCTATCCTTGCTATCAGTTCTTCAATGCTGAATGGCTTTTTAATGTAATCTGTTCCACCTGCCTCGAATCCCTTCACGAGGTCTCCTGTTGAAGTTCTGGCTGTCAGGAAAATTACCGGGAGAAAAGGATATATACCCCTTATAGTCCTGCAAAGGCTGTAGCCATCTATACCGGGAAGCATTATATCAAGAACACATACATCAGGCATCTTCTCATCAAAATGACCCATTACGTTTGCCCCGTTACTTTCCCAGGTCACATCATAACCCTGTTTCTCGAGAGTCGCGTGAACTATCCTGCCGAGCGATAATTCATCCTCAATGTACAAAATGGAAATCTCAGGCATTTAAAGGGAGCTTAATTGTGAAACAGCATCCCGGGTCAGTATTGTTAACCTCTATCGACCCATCATGCAACCTAATAGCCATCGCGGCAAAACTCAGACCGAGGCCATAACCTTTAACATCGTGTGTACCGGATGGTATCCTGAAGAATTTTTCGAATATCCTTTTCTGGTATTCACGAGGTATACCCGGACCGTTATCGCTTACTCTTATCACGTAAAACCCGGATTCTGTTCCGGTAATTATTCTTACATCAGGAACCTTATCGCAATACTTCAGGCTATTATCAACGAGATTTATGAGTACGCCCTTGAGAATGAGTCTATCCGCCCTGACATGTTTTCTTTCAGGCGATGACACATGCTGAATGTTTCCTCCACCAGGCAGTCTCTGCGACATTATGGCCGTGACTTCCCCGGCTATCTCGTCGGGATCGCAATCAGAGAAATTCATCATGTCATTGTCTTCTCCAAGAAGAGACTGGTCAAGAACCTTGTTTATCAGTTCCGCAAGCCTGCGGGTCTCTGCAGCTGCTATGGAAAGATACTCGTCAGTCACCTTCCTGTCTTCCTTCATGTTGTACTTACCCAGGGCTTCAAGAACAACATTTAACGTGGAAACAGGAGTCTTGAGTTCATGAGTTATATTATAAATAAACTCGGTCCTCAGATTATCAATCACCTGGTGGTTACGGATACTCCGGTAAGAGAGCCAGAACGCCGCGGCTGTAAGAATTATCAGGACCAGGCCGAATGCAAACTGGGGAAATATCTTGCGAAATACATAACCATTATACTTTATTATAGCAGCATCAGGAAGGTTGAAAGGTGAATAAGGACCAATATTAATCATCCTTTTCATATTATTTCCGGCTGAATCAATGCCCTTTTCCTCCCATGCAATAGCCAGATCAAGACCTGCTCCCCTGAGCAGGTCACTAAAATGTCTTTTGAACATCGCCGTATCTGGCGTCAACATGAAGGTCATCGCGTGACCAGTTTTAATATCCATTGTATCTCTGCTGCTCTTGTCAACCATTAACTTAACTCCCCTGATGAAAAAATCCTCGTTAAGTTCAATGTGCCTATTACTTTTGAAGCCAACACTATCAGGATTTGTTTTAACCTTTATTGATACTATCCCATGAGCAAGGTTAGTATCAAGCGGCCTGCTAAGTCTGACGATACCAGTCCTTTGAGCCTCAGAACCGCTGCTTATGTATTTTGAGGTAAGCGTAACAGTGTCTTTATGAATAACAATACCGGAGTCCATTATAGGACTGATGTACCTGTTGAATATGAGAGTATCAACTACCTGATCGCTGGCTTCAATGTAAAAGCTGGTGAGGTCTTTTTGCAGTTGTTTCTTTTCATCCCTGAATTGCATTCTAAGCCATTGGAATACGAAAACGACGAGCAAAAGCTGGCTTGCCACCATCAGCACAGGGATCAATAATTGCCTTTTATTCTTAATCATAACCATCTGGACACAAAGATAATATGTAAACAACTACGATTCCCGGCCATTAACCTTAATTAACCTAAATTACTTTTTCCTTAACATGCCACCTCATTTCAGCGTGATACTTTTGGGGAAAATAATTTAATATGAAATCAATTTTACCACTAATGTTCCTATGCTTAGTCCTGGTTCCGGCAAGGGGACAGGATGAAAAGAAAGCTACCCTTTATTCAGGTAAGATAACTTACATCGAATGCACAAAACTCGACATCAAGCTGGAAGGAGATGCAGCCCAGTTCGCGGCCAATCTGCCAAAGGAGCAAAAAACGGAGAAAGTTTTGCTCTTCAGTAATGATGCTACAATGTTCCAGGAAGGAAGTAATGTTGAAGAAGAGATGGAAATGACCCAGGGTGAAGGTGTACATATCAGGATGGTCCCCGGAGGCAACAACAAGCTCTATACTGACCTGAAAAACAAAACCACCCTTGACCAGCGTGACTTCATGAACCGGATGTTCATCGTTGAAAGGCCCATCATCCCGCAGGAATGGAAAGTAACCGGAAATCAGAAAAATATCCTGGGATATAATTGCCTGGAAGCCGTGAAACAGGATACGAGCGGCAAGAAGACAATTGCCTGGTTCGCACCGGCAATACCGGTCCAGGGAGGTCCGTCAGTATTAAACAGCCTCCCAGGAATGATACTTGAAGCAGATTTAGATAATGGGGCAAGGACTTATATAACAAAGTCAATCGAGGATATCAGCCTGAAGGATCTAAAATTGGAGAAACCGAAAGAAGGTAAAAAAGTATCTGAAGATGAATTTAAATCAATAATCGCCGAAAAGATGAAAGAGATGGGAATCGAGGGAGATGCAGGCAATGGCGGCGGCAATCAGGTCAGGGTCTGGATGATAAAAAGGCAATAAAGAGTGCTATGAGGACAGTAGTTGCAACAATTGCCTTCCTGTTGTTTTCAGGGGCAGCCATGGGCCAGAATTTTTCAGTCAAAGGAGACGTGCTGGATGAAAAGGCAGAACCACTATCATCAGTGGCGGTGGTTCTGCTTAACCCTGTTGATTCAACTCTCCAGTATTTCGCGGTCACTGGAAAGACAGGCCAGTTCGAGATAAACAATATCAGAAACGGGTCTTACCTAATACAGGTCTCTCTTCTTGGATTCAACACCATTTACAGAAAAATATCCCTACCCTCCGCCGAAGGAGGAAACCTTGGATCGTTGATAATGACGCCAAAGGTTTATAGCATGAACGAGGTGAAGGTGACGGGCGACCGCATCCCGATGAAGTTCCTAAACGACACCATTGAGTATAATGCCAAGGCCTTCAAGGTAAAGCCAGATGGTGTTGCTGAGGATCTCATCAGGAAGCTCCCGGGCATTGAGGTTGACCGCGCGGGTAACATCAAAGCCATGGGAGAGAATGTGAAGAATGTGCTTGTTGATGGCAAGGAGTTCTTCGGTAACGATCCCAAAGTTGCTACCAGGAATCTGCCTGCCGATGCCATCGACAAGGTCCAGCTTTTTGACAAGCAAAGTGATGAATCGAGATTCACGGGCATCGACGACGGGGAACGAAACCCCACGCTTAATCTCATGCTTGACGAGAACAAGAAGAGTGGCATCTTCGGCGATGTAACAGGTGGATATGGATCAGAAAATCACGGACTGGCTAACGCAAAGGTTTATCGTTTCACCAAGAAGAGCCAGTTCGCCATGCTCGGGATGTATAACAACATCAACCAGTTCGGCTTTTCTGTTGGCGATTTCATTAACTTCAGTGGCGGGATATCCGCCTTGTCGGGTGGCGGGGGACATGTTGTCCTAGGAGGAGAAAGCAGTTTCCCCGTTAACTTCGGACAACCTGTTTACGGCACCGGTTCAAACGGCGCTGTCGGATTGAATTACTCGAGGTTTAAATCGCAGGACGACCGTGTCTTCATTAGCTACATGGGAAACGGGTCATCGATTAACCTTGAAGAGGAATCATCTACAAAAAATTTTATCCCTGATTCTTATTACAGAGTTGAAGAATCTAAAAGGCAGCAGAAAAGAGATTCAGCGCACAGGGTTAATTTCGGGATAAGGAAACGATTTGGTGATTACCAGAACCTGATTGTTAACGGCGGAATCTCATACAACACATCAGCAAACCCGTTGTCATCCTCATCATCGAGTTACATGAATGAGGCAGGAGTAAACAACCTTGACAGGACAACCAGCGACATGGCCTCGAGGTTCGCTGGTAATGCAGATGCGTCGTACCAGTTAAAATCCAGGAGCGGCAAGAGCATAGTCAAGTTTTCCGGCAGGGGAAGTTACTCGGGAACCGAATCCGAATCAAGGTACATGAACAGGGTGGAATATCTTAACCCGTACCAGCTCGACGTCACTAACCAGTTCTATAACCTCAATAGCGAAATCATTTCGGCTTCCGGCACCTTTTCACTCACGCGGAGAGTCTCAAAATCTTCATTCGCCGAGTTATCATTAGGTGGAGGAATGAATAACGAGAATCTGAAGAGAAGACAAGGCCTCGCCGGAAATGAATTAACTCCTGACCCGGCACTCAGTCCCGATTTTTCAAAATCAGAACGATACATCAAGCCCTCACTGATTTGGCGTCTGTCTACCGCTAAAACTAAACTGTTGTTAGGTATTGCTTCCAACACGGGTAATTTTTCAACAATTCTTAATGATGACAACGGCAATAAAAAATCTTACGGTTATTTGCTGCCACGAGCCTCATGGGAATACGAGTACCGATCGGGACGTCGTTTAATGGCTGACTATTCAACATCGGTTACCCTGCCTTCAGCCTCCCAGTTGTTACCTGTTGTCAATAACCTAAATGCCCTATCACTGTCATATGGTAACCGGGAACTCAAACCTGAATATAATAACGATGCAAGACTCACCTGGTGGCTATTTGACCAGTTCTCATTTACAACTCTTCTCACTAGTATTAACGCGAGGTACACGACCGACAAGATCAATTTTGCAAGAACGGTTGATTCCAACCTTGGTCAGACAGCCAGGCTCATAAATGTAAAGGACAACTTTAACGCCGGTGCCAACATTGACTTCTCAACCCCGTTCAAACCTTTCGGCATAATGGTCAGCTTTTCATTTAACGAGGACTACAACAGGGGAACAACAATAGTCAACGACATCAGTAATGACAACCGCAATTTCACGCATAACCTGTCATTTACAATTAGCAACAGGAAAAAAGACAAATGGGACATCGAGACCGGGACTGCGCTTAAAGTGACCCAGTCTAAATACTCTGTTCAAAGCAATCTTGATAATGTCTACAGCGACATTTCGTGGTTTGGTGAAACAAGATACACTCCCGGCAAGAAACTCAGCTTCATGGTTTCAGCCGACATCACGAGTTATTCGGCAAAGACCTTCGACCAGTCTAAACTCATTCCTATACTTGGGGCGGAGATGAATTATTATTTCCTCAGGAACCAAAGAGGGACACTCACTCTTTCGGGTGTGGACCTGCTTAACAGGAACACCGGTTTGGAAAGGCGGAGCGAACTTAACTATCTGATCGAGAAGAAATCGAACATGATAGGCAGGTACGTGATGCTGTCTTTCAAGTACAGGCTCAACAAGTTCGGAGACAATTCCAGTGGAATTGACGTGAAGATCCGTTGACCTAGGGCTTAAGCCCTTGGCTTGTCATGGGGTAGACCCGGGCTTGTAGCCGGGTCCCCTGACAACCCTCCCGGGAAGAGCACCGGTGTGTTCGCCATCAACAAGGACGAACACACCGTTTACCACGACATACTTCATCCCTGTAGCGAACTGGTGTGGCTTATCAAAGGTTGCATTATCTTTAATACTGTCGGCATCAAAAACAACTATGTCCGCGAAATATCCTTCCTTTAATGCACCTCTCTTTTTGATCTTCATGTTTGTTGCAGGTAGTGAAGTCAGTTTCCGTACCGCTTCTTCAAGGGTTATAACTTTCTCTTCCCTGACATATTTACCCAGCAGCCTGGCGAAATTTCCATAAGCTCTCGGATGGGTGCTGAACCTGAGGAATACCCCTTCAGGGCTGTAAGACCCGCCATCGGAGCAAAAACTCATCCACGGGAGAGCGATTTGCTTTTTCACGTTATCTTCCGACATAGAGAAATACACGACGCTGACCCTGCTCCCGTCCTGTATGACCAGATCCATCACGGTTTCCTCGGGTGACCTGCCTCGCGATGCGGCAATCTCCGCGAGAGTCTTACCAGTGAGGTATTTGAGTGAATCATTATTAAACCCTATAACAAGGACCTTTTCAGCACTACCGCATTTTTTGTCGATAATCGTTTTTATATGAGGCGCTATCTTTTTCCTGACAGCCGGGTCTTTTAACCTCTTTGCCCAACTATCATAACCTCCCTCCTGTACCCAGTCGGGCATAATGATGTCAAAGCCTGTCGAACTGGCGATGTAGTTATACATGTCTGCCGTAATACTCAATCCGGAAGCCCGCGCTGAATCAATAAGTGAAATTACATCATCCAGCAAATCCCAGCTCTCGGTGCCTGACTGTTTAAGGTGATAAACCTCTGCCCGGACACCCGTTTTGTTTGCAACCCCGATCAATTCCCTCACGGAGCCGATTAGCCCGTTGCTCTCGTCGCGGACATGCGAGATATACATACCATCATATTTATTTACTTCTGCGGCTAGGGCTTCAATCTCATCTTTATCGGCGAAGCTCGCGGGCACGTACTGAAGTGCTGAGCTCAGACCAACGGCGCCTTCTTCCATCGCCTGCCTGACAAGGAGTTTCATCGAATCGAGTTCAACAGGAGTTGGTTTTCGGTTTTCATAACCGATAAAGTTTATTCTGATTGTTGTTGCCCCGACGAACGAGGCTATATTAGGAGAAACACCTTTCTTCTGAAGAAAATCCAGGAACTGGCCCATGGTTGTCCACGATATGTCATACTTGATATCCCCTTCAGCAGCCTTCATTTCCCTTTTCATCTTCTCGTCGAGAGGACCCATTGAGTCTCCCTCACCAAGTACCTCCAGAGTAACTCCCTGCCTTATGTCACCCTGTGAACGCCCGTCTTCTATAAGTGATTCGTTTGCCCAGCTAAGCATATTTATAAATCCCGGGGCAACGGCTAGACCGCTCGCATCCACAACCTTTTCTGCACGGGCTTTGGTAAGATCCCCTATTATGGCGATGGTATCAGCTATTATGCCTAGATCCGCTTTGAATGAGGGGTTACCGCTACCATCATACACGTTGCCGTTTTTGATTATTATGTCGTAAACAGGACCCTTGCAACTAACACAGACGGCAATTACAAAAAATGTGACAACCAGTTTTTTCATAGCTTCATGAATATTACCTACATAAATATAGATAAATAATCAGTCAGTCAATTTTTAGTGCAATACAGGGTAGAAGAAATCAGGATAACTATTAAATAACATGGCCAGTGGAACAAGTATTTAATATTTTTATGGAAACAAATGTTTTATGAAAATCACGATTCCTGTTTTGATCCTTACAATAATTCTCGCTACCGCTGGTAAGGAAAGTCTTGCACAAAAAGCCGGCAGGCTTCCATCCGGTTCGACCAGTGGTGCTTATTACACCGGGAAGTACAGGGATCTTTTTCTCGAGAACGGGCACGCCAGGAAGGAAACGAGGATGCGGTTGGAGAAGGAATAAAGACATATGGAACAGAATACTCTCTCGACGGCAAGAAGCTAAACAACTCACATGCGAAAGGACTTGTTGCAACAAACGCGGTGATGAGCCTGGCTGCAACCCACGACCTGGCAAAGGATTTCGTTGAAGAATTATGGAACATTCCAGTCCCGTCATCATTTAACGAACGTTACTACGAGGGACTTCTTTACATGATGGCAATGTTACATTGCAGCGGTCAGTTCAGGATTTATGAACCCGTCAAACGCTGAGACCACGGGGGGCAGATCATTTTATTAATTATGAGTAATGGACCTTCCCCTGCAAGGGAAAGCCTTAATAAAAACCGGTGAAACTTGACTTCATCCTTGTTATTCGTTAACTTTGATATAACAGACATCGCATAAATAGCAGGACAAAATCTGAAACCCATGAAGAAGTTTATTTTAACCACGATGCTACTCGTGTTTGTGGCAGGAATGTATCTGAAAGCCCAGGATCCTGTTGATACGACAAAGGTATACAGGTTTGAAATGAAGGATGGCAACACTTTCACCGGCAAAATCATGCGGGAGGATATGCTTTACATAACCATAAATTCCGAAAAATACGGGGAAGTGAGGCTCGCAATAGACGAAATAAAGAGCAGAAAAGAATTACAGGAGGTCATTACCGTGGATGGGAAAGTATGGCTGCCTAACCCCCAGTCGTCGAGGTATTTCTGGGGCCCCAACGGGTTCGGCCTGAGCAAGGGAGAAGCCTACTACCAGAACATCTGGATCCTTTACAACCAGGCCTCGGTCGGGTTAACCAATAATTTCTCCGTTGGCGCGGGAATTTTGCCTCTCTTCCTTTTTAATGGTGCTCCCACCCCCATGTTCCTGGTACCCAAGTTTTCAATACCGGTTGTGAAGGACAAATTCAACATTGGCACCGGTGCCTTCCTTGGAACGGTTCTCGGTGAAGATACCGGCGTGTTCGGCCTTATGTATGGTACCGGTACAGTTGGATCGAGGGATAAAAACGTCAGCCTGGGGTTCGCGTATGGATTTGCCCAGGACAGCTGGATGGACCGGCCGGTGATTAACCTGAGCACGATGATAAGGACAGGGCCGAGGGGATATTTCATTTCCGAGAACTACTACTTTCCAATTGAAGGGGAGAATCTCCTTCTTGTCTCGATGGGTGGAAGAACCATAATCAGGAACGTGGGCCTTGATTACAGTTTGTGGCTGCCATTTTTCGAAGATATGGATGGCTTCGTGGCAATACCATTCATTGGAATATCAATCCCTTTCGGGAAAACAAATCATTGATGAGCTGATTAGCTGAGCAGGTGAAATATCACCTGGCTACCAGGTAGCTATTTTACACTGACCAGGTAGCTGACTCCTTTGCCCGTGGAACCTGCATAGTCGATCTCGCTCCTGGTTGACGATCCGATATAACCTCCAGGGTTGATAACGAATATCTCATCGGCGAGATCTATCTTTCTCTTGTGCATATCGTCAAGCATCAGCTTTGTTGATGGGTCCATCGCTTCTCCATCGCCGGAATGTCCAAATAACCCGACACTAATAACGATATTCCCTTCAAGAGTAAGACGTTTCTGCTCGGCGAGAAACTCGTCCCTGAAACGGGTACTGCCACATAAAGTTATTATCCTGTATTTACCAATCATATTTGAGTTTTTTACAATTCACTCCAGGGAGGACCATCTCATTCAAGTGAACCGGGTTTGTCAATTTTCAGAATGATCCAGACCGAAACCAAAACTTCTATCATACTGAGAGGGACGGCGTAGATTAGCAGACCATGAGGTAGTACTGACAGATTACCGATTACCAGCCACATAAGTATGAAGCCGTTAAGCCAGGACAACAAGGCTGTCTGGAGAAACGAGAATTTTCTTGAAATGAAGTAAACTGACAACGAGAACATCAAAGCCCAAATACCCCAAACAGCACCATTAACGGGCTTTCCCGGGAAGGTGAGTCCCAGTTTGCTATAGTGATCCGTCCATAATGCTTTGAAAAAAAACTGGTTGCGTGCAAATTCCGAGATACTTATCCAGATTGTTGACAGAAGAATGGCTGCAATTATTTTTTTTAAGTTCATTGGCGCCAGATTAGTTGTTAATAGAATTCATGTTATCAAATATATTAAACAAAACCAGACCACTTCAGTTTATTGAAACAAGAGTTTAGAGACAATTTATAACCTGATTTGTTTTAGTAGCTTCGCAAACAACTTTTTTACTTACATTTATTGACAGCTTAGAATAATCTCCTCGTATGAGAATCAGTATCCTGCTTCTACTTCCCCTGCTTGTTCTTCTAAACAGTTGTGCCGCCCTTATGGGAATCCATGACTTTGGTGAAGTCCCCAAGAAACCCGGCAAATACCCGGCTTTCAGGGAAAAGGACTACCTGGTTGGTACGCTTGACGAAGACAGGGCTTCGTATGATGTTACATATTATGATCTGAATATTAGTATTGATCCGGCAAAGAAGCTTATTGGCGGCGATGTGAGTATATATTTCAGGATACTGACGGCAACCGACAATATGAGAATTGATCTTTACAGGAACCTCGATATTGCCTCGATAAAACTGAACGGGAAGGAACTTGCTTTCACAAGAAAAGACAGGGCTGTGTACATTTCCCTCGGGCAAATGATGGTAACCGGGGACATTGGCATTCTGAATGTCAGGTATTCCGGGAAACCGGTTGTTGCCAGGAACCCACCCTGGATTGGTGGTATGGTCTGGAAGGAGGACAAGGGTAAAAGGCCATGGATCGGGGTGACTTGCCAGACAGAAGGTGGTTCAATCTGGTTCCCATGCAAGGACCATATATCTGATGAACCTGATAGCGTCAGGACTACTATCACCGTGCCAACAGGGTTGTCAGTTGTTTCAAATGGAGTTTTGAAAGGGCATGTTTCAAATGGTGCTACTGATACTTTCACATGGGCAACCAGCTACCCGATAAACATCTACAATATAACATTTTACGCTGGTACCTTCACTGAGTTCTCAGATACAGTGAATACCAAGCATGGAACTGTCAAATTGAATTACACGGTACTCGATTACAACCTCGAAAAGGCAAAGACCCATTTTCTCCAGACCAAAAAAGTAATAAAAATATACTCTGAATTGTTCGGACCTTACCCGTGGGTAAATGAAGGATTCAGGCTCGTCGAGGCCCCATACGAGGGAATGGAACACCAGACAGCGATTGCCTATGGTAGTGGATTCCAGGACTATTCCTTCCTGGGTGGTGACTATATTATTGTCCATGAAGCCGCTCACGAGTGGTGGGGTAATGCTGTAACTGTTGATGATTTCTCTGACATCTGGCTACAGGAAGGCTTTGCAACATATTCGGAAGTACTTTTCGTTGAAAAAACACTTGGCTATGAAAGGTCGTTAAGATATGCCCAGTACTGGCTTGGATCAATGATAAACAACAAACGACCTGTTGTCGGACCCAGGGACGTATCATACTGGGATCACAAGGATAATGACGTCTATATGAAAGGCGCGATGATCCTTCATACAATCAGGAACGCCGTCGGAGA
Source organism: Bacteroidales bacterium (assembly GCA_046329885.1). Taxonomy (GTDB): domain Bacteria; phylum Bacteroidota; class Bacteroidia; order Bacteroidales; family VadinHA17; genus LD21. The sequence goes on from JAXLTU010000002.1 coordinate 210,067, forward strand.
CAGCACCATTTTCTTCAATATTCTGCAGACTTTTTACAAGGAGCATGCTGCAGGAACTCACGTTACTACTGATGATTTTGTAGAGGTTGTTGAAAGGATGACCGGAAGCGAGTGGGACAAGTTTTTTGAAGCTTATCTCTACACGAGGCAGATCCCTGTACTCAAATGGTTTTTTGGCATCTACAAGCCTGATCCGATGAAAGAATCACTTGGCAGAACATCAGTACCATTTGTTGTGGCTAAATGGGAAAATGTACCAGACGGGTTCGTCATGCCGGTAACTATTAATTCCTATACCGCCGGGAAGATCAGGAAAGAGTCATCGAGGATTTACGTCACGACAAAAGCCCAGGTCTTCTTCATGGAAAATCTTAATGAAGCTGACCAGGTGTCGTGCAACGCGAAATCATCATATTTCCGTCCTGAACTGAGCAAGGATATCCTCAAGGAACTTGAACAATGAACCCGTTTCTCAAGGGATCAGCAGTACCTTGCCGTCAGACATGTGATCAAGGTAAACAGTAACAGCCTCCTGAACTCTCGCCAGCGGATAGCGACCGCTGATCTTCACAGGTAAGCCGGTGCTCATCAGTTTTCCTGCTTTAATCAGATTAACCATGTTTTTGAGCAGCCCGTTCTCTTTTGCCTGGTTACCAAGGAAAAAGCCAGTTACCTTTATATCCCGGTCAATCAGATCGCGCGGATTAATTGAAATACCTTCCGTGGCTGTAAGATTGCCATAAATAACCACCTCGCTGCCGTAAGGAAGTGAAGATACTATCGAAGGGAGGTTGTCATCACATACTGAATCAAAAAGAATTTTTGAATTAAGACTGTTTGCCATGGTCGCGAGTTTTTCAGTAAAATCTTCTGAAGAAGTATTTAAAACATGAGTGGAGCCGGCATTAAGCAGCATTGCAACTTTTTCATCGCTTCTCACCAGGTTAATCACTGTAAGCCCTTCTTTGGAGGCGAGATACTCGATCATCCTTCCAAGGGAACTCGCTGCAGCATTGTTAATAAATGACCGTTGACCACTTTTCTTTACCTTTTCGATGAATGAAATAGCTGTGAGGGGGTTGACAAGAGTCATTGAACCCTGCTCGTCACCTATATCTTTTCTCAAGGGGAAGCATGTCGCGGCTGAAGTAACCATATATTGAGCCCAGGTACCTTTACCCGGAGTATGTGCTGAACAGGCAACCCTTTTACCAAGCCACAGCCCTGGAAGCAGGCCCTTGCCCGCTGCCACAACCAGCCCGCTTCCTTCAAGACCAGGAATATAACCGGTCACACCTGGGTCATTACCTGCTTTCCGTAGTGCTCCCAGATCGGAAGGATTAACCGGTGAGGCAAGCATCTTCACGAGGACCTCGCCATCCCCTGGAAGCGGGACATCGGTTATTCTCACTACAAGCGGGCCACCCGGAGTCTCTGGAAAAACAGCCTGCATCGTTGATGGTATCTTTTCGTTCCCGTGAATCTTCATTTTTAAATGGATTTCTTGCCCGAAAGATAAGGATTGAGGAGCTTATCTCATAACCATTCAGGTAACAAAAGCTACTTCGCGCCCCCTGTGCTCTCAAGGTCCCCGGTGCTCGGTCCTTGGTACCCGGTCCTTGGTACCCGGTCAATCCGGAGTCTATCCCCATGTACAATCTACCGAGCACCTAGGACCCAGCAACGAGTAACCAGAACCCCTTGAAGAAAGCTGTAGAAATTGTAAAGGCTGTAAAAAGCTCTATGAAGAACACCTTCTTCCCCCGTGCTCTGTGCTCTGTGCTCTGTACCCCGTGCCCTGTGCCCTGTGCTTCTTCCACTGTGCTCTGTGCTCTGTGCTCTGTGCTCTGTACCCCGTGCCCTGTGCCCTGTGCTTCTTCCCACGTGCCCTGCGCCCTATGCCCTGTGCCCCCTGCCTATGTTGACGCTCCGGCAGGCAAGTGTGCCCTGTGCCCCAACGTTACCCAGGGAACGATGTTTTCAGTAAACAAGCCTGGCTCTTATGGTATGTGGTATACTCTTCAGATCGTTGAGAACCGAGAAATCCAGTTCACTTTCTGTTTCCATTATCACGTAGCCGATGTCAGTATCCGTCTGGAGGTATTCCGCAGAAATATTAATTCCCCTGGATGAGAAGAAATCGTTTATTGCCCTGAGGACTCCTGGCACGTTCGCGTGAATATGAAGGAAACGTTGTTTGGAAGCATTAGCCTGGAGCGAGATCTCTACGAAATTCACAGCCCCTATTGTTGAACCCGTGTCTGAATATTTAACAAGTTTTTCAGCGACTTCAAGTCCAATATTGGCCTGTGCCTCGAGTGTACTTCCGCCTATATGGGGAGTCAGCAGGGCATTATTGAATGGTTGCAACTCCGAAATGAAAGGGTCGCGGTTAGAGGCTGGCTCATCCGGGAAGACATCTGCTGCCACCCCTGCCAGGTGATTGGAACGGAGCCCCTCCGCGACAGCATTGTAATTAACAACATCTCCCCTGGAGGCGTTAATCAGTACAGCGCCTTTTTTCATCATGCCTATCTGCTGATGAGATATCATATTCCTAGTTAGTTCTGTCGAAGGAACATGAAGGGTAACAGCATCAGATACCTGCAGAAGTTCAGCCAGTGAAGACACGGGTTTCGAGTTACCAATACTCAGCTTCTTCTCGATATCATAATAGACAATCTCCATTCCCATGCTTTCGGCCAGAATCGAAACCTGGGTTCCAATATGGCCATACCCGATAACGCCCAACCTCTTGCCCCTTACCTCGACCGCGTTCATCACCGATTTCATCCATACTCCCTTGTGTGCCAGGGCGTTCTTCTCAGGAACCCCTCTCATGAGCATTATACACTCGGCAATCACCAGTTCTGCCACTGACCTCGTGTTAGAAAAGGGGGCATTAAAAACCGGGATGCCAAGCAGCTTTGCTTCCTTCAGATCTACCTGGTTCGTTCCTATACTGAAACAACCAACCGCGAACAGCTTTGTTGCTTTCCTCAGCACTTCGGCTGTAAGTTCCGTACGACTCCTTATACCAACTATATGAGCCGACTGAATTTTTTCCTCCAGATCGCTTCCGGAAAGAGCTTCATTATAACATTCAAGATTGCTGTAACCATTCTCTGAAAAATACTTAATTGCTTTTTCGTGCACTCCTTCAAGTAGCAAAACTTTAATCCTGCTCTTGTCAAATGAATATTTCTTCATCCGGAAACGTGGTAAAATTTAATTTTATAAATATAACACCTGATTATCACGCTTTATATAATCAATAACGCCATTTCTCCATATTTTTTCAACAGATAATTTAAAACCCGCTTTAATTAGTAAACAGGGGGCAGTGGAGTGTGCATATTTACGCGTCAAAATGTTTACTTTGTATAAACCCAAACCAGTTCAATTATGAAAAAGCTACGGGAAATTTCCTACCTCATCCTCATCTTATCATGGCTGGGTAGCTCATTGCTATCAGCGCAAACGGGGAATGCAAGCAAAACCAGTGAAAAAGCCAAAACAAAAATATTCGTCCCGGTGGTGGTAGACGGGGAAGTGCAGAAGGTACCTGAGTTCGAGAATCAGGCCGATTGGATAAAGCATGATTTGTGGGTGGAGACGGAATTCGATTCTGATGGAGACGGGAAACGCGACAGGATGCACGTTGATGTTACACGTCCGGCCCAGACCGAGACCGAAGGAATAAAGCTGCCGGTAATATATGAATCGAGTCCATATTTCGCGGGAACAGGGTCTAACGAGAAACAATATTTCTGGGATGTAAGACAGGAGCTTAATACTGTTCAGCCAAGGCACAAATCAGCGCCACCTGTTGTCAGGTTTGGCAAGAGGCCGGTGATATCAACTTCGCAGTACAGGTGGATACCGTACGGCTTCGTGGTTGTTCACTCTTCAGCTCCTGGCACGGGCTTGTCGCAGGGATGTCCAACTGTTGGTACCGAGATAGAATGCCTGGCCCCAAAAGCAGTGATTGACTGGCTAAACGGGAGGGCCAAGGGGTACACCACTCCAGACGGGAATGAAGAAGTTAAGGCTTACTGGACTACCGGAAAGGTTGGAATGACAGGAACCTCTTATAATGGCACGATACCTTTTGCGGCGGCCACAACTGGTGTAAAAGGTCTGGAAGCGATTATTCCCATTGCCCCGAATACTTCATATTACCATTATTACAGATCTAACGGGCTGGTACGCAGCCCAGGCGGTTACCTGGGTGAGGATGTGGATGTCCTTTACGAGTTTATCTATTCAAACCCCGACAGGTGCGATTACTGCAACTCGGTTGTACGGGACAAGGAGATGGCGGAAGGCCAGGACAGGGTAACGGGCGATTACAACGATTTCTGGGCAAAGCGCGACCTGATGACTTATATGAAACCATTCAAGGCGGCAGTTCTTATGGCTCACGGGTTCAATGACTGGAATGTTGTTCCAAGTCACAGCTACAGGTTTATCAAAGCTCTCAAGGAGAAAGGTGTTCCTTTACAGATCTATTATCACCAGGGTGGCCATGGTGGCGAACCCCCGTTCAGGATGATGAACAGGTGGTTCACAAGATATCTTTACGGGATCGAGAATGGCGTGGAGAATGACCCCAAAGCGTGGATTGTCAGGGAAAATGATGACAGGCAGAAACCAACTCCATACAAGGACTATCCTAACCCCGACGCTTCGAATGTTACTTTCTATCTTGGCTCCGGCGCACCAAAAACAGGATCTCTTGTTCTTTCGCAACCAGCACCTCAGGGTACAGAGACTCTGACAGATAACTACTCTTTCAGTGGGAGCTTACTCGCTCAGGCTGAATGGACAGAGCACAGGTTATTGTACCTGACGCCCGTTCTCAAGGAACCTGTTCATCTTTCAGGAGTGACAACAATCAAGATAAAAGCCGCGAGCAGTAAACCGGCAGTAAACCTTTCAGTATGGTTGATAGAGATGCCCTGGAATAATGCACGCGATGCGAAAATAACGGATAATATTATAACAAGAGGTTGGGCTGACCTGCAGAACTACAAGTCATTGAGTAAAGGTGAGCCGCTTGTCCCCGGAAGATTTTACGAGATGACTTTCGACCTGGAACCAGACGATCAGATTATTCCCGCCGGAAAACAGATCGGCCTGATGATCTTCTCAACAGACAGGGAGTTCACTCTCTGGCCCGATCCTGGAACAAAATTAACTGTCGACCTCAACGGTACCACGATAACTGTACCGGTGGTTGGCGGGGCCACGGGTCTGAAATATTGAAATTACTGTAAAAAACAAAGGGTGTCCAGGCGGACACCCTTTTATAATTATTGTTGGGGTCTATTTCATAACAGATCTCCTGTTATTTACATTCACTTCACCTCCCTTGCCGTTAATGATACTTCTCACGACGCTTTCTTTATTACCGTTTAACCAGAAAATGATTTTGTGATGAATCTTTTCCTCTATTGAAGCAGGTGTCTCGATAGCGTTGTCGACAATAACGGGGGCATCGTAGAACACGTTATATATACCCATCCCCCAGGCTTCATGCGACTCGACATTATCCGACACTTTGTAGGAAGCGTAGCCATAAGCAGAACCATGTTTCCAGGCGTCGACAGCAGGAGGATCATAGGGCATCTCGCTCTGGTAAAAATAGACTTTCCCATTGTTACCGTTCCAAAGCGTCTGGTATTCCTGGAAATGTTCGTTAAAAAGACCGTAGATTGTCACGTTATCGCCATTAACGACCAGACCGTTGGCACACCTGTTCCTGTTCCATCCCACACCGTTACCATGGTCAGCCCTCCAGAGCCAGACATGGTCAATTACGACATCATTACTGTTTACTTTAAGGCACGATACCGCTGAACCCTGTGCCGGCCCCCCGACCCTGAAGAAAATATCCGAGAGGAAAACCGGGTCTGCAGCATGTGATAAAGCTGACCGCCCATCTCCAATTGAAAAGAGACAAGGAGAAGTGGCGGGACCAGCGTCAACGGTCAGACCCGCTACAATAACCCCGTTGATATCTGCAATTTCAATGGCCGGTGTGCCATTAACCGGCATGAGTGATGCCATACCGTAACCGAGGATAACTGTACCTGCCCTGTTTACTTTCAGGCTGGCTTCAAGATTATACCTGCCTGGTGTCACAAAAAGATGTTTGCCTTTCGAGAGTGCAGCATTCATCGTGGCCGCGTTATCCTTCGCGGGTGAGGTGATATAGAATTCTTTCAACGGGATAATTTTACCTGCACCAAAACCATTCTTCCATGATATCCCTGCTGCATCCTTTTTCAGCTCAGGTATAAATACCGAGTAACCATTTTTACCTGCAACAACGAATGGTTTCTCCCTCACGACAGGGACAGATTGTATCTTCGTATAAGGCTTGTCCGGCCATTCACCATCGGGTGTGACTGAAACTCCCATGAACATCATATTCCACACTCCTCCATCCCATTTGCTCATCTCGGTGTTACGAGTGAACCATTGTTGTTGCGGACCTGAAGATACAACTCCATCAACCTTTGAATCAGCAAGGAACCCGCCACTGGCGTATCCCTTGTCAAAAAGATTCAAATTACCTTTGATGTGCACCCTCCTCATTGGCGATGCCTGAGATACTCCCCAGGTGCATGTGCCCGACCGCGGTATAATGGTCAGGTTCTCGACAGATCGCCAGAAATTACACAGAACATTCCCGTGATGAGTTGTCAGCGACCTCACATCCCCGGAAATAATTACATCCCCTGGTACACTGCCCAGACCAGCTACCTGCATGTAATAACCCACCTTAACATCCAGATCATACCTGCCCGGTTTGAAGAAAACAGAATACCGGTTATTGTTAAACTCGCTTGCCGGGGCTACCTGCCTCTTGTACAATGTATCAAGTACAACCTGGACCTCCTTCATGTTCATTCCGGGATCAAACACGAAAACATTTGGTCCAAGAACCGTATTATTGTATTTGCTGAACAGTTTGCTGCAAGGATCATCCGGTTGTTTCGCCCCAAGCAACAGTGTATCAACCAGGAGGATAATAAAAAAGGAAAATCTTAAATAATGTCTCATGGCGTCAGTTGTTTTCAAATCAAATATAAGAAAATGCCAATACACAATTTAGATTAGAAAACATGATGAAATGTATTGCTGCTATTCTTTCCGGGTGGCAGGAGAATACCTTGCCACGCGCCATCGCGGGAAAGAGTAAAACCAGATTTTGTACCGCCGTTTTAATAACGATGAAATTTCAAACGAATAAATTCTAACTTTATCATTAATGAACAAGTTAACACGATGAAGCATTTCGGATCAGCAATTTCGGTAGCCTTGTCCTTTCTGACAATCCTGACGATCAGTCAATTGAACTTTTCCTGTAGTCCCGGCGTGGTGAAGAAGCACGAGGTTCTGGCTTTCTATACCGGCAAGAATGATGCTGCACATGTCAGTTTTGTTAAGGAGGCTTCCTCGTGGTTTAAGAAGATATCCGACAGCCTGGATTTGTCTTTTGACACGACTAATAACTGGAGCCGGTTAAAATCCTGTAAACCCGGTAAACCGGACATAATAGTTTTCTTCGACACCAGACCCGAGGATGCATCTGACAGGGAAGCATTCAGGAAATACATGGATGAAGGAGGTGCATGGATAGGGTTCCACTTCGCGGCTTTCGCTCTTACACCGTCCGACTTCCCCCAAAACTGGGACTGGTACCATCTTGACTTCCTCGGTTCTGGTCAATACGTGAGTAACACCTGGAGACCCACCCCGGCAATACTTAAAGTTGAAAACAAGGAACACCCGGCATTGAAAGATATTCCTGCAAGGTTCACAGCTTCCCCGAATGAATGGTACAGGTGGGAAAAGGATCTTACTCAGAATAAAAATATCGAGATCCTTTGTTCGATCGATACATCGAGTTATCCGCTTGGAACCGGACCGAAATTACACGAGATTTGGCATGAAGGATACTACCCGGTTGTTTGGACAAACAGGAATTACCGTATGATCTACATAAACATGGGTCATAACGATATTGATTACGATAACAAAACGAACAGGGAATTATCCTTCACTTTCAGGAATACCATCCAGGATAAACTTGTAATAAATGCCTTGCAATGGCTGATCTCTCCAACTGACAAACCGGGAAAGAATGATAAAAAATAACAATATGAAACCAATTTTCATTTTAATCGCTTTTTTGATGTTAACATCATTGATGAAGCCTGTCCTGGGGCAGGAGAAAGCATCATCAATAATTAACAGTATCATTGAAAAAACAGGCAACCCAGCATTAAAAAATACTGTTGACGTATTCAAAACCGGCAACCCATCCGACAAGGTCACGGGAATAGTCACCTGCATGTTCGCGACCATGGATGTATTACAGAAGGCAGTAGAACTGAAATGTAATCTTATAATCGCCCACGAACCGCTTTTTTACAATCACGAGGACAAGACGATACAGTTCACTGGCGACCAGGTATTTGAAGCCAAGAAGAAATTTATCGCTAACAACAAGTTAATAATATGGAGGTTTCACGATTATATACATATGATGAAGCCTGACGGGATAAGCACCGGGATGGCAAAAAAATTCGGATGGGAGCCTTATAAAGTTAATGGAGAAGAAGATCATTTTGTTATTCCTTCAACCACGCTGAGAGAGTTGATCGCCTACCTTAAAATTCTCTTTCCAGAAAACACTTTCAATGTTGTAGGGGATCCTCTTCTGCAGGTCAGCAACATCAGGGTTGCCGCGGGCGCACCTGGAAGCGGGACTCATTTCAGCCTGTTGCGAAAGGAAGATACAGACGTTGTAATAGCAGGTGAGGTACCACAGTGGGAAACTTATGAATATGTCAGGGATGCCATTCAACAAGGAAGGAAAAAAGCAATTATTTTCCTGGGGCACATACCATCTGAAGAAGCTGGCATGGAATACGCGGCCACCTGGTTAAAGGGATTCATAACCGGGATCCCGGTATATTTCATAAAATCAGGACCTTCCTACTGGAGTTATTAAGAACTCAGGTTGTGGGTGCTGTCAGTTCTGATTCCTGAGGAGTGCTGTTCTCACTCCCAGCATTCTCTGGTGTTCCTCATCGGTCGAATTGGGATCTTTCATATTACGGAACAACTCGCAGGGAAGTTCGCTGCAATCTCCGCAATTCCTGAATCCCTTTTTGTTAACAGCACAGTCGAATAAAGGGCAAACCTTGTTTGGCATCATTTCCTTTGCCCAGAAAGTCGAGCCCTTCACCTTAACACATCCGTCACATGTTTTCCCGAAGAATTCACATTCATCGCATTTAAGACCACAAACAGATAAAATCATAATCGAAGTTTTTATTTGAATTTTCTGAATATCATCCCGTTCATTATTATAGAACTAACGGAACCATCTTTTCTAAAACCAAATTTAAGGTCAGAGTTATATTCCTTCACGAAAAAAGTAGAATCGGATGTGAAGAACATTTTCCAACCCATTCCATAGACATCGAGGATAAGTCCATCGTCTCCCTGCTTTATTTCAGCGCTGCCACCCCCAAGGTCATATTCACCAATGAATTTCAGGAGCTTCTCGCTACTGATACTGACTGGTGTTCTTTCCTGAGGTACATAATAATCTTTCCACGCGTAAACTGTAGCTACCGAGTTAATTACCTCATCCATGATGGAGCCATTATCGGAGTTGGTCATTATGACGGCACCATCTCCGGAATCGAGGCTGCCAATGGCCATGCATGTGAATCCTTCGTTGCCCCCATCGTGGAGAAACCAGGTGCCAGAACCCCTTTTCACGATAAAAACACCAAGAGCCGCGTTATCAATAACCGGGGTCAGTCTTTTCTTCATCAATTCTGTCGAAATGACTTTTTCTGACTTGCCATTATAGCAAAGCTGGGTTTCGATAATATAACGGGCAAGATCACCAGGGTTGGTCCATAACCCGGCAGCAGCCAGCTCGGGATATACATGATACTTACCGGGCACCTCGCTGCCATCTGGTTTATATCCTGTAGCAAGATTCTTAAAAGAGGAAGCCGGGGGTGGCTGGGTGTAAAAGCTCGACTTCATGCCAAGCGGATCAAGTACTTCGCGTTTCATCCACCGGTCGTATGGTTGTCCTGTTATATCTGTTAGCAAAAGCTGCGAAATAGTGACTCCACCACCAGAGTAAATAACTCTTTGCCCGGGCCTGGCCAAAGGCACGACGGCCTTTGTATCGGCGGGAGGTTCACCATTTAGTATTTGTGTTATGTCGGGCAGGCTGACTCCCCTCAGATACCCGGGAAATCCATGCTGCGAAAGGCCGGCAGTGTGACTAAGCAACTGCGCAGTGGTGATTGTATCGAATGGTGATTTCCAGGTCCGGAGGTATTTATTTATATCGGCATCCAGATCAAGCCTGCCTTCCTGAACCAGACGCATAATTCCCATGCTGTTGATTGTCTTGCTAATCGACGCCGCCTGGAAAAGAGTATTAAGATCAACAGGACGGTTTTCCGCGGAATCTGCAAGACCGTATCCTTTAATCCATTCTATCTTGTAATCGCGGATAACAGCAATGCAAAGGCCTTTGATCCTGTAGTCGTGCATCCGTTGTTGAAGGGTCCACCTGCTCTCGTCTTTAACGACAACCCACCCCGCGAGATTCTTTTCAACTGAATCTATGCGCGAGAGTACCTCCGCCGGGTACTCCTTCTCTTCAACCTCACTATTACACGCTTGAAAAAGAAGAATAACCAGTAGCGCCAACAGGCTAAATATGAACCTGCTCATGACCTAATTACCAAACACGAGTGTCTGGATTGAATGTGGAAGTGTTTCGAGCGCGGCGTTATAATTGCCTACCGCGAGGTTATACTTTACACTTTTACCGGAATTATTCATCACAATCGCCACTATACTCCCATCGGGATTTATAAAGGCTGTTGCCATGAGTATGCTTCTGCTCGGAGAGACAAGAATCCTTTTTGCGCCAGGTTTTACAAACTTCGAGAAGTGTCCGATATAATAAAACGAGTTAGTATAGATAAGTTGTCCTGTACGGGTATCTGCATGAACGGGGGCAAAGCAGAAATTACCAACGTGATTTGGCCCCCCAGTCTCGTCCAGCAGTATGTTCCAGTCAGTCCAGCCAACCGCCCCGCTATTGAAATCATTGATCATCGACTTCCCATATGCCTCACCCAGTCTCCAGCTTTTATAAAGAGAAGGATCAAAGCTTGCCGGTGTACCTTCGGTGAACAGGATTTTCTTGTCAGGCCATAACTTGCTTACCAGATCAACATTATCATACATCTGGGTTCCTCCCGACCAGTCTTCATACCAGTGGAATCCGATTCCCCAGGCATATTTTGATGCATCTGGGTCGTCGAAGATTGCCTGTGCTCTCTGAATGATAAGGTCGCGGTTATGATCCCATACTATTATTTTAACGTCGTTCAGACCTTCCTTCTCCATTACTGGGCCGAGATGATTCTTAAGGAAATCTCTTTCATCTTCGGCATAGTAGATGCAGGATTCCCAGGTCTGGGTCGCCATCGGTTCATTCTGAATGGTAATGGCCCAAACAGGAACACCTTCATCGCGATAGCTTTTTATAAATTTTGTATAATACTTGGCCCATGAATCAAAATATTCTGGAAGAAGCTTTCCTCCATGCAGCATGTTGTTATTACTTTTCATGAATGCCGGCGGACTCCATGGACTGGCGAAAAGGGTAAGCTTGTTACCAGTCGCGGCAAAGGCTCTCTTTATGAGCGGCAACTTGAACTTCCTGTCATGGTCAACATTAAATGATTTCAGATCTTTATCACCCTCGTCAATATATGTATAACTATCGCTTGAGAAATCACAGCTGTTTATGTTAGTTCTGGCCAGGGAGTATCCAATACCCCCGGTTGAACTGTAATACGCCTTTATCACCTCTTCCTGTTTCTCAGCAGGAAGCTTGTACATAGTTTCAGCGGCAGCATCAGTCAGCGCTCCCCCTATTCCTACCACAGACTGAAAAGTCTTTGCAGGATTCAGGAAAAGGTAAATCTTACCTTCCGAAGTAGGTTCCGACTGAATGAAATTAACTGTATCGGTAACAGACAGACGTAATTCTGTGCTGTCGGCAGTTGTATATACTAACACCTTCTTCCCTTCAGGATTGAACACTGAAGCCCCGGGGGTGCCTTCCTTTTTATCTTCGCCCTTACCCGTGCATGCTGCCAGGAGTGACAAAGCGATTAATGAACATAGCAGACTGTATTTCATGATAATTTTAGTTAACAAGTAAAATTATTAATAAAAATGTCGGTTACATCAAATCAACTGCAAATTCGCAAAGTGATAAAAGAGAATTATTAATCAGGGCCATACCAAAAAGAAAAACCCGGCATGACAGTTCATCCGGGTTTGCATTCATAAGGTCAGTATTTTATCTTCTCCCGCCCCTGCTGCTAAAAAGCCTGTGCGGTGAGCGTGATCTCAGCCTTGTCGACAATACCTGTCTCGATTCGGCAATCTTCTTGTCATCCGGCACCTCGAGCGCGTAAGGATGATTTTCAACAACCTTTATATTTTTCGAGATCAGTTTTTCAATACTCCTGAGATTACCTTTCTCATCAATGTCGCAGAATGAAATAGCCGTACCACCAGCACC